>JARGNZ010000047.1 GCA_029209985.1 Parvibaculaceae bacterium
GGGTTCGTACCTTCCCAGCCCCACTCAATGCTCTTGTTGTACATGGAGCGTAGGCGCTCAAGCATTCGGTTGGCTTGGTACAGGCCGTTTTCTTCCTTGATTTTCAAATGAAGGGTGATGATTTCATATTTGCTGATGTCAGATATCTTGCGATTGAACCAATGGGAGACAAACTTATTGATTTCGCGCTCGTCATATTTCCACGACTTCTTTTCAATTCGGCTGTAACGCTCCATGTAGAGATCAAACAGCTCTCTCAGCGTAATCTCTTTGCGTAGTTGGTTCTTGGCGACATTGGGGTTTGTGCCCCCTGCAAGGTCTCCCTTGGCCTTGGTGGCTTCACTGCGAGCTCTCTCAATGGTCATGTCGGGGAAGGTACCCAGCGTGACGCGCACGGGGCGCCCTTGATACTTCTGGTAAAGCTGGAAGGTCTTTTGACCCGTGGCAGTTATGCGAATGATGAGGCCCTGCACACGCTCGTCTTTATAGGCGTGGCGCACCCCCTTCGGCGGGGCTGGTAGGGCCAGCAAAGCCTTCTTAGTGAAGTTGAAGCGATCGTTTGGGGCTACCATAGGGCTACCTATTTGCGTAAATTTGACTATATTCGGTGCATTCAGATTGCACTTCTATACACAAATTATGTAGCTATAATAATGACTTATTGCAATAGATAGATTTCAGTTAAACATAGGCCGTTGTGGCTCATAACCTGAAGGTCATAGGTTCAAATCCTATCCCCGCAACCAAACATCAAACACCGCCCTCCGTAGGGCGGTTTTTTTATGTTTGATCGCCGGAGATGGGTTGGAACTTAGGTCCTGCGAGGTTAAGAGGCAGTGCTCATAACTTGAAGGCTGGGCGCGTGAAGAAATTGATCCAGTGGATCAATTTTAGCGATCAGGCGAGCACGGGCGGAGCCCGCGCGCAAGCAGCAGAGGTTCAAATCCTATCCCCGCAACCAACAAAATCTCAAACAAAACAACGGCTTAGCGCTCATATCGCTAGGCCGTCTTTGCGTTCAAAACCAACCGTGGAAGCAGGGCGGCAGCAACAGGGCGATAGAGAAGAGCGCTTCGTATGAATTGAAAACCCTCGTATAGGCGGACCGATTTTTCCCCCAACCATCTCTTTATTCATAGATGAAACTGACAACACCTAATCCAAAAGCTCCTATTTCGAAAGGCGAGTTGGATTCCCATTTATCATAAAGAACTTGATTGCAAATTTCCTCAGTAACTTTAGGGTGAGGATCGATACAAAAATCACCGATTTACTTAGCGAAGTGCCTGATGTCGAAGACGCTTTTAGAAGAGATGTTGAAGAAACCTCAGCGGGAAACGGCTGGGGCAGATACCAATCTTCGCTTTGACTATCAAAAAAACTGGGCGTTCTGTGAAATGATAAAACGGCATCTGAAGGGTGCCGACTATTTGGTAGCTTTCGAATACCACGACGACGTTGTATTCATGGAGCCGGCCGAAAACCCACAGAAGGTGGACTTTTTCCAAGTCAAAACAAAGAAAGCATCATCCAGCATCACGCTGCCGTTCTATCTGGCGCGCCGCAAGGGGACGGAAGGGAAGAAGCCCTCAATTCTTGGCAAAATGTACCAGAATTTTGATGGTATAGGTGCAGGGCATACGGTCAAAACAATCCTTGTTTCGAATGTGTCGTTTTCGTTTTGTGACACTGGTTCCTGCGTTACCGACCTCAAGGAAAGCGATGTAACAAAAATCAAAGAAAAACTCTCCGACGAGCTATCTGGTTTTGATGAGGAACGCTTAAACAGTGTTTACTTTCTGACAACCGGGGTCTCGCTGGACGCAATGCAAAGCTTTCTAATGGGCGAAGTGTCTGAGCTATTTAAAATGGAGTTGGGTGAAGGCCACGGGGTTAATATGCACGCATGGACTAGACTGGTGCAAGATGAGATCAATCGTAAGAACAACGTCGACTCCGGGACCATCTCTTCAACCGATGATCTTAAGTTAAAGAAATGTATTGACCGAAAATTCCTTTCAAAAACAGTCCAGCTGGTTGTCAGGAATAGAACTCCGGCCCCTGATATGCAGTTGGTGAATGGGGAGCTGAAGGAAGCGGGATGGACTACTGTCGACCTTATGAAAATGGGAAAAAAGATTTCCAACGCGGTAGCTGACTACATCGATCCTACCAACGGCGATGCCGAGGAACTTAAAACGCGCCTTGAACATCATTTCCATACAGAGGCCGCAGAGGCGCTACCAGATTTCCTTACAAGTGCCTTGTCAAACATTGCCCAATTAACAGATGACTTATCCTTATACAGTGAAAAGTTCTATTTCTTGGCGTTCGTGGTGATCGTATTCAATGCAGAAATTTAGTTTTCATAAACTCATTAGAAACCTAAGAAAAGGTCGCGAAGATGACAGGCTTGGTGTTCAAAAAGCTCTGGATAGTATCAAAGCTCGAGAAAGCCGCGAGGACGGTGAGCTTTCAGCCCGGAACCAACATTCTGACGGGGGAGAATGATGTTGGAAAATCGACACTAATTAAGTCACTCTATCACTCAATTGGTGCCGACGCCCCCCAAATGAACAACACGCGCTGGAAGCGAGCCAAGGCGTTCTATTGCTCTGAAATTTTCCTAAACGGGACAAAATATTTTGTTGTCAGAGACGGAAAATACTTCGGTGTTTTTGACGCCCAGAAGGGCCTGATTTCGAAACATAGCGGCATCACAACAGAAGGTGGTGTCGCTGAGTTCCTGTGTGAACAGCTCGATTTCAATATTGAATTGGAGAAGCGCGTGGATGGCAAGTTAGGAAGAGCAGGACCAGCGTTCTATTTTCTTCCATTTTACGTTGATCAAGACGCAGGCTGGACTAAGAGCTGGGAGTCATTCAGTGGCCTTCAGCAGTTCACTTCGTATCGCAAGAATATGATTGAGTATCATCTGGGGATACGACCACAAAGTTACTACGATGCCAAAAAGAAAGTCATGGAAAGCTTGGAGAAAAAGTCAGAACTACAAAGGGAACGAGGCGTTCTGTCTACCGCGCTAACGACTTTTCAAAAACGTTCTTCCCAAATTCAAATCAACATTGATCCTGTAGCGTTCAAGGAAGAAATGGACAAACTGGTCGATTCTTACAATCTGCAACGGGCACGGCAACAAGATGCTCTTTCCAAGGTTAAAGACATAAGGAACGAACGAAACGCGATTGATACTGATATCGCGATTCTGCATCGCGCAATATCTGAGTTAACCGCAGATTACGAGTATGCGGCGCGAATTGATACACCTGATGTGGTTGGGTGTCCCACTTGCGGGACAGAGTTTGAAAACTCTTTTCAAGAGCGTTTTGGTCTGCTGGATGACGTAGACTACTGCGGAGGGATCCTTGATCAGCGCCAAAAGGATCGCATCGAGGTTTCCGAAAAACTTGCTGTTGCAGAAGGTGGGTACAAGTCGTTGGGGCCAGAAACTCACGAAATGGAACTGCTTCTCAATCGAAAAAGATCTGAGGTGACCTTACGCGATATTGTTGCCTCCGAGGGCAACAAGGAGATGATTGCCTCGCTTAGTAATGATATCGCTGGTCAGGATAGAGCGATGGCTGAGGTCCAGAAGGCCATTGATGATTTGAAGGACTATTTGAAATTAGACTCGAAGAAAAAGAAAGAGATTCTCGAATCCTATCAGTCGCGAATGAAAGAATATCTGAATTCTCTAAATGTATTCGTTTTGGAGGAAAGCGATTATGCGGAGCCAACACGAGTAATTAGGAATAATGCCCTTGGAAGCGATCTGCCTCGTGCTCTGCTCGCTCAGTACTTTGCGCTGTTACACACCTTGAAAAAATTCGGCAGCACGAAGGTCTGCCCTCTGGTCATCGACTCACCACAACAGCAAGAACAAGATTCGAGTAACTTGGATGCGATTTTCAAGTTCATTTTTACTAGGGCGCTAGATGGTCAGCAGCTAATTCTGGGAACGATCTCAACAGAGACTGTGGCGGATGATGTCATTCCAGAGGACGCTAATCGGATAATTCTTTCCAACGACAAATACTCCATTTTACAACGCGATCAGTATGTCGAAGCAATTGATGAAATTGGTGCTATGCATGCATTACTTTTGTCGAACTAGCCGCGTCCGAAACAACGCACGATGTAGGTAATGACGTGAAAATGCTTTGAAAAGCTTCCTGTTCCACTTGAGCGCGTGATCGGCCGAAACAATGAGCTTGCGAGACCTGTATGGGAACACTTCGAAATCAGGCTTCACGATCAACTTCTTTATAGAGGCTGGGGTGAATCCGGCAGTTGGCTTGCTAGCGGCTCCGTTTTTTACGACTACAGCCCCAATCGAAGCACTGACCAATAGAGGCTGTGAGGTCCGGCTTATTGTCAGGTTCTCGCCGATCACCACACCAGAAGCATTACGTGCTGCGTTCGAAAACCCGATGGTAAAGGTGCGATACTTCACCGACGCCAAGTTCCATACCAAGCTATACATCGTCGATGACGTGGCCCTTGTTGGATCAGCCAATTTGACAAACAGCGGCCTGCAATCGAACAGAGAACTCTCCGTGGTGTTGAGGCAGGACCGTGATGAGGCATTCTACGAACTACCCCAGATTTTCGACGACTTGTGGAATGATGCAGACGTCCTAAACGAGGGAGTATTAAGCGAGTATACTAAGGCGTTCAAATCGAGAGAAAAGCCACAGAACGAGAATGCGTTTGAAAAGTTCATTCATAAATTTGTCAAACCTGCCGCTCCAACAAGTGTGGTTGTAGGAAGTGAGAAAAAGTCGAAGGAACGCTTGTTTATTCAGAACTTACGTCGGAAGTACGACGAAATTCTGGTTCCTGCTCACCACGAAATCCTTAGTATCGCGAAGGAACACGGGTTTGGGCGCCCAGAATATTCAGGACAGGACCCTCAGATCGAAATGTGGCGTTTCCTAGGTTGGTTGAGACTCACGCAGGGTAGAGGCAATGGGTGGTGTGAGACAACTCTGTTGAGCGATCCCGAGGAACGGGCAAATCGTATAGCGCATTACGTTGATGTTTGGCAGTCAACTGACGATATCGGGAAGGGTGACGCCTACCACGTCTCCTCGGAAATCGAGAATGTTGAGAACATTCGAACCTATCTTTGTGACTCCACTGAACTGGAGCAACTTAGCTATGATGAGTTGTTCCACTATTTGACAGGGTGCCACGCCTTTGTTGTACGGTTGCGGTTCGTATCAAAAGATCTTGGAGAAAACTTGGCTGGCCTTGAACGCTTACGTCTCGATTTTCAGGCGAATAACACACGGGAGGCCGTTGTTAAAACGGTACAGTGCTTGTTGACTGGCCACGGTGACGCAATCGAACGCGCTTATGACTGTGTGTATGGCGACTACAAGCTAAATGGCTTTGGTGAAGCCTGTGTGATGGAACTGCTCGGTTGGGGTGACCCAACGCGGCCGCCATTCAACAATCGCTCAATTCGGGGGATACGGCTTCTCGGATTTGATGTGAAGCATTTGGTTGCTGGAGAATAATTTTTTATGGGCAACCAAGGTTTTCGCTTAACAGACCAGTGTTGTTTGCAGGTGGCCTATCGGCATATGCTGCAGTATGTGTGAGTGGCCATACCGAATTGAACACAACGTTTACGTCTGATTGTGGTTTTTCGGATTTCTAAGTTTGGATGAATAGCCGTTGTTCCGCCCTACGCCGACTTTCCCAAAAACTTTCATCTGGACCGTCTATCTTGTTGGAGAGAGTTTGTGCAACCATCTGGCTGAACTGTTCTCTGATTTCCTGTTTGCTGAGACCTAAAACAACTGCCAGCCCGGCAGCGTTACCCATGATCTGTTGCACATAGATTTCCTGTTGTTGTTCCCGAATAACCTCTTTCAATTGGTTCGGCGTGATCCCTGCCCGGTAGTCGCATAGATTTTCCTCGTGTGCCTTGAGAACTGCTTGCCAGAGTGGGTGCAGATTTTGGCGGGAGACGTTTTGATCTGTTTGATGATCATCTAGGTAACGGATTTGGTCGGTGGCCTCATTGAAGACGTCGCCTATGCAATCCTCAATGTCTTGGAAGGTAGTGAGCTGCCATTTGTCTTTGAGCTCTCGTTTGCCTGCTCGCAGTTCTACACGCCAAATCTTCTTGGTGGTGTCGGTTGGGTCTATGTCCCAGACTTTGAACCAGAATGTTTTG
>JARGNZ010000048.1 GCA_029209985.1 Parvibaculaceae bacterium
CAGGCTCATAACCTGAAGGTCATAGGTTCAAATCCTATCCCCGCAACCAACAAAATCTCAAACAAAACACCGGCTTAGCGCAAAACACGCTAGGCCCTTTTTGCGTTCGACACTCGCTCGGGCTACCTCGGGGCTACTTCGCGGCGATGGATTGTAACCATCACGTTTGCTGCTATGGTGGTTTTTCATTTTGGATAAGGGTGGGTGGAATGAAAATCAAGTTGGTTGAAATTCAAAACTTCAGAAAACTTAAATCAGTTCGTGTTGATTTCTCAGATAAAACTACTGTTTTCGTGGGGGCGAATAATAGTGGGAAAACATCGGCAATAACCGCTCTTAGACATTTTTTGATCGACCCCAAACGCTTCACCACCAAGGATTTCACCCTTTCCCACTGGAAGAAAATTGATAAAATTGGTGAAAATTGGGTTGGCGGGAATAACCTTGAGTCTGGACTTAGTCTAGATGCGAGCACATGGAGTGAAGTATGTCCGGCCATAGACGTTTGGCTCGATGTAGATATTCAAGAAGTTCATCACGTCCGCCACCTTAGTCCTACACTACAATGGGAAGGCGGCCTGATCGGTGTACGGCTAAAATTTGTTCCTAAAGACCTACATGTGCTGCGCAATGATTTCGTTGCGACCTTTGGTAACGCTAAAAAATTACTGGAGGACGCAAAAAAGGGCGATAATTCAGAAGTAGATAAACTCAAATTGTGGCCAACCACACTCGCGGACTATATTGAACGAAGGCTAAAGCATTTTGAACGGCAGGCCTACCTGCTCGACCCAGCTAAACTCGTAAATCCAACTGAAGGTGTCGCCGCTCCTCAGCTGTTGTCGGACCAAAACGAAAAGCTGGAAATGTCTCCTTTTGAGGGGCTCATCAAAATTGATGAAGTTGATGCTCAGCGTGGTTTTTCTGACAAAGCCGTTTCTTATGCGACCAAAGAGACGGACGCCGGTGACCAATCAGATAGTAAACGCTTGTCCGATCAACTCCGGGCCTACTATAAGCGTCATATTGATCCCACAGATGCGCCTGAAGCTGAAGATTTGGAGGCTTTGTACGCCATCCAATCAGCGCAAGAGCAGTTTGATGCGAAGTTGCAAGTTGGTTTTTCCTCCGCACTCGAAGAACTTTCCGATCTAGGCTATCCGGGTATCACTGACCCGAAAGTTACGGTCGCTAGTCAAATTCGTCCGATGGATAGTCTCAATCATGCGTCCGCAGTGCAGTATGATGTTTCTCGTGTCGATGAGGAAGGTACTGGATATCCAATACGGCTCCCAGAACAGTCCATAGGGCTTGGCTATCAAAACCTCATTTCTATAGTATTTCGATTGATGGGTTTTCGAGATGCTTGGATGCAGGTTGGGAAGGCAGGAAAGACTCCCGTCGATGGATCGCTGAACGACTATTTCCCCCCTCTAATACACTTGGTGATCGTGGAAGAGCCCGAGGCGCATCTTCATGCTCAGGTCCAGCAGGTTTTTATTCGGCAGGCTTATGAAGTATTGCGCAATCACCCGGACTTAGGCACCACTTCACCTTTATCAACGCAACTAATCGTCAGCACACATTCAAGCCATATTGCGCATGAAATTGATTTCTCGTCGCTTCGATACTTCCGACGACTGCCAGCTTGCACCGAAACGGAAATCCCTATCTCCTCTGTCTCCAACCTCTCAGAGGTGTTTGGTCCGGAAGACGAGACATCCAAATTCGTAGCGCGATATTTGAAGGCAACGCACTGTGACTTGTTCTTCGCCGATGCTGCAATCCTTGTCGAGGGGCCCGTTGAACGAATGCTGTTGCCGCTCTTTATTCGCAAGGGCGGGTATGCGGGGTTACGTTCAAGGTACATTACCTTGCTTGAAATTGGTGGGAGCCACGCCCATCGTCTCAAACCCCTTTTTGACATGCTTCATTTACCTGCATTGGTGATCACAGACCTTGACCCGGCGAGTGATAAGAAGGGTTTCCCACTTGCCTTTCCCGAGAAGGGAAAAAAACTGATAACCCGAAACCCAACACTTCGAAAGTGGGTGCCGGGTGTTGAGTGTTTGGATGAGCTGTTGGCACTTTCTCCAGCCGCCAAGACGCTAACGCACGACAATTTATACTCTGTTCGTGCGGCCTACCAAATGCCGGTAAAAGTTACTGTGACTGACGCTAGTGAAGGAGAGGCTATCCCGACAACTTTTGAGGACGCACTGATATTTGATAACCTTGAACTGTTCCGAGAGATGGAAGGAACGGGGTTAATCAAAAAATTTCGCGAAGTAATTCGAAGCGCTGATAACATCATCGACTTGGGCAAAGAACTTCGGAATGCGTTAACCGGAAACATGAAGGCTGGATTTGCTCTTGATCTTCTATTCCTAGATGAAGAAGAGACCCTCAACCCACCGAGATATATAGGTGAAGGTTTGAACTGGCTTCAAACTCACCTCGCATTGACCGAAGCAGGCATGCCCACAACGAAACTTAGCAGTGCGGAAGACTTGGAGGCTGGCGATGCCGGAGTTTGAACTTGGAGACGATTGGATTGATGCTGGTGTCGATGATGAAATTGAAGGTTGTCTTGACCTGAAAAACCCTAGGAGTTTTTTTCTGTTTGCTGGCGCTGGTTCAGGTAAGACACGATCGTTAACAGAAGCGTTGAGAAGAGTTCTCGACCGCTCAAGACAACACCTTCGTGTTCATCATCAAAAAATTGCAGTGATCACATATACAAATGCCGCGTCGGAAGAAATCCAAAGTCGAGTGCAGTACGATCCGTTGGTTAAGGTTTCTACTATCCACAGTTTTGTATGGTCTCAAATAGGCGGGTTTCATGCGGATATTAGAATGTGGTTGGAGGAAGACCTAAAAGCTCAAATCCTAGACCTTGTGGCGAAAGAGCAAACAGGTAGAAAAGGAAATGCATCTATAGAGCGGAAAAGAAAAATTGAATCTAAGTCTAGACGCCTAGAAAACTTGCCCAAGATCAAAGCGTTTACGTATAATCCGAATGGAGACAACGTTGGACAGGATGCTCTCAACCACGCTGAAGTGATCGCAATCGGTTCGGATTTCCTCACCAGGAAGCCACTCATGCAGCGTGTACTGGTGAATGCATTTCCAATTGTATTAGTTGATGAAAGCCAAGATACACACAAGGCGTTCATGGCATCCTTGTTTGATGTTCAGGCTGCTCAAAGTAAACATTTCTCGCTCGGACTTATCGGTGACTCCATGCAACGAATTTATGGACATGGTATGGCTGAGGTTGATCGGAAGATTCCGGGTGATTGGGCGACGCCATCAAAAACCATGAACCATCGTTCTCCAGAGCGTATTGTGCGGCTTATCAATCGTATCCGCCTGCCGGTAGATGGGCGTCGGCAGAAAGAGCGATCTGATAAGGGGGGAGGGTTTGTGCGTTTATTTATTGCTCAAAGCGGGGCCGCAAATCCCGATCAGGTTGAAGCGGATGTGAAAATCCGAATGGCTCAGATTGCATCAGATAATGATTGGTTAGAGGAAAAAGCAGAGGGGACGAAGGCCCTTATTCTTGAACATCATATGGCGGCCCGCCGCTTAGGGTTTTCTGAGTTGTTTGCTCCCTTGTACAACGATAGTCGTTTGCAAACCGGGTTACTTGACGGAACTTTGCCCGGATTGAAGATTTTTTCAGAGCAGGTTATGCCAGTAATACAGGCGCGTAAATGTAACGATGAATTTGGTGTTGCCTCGATTTTACGAAAGCACTCGAATTTGCTTAGCGAGAAATTCCTCCTTGCTACAAAGGAAGAAGGTCAGCAAGTTTTGGGAGAAGCTTCCAAGGCTGTGAATGCTTTGACGGACCTTTTTGAAAATGGGAATGAGCCTACTTTTCGTGAGGTGCTACAGGTCATTAATGAGACAAATATGTTCCCAATACCAGAACCCCTTCGTCTTTACACGAACCCAGAAATGGCTTTCTTGGATCAAGAAATGGGCTCTAGCTTTACTGGGATGGAAGAGTTTCTTGGCAAGCCTTCAGGGTGGGGTGATTTTTTGGACGCTCGATTTTCACAGATTGAACCCTATCGGGATTATGTTCAAGGACTGGAGGCGTTTGACACGCATCAGGGAGTGAAGGGAAGGGAGTTTGATAGGGTTATGGTGATTATTGATGACTTAGAAGCGCGTGGCTCCCTTTTTTCATTCGACAAGTTATTTGGTACAAAAGGTAAGACAAAAACCGACTTAGAGAATGAAGCATCAGGAAAAGAAACCGGGATCGATCGAACCCGAAGGCTTCTATATGTGACATGCAGTCGGGCGATGAAAAGCCTTGCTTTAGTTCTCTATTCTCCAAACCCGGAGCAAGCTCGGCAACACTCAGTCAAGGAAAAATGGTTCGATGCAGATGAAGTCGAGGTGATTTAGTAAACTGACTGTAAAATGCTGCCGTGAAAGGGCAGGTTTGAGTGACGTAGGTGTTTTGCGTTCCGTCGTTCCGCCCCTTAGGGCGGGGAACGACGGAACGGTTGAATGGATTAGAGTAAAAGCTGTTCTGCTGCTTTCTTTTTCCATCGATGTACCGTTGATTTGGAGACGCCAAATTCCTCTGCGATATCTGCCATTGATAGGGAGTCTTCTTTGAGCATTTCGATTGCTTGCACGAATGCCATGTCGCCCGCCTTATAGGTCCAGCAGAGAGAGGCGTCTTCACTCACAAGCGTGGCCTCAATTTCCTGTATGTCCTTGGCTGTGAGGTGTCGGGATTTCGTGTATTTGAGCTTTATACGAGTATCGTCAGAGCCTTGCATAAAGTCATCTGGTCGCTTCAACTGGATCACAACATCCATTACGTCTTCTTTTTTGTGGCTGCCCCGTTGTTTGCCTTCTTTGTTGGCGTGGTGGACTAGTACAATGGCGATGCCTCGTTTTCGTAATTGCACAAGCCACTCCTGCACGGGTGCCCAACTATCCGCTTCATTTTCATTTCCGGTTCTTACAAATGTAGAAATGTTGTCGATGAAGACCACCTTTGGCGCGACTTGTTCAATCAGAGAGTTGATGTCATTGCGCCCTGCGTCCTCTCCTAAGTCTGGGGTGCCGTTGTCTTGATCCTGCACGTCCGGGGTGTAGATGTAGAGAGGGGCTTTTGTGTTGGTGCCCCCTAGAGCCCGGAAACGCTCTTGCATGGCTGTGGCTTGCATTTCTCCATCCAGATATAAAACCGGGGCGGCGACGGGGGCTGTGTAGCTCACAAAGTCTTCCCCGTTGGCAATGGCGATTGCAGCGGAGAGACAGAAGAAGGTTTTTCCGATGCCCCTATCTGCAAAGATCATGTTGATAGAGCCTTCTGCAAGCCAAGGGCTTAACAGGAGTTGGCGGGGAGGGAGTTGCAGATTGCAGAAGTCATTTGCTGCAATCAGTCTGTGATTGTTCCGGGTGGTTACAAACTTCCAATTTGGGGGAATGGGTTCTCTGTTTCCCTTAATGCCAAGGCTTAACCGGGAAGCGACTTTGTTTCTCTCTGGATGGTTGTTGAGGCTTTCCAGTTCATTCCAGTCTCGGAGTTCCGGGAAAGTTTTGAGGTAGCCGCATATATGAGTGTTATCTATTTTTGCGCATTCGAGAGTGTAGATTTCTGTTTCTGCTAGAAGTGGTCGGAGAGAGTGATAAACCCTTTGAGCGTATTGGTGGCCACTGTGGTGGTCGTCTATGAGAAGGTAAATCTCCGATGCTTTTTCTAGGAGGGACCAATCTGCAAGGTGTGCTTGTTCATGCCCGCCTAAGCTGGTGATGGCTTGCAGTCCGAGTCCTTGAAGGGCATAGGCGCATTTCTCTGTTCCGGTAACAAATACCGGGTTTGACCGGGATTGAAGGGTTTCAGACCCAAAAACCCGGTACATTCCGGGGAGAGTTTCGGGAATACCCGGAACATCATCACCGTTGAAATGCGGTGCTAGCTTGTGTTTGATGGAGGAGGGCTGAGTGCCCATCCTTTCTTCTCGTTGGGATACGTACCCGTATAGAGTTCCGTCAGGGGCTTTATAATT
>JARGNZ010000019.1 GCA_029209985.1 Parvibaculaceae bacterium
CGCCCATCTTGTCTTTCAAAAAGCTTGTTCCCCTGGCCACAGATGAGCCCGAAATCGCACCGGCAAAGTGCCCCACAAGTCCACCAGAAACACGTGGATCATACATCACATTGGCGGCTTGGGACGGCACTTTGCGCGGGTTGAGCCGCCGCATGGTGCGTTCACCAGCACTGCGGCCAATGTCTGCAGCGTTGGCCAGCTCGCTTAAATGCCGGGTGCTGGAATAATCATAATCGCGTTCCATGGCGGTGCCTTCACCAGCTAATAACGAAACAGATACTGAATGCGAGGTGCCGGTGTAGTGACCCGCAAATCCATGGGAGGTGACCAGGGTGACGCCCCCGCGCCCAAAGCTCGCGCCAGCCCCGCCCGAATTGGTAATGCCAGCAACCTCTAGGCCTGCCGCTTCTGCCTGCTGTGCGCGCTCGCCCAGAGACGCGGCGCTTGGATCGCTGCCATCATCAAGGTCAAGATCAGGGATACTAGAAAGCAGACGGTCTTGAGGGGCTAAACCACAAAAGGGGTCCTCTGGCGCAATTTGCGCCATGGCGACCGCCCGCTCAATCATCATATCGAGCGTGTCAGTGGATAAATCCGTGGTGGAGACATTGGCTTGGCGCTTTCCAATGAGAACACGCAGCCCGAGGTCCGCGCCCTCAGACCGCTCAACGTCTTCCAATTTGCCCATCCGGCAACTTGTCGACATAGACGTGCTCTCCGCATAAACAGCGTCGGCAGCATCTGCGCCAGCTTTAAGCGCTTTCTCAGTGATTAATTGGAGCAATTCCAAGGCTTTAGTCATAACATCTCCATTACTAAAAGCAGGTCTTTATAAGGCGCGAGGTAGGGTACGGCAAAGTTGAGCGCCAGCTTTTCACCCGCTGATCACCATCCTAACACCATGAAGTAAAGAAGCTGTGGCAGTGTAGGGGTGCCAGCATCATTCTTAGTTTCGGGTTAGGCCAGAGTTCACGTCTCTGGTTATGTGGCGACGAAAAACAAACATCCAAGGGCGGCAATCAACTGAGCGACCCATGTGAGCAAAGTGCCGTAAAGGCGGGCGGGGGAGCTTTCGCGCGAGCGGCTCACACCGAGTGCACTCAAAATGCGCCCAAGGGTAAGAAATATGCCAACCAAATGGAGCAACCAGATCGGGGCGGAAAGGATGTGGAGCGTAATCAGACCAATCAACGCCAACGGCACATATTCGACATTCAGCGTATGAGCGCGGCTCGCGTTGTAAAGGCCGTCGTCTCCCTCTGTCCCACTCATAATATTTGAGCGCAATCGTCCGGCAGAGACACGATAAGCAAGAAATAGATTGATGAGGAGGTTAAACCCGACATAGATGCCGATGGCCTGTAGCGATTGTTCAAACATAATACGTCCTGCCGGTTTCCAAGTGTCGCAGCGAAAATGTGGCATTGGGTGCCTTGATTCGCCGTAAAAGCATAGCATGCCTTAACTTTTTGCGCGTAGCAGGGCGGGCGATTGCCCCTGATATGGCTCATTTGAGGGATGAAATTTTCCATAAAAACCAGACGATTGGCGTGTTTCCGTTAATCGATTGAAAACCATAGAAGCCTAAGATGCTTGGAACGCAGCCGACGAATGGTCTGACATGTTGGCTGGACGAGAAAAAGATGGGTCAGTAAATGGAACAACCGATAACACCAGCAACAAATGACCGCTGCCAAGCACGGTTAAAGGAACTCGAACCTGCTAAAAAGCGGTGGCGCGATAGTGAAATTGATACCGATCCTTTTGCGCTGCCGTCAAAGGTTTCTATTCCGGCCCAATCAGCCCTGCACCGTATGCTGGGGTTCATCCGCTATGCCACCATTGATCAAAATGAAGTGCAGGTGGAAGATTCCTCACCTATCTTAGGTGTCTGGAAATGGACTGAAAAAGTATCAGATTTTGAAGGCGTTTCAATGCGCATTGCTTACCGGGATCGCAAATGCACCGGCCAACCGATTGTTATGGTGGAGTTGCGCCATGCCCATCCTGACAATTCTATTTTGCTTCATGTCTCATTTGACGGTGCAGACGCGGCCGCACGGTGGCGTTCGTGGTGCAATGTTTTAGGCATGCCAGCATTGATGGAAGATAAAGACGGAGAAGTGCGCCACGCGGATTCTCGTTTGGGCAGCATGATTGTGGGCGACCCGCAGCCGCATCGCGGGGCAAGTTTGCTGACAGAACGGCGTCCACAAAGTTTCGGCTATACAGGCCGTCCCCGCCATTACGCTGAGCGTGTGGTAACGGGAGGACGACCGGTCGCCTATTGCCAAGGCAGTGTTGTGGGGTCTTAAACCCTTAGCCTATTTTGCTGAAGTTCGCAGGGCGTCGCTCTGCAAATGCCGTCGCAGCTTCTGCAAATTCTGGTGACTTGAGCTGCGCCCCAAAATGCACGCTCTCATCCGCCATACGTTGCTTGAGAGTTTCCTTGCTTTGGCGCACAAGCTGTTTGGTGAGCTTGAGGGCTGTTGGCGCTTTCGCCGCCAATTGAGCCGCCGCTTTGTTTGCTACATCCAACAGCTCTCCATCCGCGACAGTCCGCAAAACCAAACCAATTTTTTCGGCTTCAGCAGCATTAATGCGATTGCCCAGTAGGAACAATTCGTTGGCCCGCTGGATACCTACGGTGAGTGGTAGCAGCAAAGAAGAAGCGGCTTCTGGCACCAAGCCCAAATTCGTAAATGGTACTTGGAAGCTGGCACTTTCGCCTGCATAGACAAGGTCTGTGTGAAGTAGCATGGTCACGCCCACCCCAACAGCCACACCGTTTACAGCGGCAATCAAGGGTTTGTCATTTTCAACAAGCGAGCGTAAAAAACGACCAACGGGAAGCTCTTCTCCCTTGTCCCGATCACCGGCTGCAAAGTCGCTCAAATCGTTACCTGCAGTAAAGGCATCGCCAGCACCGGTGATCATGATCACACGAATGTCCGCATTGTCTTGAGCCTCTAAAATGCCATCAGCCAATAGGCCGTATAGCTCTTGTGTAAGGGCATTCTTTTTAGTGGGACGGTTCATTGTAAGGCGCAATACGCCATTGTTCAGTTCACTGAGAACTACACTCATTAGTCAAACTCCTGAAGGATAGGTAAGGGGGTCGCATCCGAAGATAAAGGAGAGGCTTCGTCAGCAGACAGTTTAATGACATGGGTCAAAAAGCGCACAATGACTTCAGTTTCAGAGGGACTGAAAGGAGCCAGGAGCGCTTGATTGGTTGAAATAAGATAGGGCACTGCGGCGGATACAGCCGCACGTCCTTTATCGGTGAGATGAAGGTGGTGTGCACGTTTATCGGTTTTGTCTTCAAGGCGGATGATCAAGCTTGCCTTTTCAAGGCGGTTGACCAGTCCAGTGATCGCTGATTTTTTGAGCGAGAGGCCGAAGGCTAACTCAGACAATAAACAGCCGTCGTTGACGCCAATATAAAAAAGCGCCCCTTGCTGTGCCGATGTGATGCCGCCGCTTTCTTTTAACCTGCGATCAGACGCTTTGAATAAGGCTTTGTGCGCTTGATCGAGCAGGTAAAATAGCTTCGGCCCCCTCGAGGGCTTCGAGGCGGGGCGGGCAGAAACCTGAGAAGGGTCTTGTTTGGTCAAGGGAAGGGCCTCAGAAGGTTCACATGCGTATTAATAGTAGTACGTATATGGACCTTCTGAGTTTGTCAAGGCCGCGTAATAGATTTGGCAGCCTTACGCCGAGAGATCCCGCGGCGGTTCAACAGGAGTGCCGATGTAATTGGCACTCGGGCGAATGAGCCGTCCAATGCGTTGTTGCTCCAAGCAATGGGCTGTCCACCCGGCAACACGCCCCACGGCAAAGACCGGTGTGAAAGCAGCTCTGGGAATACGCAAAGCATCCAGTAAGAGCGCAGTATAGAACTCAACATTGGTTTCCAAAACCCGGTCCGGCTTATGGCGTTGTAAGGTTTCCAGCGCGCATCGTTCAACCGCACGGGCAAGGCCATATCGTGGACCTTCAGCGCCAAGTTCTTTAAGCGCGCCAGCCAGAACATCAGCACGGGGGTCTCTTACCCGGTACACCCGGTGGCCAAACCCCATCAACCGTTCACCGCGTGCAAGTTCTGCATCAATCCAATGAGCTGCATTGTCAGCCGTGCCAATGCTGTCGAGCATATCAAGCACCGGTTCAGGGGCACCGCCATGAAGAGGGCCGGTTAATGCTCCGTAAGCGCCGACAATCGCCGAAACCAGATCGGCCTGAGTGGAGGCGATGACCCGTGCTGTAAAGGTGGACGCATTCATGCCGTGGTCGCATACGGTGCTTAAGTATGTATCCAGAGCATTGACCTCCCCTTGGCTAGGAGCCCGGTCATGCAACATGCCCAGAAAGCACGCTGCCGTGTTGGTTTTGAGGTCGGGCGCGACCATCTCTTGCCCTTCGGCCAACCGAGCTACATTGGCGGCAAACACCGGCATGGCACTGACAAGCAGGATAGGGGCACCATCCGCGTCGGCCCCGTTCAGAGAGCTTAGGCACAGGCGCAAACCTTCCGCTGGGGTGAGGCCTTTTAGAACCGGTTGAAGCAATTTGATATTCTCAAAGGCAAGCGTGCGCGCGTGCGCCACTTTTTGAGGCGCAAGGGGAATATCGCTGCCCGCAATAGACCAGAGCGTTTCAATCGCTTCATCAAAAGTTTGGCGCGCAACAAATTGGTGCAACGGCGCGCCCGCAATAACAAGTTCGCCTGCTTGCCCTAAAACTTGGCTGAGCGCTGTGTCAGCGGCCGCAATGCCTTCGAGACCGGAGGTGGGCGCCACGCCTGAAGGTGTCGCATTCATTATTTTACTCATGTCATCTCCTATTTTTCGGCTCGGTGGATAAGGAGTTATCCCGCGCCGTTGGAGGGAACTTTGGACATTTGCTGCATTGCGGTATATATTGATCAAGCTGATCAATATAAATTATATGTAAATTAGCGTTGAAGAGGCCACTTATCGCAAATGAGGGACGCAGCTCATGAATGAAAAATCGGATAAAACAGAAGAGGAGGGGGGTGAAGAGGGGCTTTACCTCAATGCGCGTCAAGCAGCGGCTGAACTGTCCATATCCCCGGCCACCCTTTATGCATATGTGAGCCGAGGGTTGATCCGGTCTGAACCGGTGCCGGGAAGCCGCGCCAAGAGATACCGCGCGGAAGATGTGCGGAGTTTGCGAGAGCGTCGAGCGCCCCCCGAAGAAAAGCCCCATTCAGGGGGCAGTCCGTTGCAATGGGGCGCACCCTTATTTGATTCTGAAATCAGTCTCATCAGCGAAGGGGAGCTTTATTATCGCGGAGTGCCTGTGTCTGAGTTGATGCGCACAGCCACGTTTGAAAATGTCGCGACATTATTGTGGGACCAACGGGACGGGGCCGCATTTAGCAGTGAAAATGTGCCCGTCGTTGACCCTGTGGTGGAAGCGGTTCGGGTCGCCACCAAAGACCGTCATCCATTAGACCGTATCATGAGTGCCTTGGCGGTGGCCGCGAGTGCGGACGCGCAAACCTATAATCAAACAGAGGAAGGGTTGGCGGCTACGGGTGCGCGGATCATTCGTTTGATGACCGCCATCGTAAGTGGGGGGGAAGCAGATGTGTTGCCGGTCCATGAACATTTGGCCGACCATTGGGGCGTGCCTCGCGCCCAAGCCCATCTCTTACGCATGGCCTTAGTGTTGATCGCCGATCATGAGTTGAACGCGTCCTCTTTCACTGTGCGATGCGCTGTTTCTACCGGTAGCAATTTATATGAAGGGGTGATCGCTGGGACAGCGGCGCTCAAAGGTCCGCGCCATGGGGGAGCATCTGGACGCGCCAGTGCCCAGCTCAACATGTTCAAAGCAGAAGACCGGGAAGCGCAGCTGCGTCAAAGCCTAGAATTAGGAATGAAGCTGGCAGGCTTTGGTCATTTGCTCTATCGCAACGGCGACCCGCGCGCTCGGTTTTTGCTGGCGGAACTTGCAAAAAATGAAGCGTGGACGGACTTGGTCGTGGACGTGCCAACCCAAGTGCTTGCCATATCCGGGGTGCACGCCAATATAGATTTTGCTCTTGCTGTCTTATGCGATGTGTTGACCTTGCCTTCCCATGCGGCCATGAGTATTTTTGCGCTAGGACGCACGGCTGGATGGATCGCTCACGCTATGGAGCAAAAACGGTCCGGCCAAATCATTCGCCCTCGCGCCCGCTATGTCGGCCCCGCCCCTCGAGTTGGGTGAGGAGCGCCAGAGTCAAAGCACTAACGCATATATAGAAGAGTCTCGAATGCCTAAATTACCTTCGCGCGTGATGATCTTTGGCTGCTCTGGCACGGGAAAATCAACACTGGCCAGAGCGATTAAAGCTCAAACCACTTTGCCTGTCATCCATCTCGATAAAGAATATTGGCAGCCCGGTTGGGTGGAGACTGAAAAGTCAGAATGGATTCAACGGGTAGAAAAGCTTGTGCGCGCGCCAAGTTGGGTGATGGATGGCGGCTACGCGTCAACCTTTGATTTGCGTATCCCGCGCACAGAAATGATCATCTGGTTGGACTACCCAAGATGGCAAGCTCTCCTAGGTATTTTCCGGCGGTGGTGGCGTTATCGCGGCACGGTAGATCGCCCTGACATTGGGCCGGGGTGCCCAGAAAAAATGGACTGGGAGTTTTTCATGTTCGTGTGGACATATAAAACAAAACAGCACGCGGACTTAGAAGAAAGCTTGCTGAAATTTGGATATGAAGGTGAGCTTATCAAAGCCCGGTCGCGCCGCGACTTATCCCGTCAACTCAAGCCATACGGACTGAAGGTGTAACCCACGCGCCAGTGCCGTTGCGCATAGGGCAAAGGAATTAAGAGACGCTGATATAGCTTGGCCCCACCAAAGGGTGAGGCCAAGCGTATCGATAATGAGTTGAATTGTATCGCCTTTAAGTCGCTGTTAGGCGGCAGTCCCGCCAATGGTCAAGCCGTTGAGCCGTAGGGTCGGTTGGCCCACACCAACAGGCACACCTTGGCCAGCTTTGCCGCATGTACCAATGCCCGGATCAAGTTTCATGTCATTGCCAATCATAGAAACTTTGGTGAGGCAATCAGGACCATTGCCAATCAATGTTGCGCCTTTGACGGGCGCACCGATTTTACCATTTTCAATCATATAGGCTTCGGTGCAGCTAAAGA
This sequence comes from Parvibaculaceae bacterium, assembly GCA_029209985.1. GTDB lineage: Bacteria > Pseudomonadota > Alphaproteobacteria > Parvibaculales > Parvibaculaceae > NORP139. The sequence goes on from JARGNZ010000019.1 coordinate 7,180, forward strand.
CGAATTTGCCGGACGTAATGTCGACTTGGCCGCCGCCAAAGTTGACCGCGTAAAGGCCGTTCTTAACAGAAGATAGGATTTCGCCGGGGTCTTTGTCGCCGCCCAGCATATATGTGTTGGTCATACGCGGCATGGGCTGGTGAGCAAAGCTTTCACGCCGCCCATTGCCTGTCGGGGCCATGCCCATCAAGCGCGCATTCATGCGGTCCTGCATATAGCCTTTTAGGATGCCGTCTTCGATCAACACGGTTGAGCTGGTTGGCGTGCCTTCATCATCAATAGAAAGGGAGCCTCTACGGCCCGCAATAGTGCCGTCGTCAACCACGGTCACGCCGGGAGACGCCACCCGCTCACCCAGCAACCCTGCAAAGGCCGACGTTTTCTTGCGGTTGAAGTCACCCTCAAGGCCGTGCCCGATCGCTTCATGCAGCAAGATGCCGGGCCACCCTGGCCCCAGCACCACATCCATTTCGCCGGCAGGAGCCGGAACAGCGTCGAGATTGACGATGGCTTGGCGCAAAGCCTCATCCACGTTGGCTTGCCAGCTTTCAGGACGAATAAAGGCGCTATAGCCTTCACGCCCGCCAACTCCGTAAGACCCGCTCTCTTGGCGGTCTCCGTCTCCGACAACCACAGAAACATTGAGGCGAACAAGGGGGCGCACGTCACGCACGACCCGGCCATCTGCCCGCATAATTTCAATCGATTGCCATTCGCCCGCCATGGAAGCGGAAACTTGGCGCACTCGTGGGTCTTTAGCTCGCGCATAAGCATCGATTTGTTCCAACAAAGAAACCTTTGCTTGGAACGTTTCGCCGCCCAAAGGATTGCTATCCGTATAAAGTTTCGTATTGGTGGGAGTAGGGCCCGCGGCCATTGTGCCCGCATAACCTTTTTTCACCACTTGCACAGCATCGCTTGCCCGCTTGAGGGCCGCTTCGGTGAGTTCGGATGCATGGGCATAGCCCGTGGCTTCCCCCGCAACGGCCCGCAGCCCAAACCCTTGGGTTGTGTCGAAGTTTGCCGCTTTCAAGCGTCCGTCGTCAAAAGCCAATGCTTCCGACATGCGGTATTCCAGAAACAGTTCCCCGTCGTCGCAGCCGTTCAATGTTTCTTTGACGGTGTTTTCCACCTGTCCTCGGTCTAATCCGGTTTGGTTGAAAAAGAGATCAGTGGATTGGTCCGACATGAAAGAAGCTCCGCAATCAAAGGGCAAATAGGGTTGGTCTTAATATAGGGAGGGATGTCTAAAGTTTCTGCCAAAAAGTGCGCAAAAACCAAACTCGGCTATGAAAAGCGCCTCAGACAGAAGGACTAAGCGGTTCGCCGATCCATTCTTCGACGGGCCGAAGGCGGCCCGGCAAGCCCGTGAGGTCGCAGGGCACAACAGTTGGGGCGCAGCTATAAAGCGGGTATTGGGTCAACCTGAGCTTGTCCAAGTCTAATAAAAAGACGCCATTGATGCGGCCAAACCAGTCGTCCCATTCGGCAAACCCCCAGCTTGGCCAAGTACTTGGTGGTGCATTTATAATATCGTGTATGGCTTGTGGGTGCGCGGTGCAAAACCCCACAACGCACTTCCCCGGATTTTTTGGGTCCAAGTATGGGGCTGATTCGCTGAGTAACGCTGGAACAGCGCCCCCATTATGAACAAGGTGAAGTCCCGCTGAAATGCGGTGGCCGACACAGAAGTGGATAAGGGCTTCATCTCTCATCTGGAACCTATGATTCTGCGCGCGAGAAAACAGGAGCAAACACCAAGCCTCGCGTGCGGGGTGCGTGGGCAGAGTTTAGCCTAGATTACGTCTTAGTGCCCAAAAATGCACAATACCTCACGAAAAATGGCGAAATACGGCGGTTTTTAGCTGTTATGCCCCTTTGGTCTGGCGCTTCAGGATTGTGTCAAATAGTCGCAATTTATCCAGATCGCTCAAGTTGAGCGTCGCAACTGGCTTTATAACCCTTATAGTAGCAAAGATTCGAAGCCACTCTATGGCGCGAGCATGTAGGCAATTTGAAGGCAAGAGGCAGCATTTTTCACAGAAAAATAGCGCTTTTTGGTCTGTTTGCTTGCGGCCCGTGCCAGATTGTGGTTTCTGACGATCAAATACCGACAACCAACTGTGTCTGGATGGGGATCTGGGGATGGTTGGTGCGGGGCGATAGCAAATATCTGAGTTGGGGGGCTTGTGCCTCTCATCGACAAACTCACCTTCTGCCGTCGTTCGGGAAACAACATAAAGCGAGGAGCAGCAGTTGATGCGGTCTCTGAATAAAATTACGGCCGTAATGGCTGGCGTTGCAGCATTCTTTACAAGTACTGCTGCTTGGGCGGTTGCTGGTCGGCCTACAGATTGGCAGATCAACTTTCAAGACGCTGTGACACCTGTGATGGAAGACATCATAAGTTTCGACAATTACTTGCTTTGGATCATCACCGCAGTTTCTGTGTTTGTGTTGATCCTCTTGCTTGTGGTGATGTTGAAATTTAACGCCCGGGCTAATCCTGTGCCGTCGAAAACAACACACCATGTTGGCATCGAAGTGGCGTGGACCATCATTCCTGTTTTGATTTTGGTGGCAATCGCCATCCCGTCATTCCGCTTGTTGTACCTACAGCGTACAATTCCTGAAGCAGACATGACCATCAAAGCAATCGGCTACCAATGGTACTGGGGTTACGAGTATAGCGATCTTGAAGACGTCGCTTTCGAAAGCGTTATGCTGACGAAAGAAGAAGTCAAAGCGAAGGGCTTGCCTTCTAGCGTATATCTGCTGGAAACCGACACAGAAATTGTTGTGCCTGTAAACAAAACCATTCGTTTGCAAGTTACAGCCGAAGACGTCATTCACGCATGGACCATTCCATCCTTCGGTGTGAAAATTGACGCCGTACCGGGTCGTTTGAATGAAGCTTGGTTCAAAGCAACGGAAGTTGGCACTTACTACGGCCAATGTTCAGAGCTGTGCGGGATCAATCACGCCTTCATGCCAATCCGCGTTCGCGTGGTGACGCAAGATGAGTTTGATGCCTGGACTGTTTGGGCCAAAGACGAATACGCCAGCATTGAAACATCAGTAAAATTTGCTGATGCGGACACTGTAAAGGCAGCAGTAGCACGCTAAACGACGCTACTCACTTAAACCGATAATCGACACGCTAATTAGATAAGGGACGTTGAACATGGCAGGTCAAGCCGCACATGGCGAGCACGAGGACCACCCAACAGGGTGGCGCCGCTACGTCTATTCGACAAACCATAAAGACATCGGAACGATGTATTTGATCTTTGCTATCGTAGCAGGGATCGTGGGCGGAGCGCTTTCCGTCGGCATGCGCATGGAACTTCAAGAGCCAGGCATGCAAATCTTCTCAAATCCACACACATTCAATGTGTTTACAACCGCGCATGGTTTGATCATGATTTTCTTCATGGTGATGCCAGCGATGATTGGTGGTTACGGTAACTGGTTCGTGCCTTTGATGATTGGTGCACCAGATATGGCGTTCCCACGAATGAACAATATTTCATTCTGGTTGTTGCCATCTGCTTTTGCGCTGCTCATTCTCTCGCTCTTTTTTGAAGGGCCAGCGGGTAACTACGGTGTTGGGGGCGGCTGGACGGTCTACGCGCCACTGTCCACATCTGGCCAGCCGGGACCCGCGATGGATTTCGCGATCCTTGCATTGCACATTGCAGGTGCCTCTTCCATTTTGGGTGCGATCAACTTCATCACAACCATTTTGAACATGCGTGCCCCTGGCATGACCTTGCACAAAATGCCGCTGTTTGTTTGGTCCGTACTTGTGACAGCTTTCTTGTTGCTTCTGTCTTTGCCTGTTTTGGCTGGCGGGATCACCATGCTGCTTACCGACCGTAACTTCGGTACGTCCTTCTTTGATCCAGCAGGCGGTGGGGACCCGATCTTGTTCCAGCACTTGTTCTGGTTCTTCGGTCACCCTGAAGTGTACATCTTGATTTTGCCTGGTTTCGGTATTGTCAGCCAAGTGATCTCAACGTTCTCACGCAAACCAGTGTTCGGGTATCTCGGCATGGCGTATGCGATGGTCGCCATTGGCGTCGTCGGGTTCGTTGTGTGGGCTCACCACATGTACACAGTTGGTTTGGATGTTGATACGCAAGCTTACTTCGTGGCCGCGACAATGGTTATTGCGGTACCAACCGGTGTTAAAATCTTCTCTTGGATTGCCACAATGTGGGGCGGTTCATTGGAATTCCGCGCACCCATGTTGTTCGCGATTGGCTTCATCTTCCTCTTCACCCTTGGGGGTGTAACCGGTGTTGTCTTGTCAAACGCTGGTGTGGACCGCTCATACCATGACACATACTACGTGGTTGCTCACTTCCACTACGTTCTGTCACTCGGTGCTGTGTTTGCCATCTTCTCGGCTTGGTACTACTGGTTCCCTAAAATGTTTGGCTACATGTACAGCGAAACCATTGCAAAAGTGCATTTCTGGATGATGTTCATCGGTGTGAACATGCTCTTCATGCCAATGCACTTCTTGGGCCGCGCAGGGATGCCACGTCGTTATGTGGATTATCCTGAAGCATTCGCTGGTTGGAATATGGTTGCGTCTTACGGTTCTTATCTTTCTGCTTTCTCAGTCTTCATTTTCTTGGGCTGTGTGGCACATGCTTTTGCAAAGAAAGAAAAAGCCTCGGCGAACCCGTGGGGTGAAGGTGCAAACACTCTTGAGTGGACATTGTCATCACCACCACCGTTCCACCAATTCTCTGACTTGCCACGCATCGAAGAAGACGCAAGCCACTAGAGAACGATATCGTCGTCTGACCTCTTCCATCCATCTGTTGATGGGGGAGGGGCCAGACGGCTCTTACGAAATGTGTTTGGGAGATGTTCTCAACACAGTGCATTCGACCAGACGACCGACAACTGGAAACGCGACATGTCCGACGCATCAATTGACCAAAGCAAATCTTTACCGACGGTGGCCGACAATTTCGGCACAGCGGGCGACTATATTGAGCTTCTCAAGCCTCGGGTGATGTCTTTGGTTGTTTTCACCGGCTTGTCCGGGCTCGTGTGCGCGCCGGGCACCATTCACCCTGTCATTGCCTTTGTGGCACTGCTGTGCATCGCCGTTGGGGCAGGGGCCTCAGGTGCTTTGAACATGTGGTACGATGCTGACATCGACATCGACATGGAGCGGACAAAAGGCCGGCCTATTCCAACAGGACGGGTAACCCCTGAAGGCGCATTGGCTTTTGGCACCACCTTGTCTTTTGCATCTGTGCTGATCATGGGCTTGATGGTCAATGTTGTGGCGGGCGTTTTGCTTGCAATCACTATTGCGTTCTACGTTTTTGTTTACACAATGTGGCTCAAACGCACGACGCCGCAAAACATCGTCATTGGCGGCGCGGCAGGTGCTTTCCCTCCAATGATCGGCTGGGCTGCTGTGACAGGCACCGTCAGTCTTGAATCAATTACCTTATTTGCAATTATCTTTATGTGGACGCCGCCCCACTTCTGGGCGCTGGCTTTGTTCCGTTCTGAAGATTATCGCGCGGTCAATGTACCGATGCTGCCCGTGGTTGCAGGCAACAAAGAAACACGTCGCCAAATTCTCCTATACTCCGTGCTCTTGATGCCGATCACGGCGCTGCCGGTGTATTTTGGTTTTGCTGGCATTGCATATGCTGTGACGGCCTTTATTGGGGGCGCTGTTTTCCTCACACTGGCCTTCCTCATTTGGCAGCGCGGAGATGCCGATGCTGAGTTCAAGTTGGCCAAACGTCTATTCGCGTTCTCAATTCTGTATCTTTTCTTGTTATTCGCGGTTTTGCTGGTTGAGCAGGGCTTGGGTGCATTTATTCCACTGACAGGATTTGTTTCATGACTGATGCGAAAGTAACAAAAGCTTCCTTAGAAATTGGCTCTCACCATGCGATTGAGCCTCCAGTGTGGACGCCTGCAATGCTGGCGCGGCGCCGTCAAAGAGCAACATATTTGGCTGTGGCTTTGATCGCGATGGTTGGGCTTTTCTTTGCCGTGACTGTGGTCAAAATTGGCGGAAACATTGTTGTGGAGCGCACTCTTTAAGAGGGCGGGTATCATCATGGCACTTCAAGAAAATACGTTTTCCCAAGCCCGCTCTGGTCGCATGATCGTAACGATATGTTTGGGCGTTGTGTTTGGAATGGCAGGTCTGTCATACGCTTCTGTGCCGCTCTATAAGCTCTTTTGCCAAGTGACGGGATATGGGGGCACCACGCAGACTGCAGACATTGCGCCAGATGTTATTTTGGACCGTGAGATGACCATTCGCTTCGACGCGAACACAACACGCGGCTTGGCATGGGAATTTGAACCGGGCCACGGGCCAATGACTGTTAAAGTTGGTGAGACCAATTTGGCCTATTATCAGGCGCACAATCCGACTGACAAACCGATTACTGGCATGGCAATTTTCAATGTGACGCCACAAGAAGCCGGTTACTATTTTACCAAGATTGAGTGTTTCTGTTTTACAGAGCAAACACTCGCCCCCGGAGAAACCGTGGATATGCCGGTGAGCTTTTTCATCGATCCCGAAATCGCCGAGGAACCTAATCTGGACAGTGTGAAAACAATTACACTTTCCTATACGTTTTATCCAAAAGAGCACACAGTTGCTTCGGCGGGAAATTAAGTTAAGGCTGGCATCAGGCCAGACCGACAGAACAGGAGTGAGGGGACATGGCAGACGCCCACGCTAAAAATCACGATTACCACTTGGTTGACCCAAGCCCATGGCCATTTGTTGGCTCTCTAGGTGCATTTGTCATGGCCGTTGGGGCCGTCTTCTACATGCACAACGAAGTAGAAACAGGCATCTGGGGCAGCCCATGGTTGTTCTATATCGGTTTTGCCATAGTTCTTTACACCATGTATGGCTGGTGGGCTGATGTGGTGCGTGAAGCTGAAAACGGTGACCACACGCCAGTGGTGCAGCTGCATCACCGCTACGGCATGATCATGTTCATTGCCTCTGAGGTTATGTTCTTCGTGGCATGGTTCTGGGCCTATTTTGACGTCAGCCTGTTTCCTGACCAAGCACAACAATTCTTGCGCGTTGAAGCGACAGGTGGCGAATGGCCTCCAGTTGGCATTGCGACATTCAATCCTTGGGACATCCCATTGATCAACACGCTGATCTTGCTGACATCTGGCACAACCGCTACTTGGGCGCACCATGCGCTTTTGGAAGGCGACCGGAAAAGCGTGAAAACGGGTCTGATTTTGACCGTGATTTTGGGCGCTGTGTTCTCCATGTTCCAAGTATACGAATATATGCATGCGACATTCCCATTCTTGGACAGCAACATCTATGGATCAACATTCTACATGGCGACCGGCTTCCACGGTTTCCACGTGTTGATCGGTACGATCTTCTTGGCTGTGTGTTTGCTCCGCGTTTACAAAGGTCACTTCACTGAGAAGCATCACTTCGGTTTCGAAGCTGCGGCTTGGTACTGGCACTTTGTTGATGTGGTCTGGTTGTTCCTTTTTGCCGCCATCTACGTATGGGGCGCAGGCACACCAGCTGCACACTAAGCGATAAACATGTACACTAAGGGGCGGTGCACGGTCTGTCGGCACCGCCCCTTTCTTTTGGGGCGCACCTCTTTGAATTGGATTTGTTATGGATGACCATTATTATCCGCCACAAAGCTCTCTACGCGTTGCCCTGCGCAGCTGTTGCCCGCGATGTGGGATAGGTAAACTGTATAAAAGCTTCCTTACGGTTGCAGATAAGTGCGACCATTGTGATGAGGATTTCAGCAAGATTGACTCAGGCGATGGCCCAGCGGTGTTCATCATCATGATTGCTGGTTTTCTGTTGGTCGGCGGTGCCCTTTACGTCGAAGTGGTGCACCAACCAGCCTATTGGGTTCATGCGGTTATTTGGTTGCCTCTCGGAGTGCTCATTCCGCTTTTTCTCTTGCCCGGCATGAAGAGCTGGTTGATCGCGCAGCAATATAAATACAAAGCAAAACAAGCGAGTTGGGATGATTGATGGCTGAATCTAAGCGCCGCTTTATATTTCGCCCGCTTCCCGGCCTCACCGTCGCCTTTGTTCTGTCGCTTATTTTCTTGGTTGGATTGGGCAATTGGCAGTTGGAGCGCCGTGAGTGGAAGCTTCAAATTATTGAAGATATGCACAACCGCCTGAGCACGCCAGCACAAACACTGCCCAGCCAGTCTGAATGGGCGCACAGCTTAGAGGCAATGGAGTGGCAGCCGATTGCAGTTGAAGGCACGTTCCTGCACGACAAGGAAGTGCACTACCTCTCTGGCTATAACCACGCTGGTTACCTCGTATTGACGCCCCTCGTTGTTGAAAACGGGGCGGGCAAAGCCATTGTCTTTGTCGCACGCGGAGATGTGCCCAAAAGCTTAAAACAAATTGAGGATCGCCCGGCTGGCTCGCAGCCTGAAGGCATTGTCAAATTGGTTGGCTACATGCGCCGCCCTGAAACATTAGGTCTTATGGACTTTGAAGAGGACCGTGCAGCAAATATCTGGTTCACATTAGATTTAGAGCGCATGATCTCTTTTACAAATTTACCGGACCTGCCCGTCGCCCCCTTTTACTTAATGGCAATGAATGATGCCGATATCGGGGTTGCTTTGACACCGGGCCAAATGTCTAAATTAAACCAAACGTACAAAGACGCATCCGTTGGACCGTGGCCCAAACGACGCCCGCCAACACTCGAAATTAAGAACGATCACCTAAATTACGCGCTCACATGGTTGGGGTTAGCATTGGTTCTTGTTGTGATCTATTTTGCCTATCATAAAGCACAAGGCCGCATCGGCTTTGTTGAAGGAGAATGACATGAGATATGTCAGCACGCGGGGGCAGGCCCCGGAATTAGGTTTTGAAGAGGTTCTGTTGACCGGCTTGGCGCGGGATGGCGGACTATATGTCCCCACCGAGTGGCCACGGTTTGACGAAGAAGAAATCGCCAGCATGGCGGGTAAGCCTTATACGGAAGTTGCTTACCGTGTCATGGCACCCTTTATTGGGGACGAAATTTCTGAGACAGATCTGCGAGGCATGATCGAAGAAGCCTATGGCACCTTTGGGCATGACGCCGTGGCACCGCTGAGCCAAATTGGCCCAAGCGATTGGTTGCTGGAATTATATCACGGCCCAACCTTGGCGTTCAAAGACGTTGCCATGCAAATCTTGGCACGCCTCTTTGATCATGCGTTGGCCAAACGCAAAGAGCGTGTCACCATTGTCGGTGCAACGTCCGGTGACACGGGCTCAGCCGCCATCGAAGCATTTCGCGGCCGAGACACAACAGACATCTTCATTCTGCACCCTAAAGGGCGTGTATCCGAAGTGCAGCGGCGTCAAATGACAACGGTCCTCGACTCCAACGTGCACAACATTGCCGTGGACGGCACGTTTGACGATTGTCAGGCCTTGGTCAAAGACATGTTCAATGACCACAGCTTCCGCGATGAAATCAATTTGGCCGGTGTTAATTCAATCAACTGGGGCCGGGTCATGGCTCAGATTGTCTATTACTTTACATCCGCTGTTGCCCTTGGTGCCCCTGAACGGGCGCTTTCTTATTCTGTCCCAACCGGTAACTTTGGCGATGTGTTTGCGGGCTATGTGGCCGCGCGTATGGGGTTGCCCCTGGTGCGTTTGGTTGTTGCGACAAACACAAATGACATTCTGGCACGGGCTTTAACGACAGGCCGCTACGATGTGGGAACCGTTGTGCCTACCATCAGCCCATCAATGGACATTCAAGTCTCGTCAAACTTTGAGCGCCTGTTGTTCGATATGTATGGTCGCGATGGCGGGCAGGTCACGCGCATGATGGAAGGGCTTAAACAGTCCGGTGGCTTTAGCATTGATGAGCCGCGTTTGAGTGCGGCCAATCAAGTTTTTGCTGCGTCGCGCACAAGCGAAGACGACACCAAAGCAACGATCAAAAAGTTGTTTGAAGACAATGGCCGCTTGATCGACCCGCATACCGCCGTCGGTGTTTTTGCTGCCGAACAGCATCGAGGGCATCGCCGCTTGCCAATGGTAACGTTATCAACCGCACATCCGGCCAAATTCCCAGCCGCTGTGGAAGAGGCGACAGGCCAAGCGCCTGCTTTACCTGCACGTATGCAAGATTTGTTTGACCGTGAGGAACGGCTAACATCTCTGCCAAATGACCTTGCCGCAATTCAAACCTATATCCGCAAACATAATCGGATGACCGCTTAGGAGCCATATGGCTGTAGAAGTTTCGAAACTCAGCAATGGATTGACCATCCTCTCTGACGATATGCCCGGCCTAGAAAGCGCATCTGTTGGCATCTGGGTGGATGCAGGGTCGCGCCACGAGACATTAGCGCAGCAAGGCCTGTCTCATATGCTCGAACATATGGCGTTTAAGGGGACAGAGCGGCGCACAGCCCGCGAACTAGCAGAAGAAATTGAAGCTGTGGGGGGGCATTTGAATGCGGCGACCATGCATGAAAACACCTCTTACTATGCGCGCGTTTTGAGAGACGATGTACCGTTGGCCATCGACATTCTAGCGGATATTCTGGAGCACCCAACATTTGCCCCGGAAGAAGTGGCGCGGGAACAAGGAGTGATCCTCCAAGAAATTGGTCAGTCCGAAGATACGCCCGATGACATTGTATTTGATCGTTTGATGCAGGTGTCCTTTGAAAAACACGCTCTGGGTCGCCCAATCTTAGGCACTCGCGAAAGTGTTCTGGGCTTTGGTGCACCTGAACTGCGTGGCTACATGGACGAACGCTATCACGCGGGCAGCATGGTTTTAGCGGCCGCCGGGGCTGTCAATCACGCGCAACTTGTGTCTTTAGCGCAGGAAAAGTTTGGGCATTTGCCACCGGGAACCATCAACCAAATGGAACCTGCCCAGTTTTCGGGCGGTGAGTGGCGCAAACAAAAAGACCTTGAGCAAACGCATCTCACCTTCGCCTATGAAGGCGTTACTTATGAGGATGTGGACAATTACACTGCCCAAGTGTTTTCAAGCGTTTTGGGCGGCGGCATGTCGTCTCGGCTTTTCCAAGAAATTCGTGAAAAACGCGGGTTGGTCTATTCAGTCTTTTCGTTCAATTGGTCTTTTTCTGATACCGGCCTCTTTGGCGTATATGCTGGGACATCTCCAGGTGACGTGAAAGAGCTTGTCCCGGTGATGGCGGATGAAGTGAAACGCATGGCCGAGGACGTGACGGATGAAGAGGCCCAGCGGGCACGCACTCAGCTAAAGGCTGGTTTGGTGATGGGTATGGAAACCTCTGCCAACCGTATCGAGCAGATGGCACGGCAATATATGGTGCATGGCCGGGTGTTGCCGGTGCATGAAATCATTAAAAAGGTAGATGAGGTAGACGCGAAGGCCCTCCGCGCTTTCGGCAGCAAGCTGCTGTCTAGCCCGTCCCTTGCCATTTCTGCAATTGGGCCTCTCGAAGGGCTTGAAAATGCCCCTCAACTCGCGGCAAGATTCCTGAATAAGGCAGCGGCCAAATAGATAGGGACGGCAATACCGAGAAACGGTCCAAACAGCGTATAGACATTGACGCCAGCGGGACCGACAATGGGTGCTGAGGAGACAGCGAGGGAGGAACGCCAAACGATGGCTTTTCTAAAATCCATGACGCGGGCAGAAGTGGCGCCGCTTATCACGGGCCGTCAGATATATCTGCGAGGCCCTTTGATGAGCGATTATCAAGAGTGGGCAGAATTGCGCACCGCCAGCCGCTCTTTCCTAACCCCATGGGAACCAACGTGGCCTTCCGATGATCTCTCACGCGCTTCTTTTCGCCGCCGCATTCGGCGTTATCAACGAGATGTGCGCGAAGACATTGCATACCCATTTCTCGCGTTCCGCCGCCTTGATGATGCGCTGATAGGGGGCTGCACCTTGTCTAATGTGCAGCGGGGAGTGCAGCAGTCCTGCGCCTTGGGATATTGGGCGGGGGAAGAGTTTGCAGGCAAGGGCTACATCACCGAAGCTGTGAAGTTGGTAAGCCAATTCGTCTTTGATGATTTACAGTTGAATCGTTTGCAGGCAGCGTGTCTGTTACATAACGAAGCCTCTAAAGCAGTGCTCACCAAAGCTGGGTTTAGCCAAGAAGGTGTCGCCCGCAACTATCTTAAAATTAATGGCAGGTGGCAGGACCATTTGGTGTTTTCAATTCTGGAAAATGATCCACGAGCGGAAGTGTAAATTGTGAAGAATGCCCCTTGGTACTCAGCCTTTATCTGCACACTTGTGCTTTTGGTTTCTGCCGTGTCTCCGGCACAGGCCGTCCCCGTTATTGAATTGGATCCGGGAGCTGAAATCCTCGACATAACCGACCTTGTCGAATACATCGACCCGGCAACTGCCATTATGCCAGGGGACACCAAGCAACCATCTGCTGCCCCCGCCACGCCCCCAGCAACAGCAGATGTCGAAAAAACAAATCCCAATGCATCGAGCGCAAACGGGCTCGCCCAAACTGAGGGGGCGATGTTTGTGGCCGGGAATAAGGGCGCTAAAGCAGACGCTTTTCAATTTTTGGCATTTGCCATTCATAATCCGCTGACAGAACCTCAGGATCGGGTGATCTATTTTGCCCATTCAGAACTGGACGGATCAGGACTGTTTTGGCCAACCCGCAGCGGTGTGATTGTTGAGGCGGTTCAATCAACCAGTCGATATTCCACCCAGTTGAAAGAAGTGGATGGCGGCGAACAACTTGAAATCCTGCTCGCTCCCGGTGAGACGGCTGAGTTTCTTGTGAAAATTGTTGGGAAACCGCCTGAACGTCTTTTCGTCTGGGATGCCACAAGCCGTGCCGCTTACATTGTGAAATGGGGTGGGTTTACCGGGGCTGTGTTTGGCTTCTTTGCGCTGTTGTTCGTGGCGTTAATCAGTGCATATACAATTATGCGCCAACAACTGCTGCTGGAAAGCTCGACTCTTGTGGGCGTCACCCTTTTGTTTGTGTGCGCCATATTCAGCTATCCCCAAGCATTGTTCGGATTAGGTCCTGATGCGGCTGGGTCCCTTCGGTTTTTCCTCTTTGGAGCATATCTCGCCTCACTCTTGGTGTTTTTCGAGCGGTTCCTCGGATTAAGTTACCAATTACGCGGGGCATCCATAATGGCCAAGGCCCTCGCAGGGGTCGCCGGTTTTGGAGCCTTCATGTCGCTTTTCTGGCCCGAATTTGGTGGCTTTTTGATGCGGCTGGTTGCCCTCATATTAGTGTTTGCCGGGCCTTTCATCTTGTTGCGCATGTCTGGGGCAGGGGTAAGCCGTGCACGGCATTTGTTCCCGGCAGTTGGTGTCTTGGCCGTAACCGGTTTTTGTGCGGGCATGTTCGCACTGGGATGGTTCCCCTATCAGTTCTGGACACCGCTGTTCCTAACGGGCTTGTTGGTGGTTGCAACAGTATTGATTGTGCAAGCCATCATGCGCCAAGTGGACTGGCGCTTATTGGGAGACCCGACACCCGTGGAAGCCGCGGCCTATGCTGTACATGAGACGCAGGGAGCACACGATGAGGACAGTCCAGAAGAGCGCGGCGCGCAGACCCCTCAACCTTTAACGCAAACACGTGAAGAAAGTGCGTTAGCCGGGGCGCAATTAGGCATATGGGATTGGAACATTAAGGACGACGAGCTCTATGTCTCGCCTTTCATCGAGGCTGAATTGGGCCTGCCCCAAGGCGCGCTCAATGGACCAGAGCTCGCGTGGCGTGAGTGTATGCATCCTGCTGACCGTGAAATTTATCGCACAGCTTTGAACGCCTACATCGCGGATGGCGATGCCTATTTTTCAATCAACTTTCGTATGCGCAATCCCGAAGGGGAATATGATTGGCTGAGCTTGACCGCAACCGCTGTGTCCGGCGACGAAGAGTTTGCGGTACGCTGTGTTGGCACGATTGCGGACATCACGGATCAGAAATTTGTAGAAAATAGGCTGCGGCATGACAGCCTTCATGATGGGGTAACGGGCCTCCCCAATAGGGCGCTCTTTTTAGACCGTATGGAGCGTGTTATTCAGTCTCCCGGAAAAGATGAAAACACCAGAATAGGTCTTGTCCTTTTCGACCTGGATCGCTTTCGCGCGGTCAATGAAAGTCTTGGACATGCGGTTGGCGACATGTTGCTCGCCGCTGTGGCCCGCCGTGTGGAAATGCTGGTGAGCAAGGAAGACACCTTATCGCGACTACAAGGCGATGAGTTTGGAATTTTGCTGACAATGCAAACCTCAAAAGAGGACATTCAAATCTTTGCGGCCTCATTAGCAGATGTGCTTAGCCAACCAATGATCTTGGCCGGACAGGAAATATTCCCCGTCGCCAGCTTAGGTATTGCTCTGTGTGAAGAGGGCCATGAACGCGCGCAAGACCTGTTGAAAGATGCGGAAGCTGCGCTTTATCAGGCAAAGGCGCAAGGGAAGGCCGTGACGTTGGTTTTCGAGCCGGAGATGCGTCAAGCAAGCAAAGCGCGCTTGCCGATGGAAAGCGATCTGCGGCGTGCGCTGGAACGTGATGAGTTGGAAGTTTTCTACCAACCCATTATGAGCTTGTCAGAAAACCGGGTGGCGGGCTTTGAAGCGCTCATCCGGTGGAACCATCCAGAGCTTGGATTGTTGCTCCCCGATGACTTCGTGCCTCTGGCCGAGGAAACCGGCATTATTGTGCCACTCGGACGGTTTGTGATGGAGCAAGCCACAAAAGATTTGCAGCTTTGGCAAACCCATTTTCCAATTGAGCGGCCCATCTTTGCCAGCATAAATATTTCAAGCCGCCAATTGTTCCGCCACGACTTAACCCATGATGTGAGCGAGATTTTGAAACAAACCGATATTGCCCCCGGCACCATGCGCTTGGAAGTGACGGAAACACTTGTGATGGAAAATCCAGAACTCGCAGCCCGCGCACTCACGCAAATCAAAGAGCTGGGTGCTGGAATTTCGTTGGACGACTTTGGGACAGGCTATTCGAGTTTAAGCTATTTGCAGCGTTTCCCATTCGACAGCCTCAAGCTGGACCGGTCTTTTGTCGCCCGTCTGGAACAACATTCTGCCACACGAACCATAACGCAAACCGTTATTTCTTTGGCTCATGGGTTGAATATGAGCTTGATCGCAGAAGGTATTGAGACCGTAGAACAACAAGACCTCTTGGCCGAAATGGGATGTGATTTTGTGCAAGGCTTCTATTACGGGGTGCCGATGAATGCGCGTGAAGCACTTGATTTTATCGCGATGAGATGGGGCGATTAGGCATGGCCAACGTCACCAGATAAGGCGGTAAGATCAATGCCGATCTTAGCCAGCGCATCTGTGTATTTGTTGGGAGATGGCCCATAGAGAAGATTGTCATCTGCCTCACAATGAAGCCAGCCATTGTGGGCCATCTCGGCTTCCAATTGCCCCGGCGACCAGCCTGCATAGCCAAGAGCAAAGAGAGCCTTCTGAGGCTCTCCACGCTGGGCAATGGCACGCATCACATCCAGAGACGCCGTCATCGCTACTGTCTCGCTGATCTGTAGAGTAGAGGCATCAGAGAAAAAATCTGGACTGTGTAAGACAAAGCCGCGACTTGTGTCCACCGGCCCGCCCAGATGTACCGGCAATTGAGGGGTGTGCACCGTGCCGCTTGACGAGCTTTCAAGCAGGTTGAGCTGGTCAAGTAGGTCAGTAAAGTTAAGTTCTTCGGCCTCTTTGTTGACGATCAACCCCATGGCACCGTCCGGGCTGTGTGCACAGATATAAATAACGGCCCGGTCAAATCGGTCGTCACCAATGCTGGGCATGGCGATCAACATTTGGCCCTCAAGACCACTGGGCATCGTTTCTAGGGTATTGTTTACAGGCGGTTGTTCACTCATGCCCCAATGGTGCACGTCTAACGCTGATTTTTCAAGACTACGAAAGGTGCAGGAAATATCGTAAAGATCACACTATTGTGTGTATCTGTTAATCGCCCAGCCAGCTTTGTTTGATAGGGTAAAGAGGGAAGAGGGGGCAATCTACGAGTGTCGTTGCAACGCGGAAAGTTACGAAGTATGAGATTCCCGATACATTCAGCATTTATATATATGGCATGTGCTTTCGCCCTCATCGGTCAGATGATTGCGAGCCCTTTCGCATACGCCGACCCCACGCCGGGCAGTAGTGCTTGGGTGGACAATGACACGGCACGTGTGCGTTTGCTGTCCCATCAAACAGGCATAGATAAATCAACGGTCCTGATCGGCGTGCAAATTGAACTGATGCAAGGATGGAAAACTTATTGGCGCAATCCCGGCGATAGCGGCATCCCGCCCAACTTCGATTGGAGTGGCTCTAAAAATTTACAAAGCGCAAAGGTTCTCTGGCCAGCGCCCCAGCGGTACGACCTCTCAGGCGAGATGACTTTTGCTTATAAAAATGACGTCATTTTTCCTGTTGAAGTCACCTTGAGCGATCCAGCCAAGCCTTTGCATGTGGCGCTCGATTTATTCTATGGCATTTGTGAGGACATGTGCGTGCCGGTTCAGGCCAACCTATCACTCACCCTTGTGCCAGCCTCAAATGCAAAAGCTTCCCTTTTCAGTGCGGCCATCGACCGGTCTGTTGCGAGTGTGCCCAAGCCTGCCAAAGCAGCGGGCTTCACCGTCCACGCGGAGCCAATGGCGCAACCGGTGCAAGCCGTGACAAATGCGAAAGGCAAACTTCGCTACGTCGAACTGCGCATCGAGGGCAAAGAAGCTCGCCGCCTGTCGCACGTGATTTTAGAAGAAACGACGGGAACATATTTTCATCAACCGGTGCGTATGGGGGGCAGTGAAAATATGAATTGTTTTCAAATCGCATATGAGGTCGCCCGCTCTAAAGACCGTGAGGCATTGCCTGTGCATTTAACCGCATGGGGCGAGGACGGCGTAGCCATTTACACTGATCTTGTACTGCCTTGAGGGCGCTGTCGCCTGACAGTTTGGCAGGGTCAAAAATCATCGATAATTATGTGGATCAGGCGGAGTAGCTGTCATACGCTCGCAGCAAGAAAATAATCACACATTCCATGGAGAGCCCTATGAGCATTCAAATAGGCGATAAATTACCAGACGTAACCTTGATGTATATGTCTGACACAGGCCCGACCCCAATCAAAACATCAGAATTGTTTGGCGGTAAAAAAGTTATCATCTTTGCATTGCCCGGCGCGTTCACACCAACCTGCTCTAATCAACATCTTCCCGGCTTTGTCGAAAATGCAGCGCAACTTCGCGCAAAAGGTGTCGATACAATTGCGTGCTTGTCGGTCAATGATGCCTTTGTGATGGGCGCTTGGGGAGAGCAACAAAAGGCGGGCGATGACGTGATGATGTTGGGCGATGGCAACGGCGACTTCACAAAAGCTGTCGGCTTGAGCTTCGATGGATCAGGTTTTGGCATGGGCATTCGCTCATTACGCTATTCAATGCTGGTCGAAGATGGAGTTCTAAAAGAGCTTAACCAAGAACCAAATCCCGGTGAGGCGAAAGTTTCAGGGGCCGAGACCATTCTTGGACAACTTTAGAATCAAAGCTGTTTTCAAAATTAAAGGGGCTCGTTACAGAGCCCCTTTATTATGCAAATTTGATTACTTGAATTTTGCCATGCCTTGGTTGGCCAACTGATCTGCTTTTTCGTTGCCCGGATCACCTGCGTGGCCTTTCACCCATTCCCATTGTACTTGGTGGGGAAGGATGGCCGCTTCTAAGGCTTGCCAAAGCTCGGCATTTTTAACCGGCTTTTTGGCCGATGTACGCCAGCCATTTTTTTTCCAGTTAAAAATCCATTTTGTAATGCCATCCCGCAAATAGGTGGAATCTGTATGGATCGTCACAACGCTGGGGCGTTTGAGCGCTTCCAACGCTTTGATCGCAGCGGTCATCTCCATGCGGTTATTGGTGGTTTCTGTTTCACCGCCGCACATTTCCTTTTCGTGGCCATCCGTCACGAGCCAAGCGCCCCAGCCACCGGGGCCGGGATTACCTGAGCACGCGCCGTCAGTGTAGATTACGATTGTCAATTGAAGTATCTCCAAACATAGAGGATAGGCGAAATGAAAGCTGCTTAACTGTCGAGCCCGTAAGCAGAAGGGGATACCACGCTTTGATGGAAACGCAATTTCTGCAAATATTCAAGCGGGTCTTTTGGGCGCACCAAGGCTCCTTCGGGCGTATTAAGCCAATCGTAGGAGCGTGTGAGCAAGAAGCGAAGCGCAGCCCCTCGGGCAAGCAGCGGCAAGGCTGTTCGCTCTTTGTTATTCAGCGGCCGCACACTTTCATAGCCCTTTAAGAGGGCGCGGGCCTTAGTGATATTGAAGGCGTTATCTCGTTCAAAGCACCACGCATTGAGGCAGATGGCAATGTCATACACAAAGGCATCATTGCACGCGAAATAGAAGTCAATGAGACCAGATAGTTTTTCACCAATGAAAAACACATTATCAGGAAACAAATCCGCATGAATAACCCCGCGCGGTAAATCAAGTGGCCAGAGGTCTTCCAATTCGCGCAGTTCATTTTCAATCAATACGTTTAATCCCATGACGATGTCATCGCACCGTCCGGCACAGTCCTCAAACAAAGGCCGCCACCCATCAACAGACAGCGCGTTGGGGCGTTCAATCGGGAAGTCTTGACTGGCAAGGTGGAATGCCGCCATTTCTTTGCCCAACTCAAAACAATGTTTGGGTTGCGGTTTGGAAACCCCGTGCCCGTCTAGGAAAGAAATGATGGCCGCTGGTTTGCCAGCAAGCTCACCTAATGTCTCGCCAGATTTTTGCGGCACGGCAATCGGGCATTCCAACCCTTTTCCTGCCAAATGGGTCATCAGCCCAAGAAAGAAAGGTAGGTCAGCTACTTCCACCCGCTTTTCGTATAAGGTGAGGATGTAATACCCTTCTTCCGTATGCAGAAGAAAGTTGGTGTTCTCGACCCCCTCAGCAATACCTTTGTACGACAGCAATCCCCCAATGTTGTAGAGCGTGAGAAAACTCTCAAGAGCTTCGTCGTCAACCTTTGTATAAACAGCCATGGGGTCCTCAAGAGTAGTCAGGAACAGAATTAGGTAATGATGCGTTATGCAGGGGCACGCAAAGCAAGGGGCAACTTAAATTGTACGCGCTCTTGGGCGACAGATATTTCTTCTACGGTCACATCAAACCGTTCTCGGAATGCGGCAATAACCTCATCCACCAGAATTTCAGGTGCTGATGCACCGGCTGCAATGCCAACATGCGAAATATCGTTAAGGCCCTCCCAGTCGATTTCCGCTGCACGCTGCACCAAGAAAGAGTGTCGGCATCCCTCGCGCTCTGCCACTTCAACCAAGCGCATTGAATTGGAGGAGTTGGGCGCACCGATAACCAGCAAGGCTTCGCACTTAGGGGCAATGGCTTTGACCGCTGCTTGCCGATTTGTCGTGGCGTAGCAAATGTCTTCCTTATGGGGCACTGAAATAGCCGGAAAGCGTTCTTGCAATGTCGCCACAATCGCCGCCGTGTCATCAACCGAGAGCGTGGTTTGCGTGATAAAAGCGACCGCGTCTGGGTCATTGGGTTGAATGGCACGTGCATCTTCGACGGTTTCAATAAGCTTGACCGCGCCCTCAGGCAGCTGCCCCATAGTGCCAATCACTTCTGGGTGGCCAGCGTGCCCAATCATCAAGATTTCACGGTTTTTGCTGAAGTGGCGTTCTGCCTCCATATGCACTTTGGACACTAGCGGGCAGGTTGCGTCCAGATAGTCCAAATTGCGGGCTTCGGCTTCTGCCGGGACGGACTTTGGGACCCCGTGGGCTGAAAAAATCACATGGGCATCGGCGGGGACTTCGTCTAATTCGTCAACAAAAATGGCCCCTTTTGCTTCCAGCCCCTCAACCACAAAGCGGTTATGCACAATTTCATGGCGCACATAGACCGGCGGGCCATATTTATCTAGGGCCTGTTCCACAATTTGGATGGCACGGTCCACCCCAGCGCAGAACCCACGCGGGCTAGATAGATATAGGGTCAAGGCCGGTTTTTGAGGCGTCGACAAGGTCTTCTCCAGTTCGAAACGGGTCGTGGGCTTGTAGGGACCAGACGGGTTCGGTACAGTCCGGCGCACAATAGTTGCGCTGAAGGATTCTCTAGGTTCTAGTATAACCTAGAGCGCCGGGAGATCCCTCTTAAACCGTATATAGAGAGGGAGACACCGGTAAAGTCAAGAAGCGGCAAGAGGTCAGGGCTTCAATACACGCAAGCCCAAGCAGGCAAAGAAAGAGGCAAGATGGCTCATCTCGGGATGACGGCAAAAACTGCACTAAAAATCATGGGTTTCAGCACCTTTTTGGGGTTGGCAGCGTGTGGCGCGAGCGTTCAGGCAGAAAACGAGATGAAACAGCGTTTGCCATGTCCCGGAGCAGGCATTCTGGGCAGCACTGAAAAAGTAACAGTGTTCAACGGCGCGGGCCAAGACATCACAGATGTGGTTGTGACCGCAGAAATTGAACGGGTCGTGACCAGCTGCGAATACGATTTTGACGATGGCATCATTTATGTGGATGTCGCCTATCGCGGGATTGCAGAAGCCGGACCGGCCGCGACAAGCCCGACGATCAATGTGCCTGTTTTCCTCGCTTTGACGGAAGTGAACCGCTCTGTTCTGCGAAAAGATGTGGAGCCGATTGTGCTCGATTTCTCTGCAGGCGGGCGACGGACAGATTTTGTAAAAGTGATTGAAGGCGCTCGCGTTCCTTATGTGCCGCCATTCGATGGGGCAGCCTATGAATATCTGGTGGGCTTTCAATTGACCCCCGATCAGGTAGCCTACAATAAAGCGCAAAAAGCAGACCGTTAAATCGTGCACAGGATCAAAGCGCGACGTTTTGATCCTGTGACAATCATAAGCTTGCTCGTTCCTTCTATTTGCCTCACGCTGGGGCAAACAGGAGAAGAGCAGACATGATCAAAAAAATCCTTTTAGGAACCCTAAGCGTGATCGGGTTGGGGCTTGTCACCCTCGCTCTTGTTCTGGCTGTTGGCTTTATGGATGATGTCTCAACCCCGCCGTTCGTTGACAAGGATGGTAAGCCCGTACCCGGTTCTCTTGCCGCGATTGAATGGCAGGATATTGGCGGCATTCCCCAATGGACACTTTTACGGGCCCGCGACACGTCTCAACCTATCCTCATTGTGTTGCATGGTGGCCCCGGGGCCATTGAGGCAGAAGCGTACCGGGCCTATAACGCAGAGCTGGAAGATCATTTTCTCGTGGTGCATTGGCACCAGCGGGGCGCAGGCTGGACGTTGGACCGGACATCAGATGGCAGCGACATCAACAGCGAGCGTATCTATCAAGACTTAGAAGAATTGGTAGAACGCATGAAAACAAGGTTTGGCCGGGAGAAAGTATATCTTGCCGGTCATTCATGGGGCTCAATCTTGGGACTTCGCTATACATATGAGCACCCGGAAAATGTGGCGGCATATGTTGGCATCGGGCAAGTGCGAAATCTAAAGGAAAGCGAAAAACGCGGCTGCGCTTTTATCTTGGAGAAAGCCCAAGCCGAGCAGAATGCAGAGGCGATTGCTGAGATCAACAAAGCCTGTGCCTTTGTGAACGACCCCACCAAACCCTATGATATGGAGCAGATGTTAGTGCAGCGCAGCTATCTAACAGAATATGGGGGAGCATTTCACGGGCCTATGGGCATGACGGACATGCTGTATGACATTTTAAGCCAAACAGATGAGGGAACGTTAAGCCTGATCTTGCGAATGGCTGAGGGCAGTCTTGATTCGGCTCAAAGAATGTGGCCAGAGTTGATGGCCTTCGATGCCACCCCGTGGACCGACTTTGAAGCGCCGATCTTTTTTGCATTGGGCCGGCACGACTACCAAGTCAACGCGGCGATGGCAGCACAGTATTTTGAGACCCTCAAGGCACCGTGCAAGCACTTGGAATGGTTCGAGAATTCCGCCCACAGCCCCCTTTTTGAGGAAGCAGAAGCGTTCAATCATTTCATGATTAGCACCGTTAAAAACAATCAATGCCACCCATAGCAAGCCGTTTCAACGGAGATTAAGAGTAGACATATCAGCCGTGCGGAAGCGCATTATTGCCCCGGTTAAGGCTGGTTTGGAGAGTTTTATTGACTCTTTTTTGCACCGCACTAATATCGTAACTACATACAGATGATCCCTGCGGGAGAGATCTGCTGCCTGTTAAAAGGGCAAAGACGCCGAAGGAGCAACCGCCCCGGAAACTCTCAGGCAAAAGGACCGCAGGTGTATGACACTCTGGAAAGAAGATGTAGTTGGGTTCGCTCAGTAGGCATCTCACCGAAGGGCGTAAGAGGGCCGGTCAGATGATCGGTGCTTGAAATCTCTCAGGTTCAGGCGACAGAGGGGGCACAAAGCCAGTTTTGGCATTGTGACTCTGAATCCGCGCTTTTCTGATAGGCGCAAACCTGAAGTGAGATCAAATGGGCACCGCCTCCACGCATGATACTGAGCTATTGGTGACACCCCTGCATGCGCTCCATGTGGAGCTTGGCGCCAAGATGGTGCCGTTTGCGGGCTATGACATGCCGGTCCAATATCCCCTAGGCGTCATGGGGGAGCACAACCATACCCGTGAAAAGGCTGGTTTATTTGATGTTTCTCACATGGGCCAAGCACTTCTTGTTGGCCCCGACCACGAGACAACAGCCGCGGCCCTTGAAGCCCTCACCCCCGGTGATTTCAAAAGTTTAGCCCCCGGCGAAATTCGCTACACAGTTCTGCTCAACGAAGAAGGCGGCATTCTGGATGACTTGATGGTGACACGCCATTGGGCAGAGGAAGGCACATTGTTTCTGGTGGTGAATGCAGCGTGTAAGACGCAAGACTTTGCCCATATCTCAGCCAACCTACCGGATGGAATTCAACTCCAACCCATTACAGACCGCGCCCTCATTGCACTGCAAGGCCCAGAAGCTGGTGCTATATTTGAAAAGTTTGCCCCTGCAAGTGCACAGCTTATTTTCATGCAAGCCGCCGCCTTGTCTGTTGAAGGTAGCACATGTTTTGTTTCACGGTCGGGTTACACCGGCGAAGATGGTTTTGAAATTTCCGTTCCTGCAGCCGATGCTGAAAAAATAAGCCGTGCACTTTTGCAGGTCGACGGCGTTGAAGCCATTGGCCTTGGCGCGCGTGATAGCTTGCGGTTAGAAGCAGGCCTCTGCCTTTACGGACATGATATCGACACGACCACCACACCGGCAGAAGGTGCCTTGTTGTGGGCTGTGCCAAAGCGGCGGCGGGCAGAAGCCAATTTCCCCGGCGCAAAAATTATCCTCGACCAGATTGCAAGCGGAGCACCGCGCAAACGCGTTGGTATTTTGCCGGAAGGCAAAGCGCCTGCACGTGAGGGAACTGAAATTCAATCATCAGACGGAAAGACCATTGGCAAGGTCACCAGTGGTGGCTTTGGGCCAAGCTTCGGCGGGCCGATTGCAATGGGATATGTGGAAAGCGCCCACGCAAAGATTGGTACGGACATTGTACTGATCGTGCGGGGCAAAGCCCGTCCTGCCCAAGTCGTCAAAATGCCATTTGTGCCGCAGCGGTATCATCGCGGCCTCTAAGTCAACCAACTATCGACACTTCGAAAAGAGTGGGAACAGAATATGAGCGATCTAAAATTCACCAAAGACCATGAATGGGTACGTATCGAAGGCGATACGGCCACGTTCGGCATTACAGTTTATGCCCAGGAACAATTGGGCGATGTGGTGTTTGTGGAATTGCCCGGCGTTGGTGCCGAGCTTTCGCAAGGGGATGATGCAGCCGTTGTTGAATCGGTGAAGGCGGCATCAGAAGTTTATGCGCCTTTGTCCGGCGAAGTAGTGGCCGTCAATGATGCACTGGAAGACGCCCCCGCGACCGTCAACGAAGATGCGATGGGCGACGGCTGGTTTGCTAAACTCAAATTCTCAGACTCTGGCGAGCTTGAGGAAATGATGGACGAAGCTGCTTACACAAAATTTATCGCTGAATTGGATTAATCCCATGCGTTATTTGCCTCTTTCTCAAACCGACCGCCAGCATATGCTGAGTACGATCGGTGCGGGTTCTATTGACGATCTATTTGTCGATGTGCCCGGTGCTGCTCAACGAGACGGCCTTGTCGATTTGCCACGACGTAAGGGCGAGTTGGAAGTTGAGCGCCATATGACTGCACTCTCAAACAAAAATATTTCGGCCAGTTCCGTGCCATTTTTTGTCGGGGCAGGGGCTTATAAACACCATGTGCCAGCAACGGTAGATCATCTGATCCAACGCTCAGAGTTTCTCACGGCTTATACACCCTATCAGCCAGAAATTGCTCAAGGCACATTGCAATATCTGTTCGAGTTTCAAACTCAGGTGGCCATGTTGATGGGCATGGATGTGGCCAATGCGTCGATGTACGACGGCTCAACCGCGTGCGGTGAAGCTGTTCTCATGGCGCACCGCATCACCAAGCGTAAGAAAGCCGTGCTGTCCGGTAACCTTCACCCGCATTACCGTGAAGTTGTCGCGAACCTTTCAGACTTCGCTGACTATGAAGTAGACCGAGGCGATATTCGCCCAGAAGGTGGCGCTGATTTGAAGCCCCGTATCGACAAAGATACGTCGTGTGTTGTGGTGCAAAACCCCGACTTCTTTGGCCGGGTGCGCGACCTCTCACATTTGGCAGAGGCAGCCCATGCGGTTGGCGCGCTGCTCATTGTGGTGGTGCCTGAAATCATCTCATTGGGGATGATCACACCTCCTGGCGAAATGGACGCAGACATCGTGGTGGGCGAAGGTCAATCCCTTGGCAATCCGTTGAACTTTGGTGGACCATATGTGGGGCTCTTTGCCTGTAAGAAAAAATATGTGCGTCAAATGCCGGGCCGTCTATGCGGTGAGACGGTTGACGCAGAGGGGCGGCGCGGTTTTGTGCTCACCCTTTCAACCCGTGAACAACATATCCGTCGGGAAAAAGCGACCAGCAACATTTGCACAAACTCAGGGCTGTGCTGTCTCGCCTTTACGATCCATCTTTCTCTTCTGGGAGAGGAAGGGTTTACAAAATTGGCGCGCATCAACCACGCCCATGCCGTCAAACTGGCAGACCAACTAGAGGCGATTGAGGGCGTGGAGGTGCTAACGGATAATTTCTTTAACGAGTTCACAATCCGCACGCCCAAGCCAGCCGCACAGGTGATTGACGCCTTGGTTGAAAAGAACATCTTAGGGGGTGTGCCCGTATCGCGGCTCTTGCCAGACGAGGACGGAGCCGAAAACCTTATTGTGATCGCGAATACTGAAATCAATACAGACGACGACCGCGCGGCCTATGTCACCGCACTGCAGGAGGTGCTGTCATGAGTACAATGAACACACAAGGCCGCCCGACAGGGGTGGGCGAAGTTGGTGCTGCTGATCGGCAAACTTTCACCGGCAACCGTGCGCTTCAACAAGAAGAAGGGTTGATTTTTGAACTCGACAGCCCCGGTTCCAACGGCGTGGACTTCGACGAGCCAGAGGCATTTGAAGAGCGCCTCGGGGGTCTCAAGCGGCGTGGCCGTATTGGTCTGCCCGATATGGCAGAACCAGTTGTCATGCGCCACTATGTGCGTCTGTCTCAAAAAAACTATGCCATTGATGCGGGCCTATACCCATTAGGCTCCTGCACGATGAAGCACAATCCGCGCTTGAATGAAAAGACGGCGCGTCTTCCCGGTTTTGCAGATGTGCATCCCCTACAGCCTCAACAAACCGTTCAAGGGGCTATTGAGGTTATCGACCAGCTTTCCCATTGGCTTAAAGTGCTCACAGGCATGCCAGCGGTTGCCATGTCGCCCAAAGCAGGGGCGCACGGGGAGCT
This sequence comes from Parvibaculaceae bacterium, assembly GCA_029209985.1. Taxonomy (GTDB): domain Bacteria; phylum Pseudomonadota; class Alphaproteobacteria; order Parvibaculales; family Parvibaculaceae; genus NORP139. The sequence continues at coordinate 33,122 of JARGNZ010000019.1, forward strand.
GTGTGGGATGATGGCCATTGATGCGGCTATCCGTGCAAAAGGCGAAGCTGAGACTCGCAAGCGTGTGCTGGTGCCAGAAAGTGCCCATGGGACAAACCCGGCGACAGCGGCTTTGCTGAACTATACCGTCGATACCATCCCCGCAAATGACGAAGGCCGTGTGGACTTGGAGGCTTTCAAGGCCAAGCTGGGTCCAGATGTGGCAGCGATCATGCTCACCAACCCAAACACATGTGGGTTGTTTGAGCGCGACATTATCGAAATCGCGGAAGCCATCCATGCCGTGGGCGGCTATTTCTATTGTGATGGGGCAAACTTTAACGCCATCGCCGGGCGTGTACGCCCCGGAGATTTGGGCGTCGATGCGATGCACATCAATCTACATAAAACATTCTCCACCCCCCATGGCGGTGGAGGCCCCGGTGCAGGGCCTGTTGTGTTGTCCGAGGTTTTGGCACCATACGCCCCATTGCCGTGGACAGTGGACACAGGTAAGGGCTTTGCACTCCAAGAAACCGCTGAAGAAACCGGTCAAGCACCCTTCGGGCGGATGACGGCGTTTCACGGTCAAATGGGCATGTTTACACGTGCGTTGACTTATATGCTCAGCCACGGCTCAGACGGCATTAGAAAGGCGTCTGAAGATGCTGTTCTCTCCGCCAACTATGTGCTGGCCTCTCTTAAAGACGTGATGAGCGCGCCATTTGAAGGCCCTTGCATGCATGAAGCCCTCTTCGACGATAGTTTCCTAAAAGGAACCGGCGTGGAGACCCTCGATTTTGCTAAGGCCATGATCGATGAAGGCTATCACCCAATGACCATGTATTTCCCATTGGTTGTGCATGGAGCAATGTTGATTGAGCCAACTGAATCTGAATCGAAAGCGGCGGTGGACCTCTTTATCGCGACTCTGGCGGACCTCGCTGAAAGCGCCAAACGAGGCGAGACAGACCGCTTCGCTGGTGCGCCTTATCTGGCACCGCGCCGTCGGTTAGACGAAACACTGGCCGCCCGTAAGCCAATCCTTAAATGGACCCCACCAGCGCAAGCCAAAGCCGCTGAATAGGAGCAGGCCACGACGGAAGTTTAAGGAGGGGAGGGCATTTGATGTCCTCCCCTTTTGCGTGGAAGACGCGAAGGGTGAGGGAATAACCAGAGCAGTTCAGGCCAGACACACAAAACCCCGCAGAGCGTGTGCCCAGCGGGGTTTTGAAGTCATCACATCAAGCAATAAAGCTTAGTGCAATTTGTCTTTAACTTCGCCGATTGATTTGTCGAGGTAAGCAGTGGCTTTATCGCCAGCTAACTTATCCGCAATAATCTTCTCAGCCGCAGAAACTGCAACATCGGCAGCTACGTCACGTACTTCTTGCAAAGCGCGTGCTTCGGCTTGCGAAATCTTGTCTTCCGCCATTTTGGTCCGACGTTCCAAAGAAGCCTGAAGGGCCTCCTGGGTTTCGGCGGCCAAACGTTCTGCTTCAGCTTCAGCCAACTCGATAATATCTTGGGCTTCTTTTTCAGCGTCACGCTGTTTGCGTTGATAAGAGGCAAGGAGCTGTTGAGCTTCTTCACGCAATTGGCGCGCTTGGTCGAGTTCTTTAGAGATCTCGTCCGAGCGTTTATCAAGAGCTGCCCCAATTGTCTTATGAGCGCCTGCTTTAAGTGCAAGACCCAAAAAGATAACCAGACCAATGAAAACCCAGAAAGTACCGTCCATCATTAGTGACATGATTAACCCTCCTGGTTCATGGCTGCATCCACAGCCTGTGAGATTTGAGCCGCATCCGCATCATCACCCAATAGTTGAGTAATAACAGCACCTGCCACATCACCAGCCACGGTGCGCACATTTTGCAATGCTGCATCTTTGGTTGAAGCAATCCGAGTTTCGGCTTCTTCAACTTTCTTGGCCAGCTCAGCTTCAAGAGCTTCGCGTTTTGTCTCTGTTTGTGCACTCAAACGTTCACGGGTTTCCTGGGCGATCGCATGCGCTTTCCCCCGGGCTTCAGCCAAAGCCGTTTCGTAGGCTTGGATGGCGTCATCCGTTTCCTGTTTGAACTGCGCAGCTTGATCAAGGTCATCAGCAATACGATCGCGACGTTCTTCAATCACCGTGCCAATACGTGGCAAAGCAATTTTAGACATCAGATAGTACAAGATGCCGAAGGTGATCAGCAGCCAGACAAGCTGTGGTTCAAAAGTAGTGACGTCGAAGGGAGGGAAGTTACTGCCATGTTCAGCTTGCTGAACAGTGCCTTCACTCAATTCGGGTGTCATATGTGTGTCTTGGGACATTCTAGTCGCCTCCGTTTAGTTGCTGGCCGTTCTGCATAAACAGAAACGGCCGGCACCCAAAATCGTCAAAATTAGACGACGAAGAGGAGGATAAGTGCGACTAGCAATGAGAAAATGCCAAGCGCTTCTGTCACGGCGAAACCGAACAGCAAACGACCGAATTGGCCGTCGGCAGCTGATGGGTTGCGCAGTGCGCCTGACAAGTAGTTCCCGAAAATTGTGCCCAGGCCAATGCCCGCGCCGCCCATTCCGAGGCAAGCAATACCAGCGCCAATGTATTTTGCTGCTTCCGCTTCCATAACCATGCTCCTTTTGCGTCTGTCTTAAAATTCAGCGGTTAGAGGAACGATTGTTCGTTCCAAGAAATTTCTCTGCCAAGTCGTAGCTTAGTGACCCGGATGCAATGCATCGCTGAGATACATACATGTGAGAACGGTAAACACGTAGGCCTGCAAGAATGCCACAAGGAATTCAAGCGCGGTCAACGCGACAATCATGCCCATTGGAAGAATGGCCCCAGCAATGCCGAGAACGCTTCCAGTGGAAACAAAAGTAATGATGAAACCTGCAAAGATTTTCAACGTAATGTGGCCAGCCAAAAGGTTGGCGAACAGACGTACAGACAGGCTAATCGGGCGTGAGAGATAAGAGATGATCTCGATCAACACCACGAGAGGGAGAAGGGCGCCAGGCGCACCGTCAGGAACGAAAAGTTTAAGGAAGCCAAGGCCATTCTTGGCAAAACCAACCAATGTCACCCCAATAAACACTGTCATCGCCAAGGCGAAGGTGACGATGATGTGGCTCATCACAGTGAAAGCGTAAGGAAACATGCCGAAAAGGTTGGCGAAGAGAACAAACATGAAGAGGGTGAAGATGAACGGGAAGAATTTCTGACCATCAGAGCCAGCGTTCTCGCGCACCATGTTGGCGACAAATTCGTAGGACATTTCCACAATCGACTGCATGCGGCCTGGCACCATGGCCCGTCCGCGCATGGCGAAAATGGTAAATGCTGTCACAGCAAACATGGTGATCACCATCCACAAGCTTGAATTTGTGAAAGAGGCGTCGATACCACCGAAATCCAACGGAATGAGTGTTTGGATTTGGAACTGGTGAATGGGGTCTACTGGGAAACCACCTTGAGCTTGATCTGCTGCCACGCCATAGCCTTATTCAGTTGCGCCGGGTGTATTCCCGGCAGTGTCGTCTGTTTTTGTGTCGTCAGTCTGTACGCTGCTTGTGCCCATATTTTTGGTCACACGCAACACATTCATTATAGCAGCGGCAAAACCCAGTCCCAGACCCAATATGAGGAACAATGGAGTTGTCCCCAACCAGTAATCTAGTAGCCAGCCAAGTCCCGTTCCGGCAATGATTCCGGCAATAAACTCAGTTGACAAACGCAAACCAACACCCATGTCAGTATTGCGCTTCTGGCTTTCCGCCAAATCCGTCTTATGACGCTCCCGTTGGGCTGTGTGTATGCGCTTTTCCAAATCGGATAGCGCGCCAACTTCACCCTGCGTGAGCCGCGTTGATTGAGATGTCTCGTCAGAATTGTCTGCCAATTCTTAGATCCCCGCGTAAAAATGCCCGGCTAAAGCGGCCAGACTCTCCTTAAGTCGGGCGCAACATACTGTTGCGATTACCCCCTGTCAAGAACCGTTAGGAGAAGCTTAACTCATTGAAAATATTGGAATATTCAAAACTTTTCGCGGATGCGGCATTTGGTCCGGCTATCGAGCTGATTCTAGTGACAAAAAAGGGGAACCATTTGGGTTCCCCTTTTGAAATTAGGTGCTGGATTCGAGTGAATTGGACCAATAAGGGCCTAACTCGCTTCCAAAAGCTCATCTGCAGCCGCCAAGTCGACTGAAACAAGGGTAGAGACCCCACGTTCTTGCATCGTCACCCCGAACAACCGGTGCATACGGGCCATGGTGAGCGCGTGGTGAGTGATGATTAAGAAACGTGTTTCTGTAGTGCGCACCATTTCTTCCATCAAATCGCAGAAACGCTCGACGTTGGCATCATCAAGAGGCGCGTCGACCTCATCGAGGACGCAAATAGGGGAGGGGTTGGTCAAGAACACCGCAAAAATCAATGACATGGCTGTCAAAGCTTGTTCCCCACCCGAAAGCAGCGACATATTCTGCATGCGCTTGCCCGGCGGACGCGCCATGATCTCCAAACCAGCTTCCAGCGGATCATCTGATTCTGTCAAAGCCAAGTGCGCCGTGCCACCCCCAAACAAGTGGGTGAAAAGCCGGGTAAAGTTGGTGTTGACCGTTTCAAAGGCCTCCAACATCCGCTCGCGCCCTTCTTTGTTGAGGCTGGCAATGCCTTGGCGGAGTTTGGAAATAGCTTCTTCCAAGTCTTCGCGCTCGCGCACCATCGTGTCAAATTGCTCGGTAATCTCAGCGGCCTCTTCGTCGGCACGCAAATTAACGCCGCCCAAGTTCTCACGTTCGCGTTTAAGCCGGTCGAGTTTGGCTTCAATCTTCTCAAGTTCTGGAAGCTCTTCGCCTTCTTTCAGCTCAGCTTTGGCAAGGGCCTGCTCGGCAGCACAATCCAGAATTTCGCGAATACGGGCTTCTGTGTCCGCTTTACGTTCTCGCGCCCCATCAACCAACCCGTCAATGCGGGCACGCTCTTCACGTGTTTCAGAAAGAGCGTGTTGGGTTTCGCGGAGAAGTTTGTCTGCTTCGGCCAATTTTTGTTCAGACGCCGCCAAAAGGTCAGCGGTTTCTGTGCGTTTGGCATCGGCTTCACTGATTTTCGTCAGCAGCGACCGACGGGAGGCCTCAACCCGACCAGGAATTTGTTTGACCTCAGCCAATTCCTCTGTCGCGCCGGTCTGGCGTTCTTTCAGGGTCGTAATTTGTTGATCCGCATTGCCAGAACGCTGCAACCACGCCTCGCGCTCTTGTGTAATGGCGTCAAGGCGGCGCGAACGGACTTGCGCATCACGGTTCAAACCTTCCAAGGAAGCGCGTGCTTCCGTCAGGGCAATGCGAAGTTCACCAACTTGCGCCCGCACATCGCCCAGCCGCTCACGCAAGGCATCATCTGGTTGCAACTCGCTCAACCCAGCATTGGCTTCGGCTAAGGTGATTTTTGCGTCTTCTAGTTCAGGCTGAAGGCGCTCTTCGGCTTCTGATAGGGCACCCAAGCGGGCGATCTGAGAAGAGGCCTGACGCTCAGCCAAAGCCAGAGCATTGCGAATACGCGATTCGTCCCCTTGCGTTGTGCGCAGAGCTTTGCGCGCGTCGCTTTCTTGCTGGGTACTCTCTTGCACGGCGATGCGGGCCGCTTCAAACAGGTCGCGTTTGGCGCGTGCTTGTGCGCGGGCTTCGCCAATTTCATCTTCCAAATCAGCCAAGCGATTGCGTTGCTCAAGCCGTTTTGCTGCCGCAGTGGGGGCCTCAGCCGCAGCCGTATAGCCATCCCAGCGCCATAGGTCACCATCTTGGGAAACCAAACGCTGCCCGCCTTTAAGCGAGGCTTGCAGGGCTTTACCCTGTTCCTTCCCGACAACACCAATATGGGAAAGGCGGCGGGTGAGGGCAGGAGGGCCGTCAACAAATTTAGCCAGTGATACAACCCCGTCCGGCAAAGCAGCCGGTGCTTCAATAGCGGGAAGGGCGTCCCAGTGAACGGGAGCAGCGGTATCGGTGGGGACCGTTAAATCTTCACCAAGAGCCGCACCCAAAGCTGTTTCATAGCCCGGTTCAACCGTCACCGTGTCGATCATGGGAGGCCAAAGGCCACCGTCGTCTACGGCCAATAAGTTGGACAGTGCTTTGATTTCAGCCGAAAGGCGTTCGAGTTCTTTTTCCGCCACGGCCATCGGCTCGCGCGCTTCAGCTTCGGCCGCCCGCGCCGAGCGAATAACTTCCTCAGCTTTGACGGAAGCAGCTTCTGCGTTTTTAACAATCGCAATCGCTTCTTCCAGCTCATCAGAATGCTGGGCAATTTCTTGTTTCTTCGCTTCAACGGCCGCTAAGCCTGCTTTCTCGCGTGCAATCTCTTCAAGCTGGCGCATCAACTTCCCGATCCGTTGATCGGATTGACGGGCAGCTTGCTCTAAGCTTTGGCGTTGGGCGCCATGTTCTGCAGCTTCTTTAGACAGGGCATCAAGCTTGGCTTCTTCCTCACGAAGAGCCGTATCGCTGAGCTTAACTTTTTCGGCGGCCTTTTCGTGAGAATCACCTTGCGCATCGTCTTCGGCACGCAACGCTGTTTCTTCGGCTTCAAGGCGTTGCAAGGCGCCATCCGTATCAGCAACCAAGGCAATCTCACGTTCAAGGTCTTGGGCAACTTGGGCAATACGGGCCTCAAGCTGGGCGGCTTGCTGGCGCGCCCGTTGCTCTTCAGAGTCGAGATTTTCTTTTTCGATTGTGAGGCGATGTAATGCGGCTGCCGCTGCAGCTTCTGCATCACGCAGTTCAGGCAGCTTTTGCGAGGCCAAGGCCTGCGCCACAGAGGCAGCCGAAGAGGCTTCTGTAAATTCACGAACACGGGTGTCTGTGTCTTTCAACCGGGCTTCTTCGGTTTCCAGAATATTTTTGGCATGGCTCCAACGTAAATGCAGCACGATGGATTCAGCTTGGCGAATGTGCCCAGACAAATTGCGATAGCGTGTGGCTTGTCGCGCTTGTTTCTTCAAACTCGCGAGCTGGCCCTCATATTGCGCCATCACATCATCAAGTCGCGTCAAATTTGTTTCTGCAGCTTTTAGGCGCAGTTCTGCTTCATGGCGCCGTGTGTAAAGGCCTGTGATACCAGCCGCTTCTTCCAAAATACGCCGCCGATTGATTGGCTTGGAGGAAATGAGCTGACCAATTTTGCCTTGGCTCACCAGCGCAGGCGAGTGGGACCCGGTGGACGCATCTGCAAACAAAAGCTGCACATCACGTGCGCGGGCATCCTTTGCATTGATTTTATAGTTTGAGCCTTTGTCTTTCTCAATCCGACGGATCACTTCAATGCTGTCGTCGCCATTATAGGTGGCAGGACCCGAGCGATCTGAGTTGTCCATGGTCAAGGTGACTTCGGCATGGTTGCGTGCAGGACGGTTATTGGTCCCGGCAAAAATCACGTCTTCCATGCCAGTAGCCCGCATGTTCTTGAAGGAATTTTCCCCCATAACCCAGCGCAACGCTTCCAGTAAATTAGATTTTCCGCACCCATTTGGCCCGACAATACCCGTAAGGCCCGGCTCAATATGGAGTTCGGTTGGCTCAACAAAGGACTTAAAGCCCGAAAGACGGAGACGAGAAAACTTCACTTTGGCTGCCTATAAATCAGGTGAACGATAGAAAAGACGGGGCGTTGGGTCACAAGCGCCCGGTGGAAGCTCTTCTGCAATTCCATGGCGAAATTGCAGAAGAGAGCAATGGATCACGATTCGGGTAAGTGCTTCAGCAGAATTTTTTCAAAAACCGCAAAGTCAGGTTGCCCAGCGTCATTGACGGGAACCCCTGAAAACATCTCGCCATTGATGAAGAGGGTAGGGGTGGAATTGACGCCCACTTCCTCAGCACCTTGTTTGAACACAGCCTGCAAATCAGCAAGGATGTCGGCCCGCTGCAAGCAAGCATTAAAGCTTTCTTGCGTAAAGCCACCTTGTTTGGCAACACCGGCCAAGGCGCTCATCGTATCTTCGCCACGGATCCACAGGTTTTGCGTATCAAACAAAGCGTCGATGAATTTGTAATAGCGATCATCGCCTGCACAGCGCGAAAGCATGAAAGCAGCGGTTGCCGCGCCATCAAAGGAGAAGGGACGCAAGATGAAGCGTACCTTACCGGTGTCAATGTATTTGCTCTTCAACTCTGGGTAAATTTCACGGTGAAAAGTGCCGCAATGAGAGCAGGTGAGGGATGCGTATTCATAAATTGTGACCGGCGCATTGGGATCACCTAGGGCGATGTCACCCATGGGGCCTTGCACCGCAAGCTTTTCTTCAATGGAGCTAAGTTCACGGCCTGAGGGGTCAGATTGTTTAGAGCCGTTCATAAAGGTGAACCCTAAATACCCAAGCCCAACGACAACTACAAGTCCAGCTATAGCCAGAATCGATCGCATATTTTGTTCCAATTTTTTGCATTCCTACTAGATGTTGATAAATATTACGCAGAGGCATCGCCCGCTGCAACAGAACCTTTCACTTGCATCCCATCAAGAATCGCGGCATGGGCCACGCTCCAAGCGCTAAACCCCAGATTTCGGGCTTTTAGGAGAGGCGGGGCGGTTCGACGCAAGAACTTTTCGTCCTAGTTTCTCCAAAGATGCCTTGAGGCTTGTATCGCCAATGTTTGACAATTCTTGGGCAAGGGCTGTTTCTTCTTCAACCGCTAAAGTCCTGAAAGTGCGCGCGCGGCTTTTGGGGGCAAGGGGCAGAGGGCCTTGGATCAATTTGAGGCGCGTGATTGCCTGATAGCCATAATATCCATTGATCCGGTCCAATATTTGAGGGCCCATATGCTGAAACTCCAGCGCCGCAGGTCCTTCCACGCGAATAAGAAGAGTGCCGCCTTCAGGGCGCGCACGGCGATTCGCCGCGCTCTTTTCACGGCGACGCGGAAATGTCAGCTTTTCAGGCAAACTAAAAGCGGACAGTCGGCCCACAATTTCCTCCCAATGGCGCAAAATATGAGCGTCAGCAAAGCCCTGCGCCTTGTAAATCGGCACAGCCGCCTTCGCAATCCGCGCGCTCAAAGGAGGCGGGATTTTTTGTTTGCGCCGAGGTTTTGTCGGCGGAAACTGAATTTGTGGCGGATTAAAAGGGGTTCTGGCCATAGCCATGCTATTCTGCCCCAAAATTAAAATAGATTCGACTGTTCTCATGCTCACCGACAAAAAAACTGCATCCAAACCCCACGCCTATAAAGAAGCAAAAGCGCTGCTTGATTGGTACGACCGTCATGCACGCCAATTGCCGTGGCGGGCACCGCCCCATTCCGGGCGGCCAACCCCTGCATATCGGGTGTGGCTGTCTGAAATCATGTTGCAGCAAACCACGGTGGCGACTGTCGGGCCGTATTTCGAGAAGTTTTTGTCCCTGTGGCCAACGGTTGAAGACCTTGCGGCGGCGAGCCAAGACCAAGTGCTCCATGCATGGGCTGGTTTGGGATATTATTCACGCGCCCGCAATTTGCATAAATGCGCTCAAGTTGTTGTCGCGGAACATCAGGGTATTTTTCCAGCTACAGAAGATGCGCTGCTCACGCTGCCCGGCATTGGGCCATATACTGCGGCGGCCATTACATCCATTGCCTTCGATCGGAAAGCAACGGTGATGGACGGCAATGTGGAGCGGGTGATCGCGCGCTACTTTGCCATTAAAACACCTCTGCCCGCCGCAAAAAAGGAATTGAAACAATTAGCTGGTGAGCTGACGCCCAACAAACGGCCCGGTGATTATGCGCAAGCGGTCATGGACCTGGGGGCAACCACATGCACCCCGCGTAATCCAAGTTGCTCACGCTGCCCACTCGCAAAAAACTGCATGGCTTTGGATCAGGACATTGTGGAGGCCTTGCCCGTGCGGCTGCCCAAAAAGCAAAAGCCCACACGCAGAGGCACCGCCTTTTGGTTGACGCGCAAAGATGGGGCGATCTGGCTACGCAAAAGGCCGGAGAAAGGGTTGCTGGCCTCAATGATGGAAATCCCCTCGACCGAGTGGCATGAGGAGGCCGTCTTAGGGGAAACCGAAATGCCTACCCGCGCCAAATGGCACCGCGCACCCGGCATCGTCCGCCATACATTTACTCATTTTCATTTGGAGTTAGCGGTCGTGAGCGCCAAAGTGGCGACGACCCCTTCATTAGAGGGCATTTGGGTGCAGCCAGAGGCATTGGATGCATATGCGTTGCCGACGGTTATGAAAAAAATCATTGCACATGCTCTTGAGGGCGGAACGCCAAGCAAGTAGCGGGAAACGAAAACGGGCCACTCATTAAAGTGACCCGTTAAATTCATGACAGTTAATTTGGTGTTGGCGGCACCATCTCAGCGCGCACCTTTTGCCGGAGCAAATCGATCGGCTGTAATTTGTTGCCAACCTTAAAGTGCCAATAGGTCCAGCCATTGCAAGCTTCCAACCCTTGAACATGAGCGCCCATCTTGTGGATGGAACCCGTTGCGTCCTTGCAAGCCAATGAACCATCGGCGCGAATTTTTGCAGCGTGCCGTTTACGCGGATCATAAAGCACCGTGCCGGGTTCCAGCAGGCCACGTTCCACAATGGTGCCAAAGGGCACACGCGGTTGGGAACGTTTAGACTGCGTGACCGCAATTGTTTCTGGTGAGGAAGCGCGGGTTTCTTTCAGTCGGGCTTTAGCAGCTTCAATGTATTTTGTTTCTTGCTCAATGCCGATGAAATTGCGACCAAGCTTTTTAGCGACAGCACCGGTTGTGCCACTGCCAAAGAAGGGGTCCAACACAATGTCGCCGGGGTTGGTTGTCGATAACAAGACCCGGTGAAGCAGGGCTTCAGGCTTTTGTGTCGGATGAGCTTTGTTGCCCTCATCATTTTTCAAACGTTCTTTGCCCGTGCAAATGGGCATGGTCCAATCAGACCGCATTTGCAGGTCTTCATTGAGGGACTTCATCGCCTCATAATTGAACGTGTACTTTTTTTGATCCGCAGATTTGGTGGCCCAAATCATTGTCTCATGTGCATTGGTGAAACGCGTGCCCCGGAAATTGGGCATCGGGTTGGTCTTGTTCCAGATCACATCATTCATGATCCAGTAGCCCAAGTTTTGGAGCGTTGCCCCAACACGAAAAATATTGTGGTAAGAGCCAATAACCCAGATGGCGCCGTTATCTTTCAAGATACGTCGCGCAGCACTCATCCATTCATGGGTGAATTTGTCGTAAGCTTGGAAGCTGGAAAATTGATCCCACTCGTCCGTTACGCCGTTCACTTTTGAATGGTCAGGCCGGGTAAGCCCGTCGCCGAGTTGCAGATTATAAGGGGGATCTGCAAAAATAAGATCGACGGATTTCTCCGGCAATGCGTTCATGAGCTCAATGCAATTGCCTTGCAAAATTTCATTGGCCGGAATCCGTTTAAACTGACGCGTACGCCCCACAAGCAATCTCCTGTCGCTCTAAGTCTCGGTGAGGCCCGGATAATGAGTCAACTAGGGTTAACGATCAATTAAATTCTTATGAATCAAAGGCTTAGAGATCGACTTTCATCCACAAGCTACTAAATAGAGTCACTTTGACTCCGGCGGACTCAACATGTTGCGTATGGGGGCATAACTTTTTCTGTGCTCAGGGGTCACCCCAAGGCGTAAAAGTGCCTCTTTGTGTGATTTGGTTGGGTATCCTTTGTTCTGTTTCCACCCATATCCCGGATATGTCTCATCCAATTCAACCAATAATCTGTCACGCGTGACCTTGGCCACAATGGAGGCGGCGGCAATCGATAAGGAGCGTCCATCTCCTTTAATGATGGCTTGAGCCGAAATGTCCGTCGGGGGCGTAAATTTTCCATCCACTAAAATATGATCTGGCTTCTGGGGAAGGGCGGCAGCGGCGCGGGTCATGGCATCAAGGGTGGCGTGGTGAATATTGAGGCGGTCAATCAGGGCTGGCGAAGAGGAGGCAATCCCCACATCACAAGATTGCATAATCAAATCGAAAAGCGTTTCGCGTTTGGCCTCAGAAAGTTTCTTTGAATCATTCAGCCCCTCTGGAATAGCCTCGGGGCGCAACCGAACCGCAGCCGCCACAACAGGTCCAACCAGCGGGCCGCGCCCAGCTTCATCCACTCCCGCGACATAGGCCGACGGCGCTCCCGCTTCGGTTTCAAAGGAATAGTCAGGCACATGCTGCTTGTTTGTAGGCTCTGTCATGGACGTAGTGTCGCCGGATTCTAATATCTCGAAAAGCCCAAAGTGAGAGAGCCGGATCCGTAAGGCGGCTAAAAAAGATCCATCTGATTTGAAGGGGCTGTCGTTGTTTGTTTTGCAGGCCGTTTGGGGGGAGTAAAGAGATCGTATTCTAAATGTAAATTGTGTCGGCCCATCCCATGTCGCTGGCACGCCACATCAAAGCGTCGCTTGAGCAACCAGGCATAAGGCCCTTCTCCCCGCATACGCTGCCCCCATTGGGCGTCATAGTCTTTGCCGTTGCGGGTGGAACGTATCAACTTCAACACGCGTTCGGCCCGGTCGGGCACGTTTTCATGCAGCCATTCTTTGAACAGGTCCTTAATTTCACGGGGCATTCGCAGCAACACATAGCCGGCTTGTTTAACCCCGACATAATGAGCGCCCATCACAATTTTTTCCAACTCATGGTCCGTCAAACCGGGAATAACCGGGGCGACCATAAGCGCGGTCGGAATGCCAGCTTCAGAAAGAAGCCGCAGGGCATCCATGCGTTTGGCCGGTTGGGAAGCTCGGGGCTCAAGAGCACGCGCGAGCTTCCCGTCCAACGTCGTGACGGAGAGGGCGACCTTCAGAAGGCCGCGTTCCGCCATCGGCGTAAGCAAGTCTAAATCTCGAGTAACCAAAGCCGATTTTGTCACAATGGTGACCGGGTGATTGTGTTTGCTCAAAACCTCCAGCACCGAGCGCATAATTCGGTAGCGCCGTTCAATCGGCTGGTAAGGGTCTGTATTGGTCCCAATAGCAATCGGCTTGACCCGATAGGTAGGGTGCGACAATTCTTTTTCAAGCAGGGCCGCCGCATTTGGTTTCGCAAAAAGCTTACTTTCAAAGTCCAACCCCGGAGACAACCCCATATAGGCATGGGTCGGACGGGCAAAGCAGTAAGTGCAGCCGTGTTCACATCCACGGTAGGGGTTGATTGAGCGATCAAACGGAAGATCGGGCGACTGATTTTTTGTGATGATTTTACGCGCCTGCTCCACAGTCACCTGCGTCGGCAGACGCGGAGCCTCTTCAATGGTGCCCCATCCATCATCCACCACTTCTCTGGCTTGTGTCTCGAAACGTCCACTGACATTTGAGAGAGCGCCCCGGCCTCGACGGCGGTCAGGATGGACCCAATTTCGGACCTGATGCGAGGGGGATGCAGGGTCCGAGGCGGCGGTATCCATCTTGGCAGGGTCTGAAGCTGAGACGTGACCCTGATAGGAACGATGCTGTCTATCCACAACGGGGGTAGTGGTTGGTCGGCCGGGGCGTGTGTCGTGCGGTGTTGTTCCCATACAGATTTGTAACAAGTAAATGAGAACATAACAAGAACAAAAAGTGGGAAGCGGAACATTTTGTCTGAGCACACAAAACGCCCAGAGTTCTGCGCGAAGACGCGTTTACGAGTATTCAATTGAAACCGCATAGAAACGTATCTGTAAAAATTTCCCGTAACCTTGCGCAAAAAAACCACGGTCGCTAGAATCATCTACTACATTGCATACGCGCATCGCTGGTGCCGTGAGTGTGACGTTTCTATTCGCTGCCTTTTGCTGACCTTCATTGCCGTTTTAAGAGTATCCGACCCATGCTTAGTGTGATCATCCCGACACTCAACGCCGAAAAAAGCCTAACCAGAACCTTCAATTGCCTCATTCCCGCTGCCGTCAGTGGCTTGGTGGGTGGCGTTGCAATTGTCGATGGCGGTTCTACTGATAAAACCGAAGAGATCGCAGATGCAGCAGGGGCAGATTTCATTTCCGCGCCAAAAGGACGGGGCAGCCAACTCAGAGCTGGAGGTGCTGCCGCTTCCGGTGACTGGCTTCTCTTTCTTCATGCCGATACGGTATTGGACCCCGGTTGGGACGAGGAAGTGCGAAAGTTTTTGGGGTTTGTCGAAGCCGGGCGATTTAAGTCGTCTGACATGGCGGCCGCGTTCAAGTTCACCCTTGATGACTTTTCCCTGAAAGCACGTTTTTTAGAGCGCATGGTCGCAGCGCGGTGCGTTTTATTTGGTCTGCCCTATGGGGACCAAGGCTTGCTTATCTCGCGTCGGTTTTATAACAAGCTGGGCGGCTACAATGCGGCGCTCCCTTTGATGGAAGATGTAGATCTCGTGCGCCGTATTAAACGCAGCCAGCTTGTCTTTTTGCGTTCGGGCGCCCTGACCAGTCCAGAGCGTTATATAAAGAATGGCTTTTTTGCACGCTCATGCCGCAATTTGTTTTGCTTGGCGCTTTTCTATCTGCGCATCCCCGCCAAAACCATCGCCAAGATTTACGGCTGATGGACGAGCGGGAGTGTCATATGTCTTCCAGGCCAATGCCTAAGCTGGTGCTGATGACCAAAACACCACGTATGGGCCGTGTAAAAACCCGGCTGGCGCGCGATATTGGCGTGGTGCCAGCTTGGCACTTTTACCGTACCACCGTCACAAAAATCGTGCGTGATATTGGCGAGGACCCCAGATGGCAAACCCTTCTGGCCGTGGCCCCCTTTGAAGGGCTGACCGATCAAGGTTTCTTTCCGCCGCATTTGAGCCGCGTCCCCCAAGGCGAGGGTAACTTAGGCGATCGCATGGGTCGCCTTATGAGCCAATTACCCGCCGGTCCCGTCGTCATGATCGGCGGAGATAGCCCCGGCATCACAAAAGCACATATCGCAGAGGCTTTCAAAACGCTAGGGCAGGCAGATGCGGTGTTCGGCCCCGCGCATGACGGTGGCTATTGGTTGGTAGGCTTAAAGAGGCATCCCCATGTGCCTAATATTTTTCAAAATGTGCGCTGGTCAACTCAGCATACTTTGTCAGATACATTGCAAAACTGTACCCGCTTAAATGTGGTGACGTTGGAAGCGCGGTCCGATATTGATACTGGTGCAGACTTAGAAGAGTGGAAGGCTGCTCTCACAACACAAGGCCTCCTATGAGCCTCGACCCGTTCAAAGTTTTTATGGATTTGCAATTGGGCCTGCCACGCAACGGCCCCGGCAGCGACGCGTCAACCGCACGAGCTTATGACCTTGCCCCAAGACCGGAAGGCAAAGACGGTGTAGAGGTGTTGGTTCTGGGCTGCGGGGCAGGGGCTGAAGTCATGACCCTGCTCGATTTTCCAGAAACCCGTGTCACAGCGGTTGATATGATGAAGCCCTTTATCCAAGAGTTGGAACAACGGGCAGATGCAAAAGGAAATGTGGCCGGGCGGCTGCGCACAGTCTGCGAAGACTTCGAACACTTGAGTGTCCCTAAAGGGGTGTTCGATTTGATCTGGTGTGAGGCCGCAATCTACGCTCTCGGTTTTGGTGAGGCGCTCACGCTTTGGCAACCTTTTCTAAAACCCGGCGGGGCCATCGTTGTCTCAGAAGCGGTTTGGTTGACACAAACCCCCTCGTTGAATGCGGTGGATTTTTGGGACCGAATGTACCCAGAGATGAAGACCATAGGCGAAACAACCGCTCTCGCCGAGCAAGTAGGATTCGTTGTCGAAAGTGTTTTTACCCTTACAAAAGAAGAGTGGTGGCAGGAATATTACACCCCTCTGCGCATACGTATTCAAAAACGATTGGCAGATTTGCTCGGGCAAGGCATCGAAGCCCTTGCAGTGATCCGTGATTTGGAAGAAGAAATGGAATTATACGAAACATGCGGAGATGAATATGGCTATGCCTTTTTCATCCTTACACCTTCAAAGGGGAAGGCATGAAGAAGCTGTGGTCTGTCAAAACACATCAGCAAGTCGCCGGAAAATTCCTGCTCCTCTGTTGCCTGCTGCTGGGTTATTTTTCATATCTTGCTTATGAATATGGCTTTGCAACCGGCGGCATGACGGCCCTTCTGACATGGAGCTTTTTTGTCCTGTGCACGCCCATTGCGGATGCAGGGTTTTTACTCGATTTTCCTCTGCGCGTACTCTTTGGGGTGCGCATGATTATGTCGGAGATGGTGGTGTGGGCCATCGCTATTTTGATGAATGTGACGGCGGTCACGTTTTACGCAGAGGCATACGCAACAACAGTCCCAACGCAATTACTGTATGAGATCATTATGACGCCCTATCCCTATTGGGCTGTGATCCTGCTCTCTGCGATGGGGTCCTTTTTGTCGATCCGCTTTGGGGACGAACTCATGGACGTGCTGCATCATCACGACCGCGCATTCTTCCACTCCCATCAATTTAAGCATGAGCTTATTGTGCTCACATTTTTTATTGTGGGCTTGCTGGGCTACTACAAGCTTGTTGAAGCCTTGGGCATGGAGGTGCTTTAGGGGCTTGGCGTGAGCGACGTGTCGCAACCTATTTTCGGCGATGCTCTTCCAAGCGCGGCATAATTTCCACAAAATTGCAGGGCCGATAGCGATAGTCGAGTTGGTATTGCAAAATACCGTCCCACCCATCCTTGCACGCCCCGGATGATCCGGGTAACGCAAACAGATAGGTGCCATGAGACACCCCAGCCGTTGCGCGTGATTGAATGGTCGAGGTGCCGATCTTGGCATAGGAAATTTGGTGGAAGAGGGCGCTGAACCCTTCAATTTCCTTTTCAAAAACCGAATGAAATGCTTCCGGCGTAACATCACGCCCCGTAAGACCCGTGCCGCCAGTGGAAATGACAACATCCACCTCCTCGCGGGCAATCCAGTCCTCAAGTTGAGCCACAATTGCGGCCACGTCGTCCTTGACGATGGCGCGGTCCGCTAAAATATGACCAGCGCTTTCAAGCCGGGCAACCAATGTCGCGCCAGACTTATCTTCCTCAAGCTCTCGAGTGTCAGACACTGTGAGGATTGCGATGCGAACGGGAATGAAAGGGCGGCTTTCGTCTATTCCGGGCATGTGTATCTCCTTTGCTTTTATATAAGTGTAAAGTCGATCAGTGCCTAGGGGCAGCCAAAAGCGGTGCATGGAATCGCCGCTATAAACCTAAATAGAGACAGCAATGGGTCGTGGTGAGAGCGCATGGTGCGCTGTTTAACCGCCTATTTTGGGTGCGAAATCAATGGTAAATTACGCAGAATGCCCCAAGAACCCGCCAAGAACCCCCAGAGAAGCCAATTTGCGACAGAATCATATCAATGAGCCCTTGAATTGGCCTTTCAACTCCGGCATGACAGGCTCAATACTCCGCCCAACATTTAGATGACAGGCAAAATCGATGACACACAAGTGGGTGTATACCTTTGGTGACGGTACGGCAGAAGGCCGTTCCGAAATGCGCAATCTTTTGGGTGGCAAGGGGGCAAACCTTGCCGAGATGTCCAATCTAGGGCTGCCCGTACCTCCTGGTTTTACCTGCACCACCGAAGTGTGCACGGCCTATTATGATAATGGGCGCAACTATCCAGAAGAGTTCAGAGGGCAAGTTCAAGACGCGCTCGATGCCATCGGAAAAATGGTCGGCGCGACATTCGGGGATGAAGAAAACCCACTGCTTGTTTCTGTGCGATCTGGGGCTAGAGCCTCCATGCCGGGCATGATGGACACAGTCCTAAACTTAGGATTGAACGACATCACCGTAAAGGCACTGGCCAAAAAGGCTGGGGACGAGCGGTTTGCATATGACAGCTACCGCCGTTTTATCCAAATGTTCTGCGATGTGGTGCTGGGTCTTGATCACCACATGTTTGAAGAGATTTTGGATATCTTTAAAGAAGAAAACGAATATCAATTAGATACCGATTTGGCCGCGCAAGATTGGCAAGAAGTCATTGCCCGCTACAAACAGTTGATCCAAGAAGAGCTGAACGGCCCATTCCCTCAAGATCCACATGAACAGCTTTGGGGTGCCTTGGGCGCCGTTTTCTCTTCATGGCAAAACCAACGGGCGATCACCTACCGCCGCCTGCACAGCATACCAGATGCATGGGGCACAGCCGTGAACGTCCAAGCGATGGTGTTCGGTAATATGGGCGACACCAGCGCGACCGGCGTGGCCTTTACACGCAACCCCTCAACTGGCGAAAAAAGCTTCTACGGTGAATTCCTTGTGAACGCTCAAGGCGAAGATGTTGTGGCGGGTATCCGCACCCCGCAATACCTCACGAAGAAGGCGCGCGAAGAGGCCGGTGAAACTGATCCCTCTATGGAAGAAGTGATGCCGCCGGTGTTTAACCAATTGGCTGATGTCTTTGTGAAGCTGGAAAAACACTTCACCGACATGCAAGACATTGAATTCACCGTCCAAGAAGGCAAGCTATGGATGCTGCAAACCCGGTCGGGTAAGCGCACCGCTAAAGCCGCCCTCAAAATGGCGGTGGAGATGGTGAAGGAAGGGCTGATTACAGAAGAAGCTGCTGTCGCACGTATCGATGCAGCCTCTCTTGATCAACTGCTGCACCCCACGATTGATCCCAATGCGCCGCGCGATATTTTGGCGACGGGCCTGCCCGCGTCTCCGGGTGCGGCCTCTGGTGAAATCGTATTTACCTCTGAAGATGCCGCTGCCCTTAAAGAGGCTGGCAAAGCAGTCATCCTTGTGCGGACAGAAACCAGCCCTGAAGATATTCACGGCATGCACTCCTCAGCAGCTATTTTGACCAGCCGGGGGGGTATGACCAGCCACGCGGCGGTGGTGGCACGCGGCATGGGCAAGCCATGCGTCTCCGGCGCGGCTTCAGTACGGATTGATTATGCCGCTGAAACCGTCAATATCACAGGCGAGGTGCTGCAGAAGGGTGACATCATCACCATTGACGGCTCAACGGGGCAAGTGATCCGAGGTGCGGTACCAATGTTGCTTCCGGAATTGTCTGGTGACTTTGCGCAGGTCATGGAATGGGCCGATAAAATTCGGCGCATGACGATCCGCACAAATGCTGAAACACCAGCCGATGCACAAACCGCCCGTGACTTTGGCGCGGAAGGCATTGGCCTGTGTCGTACTGAACATATGTTCTTCGACGAAGAGCGTATTTTGGCAGTGCGTGAGATGATTGTGGCCGATGATGTAGAGGGGCGCAAAGCCGCACTGGCGAAGATTTTGCCAATGCAACGCGATGACTTCTTACAAATTTTCGAAATCATGAACGGCTTGCCCGTAACTGTTCGGTTGCTGGATCCGCCATTGCATGAGTTTTTGCCGCAAAGCGACAAGGAAATCGAAGAGGTGGCAGCAGCCGTTGGCACCAGTTCAGAAAAACTACGTCGCCGTTTGTCAGAGCTGCATGAGTTCAACCCAATGTTGGGCCACCGTGGGTGCCGCTTAGGTGTGACCTACCCTGAGATTTATGAAATGCAGGCACGGGCCATTTTTGAAGCGGCCATGGAAGCTGGTGAGAAAACGGGCAAAGCCGTCACCCCAGAAGTGATGGTGCCTCTTGTCGGCATGAAAGAGGAATTGGATTTCCTCAAAACACGTATTGTGGCGGTGGCAGATGCCGTGGCGCAGGAAAAAGACAAGCCGTTAAGCTATCAAGTCGGCACCATGATTGAGCTGCCACGCGCTGCTTTGAAAGCCGCTGAGATTGCTGAAAGCGCAGAGTTTTTCTCCTTCGGCACCAATGACCTGACGCAAACCACTTTTGGCATCAGTCGCGATGACAGTGCAGGCTTCTTGAATGACTACCTTGGTAAAGGCATCATTCAACAAGATCCATTCGTGAGTATTGACACAGAAGGGGTGGGCGAGCTTGTGTCCATTGCCGCTGAGCGAGGCCGCAGCACACGCGCCGACATTAAGCTTGGCATTTGCGGGGAACATGGGGGCGACCCAGCCTCCATCGACTTCTGTGAGAGCATTGGCTTGAGCTATGTGAGTTGTTCCCCTTACCGGGTGCCGATTGCCCGTTTGGCGGCGGCTCAGGCAACGCTTAAACTCAAAAGCTAATATGCAAAATGAACTGCAAAATGGCTAAAGTTAGTCGATTGCATATCAATTTAAGAATGCCCGGCGCACCTGCGCTGGGCATTTTTGATTCTGCGATGGGCCAAAGTTTCATGATTCGAAGTTCCTTAGGAAAATCAAACCCTTAATATGTACCGGCAATGAACAGTCCCAAAATGGCACAGAACGTTAAGATTTAGATCGAGTTTTTATTAAAAACTTCCGACCGAAAATATAAAAAAATATGTTAAAAATCAAAGGGTTAACACTTTGGGAAAGTCTAGGCAGCGCATTCTATTGTTCCATGCAATAGTTTATGGTATCTCCTCTACGTCCTTCAGAGGAGGCCGCGCTGTTAATCTATTCTGCCGCGCCTTCAGGGAAGAAAACCGAGGGGCTCCAAGGGCATATGGCGCATTTGGGTGAAACCGTCAGGTACTCGCCTTAGATGCTCGCCTCATGCTGGAGTGAAATAGCTCGCGGCCTGTTCTCAAAGGATCGTCACTGATCTGACAGAGAAAAGGCAGGCCGTTGCTTAAACTGGCAACAAAGTTGCGAGTGAAGAGGGTGACCTCGGCATATGTCTCAGGACGAGACATTTCGCTGTAAAATTGGTTTGTTGAAGCTTGGTTTTTTGAAACAAGGACGGTTGGACATGTTGCCTCGACTGTTACATTGGTTAGACCTACGCGCACCTGTGGCAGAAGCTCTGCACTTGGGTACGGGCTTTGCTGCCTTGGCGGCATTGGCGATCGCTTTTACAAATGTGCCAACGGCTGAAGGCCAATTGCAGATTGAAGCAGGCAACACCTTGCGCATGACCAGTGAACATGTGGCTCCAAATCAGTTTGAAGATCGCCCTGTTTCTGTTGCAAGCCTGAACTTTGTTTCCAACGAATACACAACGCCGCAAGCACTGCGCGTGTCAAACTTTGGCGAAGCAGCCTATGAAATGGCAAAAGAGCGTCGATGCCTTGCAACCGGCATTTATTTTGAAGCCCGCAGCGAGTCCCATTTTGGGCAGGTCGCCGTTGCAAAGGTGATTTTGAACCGTGTCGCTTCCCAAGATTATCCCAACACCATTTGTGGGGTGGTCTATCAGGGCGCTCATCGTCGCACCGGCTGTCAGTTCTCGTTCACCTGTGACGGCATTTCAGACCGTCCAAAAAACAAGCTCTCATGGCGCAAGTCCATGCGCTTGGCTGACTTCATGACGAAGGGCCACACAGCGACACCTGAGCTTGTAGGCGACCGGGTCTATCACTACCACGCAGATTATGTGGATCCGTATTGGGCCAATAGAGGGCCTTTGCAACGAGTTGTGCAAATCGGCAAACACATTTTCTATTCTCGTGGTGGCCGCGAAAGCTAAACCTTCAAACAGTTTTGCGCTCACGCCCGGTTGATCTACATCCTTATTGTTATGCATCCCCATTGATCTACATCAATGAGCTTGCTCTAGGCTCAGTCCATTCTCCACACTGGATAGTGAAGAAGGTGACGTTCAGTCGCTGTGCTTCTCAATGGCCGACCACCCGGGAGGAGCCGCATCTTCACTGTCCAGCATGCTCTTAACCAAGCATCAAAGCCCCGACGTGACTTTCACGCCGGGGCTTTTGGTTAGGTTTGCGTTGCGCTTGGAGTTAAGCGTCATCTTCTTTTTGGTTAAGCACGCCTTGCGCTGCAATGCCGTCCCGTGTGCCTTCGGGGTCAAGGGCTGAGGCTTTGTCGAGTTCAGCAATTTCTTCTGGCACAAACCAGTGCAAACGATTTGGATCGTCGTGGTAAGACGCCCAAACGGCTTTGGCAATTTCAATCGGTTGGGTGATGCGGAACATGCCTTCTGTTGACGCATTTTCTGCGGTGCCCTCAGGCAGAATGTTTGTGTCGATCAGACCCGGCAGGGTATCGGCCACACGCACGCCGATGTCGCGGAACTCAATAGAGAGCGCCTCGGTCAAGCCTTTAACGGCGTGTTTGGTGGCAGAGTAGACAGCAATGCCAGGAATGCCGTAGGTGGCAGATGATGACGAGGTAGAAAAGCAAAGTGAGTTTTCTGTCGCTTTGAGCATATCAAGCGAGGCGTAAATGCCGTTCAACACACCAATAAGGTTCACGTTGACCAACTGCAGCATTTCTTCGAAAGGCTGTTCTGCAAAGGGGCCGCCTTTACCAATGCCTGCGTTGTTGAACAGCAGGTCCATCTTTCCACCAGTCGCTTCTGAGAATGCGGCTAAGGACTTTTCAAATCCGGGGCGGTCCACAACATCCAGTTTGCCTGTAATGCAGTTTTCTGAACCGATTTCCTGCGTCAAAGCTGAAAGCCCAGTGACGTCAACGTCATAAGCGCCCACAAACCAGCCGCCTTCGGCAAACAATTTGGCAGTCGCCCGGCCAATGCCGCTTGCGGCACCGGTGATGAAAATGGATTTACGTGATCCAGCACGTGACATAGGTCTCTCCCTGAGTTTTGTTTTTATTGGGAGCAGTCTATGCGTTTAAGCAGCTGTCAGCGAGTCAAAATCTAAACCCAAGTCTAAACAAGGAGCCGAGTGTGTAATCCATCCGATGGAAATGAGGTCAACCCCACTTGCAGCAATGGCGGGAGCTGTATCGATATTCACGCGGCCCGATGCTTCAAGCACCGCACGGCCTTGATTGATCTCAACAGCTTTGACCAGCGTTTCTGGAGACATGTTGTCGAGCAGAATGGCTTCTGCGCCCGCGCCTAAAGCTTCTTCCAACTGGGCAAGCGTATCGACTTCACATTCAATTTTGGTCATGTGTCCCACGTGCGCTTTGGCCGCCAAAACGGCTTCCCGCACACCGCCTGCAACCGCAATGTGGTTGTCTTTAATCAAAACCGCATCATCCAATCCAAACCGGTGGTTGACGCCGCCGCCAGCTCGCACCGCATGTTTTTCAAACGCGCGCAAGCCCGGTGTGGTTTTGCGTGTGCAACAAATCCGGGCTTTGTGTCCGGCAACCGCTTCGACAATCGCGGCGGTGCAACTGGCAATGCCCGACAAGTGACCCAGAAAATTCAACGCAACCCGTTCGCCAGTCAAAATGGCCCGCGCAGGGCCTTCAATAGCCGCGACAATGTCCCCCGGTGCTAACGCATCCCCGTCTTGTTTTTGCACCGCGATTTTTAAGGACGGATCCACCAACCGAAACGCCGCGCGGGCCGCTTGCAACCCGGCCAACCGCCCCGGCTCCCGTGCGCGGATAACCACGCGGGCTTGCGCACTTTCTGGAATGGTTGCTTGGCTGGTAATGTCTCCGGCCCGGCCTAAATCTTCCTGCAAAGCCGCCTGCACGGCTGGCTCCACAAGTACGTTGGGAAGGGGAGGGAGAGAGAACGTGTCGACGGTCATGACACTGCTTCCTTTGCAACGGCAGAAAGAGAAACGACATGAGTGCGCGTGGCAATCATCGCTTCAATTTCAGACAGGGTGAAAAAACTACGGTGCGCGAGTGCGTCATCAGCCACCGGAAAATCTTCCCGGAAATGCCCGCCACGACTTTCAGCACGTGCCAAAGCGGCCGCCGCGATAATGCGGGCCGCCAAAAGAGAATTGGGTAAGGCGTGTGCAAGCTGTCCATCATGCTGGAGGGCTGTCAGCGCATCAAGCAATCGCACCAAGCCCGCTTCATCGCGCACAACCCCAGCTTCGAGCGCAACCAGCTCGCGCAACTGCGCCAAGCCTTCCTCTGCATGAGAACCACCCGTGGGCACGGGCAGGCGGGCAGCGCAGATTGAATGGGGCTCAGGCAAAATGCGATCGCGCAAATCGTCGGCAATGCGGGCGCCAAAGACAACTGCTTCAAGCAGTGAATTACTCGCCAATCGATTAGCCCCATGTGCACCGGTTGAGGCCACTTCCCCGCAAGCCCAAAGCCCATCAAGAGAGGTGCGGCCCACGCCGTCCACGGCAATGCCGCCCATGTGGTAGTGCACCGCAGGGGCCACGGGAATAGGGTCAACCGCTGGATCAATGCCCAGCTTTTCGCAATTGTGCATCAATGTTGGAAAGGCCGCGCCAACCCCCGCTTTGTCCAAGCCCAAGGGCCGCACATCTAAATGTGGCACGCGCCCCGCTCGAATTTCTCCAGCAATTGCCCGCGCAACAACATCGCGCGGCGCAAGTTCGGCCTGCGGGTGGATCGCAGGCATAAACCGGTGCCCGTCTGCATTCACCAAATGCGCCCCGTCGCCGCGCAATGCTTCGGTGAGCAGGGGAGCAGGGTCAATGTCAGCGGCAATGGCGGTGGGATGAAATTGCACAAATTCCGGGTCTGCCAAAATGGCACCAGCCCGCGCGGCCATTGCAAAACCTTGGCCCCGGTTAGAAGGCGGATTGGTCGTGACCTTATAAAGCCCGCCCACACCACCGGTGGCCAAAATTGTGGCCCCCGCAGGAAACAGCGTAGAGGCCCCGCCGCCCGCAGACGAACAGGCGTAAACACCGCTCACCCGCTTGCCCGCCAGCGCAAGTTCGTAGGCGGTCATATTTTCCACCACCCGAATGCTTGGCGTCGCGCGTACTTGTGCAATCAAAGCTTCCATAATCGCATGGCCAACTTGATCGCCCTTCACGTGGATAATTCGTTTGGCAGAATGGGCGGCTTCAAGCCCTGCCTTCAGCGCGCCGCTTTCATCTGTATCAAAGGGTACACCGAGCTCGAGCAAATCTTGCACCCGCGCCGGGCCTTCCTCTGCCAGCATGTGGGCAATCTTTGCATCGACAATGCCAGCACCCGCTGCAATCGTATCAGCAGCATGGGCATCTGCCGTGTCGCCCGGTTGCACGGCCACCGCCATGCCCCCTTGCGCCCACGAAGACGACGCGCCATTACCAATCGATTGGGAGGCTAACACAGTAACTGGCCGAGGGCTGAGTTTGAGCGCAATAAACAGTCCCGCCAAACCAGCGCCTACAATCAGCACGTCACTTCGGTCGGCGGTCTCTGTTGTATGGTCATGTGAGCTCATCAGCAGCACTCTAACAATGAAACCGTTGCGCCCAGTCATAAACTGGGGCAAACGGTTTCTAGTATTTAGGAGGCCCAAGCGGGTCCCAAGGTGTTCAAGCAGAGAGGTCGATCATCCGTTGCATCGAGGCCCGCGCCCGCGCTGCAATAGTTGGCTCTACATGGATTTCATTTTTCATATAAACGAGGCTGTCCAAAAGATTAGGCAGCGTAATCCGTTTCATGTGGGGGCACAGATTGCACGGACGTACAAATTCTACGTCATCCACTTCCGCCGCCACATTGTCGCTCATGGAACATTCCGTCACCATGACAACCTTCTTGGGCCGGTTGGTTTTTACCCAATTAATCATCGCCGCAGTTGAGCCAGAGAAGTCAGCCTCATCCACAACCTCAGGCGGGCACTCAGGGTGGGCAATAATGCTCACCTCAGGATCATCCGCCCGGTAGGCGCGTAGTTCTTCCGGCGTAAACCGCTCGTGCACTTCGCACGACCCCTGCCATGTGTGCACTTTCACATTGGTCTGGCGGGCAATATTCATCGCCAAGAACTGATCAGGAATGCACAACACTTCCGGCACACCCAAACTTTCCACAACCTGCACCGCATTAGATGACGTGCAGCAAATGTCTGTTTCCGCACGCACTTCAGCAGAGGTGTTCACATAGGTGATTATCGGCACGCCCGGGTGTTTCTTCCGCAGCGCCCGCACATCTTCCGCCGTAATAGAAGCCGCCAACGAGCACCCCGCATTCATATCGGGAATAAGCACTGTCTTTTCCGGGCAGAGAATTTTAGTCGTCTCCGCCATGAAGTGCACACCAGCTTGCAAAATCACATCCGCATCCGCCGTCATGGCGTCCCGCGCCAGTTGCAAGCTGTCGCCCACAATGTCGCCCACACAATGAAAAATTTCCGGCGTCATATAGTTGTGCGCCAAAATCACCGCGCCCCGCTCTTTTTTCAGGGCGTTAATCGCGTGCACATAAGGCGCATATACCGGCCATTCAAAAGCCGGGATCACGTTCTTCACACGCTCATAAAAAGGCGCCATCTCCTTCGCCATGCCCGGCGTATATTCTAAATCCGGCATATCCAAAGGTTTGAAGGCAGAAGCTTGGGTAGGTGAGGCAGCCGACCCAACCGGTGCAGCAGCAGCTTGCGCCGCGCCGTCCACAGGTTCTGAGGTCTCTAAGACGAGGGACATCTTGGCTCTCCATTATGCTCTATTTGAGTATAAGCGTATGATCAAAAAACACCGGATCCACCGGTTCGGGCTTATGCTACATCTGAGAATAAGGTGGTGTCAATTCTATATTTCGAGCGGATGCGGGAAAGTCCTCGTATGTGGAGCTGATTTATAGCAACTGAGGTACGTAAAAACTCCCTCGGAATGATGCGGAGAGATGGATTGCCGGAACAAGTCCGGCAATGACGTCTTGATGTTTTTTTGAGGCTTTATGCGGGGGTGGGGGCGAGGGCACGCTGAAAGTCGTGCTTTGAACACGTTCAAAACCACTTGTGCACTCACCGCCCAACCCGGCTCCGTGACGGCGCAAGTTTCAACCCCGGTGCGGGGCGCTCGTTAAATATTTCCCGGCGGAAGCGGAAGAGTTCGGCGG
>JARGNZ010000020.1:0-11039 GCA_029209985.1 Parvibaculaceae bacterium
AAGCCAGTACCAATAACTTCAGCCCCCTGCGTTTGTTGGAAGAGCGAAACAACATACCGTTGTGAACCATCAGGTAAGCTGGCGGTATAAAGTGTTCCAGCTTTCCAAGCTTTGGCAGATGATAATTTCACCCGAACGATGTCAGGATGATCTACACGAACTACGCTTCCCACCGTCGGATGAAGTCCGTCGCTCGCTCCATCTTCTTTCAGTTGCCTGATTGCTGCGGCGGTACGTTCAATCGGCCTGCCAACAACAATCAAAATCCAATAGAGAACGAGATAGCTGAGCTCTTCAAATGATTGTTGATAGTATGCAAATATACTGATCACGGCGGGTGTGGAAAAGAGAATTTCTCCTTTGCCAAATGTGTCTGTTAATTTGAACGCAAAGCGACCAACCGGAGTTCGTTGGTCTTTGTCATGAAGAATGAGTGCCGTGATCGCTAGAGTAAGGACAAGCACTGAAAAGAATACCCCACACAATTGCAGGCTAATTAGCTTGGAAGAGAAAATCTCAACTTTTGATAGGTCCATCGTGACTAGAATTAGTATTGAACCGACCGCGCCAATAATTGCATCGCGTGGGGGAATAAACCATGGTGCCGAAAGCAATGAAAAAAACCAAAGTGAAGTTGCGCTAATCAACCAAACTGACTCAAGGCCCCCAGTAGGAATATACTGTTGGTTTACTCCCCAAAAGACGAAATATGCAACAATTGCGTTTAGGCATAGACATATAAATCGTTCTTTTATTGGAGAATACGGCACGTTGGGTGCTTTCTAAAATTTCAATTACTCGAGCACTTTAATATAGTGTGCTGCTCAATTAAAGAAGTTTCAATCGATCTAATTTGAGTGATAGGATGCCGTCGCAAAATACACTTCGAATGAGTATATTGAGACAAGGTAGGAATGCAGGAGGGGCTTCCAGTCGCAGCTTTCCCGTCACCGACCAACCCGGCTCCGTGATGGCGCAAGCTTCAACCCCGGTGCGGGGCGCTCATTAAATACTTCCCGGCGGAAGCGGAAGAGTTCGGCGGGGCGGCCACCCGTCGCGGTAGACATACGGCCTGTGGGTTCCACAAAGCCGGCGCGTTCCACGAGGCGGCGGAAGTTTTGTTTGTGCACGTGTTGGCCCATCACATTTTCCACCACACGCTGGAGCTCATAGAGAGTAAAGCTCGGCGGCATCAGCTCAAACACCACCGGGCGATATTTCAGCTTGGCCCGCAAGCGCCCCATGGCGGTGGCCAAAATGCGGCGGTGGTCATAGTGCATTGGGCGACCCAATTGCAGCTTTTTCACATCGGCGTCGCACATTTCATCGGTCCGTCCATCACGCACGGCTTCGCGCAATAAGCCCGCCTCATAAAGCAGCTCATAACGTTCAAGC
This sequence comes from Parvibaculaceae bacterium, assembly GCA_029209985.1. Taxonomy (GTDB): domain Bacteria; phylum Pseudomonadota; class Alphaproteobacteria; order Parvibaculales; family Parvibaculaceae; genus NORP139. Next base: position 1,396 of record JARGNZ010000020.1, read on the forward strand.
ACTTTGTCTTCATCCCACAAATCAGGGTCAAGCACACCGTCTTTAACGCCAAAGGCAAGGCGCAAGCGGTCGATGCGTTTCCCCCGTGTCAGTTCGTCAGACGAGGCTTCGCTTTCACGCGCCGCCCATGCAGATAAACGCGGGGCAATCACTTTGTCGATAAGGGCGGGCGGGCCTGCTTGCCAATCCTCCCACGGAAAGTATTGATACCATGGCTCCCATTTCGCACCGTCCAGTTCTTCGGTGGCTTGGCGGGTGAGGGCCAAATAGCCGATGGACACAAAGTGCGCCGCATCGCTGGCCGCTTCACTGTGCTGGCGGCCTCGGTCGCCGAAAGTATAAAGTTGTTCTACATAACCAAGGGAGAGGTTCGTTTGCTCGCGCACCCATGCCCGCAATCCCATTTCCATGGTGCGGTGATGAACCGGGTCAAAGGGGCCAAACGGCAAGCTGCCCCAGCTCGCACTGTTGCCCTGGGCCTCATCATCAGGTCCATGTGGCACCACCAAAATTTGTGGGAGATCACCGATCACCGTCACAATGGCGGCGTTAAGGCCCATGACGACTTCTTTGCCGCGCAGGTTGGGCGCACTGTAAGGGAAGGGGTCGTTTGTCACCAACCACCTGCTTTCATGCATCTCATTGTAACGTTTTCACGGTCTTGCATTCCCTTGCCCCCATGGCCTTCGACTGCATGTCGCGCCCCACTGTAAAGGGGAGCATAGTTGATTCTATGCATACCCGCGCGTGTTCTCAACCTTTCGGCGTTAAAGTTCGCCGCCGGGAGTGTTTAAGCAGGCAATTGTTTGAGCAATGTGTCAAACCGCGCCAAAAATGCCTGCTGGGCGGGCACGGGGGGCAAGGGAGCCAGCGTCACAGGGAAAATACCGCGCGGCCGCCCAAAAATCTCCGCAGCCTCTTTGTCAGAAAACCCCGCCAACTGCGTTGCCTCCAAAAAGGCTGAGATGTGGTCTGCCCGCTTGATGGTTTGCTCAATGGTTTTAGGTAGAGCCGGTGGCAGGCCATAGCGCAAGTGAATGGCTGCCTCCAACCGATGTTCAAAATCTTTGTAATCCACCCCAAGCGCGGTTTTGAAGGGTGAGATCATATCGCCAATCACATATTCCGGCGCATCGTGCAGCAAGGCCACCAGCCGCCATTTTACCGGCCAACCCGGTTTAAGCTGCCCACATATTTTTTCCACCAGCACCGAATGCTCGGCCACTGAAAAGGGGTGTTCGCCGACGGTCTGTCCGTTCCAGCGGGCCACGCGGGCCAGCCCATGGGCGATGTCTTCAATTTCAATATCAAACGGCGAGGGGTCCAAAAGGTCTAGCCGACGTCCCGACAACATGCGTTGCCAAGCACGTGGAATGGCTTGTTTTCCTTTTTTTGGGGCTGTGGGTTTGGAGGGGGGCACGGCAGCAGGGGGCATAACAGCAATCCGGAGCAAGTAGGGGTATTACGGTAAAACCGTGTGGAAAACGTGTTTTAGGCTACAGCGCATGGGCGCGCCTGTCATGCGTCATTGACAAAACCCTCAAAATCATCCCCAATTTTAGATGAAATAGAGCACCCAGACCCGGTGCCATGAAACCCTTGTTAACCTAGTGCCAGTAAGTTTGACCGACAGCAGGCAAAGCCAAATTTGGCAGAAACCGGACCGAAATTCACAATTAAACCTAAAGTGAGCCCATGGTAATTCGCGCGCTTTCACCTTCTGACCTCTACACCAGCTGCGACACGGACCAGTTTACGTTCGCCACCACAGCAGAATTGGAAGACTTGCCGGGATTGGTCGGTCAAGAACGCGCGCTGGAAGCCATTCGCTTTGGTACGCGGATGCGCAGATCTGGGTTCAATCTATTTGTGTTGGGTCCCCAAGGAGCAGGCAAACATGAAGCCGTGCGGCGCTATCTTGCTGAGCAAGGAGGCACGCCGCCTGCGGGGCAAATAGCAGACTGGGTGTACGTCAATAATTTTGACACGCCGCACCAACCGATTTCGTTGAAAATGAAACCGGGCGGGGGACGGGCGTTAAAAAGAACCCTGTCGCAACTCCTATCAGAATTAAAAATTGCCGTGCCCGCAATTATCGAAAGCGATGAATATCAAGCGCGACGTAAAGCAATTGATGAAAATGGGCAAAGCAAACAAGAAGAAGCGCTAGAGGCTTTGCGAAAAAAAGCGGAGGGCATGGATGTTGCTCTCTTGCGCACACCCAATGGGTTTACGCTGGCCCCCGTCGCCAAAAAGAAAGTGCTCAAACCCGAAGAGTTTAATGCACTGCCCGAAGCTAAACGGCTGAAAATTGAACAGCAAGTAGATGAGTTGCAAACAGAGCTGGCTGAGATTTTTGAGCAAGTGCCCGGGTGGGAGAAAAAACGCCTACAGCAAGTGGTCAAACTGAACACCGACGTTGCCAAAAGCACCGTGAGCGTGGCCATGCAATCAATCAAAAACACGTATAAGGCGGAAAAAGAAGTCTCTGCATGGCTGGCACAAGTCGAAGAAGACTTGGTGAAACACATCCACCTTTTCGTCGAAGCCGAGCCGCATATTGTGAGCCAAGAAGAGCAAACCCAACAGGCGTTGCAAGCTTTGGCAAATGCCAATGCGCAAAACTTACCCGTGGGCGAGCAGGGGTCTTTGCTGCGGTATGAAGTCAATGTATTGGTTGAAAATACAGCGGACGAAGAGGGGAACGCCCCGCCGCCTGTGGTGTATGAAGACCACCCCAGTTTTGCCAATCTTGTGGGGCGGGTGGAGCACATTGCTCAGATGGGCGCATTGACCACCGATTTTACATTGATCAAACCCGGCGCTATGCACCGCGCAAATGGCGGCTATCTATTACTTGATGCAGAACGCCTGCTGCGCGAACCGTTGGCATGGGATGCGCTGAAACGCATTTTGCGGGCTGAAACCATTAAAGTTGAAAATCCCGGAGACTATCTCAATCTGGTCTCCACTGTGTCGCTCGAACCAGCGCCCATTCCCTTAGATGTGAAGATCATCATCTTCGGGGAACGGGAGTTATATTATCTTCTGTGTCGCCACGATCCAGAGTTTTCCAAACTTTTCAAAGTGGCCGCAGATTTCGATGACGTGATTGAACGCGAGCCGGAGAACGACCAACTTTTTGCCCGTCTGATTGCATCATTATGTCGTCAAGACAACCTCTTGCATTTAGATCGAAGTGCGGTGGCACGTGCGATTGAGCGAGCAGCACGTAATGCAGACGATTCCGAAAAACTATCGATTGTCTTTGGTCCTCTCGCTGATGTTATTCGTGAAGCAGACTTTGTGGCTCGTGAGGCCGGTGACACGCTGATTGGCGCACGTCATATTGAGGCCGCTTTAGACGCGCAAGTGCATCGCCATGACCGTATTCGCGAGCGCGCGCATGAAAGCATTACCCGCGATATCATTTTAATCGATACAGAAGGCACTGCCGTGGGGCAGGTCAATGGCCTGAGCGTGCTTCAAATCGGAGACACCGCATTTGGGAAGCCTTCGCGCATCACAGCGCGGGTGCGCATGGGCACGCCGGGCGCACGCCTCATCGACATCGAACGCGAGGTAGACCTTGGGGGTCCGCTGCACTCCAAAGGCGTGATGATCTTGGGCGGGTATCTGGCCGGACAATTTTTGCCTCATCGGCAATTATCATTAAGTGCCAGCTTAGTATTTGAACAATCTTATGGCGGTGTGGATGGCGATAGCGCCTCATCGGCGGAGCTTTACACGCTACTGTCAGCCTTGTCTGGCGTGCCTATCCATCAGGGGTTGGCAGTCACAGGGTCGGTCAATCAATTTGGCGATATTCAGCCGATTGGGGGCGCGAATGAAAAAATCGAAGGCTTCTTTGAAATCTGCCAACAACGGGGCCTAACGGGAGATCAAGGCGTCCTGATCCCCGCAGCCAATGTGAAGCATTTAATGTTGCGGCAAGATGTTGTCGATGCGGTGGAGCGGGGCATGTTCTCTGTCTATCCCATCGAGCGGGTGGAAGAAGGCATTGAACTGCTTACGGGCATGCGAGCAGGTAAGCGTGGGGTGGACGGACGTTTTCCACCTCATACCATTTTCCAACGGGTAGAAGAACGCTTGCATCAATTTGGTGATGCGTCAGCTAAAACAGGACATTCCGGATCATCCACCTTCGGTTACAGGTAAGAGGTGCGCACCATGACCCCAACTGTCACTAAAGCGGAAACCAAAAAGCGTACATCTCGCATCATCGTTAAGGTGGAGCAAAGCGCTCAAGCGCGGACAGCCATCAAAGAAGCCGTGCACTTGGCAACCTCCCTCAAGGTGCCCCTCATGGGGCGCTATGTGGAAGACACAGCGTTGCTTGATAGCGCAGCTTTGTCATTTACCTGGGAAGTGTCGCACACAGGCCAGAAACGCAAAATCACCCCAGACATGTTAGCGATGGATTTCGCCAATGAGGCAGAGCAAGCGCAACTCATACTTCATGAAATGATCCAAAGCACCGAAGTCGATTGGGATTTTGAAAAACGCCAAGGCGACCCCCTTGAAGAATTAGTGCACGACGCAGAGCGAGAGGACTTATTAGTGCTGGGCGCCCCGGACGTGTCGTATGGCGCGGAAGAAATATCCGTCGCACATATGCTGCGGGACGCAACAACACAAAACCATCTTGATGTCATGTTGGTTGGAGGGGTTCATCCGCACACAAAGCAAAGTAGAGATGTGCCTGCGCCGCAAATGCCCCGCTTCCAAGGAGGCGTCCTATCCATTCTGGAGCAGTTAGAGGATCAGCATTTAGAAGCCCGACCTCTTTTTGTGGTCGATGATGGATCGTCGCAAGCCGAGATATGTTTTCACATCGCCCAACACCTCGCTTTGGTTCTCAAAATGACAGTGCGGCGGTTGGTTGTGACGACACAGGATGCCGCAGAAATCGCGTCGGTTTTGCGCCAAAGAGGGGCAGGCCTTGCTTTGTTCCCAGCAGGGTGTAAGGGCCTGAAACACGATACCGATGCGACCAGAATTGCCCGCCATGCAGGGTGCGCTGTCTTGTTCTTAACGGCAGACCATTCTGCAGATGCGCTCTTCTAGGCATATAGGCTATCGGCGGCCCAAATTGTTCTTTCCGTTGATCTGTGTCATTGGAAATGCACCCAGCGGACCCTATGTTTAAGACATGGTTAGTAGAATTTCGCTCAACGAAAGGAACGTCCAATGTCTATCAAACATATTCTTGTCCCTCTGTATGGCACACAGTTCGATGTCTCTGTTCTGCGCACGGCGCTGCAAGCGACAGTTGCACTGGAGGCAAAGCTGGTTGGCCTCTTTGTCCGCCCAGACCCGCGCGAGGCTTTGCCATATTTGGGTGAAGGGGCTTCTGGCCAATTGATTGAAGATATCATGACCTCCGCACGGGAGGGGGCAGACTTGGCCTATGTGGAGGCGCGTAAAGCCCTCTCCCATGAAGCCACAGAGCTATCGCTGCCGATGGTCGATGACATGAAAATTCTTCCTTCATGTGCCATGACTGAGAAAATGGGGCGGGCAGATTATGTTGTAGAACAAGCCAGCCGCCTCACGGACCTTGTTGTGTTCGGTCAGCGTAATCATACAGATGAGGAAATCGGCGGAGAAGAGCTTGCGTCGGCATTGTTGATGGCAGGCCAGCCGGTCTTGCTCGCGCCCTTAAATGCCAGCGAGACATTCGCAACGAATGTAACCATTGGGTGGGATGGGTCCCAAGAGGCCGCCCATGCGGTGGCGGCGGCCATGCCGTTTTTGAAACAAGCGCGCCATATTACAATCCTTTCCATTGAGCAGGAGGGCAAGTCTGAGCAAGCGCAAACGGACCTCACAGACTATCTGGCAACTCACGGGTGCATCGGCGAACATCGCCATATTAAAGCATCCGGTCGCCCGATCGGAGAGGTGTTGTTGGATGAGTCGGCCACGCTGAAATCTGATTTGTTGGTCATGGGGGGCTATTCCCACTCGCGCCTCAGAGAATTGATACTAGGCGGTGTGACACGCCACATACGCGGTCACACTTCTATTCCAGTGCTGATGGCGCACTAGCTCAACGAACATAGGCCACATTCTTCAAAACCTATTTTGGACTTTTCCTGAAAGGACAATTTGATGACACTTCACCGCGTTCACATGCAAGCCGCCCGTTCTGATGCTTTCCCGAATGGGTCCAAAGCCCATTCTTATGACTTCGTTGTGCCGCTCACCGATGATCACAAACTTGACCCAACCGCATGGGAAAAGCACCAGCAAGATTGTTGGGTGCACCGTGTGTGGGGGGATGAACCAGACCAGCGCGGGCTTTTGCTGCACTCGCCGAATGGCTGGGAAGTGGATTTCCAATCAACCGCGCCAACTGACACCAGCACAACACCGGGCACAGACCCTTTCTTCAAACTAGCCGATCATGTCATTGCGGAGGGGGAGTATTTGTCCATTCTTGAGCAGGACGATGAGATGCAAACCTTTTTAATTGTTTCCGTTCATCCCTACCTTTCAGGCGGCGGAAAATAGTCTCAATCAATACGGATTAATAGGTTTTTTTGACATAGGAACTAAGAATCTTGCGACGCATAAAGCGCAAGATTCTAGGGTTTTCACCCAAAGTCTTTTGTCGAAGTGGAAGGGGAAGGGGTATGCAGGTTTTCTCTAAATTCCATAAAACCCTTTACCAAAAGGGTTTTAGAGCACCTTAAAAAGAAAAAGGGCGAGTGGTCCCTCTCCACTCGCCCTTTACAAGCGCTCGCCTCCTCCTGCGATCGCTATGTAAGACAATAGTGTGACATCAAGCTTGTCTTTGTACAATAACATTTCCCGCAGAGTACCCAGCACCAAAGCTACAAATGACTCCGAAGTCTCCTGCGGCCATGTCATCGCTATGTTTATTGAAAGCAATGATAGAACCAGCAGAGCTGGTGTTGGCATATTCATTTAGAATGTTGGGTTGCTCTTCGCGGGACGGTTCACGCCCTAGAACCTTTTTCCCGATCATATCATTCATGCCCTTGTTGGCTTGGTGTAGCCACATGCGCTTCAACTGTGCGGGGTCAATGCCTTCGTCCGAAAGGTGGGCCAAAATAAGCTTAGCCACCATAGGCACCACTTCTTTGAAAACCTTCCGACCTTCTTGTTTGAAGAGTTTGTCTGGCTGACCAACGCCTTCAGGCGCTGTCCGGTTAAGAAAGCCGTAGTTGTTGCGAATGTTGTTGGAAAATTTGGTCATCAAACGTGTGCCAAGAATTTCCCAAGCCCCTTTTGCGGTGCAGGTTTCTTCTGTTTCCACGACCAAGGCTGTGCAAACATCACCGAAAATAAAGTGGCTATCGCGATCTCTAAAGTTCAGGTGACCGGTGCAAACTTCTGGATCCACCACAAGAACACATTTGGCACCACCAGCTTTAAGCATGTCATATGCTGTTTTGATGCCAAAGGTTGCTGACGAACAGGCCACATTCATGTCAAACCCAAACCCGTCAATGCCGAGCAAGTCTTGCACTTCAACGGCGATGGCCGGGTAGGCGCGTTCTAGGTTGGAGCAGGCCACCAAAACCGCATCAATATCGGCGGCAGTTTTGCCTGCACGGGCCATGGCTTCTTGAGAGGCGATGACGGCCATTTCCGCAAGATTGGAAGGCTCGTCATTACTACGCTCACGAAGCTGTGGCGCCATAATTTCTGGATCCAAGATGCCTTCTTTGTTGAGCACGTAGCGGCTTTCAATGCCGGAAGCTTTCTTGATGAAGGCTGCATTAGATTCTGTGAGGGCTTCTACGTCCCCGGCTTCAATCTGTGCCGCGTTCTCTTTATTGAAGTTTTGAACGTAGGTATTGAAAGAAACCACCAGCTCTTCATTTGAGATTGAATTGGGAGGGGTGAATACACCCGTTCCGCTAATAAGAATTTTAGTCAACGCTTCCACCCGTTTTGGCGACCAGAATGTGTCGGGTTCCGCACCCATTCAAAGCCACAGTTATATTGATGTAAGAAAAATAGGACAGACGAACTGAATTGGCCATAGGCAAGATGGCGAAACAATGCCAGAAAGGCTTAATTGGTCCGATAACAACCCAAAATGAGAAGAATGTGGCTGAAGAAATCCAACATTCACGGGCAATACTGTCAAATGATGCAGCATTAACCGATATTCGTATCAGCGCAGAAACAGCTCTGGCCCACGCTGTGGTAGATAAAACCCATGGGTTCCATTTGCCCGCTCTTGCGACCCTCGGGCTTAATAACAAGCCAAAGGCGCGCCATATTATCCTACGCGGATTTGCGCCAATCAGCCGTACACTGTATTTTTATACCGACAGTCGGTCCCATAAAATATCAGAAATTGGCCGAACCCCCGACGTAAATTTAACTTTCTACGATCCGGTAAGGCAGGTGCAACTGTGTATAAGCGGCAGGGCAACCGTGGCAAAGGCGGACGTGGCGCAGAAAGCATGGGGAGGCCTCACGCCTCTGGGGCGTAGAGCGTATTCAGCTATTTCTGGTACAGGCCGCCCCTTAGCACAACCAAGTTCGGCCCTGCCGACTCATCTGGAAGGGCGTATTCCTGAAGCTGATGAAGTCGAAACCGGCTATGCCAATTTTACCGTTCTATCCATCACCTATGATGCTTTTGACTGGCTGGCTTTAAGCCGAGAGGGGAACCGTCGCGCTCAATTCTCGTGGCAAAAAGCGGATAAAAACTGGGCGGGCGGTTGGTTTGTGCCCTGAATAAGCGGGCGGGGGGGGGTGTACCGCTTTCCTCCTATTCAGGGCGATGAGAGGCAGATGGGAAATGCCCCTCAATTTATGGCGATGGGCGAGATGCCACAGCCTTTAGAGTGGTGGAGGGAAGAGAGCTTGGGTCAAATACGGTCGGCCAGGCGCTCGTATTTCGCAACACAGTCGTGCCCCATAGGCAGGCAGGTCTGCAAACCAGTAGCCCTCTTCCAAAACACACGCCGTCACTTTCAGCAAACATCGTGGGGATTATTCAGCCGCCGCGACGATGGGCTTTAAGTCACTTCCCTTTGTGTCGGGTTTTTTATGTTCTGTGTCTGTGGCGGAGGATTTTTTCGCGCTCTGGTCTGGGGCAACATCCACCTCGCCGATCAATCGGCCGCCTTGGTCAATCATCAACTGCCCATAATGTATGGTGCCGGAAACCTTGCCAGTCGCCCGAATGATCAAGCAGCCTTTCACTTCTAAGGTGCCATCGAACAACCCTTCAATTTCAGCTTCCTCAACTTGGGCATCACCCTTTACTTGCCCCGTTTCAGAAACTGTCAAAGACCCGCTTTCAATTTCGGCTTCCACATTTCCTTCAATCACTAAGCTATCGCAAGAGCTGATCTTGCCTTTCAGTTCAAGGCCCTTGCCCACATGTAGGTTGGCTAATTGTGGTTCTGGTGTTTCTTCAACGGCGCTGCCGCCTAGCGTATGGGCAGGTGTCCGGCGCAATTCATAAGCCGCTGGCGTGCGCTCATTTGGTTTCGTGGGTGTTGGGGTCGCTGTGGATGAATGTGACATGTGCTGTGAAGTTCCTGATTGGCGTGGGCCTGGTTGGGTTTGGCCTGATTGGGATTGGGAAGAGGCAGAGCTGCCGGTGCTGGCACGCGGGGTATTTGGAG
>JARGNZ010000020.1:11139-59730 GCA_029209985.1 Parvibaculaceae bacterium
GATTGGGATTGGGAAGAGGCAGAGCTGCCGGTGCTGGCACGCGGGGTATTTGGAGCAAGGGGAGTGGGGCGCGTGTCAGAACGGGAAGGCGGTTTGCCCGCGCTTGTTGGGGTTTGGGTAGGCTCGGGTTTGGCAAGGTCGGTGAGTGGTTTGGTCGGTTTCGTCCGCGATGACTTCTTGAACATAAGGTGTCCTGCTCTTCTGAAAGATCGCAAACAGTGCTGTCATTTGCGTTGAACAAAAGTCACATTCTAATAAGGCAGAGCTTGGTTCGGATTGTGGCGAAATAACGGAAATTACAAAAATAATCCGTATACGCAACATTATGGAAAATAGATTTTCTCAAAAACAGAGAGCGCCCTATTAACGTGCAAGGGCCGCGCATTTTGCACGGGCAGGGCAATCAACAAGATGGTCGTTGATCATGCCAACGGCCTGCGCAAAAGCATACACAATAGTAGGGCCGCAAAATTTGAACCCTTTCTTTTTGAGTGCCTTTGAAAGTCCCGTCGACATGTCGTTGAAGGCTGGCACCTCGTCCATGCTGGCAAAGGAATTTTGCACAGGCGTGCCATCTACAAAGTCCCAAAGGAAAGACGAAAAGCTCGCCTCCTTTTCCATAATCTCAAGATAAGCTTGGGCGTTGCCAATCGTCGCCTCAATTTTTCCTCGGTGACGAATGATCCCGGCATTTTGCAACAACTGTTCAACCTGCTTGTCGTCGTAGCGTGCAATAAGCTCCGGGTTAAATCCATCAAAGGCCGCGCGAAAGTTGTCGCGTTTTTTAAGAATGGTGATCCAAGAAAGCCCGGCTTGAAATCCATCTAAAATAAGTTTTTCGAACAAAGCTTGATCGTCATATTCCGGCACGCCCCATTCGGTGTCGTGATAGGCAACATAAAGGGGGTCTTCTCCAGGCCAAGGGCAACGCGGCATATCATTCTCCTTCAAGAAGTAAGAACGTATGAGGAACGTCAGGCCTTGGCAAGATTAAAGCGCTGCGGTCAACCAAGCAGCGGGGTCTGCGCTCACTTTATGTCCGTCCACCGTAAGCTCGCTGCCCAATGCATCCAGCTTCATGAGCGCCATGCCGGATGTGCCTTCATGGGCCACGATGTGACCAACCGTTCGCTCATTTGCGACAACGGCGGTGTCTTTTTCTATCGGCGTCTCTGGAAGGCCCACCAATCGCACAATCCGTTTGCGCACGGTTCCGCGCCGTTTGGTGCGCGAGGCGACTTCTTGCCCGACGAAACACCCTTTTTGAAAATCGATCGCGCCCAAAAAGTCAAAGTTCGCCTCAATCGGAAAACTCTTTTCGGGTGTAAGCTCGGTGCCCGATACGACGGAAAGCCCAAGCCGATGGCGGCGCCACGCCGCACTGCCCCCAGCATTTTCCACGTCAATCGGTTCATCGGCACGCACCAAGGCACGGCCCCCCAGCGCCGCTAAGCGGGGATCAGCGGCAAAACCGTCAGGGGTGCCTGTGCTGGCCCACACATGAAAAGTCTTGCTGGCATCCCCCACGTTGACGTCTGCGCGCAATTTATAAAACAGCAAGCGGCGCGCAAAATTCATCAACTGGTCTTTAGCAACATCGAGATAAATCACATCGCCGCCATCCCACACGAAAAAATCAAAAAGGAATTTTCCCTGCGGTGTGAGAAGGGCGCTGTAAAGCGGTCCGTCTGGGGTGAGGGTGTCGATGTTTTGCGTAATCAACCCCTGCAAAAAGGAACGGGCTTCCGAGCCACTCAGCTCAAGGACGCCTCTATCTTCTAATTGAAATGACCGTACTTCATTCATGGATTTATCACCTACCTAGACCTCCTAGATGGCAGTCCTTATGGGGCTTGTCTAGGGCTGTTCCGCGTTTTGGCAGAAAAGCCGGTCTGTTGGGCACGCTCTTTCCTTGGCAGAAACGAACTATCTCCTTATAAGAGGGGCTTATGCGTATACTTTTCATCACCTCCACACGAATTGGCGATGCCATTCTCTCATGCGGTCTTTTAGCGCATTTGATCGAGAACATGCCAAATCCGGAAATCACCGTCGCCTGCGGTCCGCTTGCAGCTCCTTTATTTGTAGACGCTCCTCATGTGGTTGACGTGCATGTGATGAAGAAGGGCAAATATGCCGCCCATTGGCGCGGGTTGCTCAAAAAGGCAATGCCACAAAAATGGGATTTGGTGGTGGACTTACGCGGTTCAGCAACCGCTTACTTGCTGCGCACCAAAAAGCGGGCGGTTCTTAAAAGCGGGCATACCTTGCACCGGGTAGAGCATATCGCCAGCGTACTCAACTTAAACCCAGCCCCCGCCCCCAAGCTGTGGCCTTCGGCTGCAGCCCGCGCCCGCGCTCAACATCAAATCAAGGACGGCGAGAAGGTTCTGGCCCTTGGGCCGACAGCCAATTGGGCCAAAAAAATGTGGCCGCTGGAATATTATGTCGAGTTGGTGCAACAGTTGCGGGCACCCGGTGGTTTACTGGAAGACGCAAAAGTGATTATTGCGGCAGGTCCTGGTGAAGAAGACCAAATTGGCGCATTGCTCGACAGCGTGCCAGAAGACAAATTGGTCCGCCAAATTGGCGGCGACTTATTAGACGTCTATGCCCTTTTTGAGCGTGCAAACCTCTATATTGGCAATGATTCTGGCCTAACGCACCTAGCCGCTGCCGCAAGCGCCCCGACAATTGGTCTGTTTGGGCCGACCCCAGACGACCTGTATAGTCCTTGGGGGGTGAACGCCAGCTCTTTGCGCGGCCCTCGGTCTTGTGCAGAAATTTTGGCGGATCCTGAATTTGATCACCACGATGGGCGCTCAGCCATGTATGATCTCACCGTGGAGGCTGTTTTGACCGCCGCGCGTCAAAAGCTCAGTTCTTAGAACGCCGCTCAACACCCGGCCCAGATTTATAAAGCTCATTACCGTAAGGATGACCCCATGACCGCACCAATATACGACCTGATCTTTCAAGGCGGCACGCTCGTCAACCACGATGGAGAAGGCAAGGGAGATGTTGCCATTCTCAATGGTGAGATTGCAGCGATCGGAGACCTTTCGACCGCACAAGCTGGCGAGATTGTGGATGTCACCGGCTTGCATATTTTACCCGGTGTCATCGATACGCAAGTGCACCTGCGCGAACCGGGCAATGAGCACAAGGAAGATCTGGAAACCGGTGGACGCGCAGCAGTCATGGGCGGCGTGACCAGCGTGTTTGAAATGCCAAACACAAATCCATCGACCACAACCGTCGAAGCCTTGGCCGATAAAGTCGCGCGGGGCACCAACCGCATGTATTGCGACTTTGCATTTTATGCAGGGGCTGCCACGTCCAACATAGAAATTTTGCCAGACTTGGAGCGCCAACCGGGCTGCTGTGGCATCAAAATGTTCATGGGATCGTCAACCGGTTCCCTGCTTGTGCCAGACGACGAAAATGTACGGCGTGTGTTATCTGCCGTCACCCGCCGGGTGGCGGTTCATTCAGAAGATGAATTCCGGTTGCGCGAGCGACGCCCCTTAGCAGAGTTCGGCAACGTCGAAACCCATCCTGTGTGGCGCGATCATGAGGCAGCTATTTTGTGCACGGAGCGCGTGTTGAAAATCGCACGGGAAGTGGGTGCGCGTTTGCACGTGCTGCACATTTCAACCGCCGAAGAAATGCCCATCCTTGCCCGCAATAAAGACATTGCGACCGTAGAGGTGACGCCGCAACACCTCACGCTTGTCGCGCCAGACTGCTACCGCGAGCTGGGAACACTGGCGCAAATGAATCCGCCCATTCGCGATCAGCGCCATCAGGACGGCCTGTGGTGGGGACTGGGTCAAGGCATCGTAGACGTCATCGGCTCTGACCATGCGCCCCATACGTTTGAAGAAAAACAGCAGCCATACCCCAAGTCACCGTCGGGTTTCCCTGGTGTGCAAACCTTAGTGCCGGTCATGCTCAACCACGTGAACGAAGGCCGCCTCAGCTTGCAACGTTTTGTCGATCTCACAAGCCACGGTCCAAAACGAGTGTTCAACTTGGAGAAAAAAGGGCGCATGGCTGTTGGCTATGACGCCGATTTGACCATCGTTGACATGAAAGCCGAACGCACCATTTCCAAAGATTGGATTGAGAGCAAATGTGGGTGGACGCCGTATGACGGCAAAAAGGTAAAAGGCTGGCAGATCGGCACAGTTGTGCGAGGCAAACGCGCCATGTGGGAAGACCAGCTTGCCGACGTCGCCACGGGTCAGCCCATGCGCTTTGAAGAAAATATTCGTCACCGCAAATAAGCGTGTGGCACCTTACAATAATTGATAACAAAACATGCAAGACAGGGAAATCAGATGAGTGAAACATTCCGCGCCCTCATGGTGCAAAAGGGCGATAAAGCCCCCATCATTGAATTTAACGACTTAACTGAAAATGATTTGATGGAGGGCGATGTCACCGTTGCTATCTCTCACTCTACGGTAAACTATAAAGACGGTTTGGCCCTCACCGGCGCGGCACCGGTTGTGCGCCAGTGGCCACTCATTCCCGGCATTGATTTTGTGGGCACGGTGACAAAATCTGATAACGCTGATTTTGCGCCGGGTGATCAGGTTGTGTTGAACGGTTGGGGTGTGGGCGAAGCGCACTTCGGCGGATACGCTGAGCGCGCCCGTGTGAAAGGTGACTGGTTGGTGCCTTTGCCAGATGGGATCACCCCCGCACATGCAATGGCCATCGGTACAGCAGGCTACACCGCCATGTTGTGTGTTTTAGCGCTAGAAAAAGCTGGTATCACACCAGATAAAGGCGACATTCTTGTGACCGGTGCAGCCGGTGGCGTGGGCTCCGTTGCCATCGCGTTGCTGGCTAAGCTGGGCTACCGGGTTGTGGCCTCAACGGGGCGTGTCTCTGAAGAAGCCTATCTCAAGTCATTGGGGGCGGCTGAGATCATTGACCGCAACGAGCTATCAAGTCCCGGACGCCCGTTGGGTAAAGAGCGTTGGGCTGCGGCTGTTGATGCGGTTGGCTCCCATACTTTGGCAAACGTGCTGTCACAAATAAAATACGACGGTGTTGTGGCTGCGTGCGGCCTTGCTCAAGGGCCAGACCTGCCTGCATCTGTAATGCCATTCATCTTGCGTGGGGTCACCTTGAAAGGGGTTGATTCGGTCATGCTGCCGAAAGAGCGGCGCATCGAAGCATGGAATCGTTTAGCCAAAGACCTCGACTTTGCCAAGCTAGATGCAATGATTGTAAACGCGTCTTTGGATGAAGTGCCTGCCTTGGGCCAAAGCATTATTGAAGGAAAAGTACGCGGCAGAGTGGTTGTAACCCTCTAAATCGGTGTAAATGACCGCAAAACTTCTCAAAAGGCGCTCTGTGGATCAACAGGGCGCCTTTTTGCGTTGGCTCCTATCCAAGGCGGCCTGATGTGGTGAATGTCAGTTACTTTCCCTAACGGCACTCTTCGGTGTAAACTCCCTTCGAAATTCGGGCAAAAGATCCGAACAAAATTTAATGGAGAGGATACGACATGACTGGGGAGGTCTTACCGCCATTCAGATCGGCCAACTTTCGCCCGCGCAAAGTAGAGATTACCAAGCAGGACGATGGATCGATTATTTTGCGAAACCCATATCCGCTCGACGAGCGTCCCGCCAACTTGATTGAACCATTGCGCAAGTGGGCCGACGAAAAGCCTGAGCAAACATGGCTAGCCATGCGCGGCGCACCTGTTGGCGACCAACGGTATGGAGATTGGCAACGAGTTTCCTATGCCCAAGCAAATGCAACGGTAAATGCCATTGCACAGGCTTTGCTTGATCGGGGTTTGAACCAAGAAAACCCATTGATGATTTTGTCAGGCAATTCAATTGAACATGCCTTGATGACCTATGGCGCCATTCTGGCCAATGCGCCTGCTGTTCCGGTGTCGCCATCCTACAGCCTTATGAGCACGGATTTTGAGAAGCTGAAATATGCGGTGGACCTGATCAAGCCAAAGGCCATCTTTGTGCAAGAGAGCGCACCGTATGAAAAAGCATTCGCAGCACTGGACCTAACAGGAATTGAAATCATCTCTGCTGATGGGCAGCGGGGCACGTCATATGCCGATATTGTGGCAACCGCGCCCACTCAAGATGTGGAAGACGCCTACGAGCGCCAGCATGATGATTTGGTCGCAAAGTACCTCTTCACCTCTGGCTCTACCGGCATGCCAAAAGCCGTTATCACAACCCAAAAAATGATGTGCGTGAATGCCATCATGGGGGCCTCCCTCACCGATAAGCCCGACGATGCACCGGTGACAACATTGCTCAATTGGTTGCCATGGAACCACTGCTTTGGCGGCAATGCGATCTTGAACAACCTGTTGGTATCTGGTGGCACGCTTTACATCGATGGCGGGCGTCCTGTACCGGGGCAATTTGATGAAACCCTGGCCAACTTGGCGGAGATAACCCCAACCGCATATTCCAATGTGCCAGCAGCATACACAATGCTAGTGCCCGCATTAGAAGACAATCCCGCATTGGCGAAAAACTTTTTCACACAATTAAGCGGCTTGGCATATGGGGGGGCGGCATTGGCGCAAGACCTATATGACCGTTTGCAAAAAGTGGCGATTGCCGTCACAGGCGAGCGGATTGTGTTGTCGTCTGGTTACGGGGCAACCGAAACCGCGCCCACCATCATGAATGTGCATTGGGAAACCACGCGCATGGGCTTGCTCGGCTTGCCACTGCCGGGCATTGAGCTAAAACTCGCACCGGTTGGGCAAAAAATGGAAGTGCGCGTGAAAGGTGATTGCATCACCACGGGCTATTTCAAAAACCCTGAGAAGACAGCCGCCGCCTATGATGAAGACGGCTTCTATTGTCTTGGGGACGGCGCAAAATTTGTCGACCCAGAGCACCCCGAAGAAGGCCTCGTGTTTGATGGCCGTGTCGTGGAGGACTTCAAACTTTCCACAGGCACATGGGTCAGTGCAGGGCGTTTGCGCGTGCAAGCTGTTGAAGCATCAAATGGCGTGCTGAACGATGCGTTGGTGGCGGGGCTTGACAAAGCCTATGTCGCCATTTTGGGCTTTCCAAATTTGGCCATGTGTCAAAAAATTGCAGGTGAGAAATTGCCGATGGAAGAGCTTATTCGCCATCCCGGTGTGTTGGAACATCTTTCCGATGGCCTGCGTGCGCATAACTCAACTCACCCAGGTTCGTCTACCCGTGTGGAAAGAGCGTTGCTGATGGTCGAGCCTGCGAGTGTTGATGGGGGAGAGCTGACAGATAAAGGCTATATAAATCAGTCAACAGCCCTTGCTCGTCGCGCTGATTTAGTAGACAAGCTGTTCATGGACCCGCCCGGAAATGATGTGGCGGTTATGAAAAAATAAAGACGGCGGACGTCGAGTATGGATTTTCTGACGCTCCTTGTGAGCGGCATATTAGTTGGGATCGCAGTAGCTGCGCCTATTGGTCCAGTGAACTTAATCTGTATTCGACGTGCCCTCCGGTATGGTTGGCTCAACGGCTTTTTAGCTGGATTGGGCGCAGCCGCCGGTGATGGCATATTTGCCATCATCGCCGCCTTCAGTGTTACGGCGGCATTGGATTTCATGCAGTCAAACGAGGTGTGGCTTCAATCCATCGGGGGGCTATTCCTCATTGGAATGGGCGCCAAAACGTGGTTTAGCCACCCTCATTTGGTCGACGGTGAACCACAGGATCCCACCGAAAGGGCGAAGGATCACGATCTTGAAGGTTTGCTTGCGGGGGTCACCTCAAGCTTTTTCCTAACCATCACAAATCCCGCCACCATGTTGGGCTTTGTGGCCATTTTCGGCTCAATTGCAGGTTTCACATTAGGCGGCACAGATTATGTGCGCGCCACCGAATTGGTCATTGCAGTCATTTTAGGGTCTGCCTTGTGGTGGGCAGCTTTGACCTCATTTGTCGCCTATTTCCGGCGGTATATGAACGACCGCGCACTGGAAAGAATTAACCGTGGCTCAGCCATCCTCATTGCTTTGCTTGGGTTAGGCATCCTCATGAAGCTCATCTACATGTTTGCCACTCAATAGCAGCGTACAATGGGCATGCCCATGCTAAGGGCGAAGCGGTTTTATTAGAAAGTAACGGCAAGACATGATCATTGTAATTGGAAAAATTGAAGTCGCTGCAGCAGAGGACATCTTGTCGATTGAGACCGTGCTCGCGGACAGAATGGGGCGCACACGCGCCGAGCCGGGCAATATTGAGTATAGCTTTGCAGTGGAAGTTTCAAACCCCACCATTATGCACGTGATTGAAAAATGGGAAGATCAAGCAGCGTTAGACCTGCATTTGACGCTGCAAGACCCGGAATTTTCAGCCGCACTGGCAAAGGCAAATGTCACAAGTGCGACTGTGCGCGGGTATGATGCAAGTGGTGAGCGTGCATTGCGCTAGCATGTTACGCACGCCCATGAGCTGGAGCGAGTAACATAGGGGTGGCAAGGCGTGAGAGTTTAGCCGCTGCTGCTTCTGGTGTTGGGAGCGGGGCAGCCCACGTTAAATAGCGGAACATGGAACGCATTGAGAGAGCCGCCAACGCTTCTGTCAGGTCGTGCGCATCAATATCTTGGCGAACACTATCTTCCTTTTGGCCAAGGGTAATCAGCTCCTTAATAACCCCAAGCTGCGCAGACTGAATAAACTCAGGCTTTGACACCAGATAGGCCGATGGAATGTTTAGAAACATGATCCGTGCGACAGCAATATTTTCAAAATAAAATTTGAAAAATGCGTGACTGACTGCTTCCAATTTATCGCTGAGTGTCGTTGCTGTGTGTGCGGCATGGGCCAGAGCTAAATTGAGGCGTTTCATATCCGGCGATATTGCGGAGATAAGCAGCGCATTTTTATTGCCAAAATGTTTGTATATCGTTTTTGGTGTCACGCCTGCACGTGCGCAAATGTCTCGAATTCCAACATCTTGATAAAGAGAATCTGCGAATAGGCCGATAATAATCAGCCGAATCTCCTCTTTTTTTTCGTCCGACAACTGCCTTTTGTCCGGCTCCTTCATGGGTTTTTCCTTGCTGCTTCCATAGGGGCAGGATAGCTTATAAAAAAAGGAAAACAATGTTTTCCAAAAAAATGGGAGAGGAAAATGTCGCAAGAAGGATTTAGGTCGTTCGGAGAGCAGGCGCTGCACTATTTTGACCGTCCGCACACAAGGGTGCCGACAGGCCCGATAGACAGCCCCGCCGCATGGCTAGCCAAAATAATGCCGCCCCTCAGCACGTTGGCATATAGCTTGACCGCTACAGATGTTGCGGAGCTAGAGCAAGCGTTGAAAGTGGCACAAAAATCGCCAAAAAATCGCAAGGATCTCCTAGCCGAAGATTTTCCACTGCCTCATTTGTCTGCAAAGTTTGCTTCGTGGCGCCGTGAACTTTCGAAAGGTCTGGGCATTCAGATTATTCGGGGCGTCCCTGTCGATACATGGACACAAGATGAAGTTGAATTGTTTTTTTGGTGCTTTGGGCTGCATTTGGGGCGTCCGGGTGCCCAAAACCCTGAAGAGCATTTGCTTGGTCACGTCACGAACACCAATGCGGACAAGGCTGATCCAATGGTTCGACTATATCAAACAGCGGCTAACATAGACTACCACTGCGATGCGGCGGATGTTGTTGGTTTGCTGTGTCTCAGAAAAGCAAAGTCTGGGGGGAAAAGTCGGATTGTAAGTTCTGTTTCGGTGTTCAATGAATTGATGAAGCGGCGTCCAGAGCTTGTGAGCCGTCTATTTGAGCCCTTCTTCCTTGATTCCAGAAATGAAAATAACGCGGCAGAATCAGGGTGCCTTCCAATCCCTCCGTGCAGGTATTCAGAAGGCGTTCTGCGCACATTTTATCATGCGGATTACTTTCGTTCTGCACAACGTCATGCAGACGTGCCGCCCTTTACGGAGCAAGAGCAAGACCTACTCGATACGTATGAAGCAATCGCGGCTGAAAAAGGTATTTATATGGACATGGATTTGCAGCCCGGCGATATTCAATTGCTGTCCAATCACACCAATTTGCATGCACGCACTGAATACGAAGACCATGAAGACATCGGAGAACGTCGCCACTTGTTACGACTGTGGCTTTCGTTGTGAAGCGATACTTCACTTGCCAAGTGATCCATGTATCATGGAAGAAAAATTGGGGCACTGAGGCAATCTCAGTGGCCCCGTCATTTAAGGGAGAATGCGCATGAATGGCGCCGAGAGCCTCGTAAAAACACTGGTCGCCTCAGGCGTTGAAGTGTGTTTCACCAATCCAGGTACATCCGAAATGCACTTTGTCGCCGCACTGGACAAAGTAGATGGCATGCGCGCCATTTTGGGCCTTTTTGAAGGGGTCGTCACAGGCGCTGCGGATGGCTATGGCCGGATGGCGGAAAAGCCTGCAGCAACCTTGCTCCACACAGGGCCGGGCTTGGCAAATGGACTTGCCAACTTGCACAATGCGCGCCGCGCGTCCACTCCCATCGTCAACATTGTGGGTGATCACGCGACCTATCACGCACAATATGATGCGCCGTTGGAATCAGACATCAAAGGTTTTGCGGATCCCGTTTCAGGCTGGATCCATTCAAGTACAAATGCCAAGACCGTCGCCTCAGACGGGGCGCGTGCGGTTGCCGCCTCTATGGAGGGGGAAGGGCAAATTGCAACGTTGATCTTGCCAGCCGACACCGCGTGGCTTGAGGCCGATCAAGCTGCAGCTCCGTTGGATAGCGTTGGCCTGTCAGCGGTAAATGGGGAAGCCATTGACCGTGTGGCCAAGCTTCTGGCCAACGGCAAAAAGACGGCCATTCTTATTCGCGGCACAGCCCTAAAAGAAGAAGGCTTGCGGGAAGCAGGACGGATTGCTGCCAAGTCTGGCGCGCGGTTGATGTGTGATACCTTCACCCCGCGCATTCAACGCGGTGCAGGGCGTGTTCTTGTCGACCGTCTGCCATATTTTGCAGAGCAAGCTGAGGACGATTTGAAAGGCACAGAGCAACTGATTCTCGTGGGCGCAAAACCACCTGTTTCTTTCTTTG
Source organism: Parvibaculaceae bacterium (assembly GCA_029209985.1). GTDB lineage: Bacteria > Pseudomonadota > Alphaproteobacteria > Parvibaculales > Parvibaculaceae > NORP139. The sequence continues at coordinate 22,209 of JARGNZ010000020.1, forward strand.
CCTATCCAGATAAAGCCAGCTGGCTGTCTCCTAAAGACTGTGACATCACATATTTGGCGCATCCACATGAAGACGGCACCGCTGCGTTGGCAGCTCTCGCAGAGGCTATTGGTGCCCCCGCTGAACCCATCAATGTTGCCCCTTATGAAAAGCCAGACATGCCAACGGGGCCTTTAGATCAATTCACCATTGGTCAAGTGATCGGGCATCTGTTGCCAGACAATGCAATTATCACAGATGAAGCCGCGACCAGCAGCTTAGGCCCGGCGATTGCAACCGCGACCGCAGCTCCGCACGACCACTTGTCGTTGACAGGCGGCGCAATCGGCATGGGCTTGCCTGTGGCAACGGGGGCGGCTGTTGCAGCGCCAGACCGCAAAGTGGTGTGTTTGCATGGGGACGGGGGGGCGATGTACACCGTGCAAAGCCTGTGGACCCAAGCCCGCGAGAACTTGGATGTGACGACGGTCATTTTCGCCAATCATTCTTATGCGATTCTGAATGTGGAGCTGGCCCGTGTGGGGGCTATCGATCCAGGGCCCAAGGCGTTGTCCTCACTGGATTTGCACAATCCAGAAATTAACTGGACACAGTTGGGCCAAAGCATGGGCGTGAACGCGATGCGGGCGGAGACAACAGAAGAGTTCGCCAAGTGCTTTGCAGCGTGCATGAACGAAAAAGGCCCGCATTTGATTGAAGCCATCATCTAAGCGAAAAACCTACCCAAACAAAAGCCCCCGGCAGAAAAATCTGCGCGGGGGCTTTCTGTTGAGCGCCTGTAAAAACGGCGCTTAAATTTAGTGTTGGGTGCGCTGGAGAGAAAACTCGCCGTATTGAACGCGTTTTTCCAAGCCACTGGCCAGTTCCGCGACTTCATCTTCGCCGTGGAAGTCCACCATATCAGACAGGGCAGCATGAATGGCGGTTTGCGCCATAATGTCAGGCTCCACGCCAACGCTCAGCGCTTCCTGCCAAGCTTCTAATAGAATATCGAAAGCAACCTGACGTTGATCATCCTCAGAAGGCAATACAGCATCTGTAACTTCTTCTTCGGAGATATCTTCCAGCAGGCTAGGGCGATTATTACGGGTCTTAGACATCGAGACGAACGGTCCCTTTAAGTTTGTATATGCCATGCGGCAGACACAGAGGAGAAGACGTCGAGGGGGCTTGGTACGGGGGAGGGGTAAATGTGAACGCACTCATCCCACACCAATTTCGACGATGTTTCTCCTTTTACCACAAAATGCAGCTGAGTCTCGCGCCATGATCAAGATAGGTTAATCAACTTACATTTTTGAGGTGTTTATGGTGAATTAAAAGCCTATTGGCGGGCAGCGCGTGCCAATCGTCCGGCCACAGCGGCCCCTTCGTCAATGTAGGCATTCATTTCAGAAATCGTGCGCATGGAGCAGCGGCTGTGATTCACCCGCATTGCGTAATAGGATTTATTGAAGTGGTTCACCAGCATGTCGCGGTCTTTTTTGCTGCTGGCCTCAATATCGAGCATTTCTAGCATTTTCCGGCGCCACATTTGGCCTTCCCGGCCTCCGCACCGTTCGCGCAGCAAATGCACCGCGCCCAAAACCTCTGCAAGGCGCACCATATCTGCCCGGTAGGAGGCTTGTTTTCCAGTGAGCAACGATGAGCCAGCCGCAGAAACACCTGAGCTGCTGATCAAAAGCATCAACATCGAGACGACGCAAAGCCGGAAATTTTGCCGTATTGTAGTCATGAGGCCCCATTTTGCGCCGTTCAGCGCACCGTACCGGCCCAGTATGGCTTAGAGCTTGGTCACTTGAAAAGCTTTTGCATGCCCTATGGTTAATGCACATCGCTTTGAAAAATGGGGAGGTGATCCGTTACCGTGGATCAGGCTGTTAAGTTAGGTCAGCATGTCAGTGGTCGGATCATCGGCGGCCTCATTCACTTGGTCGTCGATAATATAAGCAAGCTCGGAGAACGCGTTGAGCATGCTTTCTTCGTCACCTTTTACCAGATGGGTGGGGAGGTGACGGGCCAGTTCTTCCTCAAACTCTCTTTGTTTGCGCAAGCCCTTGTCGGTCAACCTCAGCTGAACACTACGTCCATCTTCCGCGTCTGGTTGGCGTTCAATCAATCCACGCTTTTCCATATCCGCAATCAATGCAGACGCGGTGGGCTTGCGGATGGACGATTGCACCGCCAATTCTCCTGCCCGCTTAGGGCCGCGCTTTAGGGCCAAAAAGAAGCGATATTGAGGGATTGTAATGTCAGTTTTACGCGCGATCAGTTCAAATTCACGGAACAAAACGACAATGGTGCGGGCCATAAGAATGAGACGGCGATCAAGTTTCTGTGTCATAGGGTCCACATCACTCTTAAAAAGGGCAGGCGCTAAAAGCCAATATTGGTGGATCAAAGGCGGCCAAGAAATAGCGGCCAAGAAACCGCAACCAAGAAACAGTGCCTAGAATCAAATGAAGCGAGAACAAGGTTCCCGCTTCATCCAGTTCAAGAACGCTTCATTGTTTCATGAAAGCGACAGCCTTGCATTAGAAGATTGAATAGCCGCCATCCACAATCATGGTCGTGCCGGAGTGGTAAGCAGACGCATCGGACGCGAGGTAGACAGCCATACCGCCAAAGTCAGCCGGTTCGCCCCAGCGGCGGATCGGAACACGGGGAATGACTTTTTCAGCAAACGCAGACCCTGCTTGTGCGCCAGCCGTCATATCAGTTGCAATCCAGCCCGGCAAAATCGCGTTGGCCCGCACTTTGTAACGACCATATTCGACAGCGCAGCCTTTAATCATGGAGATCACAGCGCCTTTGGTCGCCGCATAGGCTTGGTTACGTGCTGCTCCCTCAATCGCTGCCAAGCTTGCAACGCCGACCAATGAACCGCCAACATCCCCTTTGCCAGAACGTTCAACCATGTGGCGGGCGCTTTCCCGCAATGTCCAGAAAACACCATCAAGGTTGACCCCAAGGGTCTTGCGATATGTTTCTGTATCCATGTCGTGGAAAGATGGTGAACCGAAACCAACCCCGGCATTGGCGAATACAGAATCGACACGCCCTAGATTTTTAAGGGTTTCTCCCATGCCATCGACAACTTCTTGTTCGTTGGACACGTCAACCTTGCGCGTAAATACCTTTACGCCGGTATCTTTGAGTTGAGCAGCGGCTTGCGCATTGCGCTCTTCATTCGTGCCCCAAATGGCAACGTCTGCACCGGCCTGTGCGAGAGCTTCAACCATGCCATATCCGATGCCACGGTTACCGCCGGTTACCAGCGCTACTTTGCCAGAGAGATCAAAAGGTGTGTAAGTCATGAGGCCCTCCCGGAACCATTGTTATATCCATGAGCTCACTATAACACCGGAATGCGCTGTTTTTTCAAGCAGAACCAGCCGCCAAATTCAGAGCTAAGCCTGACCCTGCGTTCTATGAACAATGGTACGAAAGGGGGGAGGGAGAATAGAAGAGGAATCAGAGGTCTTCAGCGAGCAGCGTCTCAATTTCATTTTCTTCAACGGTCATTGCATTGCCATTGATGATCGCCCCGGCCACATCACCCAAGCGGCGAAGACGGGGGCCAACTGAGGCGCAAATCACCTCAATTGTCTCAGTGTCATGGGCGTCAACGGCCGCAGATAGTTCTGACAAAGCATGAACCAACAAAGCGTCCATACGCCCCACAACTTGGTCAAACGGCTGGCGGTAGCGGGCCGGTGCATTGTAGTAGGCATGCACAGCAAGGTCTTTGTTCTGAAAATTGGTCTCGATGAAATGGGCTTGATAGGTTTTGGGTTTCCAATCCCGCATGTCTTCAAAGCAGTCAGGCATGGAAGGAATGATTTCCAGCAGCATGATAATTTCATTGAAGTGATTGAGGTAATCAGTCGCCAGTAGAGAATCTTCTTGGATGTTTTTGCCAGGCACAAGCCGACGTGTCGTGCGCGGATACCCAATTCCCCCCAACGCACGGTCATCATCCACCTGGTCTATTTCTACATCCTGCGCCACAAAACTCTCCCGCTTTGGGTTTAATTCTAACTACTTTGCGTTAGAGATCCGTAAACGGCATTTATACGTTTGAAATTAAATTAGTCAGAAACCTGTCAAAAGTCAGTGTTTCACTCGCCTTTAGGGCGTATTTCCTGCAGGGCAGAACACGCGAAATAGGGGTGATAGCTCATTGTCTTTTGGTCAGGAACGATGGAGCAGGAGAAAACCGACGCGTCTTTTTGCAAGACCAATGAAGTGCCAAGCGTTGCCCGAATTTCGTACCCTTCCTCAAGCAAGTCAGACAGAAGCTTGTCTGTGAGAACAAACGGCCCTTTCCGTTCTGCATCGCTTTGGGGTGGGGGCGTTGGGGCTGCAACAGATGTGGCAGTGCTCAATGCCAGAAAAGACAAGGCCAAAAGTGGCCGCACGAATGCAGATCCAAGTGAGTGTGTTCGACAAAAAGAGAGGAGCATCATTACTTTCCTTCATCACGCCATGTCACGTGCCTGTGTCTAAAGAGTATGCAGCTTTAATCGATAGGGTTAAGCAACCGTAAAGAGCGCCCTTCTAATCGAATCCTCTTCGTTTTGTCCCGATGAGCGGCACAATTTGTGCGCCCAGAAAAATAACAAGCGCGGCCACCACAATGGAAGGGCCGGTGGGCGTGTCATAGGAAATGGATCCCCACAACCCAGCCCCTACCGCGCAGACACCAACCACCACAGCGCCGAGCGCCATCATCTCTGGCCCGGTGGCAAATCGGCGGGCGGCAGCGGCCGGAATAATCAGCAAGGCGGTAATCAGGAGCGCCCCCACAAGGCGCATCGCAACGGCCACAAGCACCGCCAGCATAAGCGCAAAGCCAATGCGTGAAAGCCGCGGAGATATGCCCTCGGCAGCAGCTATTTCTGGGTGAACTGACACCGCAACAAGAGAGCGCCACAGCAAAGCCAGAGACCCCAGCACCAGCACGGAAGCGGCGGCCATCGCCCAAAGGTCCGTGGGGCCAACAGCTAAGATGTCGCCAAATAGATAAGCGTTGAGGTCAAAGCGCAAACCGGGCATCAGGCTCAACACCACCATGCCAATGGCAAGCGCAGAGTGAGCCACAAGGCTGAGCAATGTATCCATCGCCAATGACATACGTTCCTGCAAACTGGCAAATAAGAGCGCAAGCAAAACGACAGCGCCTAAGACCCCAACCAATGGGGCAATGGAAAGGAGAAATCCCAGTGCAATGCCAAGCAAAGCCGAATGGGCGAGGGCGTCCCCAAAAAAGGCCATACGCCGCCACAGCACCAAACAGCCAAGAGGTCCGGCAATAGCGGCAACCATCAACCCTGCCAACAAGGCCCGTACTAAAAAATCACTCATGGGCATCCTTCGTGCGCTTTAGCGTCGTGCTCGTGTGGGTGCACATGCCCATCTAAATCATGAGCATGGTCATGTTGGTGGTGGTAGAGCGCTAAACTTTGCCCCGCTTCAATGCCAAACAATTCGCGGTAGGCAGGGTCATTTGAAATAGCATCTGGCGCCCCTGCGCAACACAGATGTGTGTTGAGGCAGAGAACGCGGTCGGTCGCAGCCATCACCACATGTAAGTCATGGGAAATCATCAGCACTGCAACACCCGTTTGGTGGCGCACATTGGAAATGAGATCGTAAAGTTGGGCCTGCCCAGAAAAGTCGATACCCGATGAGGGCTCGTCTAAAATAAGCAAATCCGGCTTGCCAAGCAGGGCGCGAGCCAGCAATACCCGTTGAAATTCTCCACCGGAAAGGTGCGTGATTTGCCGCCCAGATAAATGCGCCGCCCCCACCTGCTCAAGCGCATAGGCGATCTCTGCCTTTGAGGCCCGCTGAGTAAGCTGCATCAACCGATCAACAGATATAGGAAGCGTCGGGTCGATGGCAAACCGTTGCGGCACATACCCGGTTTTAAGGCCCGCGCGCCGTGTCACTGTGCCTCCATCTGGCTGCACGGTTCCAATAGCAACCCGCGCCAGCGTTGTTTTCCCAGCACCATTGGGGCCAATCACTGTAATGATTTCACCCGGTGAAATTTCAAAAGAAACTTGGTCGAGTGCGCATGTGGTGCCCAATCGGACAGTGATATCTGACAGCTGCATAAGGGGGGCGCTGGAGGCGGGCGCAGAAGCGAGAGACGCGCTCATAAGTTAAATATCCTGACAAGCGGCACATAGGCCTTTGATCTCAATAACGAAAGAGTGAATTTGAAAGCCTCGTGCCTGTGACGCATTTTTGAGCGCTGAGGAGACAACTTTTTCGTCAATTTCTTGGGCTGTGCCGCAGGCGGTGCAGATAAGGAATTGTCCGTGATGCTGCCCGCCAACGTGGGCGCATCCTAGAAAAGCATTCTGAGATTCGATCTTGTGGATCAATCCATTTTCCTGCAAGAAATCCAACGCGCGATAAATCGTCGGGGGCTTGGCCGCTTGGTGCGTTGTGGCCAATTGCTCCAAAAGGTCGTAAGCCCCAACAGGCTTATGGTTTTGCCAAATCAAGCCGAGCACTTGTTCCCGAATAGGGGTCAGGCGCACGTTGCGGCGTTCGCAAATCAGGCGAGCTTGTGCCAACGCATCATCAATACATAAAGAATGATCGTGTGGTTGAGCAGGGCTGTCTGTAAGCGGCATGGTAAGGCTCCAAGGGGGCGGGCGGGCAATGAATATTGTTATATCATATCATTGCCCCAGCGCCAGTCTTCAAGCCCAATTCTCTTCGGAACCAGCCTAGCCCGCAGCGAGAATTGCGGCTTCAACCTGTCCAAGGCGTTCTTTGCCAAAGAAAAGCTCTTCGCCAACGTAAAAACTTGGAATGCCAAACGCGCCCCGGTCCGCAGCCGCCTGTGTGTTGTTCATCAGCTTTGCTTTGACTTCCGGGTTCTGGGTTTCACTCAAAAGCGCTTGTCCGTCCAAACCTGCAGTATTTAGAACCTGCAGCACCACTTCTGGATCGCCCATATTTTGGTTATCTTCCCACATGGCTTTCACGACAACATCAATATATTTGTCTTTCACACCAGCGTTTTCAGCGGCAATCAAACCACGCATAATCAGCAAAGTATTGATTGGAAAATTTTCGTTGAAGGTGAATTTGCTCAACTTGTGTTCAGCGATAAACCGCTTCGTTTCCAATTGCTCATAAGCCATTTTATTTGGAATGCCGCCAAAGGCGATCATCGGCGCTTGGTTGCCGGTGAGGTTGAACAATCCCCCCAGAAGGGTTGGCACATAGTGAAACGTCGTGCCTGTGCGTTCCGCAATTTTGGGCAGAACCTTGTGGCAGAGATAAGCATTCGGGCTGGCAAAATCGAAAATGAAATCCACTTGGGGCATGTTGAGATCCATAGGTTAGGTGTGAAGCCGGTGCTGACATGTCTGGTCAAGTCGAGGCGCATCAATTGGGTATCATTGTTAGTTCCTAATTAGAACCCGGTCAACCCTGAGGTCGTCTAGTGTCGGTCGTGCGCAAGATTGACTTGAAAGAAGGCCTTGCCGTAGGTTGAGCCATGTGCGGTCGCTTTTCCATAACCTCCCCTCCCGAAGAAATGCGGACGTTGTTTAACTATGTTGAGCAACCCAATTTTCCCCCACGCTACAACATTGCGCCAACCCAGCCAGTGCCAATTGTGCGCATGGAAAACGGACAGCGTCATTTTGCCTTGGTGCGGTGGGGGCTGGTGCCCGGTTGGCAAAAGGAAGCGCCAAAGTCTCTGCTCTTTAATGCCCGCGCCGAAACCATCAACCAAAAACCTTCTTTCCGAGGGGCTTTTCGCCATCGCAGGGCATTGCTCCCGGCAGATGGGTTTTACGAATGGAAAACTGTTGGACGAGGGGAGGACGCATTTAAGCAACCTTATTATGTCCGTAGGCGTGACCAGCAGCCCTTTGCGATGGCGGCCATTTGGGAAGATTGGTTGGCCGCAGATGGCAGCGAAACTGAAACCTGCGCCATCATCACAACACGGACCAATGATACCCTGAGGCCCTTACATGCGCGGATGCCGGTCATATTGGCACCAGAAGATTGGGAGCAATGGCTGGCAAGCGACGGCACCACGACTCATGCCGCTGAAGATCTATTACGCCCGGCCCCTGAAAGCCTCCTTGAGCTTTTTCCCGTCGATAGAGGCGTCAATAAAGCCACCGCTGACCATGCAGGCCTCAATGACCCTTTGCCCGATGAGGGCGGAATGTCATCGTCTCCCGCCAAAGCCGGGAGCAAACAAAAATCTGATAACAGGAAAGTGAGCAAAGACCAATTTGACCTCTTTTAGCGAAAATTCAACGATTTTGCGCGGAGGAGAGCCAATTTGGCCGACTTGAAAGATTATTTGGCACAGAAATGTTCTGGCTATGCTCTATACTGTGAATCGGTTCTATTGAGCTGCCCTGATGAAATGCTCGGCCGAGCTGTTGCAGGGATTTGAGGACATGAAATGTTAGCCGATTCAATCATTCTGCTGGTGATGTTTGCACTGAATGGATTTTTCTCCCTGTCAGAAATGGCCGTGGTGTCTTCCCGGCGTAATCGCCTGCAAGTCATGTTGTCTAAGGCGCGCGATAATGGATCGCCCACCAGCGGCATCGAGACAGCGTTACGGTTGCAGGCCGAACCCGGTCGTTTTCTATCAGCGGTTCAAGTTGGCATTACATTGATCGGCGTTTTAGCGGGTGCCTTCGGTGGGGCCACTTTGTCTGCTCCGCTTGCGGAAGTCATGATTGAGGTCCCAACCATTGGCCCCTATGCAGCACAAGGGTCTTTCGTTTTTGTTGTTGTCGTCATTACCTATCTTTCCCTCATCATTGGGGAGCTGGTCCCGAAGCGTATTGCATTGTCAAACCCAGAAGCGATCGCGACTTTCATTGCGCGGCCGATGAATGCTTTTGCCAAAGCCCTCTCGCCGGTTGTCACCTTGGTCAATAAATCGACGGAAGGCGTGCTGTCGATTTATGGTTTCACTGGTGCGAATGTGCAGAAAGTAACAGAAGACGAAATCCGTCATTTGATTTCTGAAGGGGCAGCGTCTGGGGCCATTGAACAAGCTGAAGGGGAAATTGCCAATCGGGTGTTGAAGTTGGGGGACATGCGGATCAGCGAAATCATGACCCCGCGTATCAATATGGTGTGGTTAGATCGCGATGCCCCGATCGGCGAAACCCGCGAAATCATTTTCCTCACCCAAAACATGCGTTATCCCGTGCGGTGCCGTGATACAGGCCGGGCAATTGGCATGGTGCGGATTGAAGACCTCTTTGTCGAAACAATGGACGCTGAGTCTATTTTTGAAAAAATGGTGGAACCCCTTTTCATTCCCCGCACAAGCTCCGTATTGAAGGCCATGTCGGTGCTTCAATCAGAGAACAAATTTATGGCGTTTGTCATTGATGAATACGGCGAAATTGACGGCACCGTTTCCATGTCGGAAATCTTCTTTGCCATCATTGGGGATGTCAGCGCCCATGCGCGGGCCGTCAACCCCGCCATTTTGAAACGGGAAGATGGCTCGTACCTGATTGATGGCGTTGTCTCCGTTGAAGAAGTGCGCCGCCTTCTTAAATTGAAAAACCTACCCGGCCACAGCTCCGGCGAAGTCAACACATTGGCCGGGGTGATGTTGCATTCCTTTGACCGCCTCCCCAATGAAGGCGACTATTTTGCATGGAATGGCTATCGCTTCGAGGTGATAGATATGGATGGGCCACGCATCGATAAGGTGATGGTCGTCCCCGCACAGAACTTGCCCATTGGTGCTTTCTTGAGTGGGGCCGAAACAGGCCGGGCTGCCGAATAGGTCAGATAATTTTTCCCGGATTGAGCAGTCCCTTCGGATCGAGTGCGTGTTTGACGCTTCTCATCATCTCCATTTCGATCGGAGACTTAATCTGTGCCAGCTCATCGCGCTTGAGTTGGCCAATGCCATGTTCCGCACTGATCGATCCATTGAGGGAGAGGGCAATCCCATGCACAATGTCGTTAAACTCTCCCCACAAAGCTAAATAATCCTGCGTGTCCATATCAACCGGTTGGCTCAAGTTGAAATGCACATTGCCATCGCCGATATGGCCAAATGGCACCGGGCGGATGCCGGGTAGGCGACGAAGAACTGCCTGCGTCGCTTGTTCAATAAAAGTGCCCATCGCCGAAACCGGAACCGATATATCATGTTTGATGCTGCCGCCTTCCCGGCGCTGCACATCTGACAGGCTTTCGCGGAGGGCCCAAAAATCAGCACGCTGAGTGTCTGATTGTGCGACAGCGCCGTCCAGCACAAGTGCCTGTTCTATCCCTTGGGACAGAAGGGTGCCAAGTAATTCATCTAAGACGGATTGAGTGCCCCCGGATGAAAGTTCAATCAAAACATACCACGCATGGGCCTGCGTGAGCGGATCCCGCGCCCCCTCTAAATGGCGGGTCACAAACTCAAGTCCAATCCGAGGCACCAATTCAAACCCCGTCACTTGCCCCCCAGATGCGGCCTCTGCTTGGCGCAGCAGGTGCACAGCCGCCTCAACCGAAGGCACGGCCACAAAGGCGGTGGCTTGTGCTTTTGGCAGGGCAAACAGCTTCAGCGTTGCGGCGGTAATAATGCCGAGTGTACCTTCCGAGCCTAAAAAGAGATGCTTGAGGTCGTAGCCCGTATTGTCTTTGCGCAGGCCGCCAAGACTCGACCAAATGTCACCAGAGGCCAGCACAACTTCAAGGCCCAGCACCAAATCGCGGGCATTGCCGTAGCGCAGCACCTGCGTCCCGCCCGCGTTGGAGGCAAGATTGCCCCCAATTTGGCAGGTCCCCTCTGAGGCAAGGGAAAGAGGGAAGAGCCGCTCCATCTCCAATGCCCAATGTTGAACAGCATGGAGCGTGGCCCCGGCCTCAACGGTCATCGTATTGTTCGCCGCATCACGGGTGCGCACTTGGTTCAGCCGACCTAAGGTGAGGAGCAGGCACGCATCATCCATGGGAATTTGCCCGCCCACGAGTCCTGTATTGCCCCCTTGCGGCACAACCTTTGCGCCGTGTTGTGTCGCAATTCTCATCACCGCTTGCACTTGCGCACTGTCTGCAGGACGCAGCATCGCCAAGGCTTTGCCCTGATACAAGCCACGCCGTTCAACTAAATGTGGTGCAAGCTGTTCAGGTTCCGTCACCACATAGGCGTCCCCAAGTGCTGCGCGTAAATCTGCTAAAAGGGCGTCTTTATTCATCATCCATCCTGCCGTCTATAAGCTTGCACATTGGTATGAAGCACGCTGGGGCGCGTGTCGCCGTCCAATTTTAAGAAATGATAGGTCGCCGGTTCGCTCTGCCCGGGTTTCTGCGTCATGAACAAATCCTCGCGCACGGGCACAAGGCGAAGCGGTTCCCCCGGTGCCAACAGCGCAAAACCCGGTGCCGGCACATGCGTCACCTCAAGCGCCCCCTCTGTCGCCGTTACGGTCAGTGTCTCCGACGACTTGCCGTAGGTGCCGCAAAGTGCTGAAAGGTCAGGGGTGCAGTGTGGGTCTGGTTGAAGCGGTGGGGGAGGGGCAACACCGCATAGCGGTGGAAAGACGTGGTTCAACAATTTCCGCACCATGCCTTTGCCGTCACCACCATTGGTCAACAGCACAAAAATAGTGCCCGATGGCTCATGCACCCGCAGCCAAGAAGCCTGCCCAATCGTGGCCCCGTCATGGCCCCATATATCTGGGTTTTGCGCCCAACCAGAAGTGCCCCAACTCCATTTCATAAACCCAAGGCCCAGCGCCTCCACACGTAAATCTGCCGGACAGGCAACCCGGACCTTTTGCATCTCCCGTGCACTGGCTTCTGAAAGAAGGCGCGTGCCATCCGAGCCCACCCCTAAAGCCAAATGCATACGTGCAAAGCTCACAACATCTTCCGCCCGCGCCATGGGGTAGGACCCCGCTGCGGCATTTGCCGGAGAGAGAAACGCCACAGGGCTGACCATCATTGTCTCGGCGCTTGTGCCTAAATGCCCAATCGTTGTGGCATACCGCATGGCTTGTTCCGGCAATGTCGAAAAGCTTTTGGTGCCAAGTCCCCGGATTAAGAACGTCCGTAGGGCTTTGTCCCACCCAAGTCCGCTGACCTGTTCAATCATCCGCGCCACAACCACAAATGCGGCATTGGCATAGGAAAAGGGCGCGCCGTCGGGGGCTGTAAAAGGTAAAACAGACGGTGCGTCTGCCATGCCCGCCACGAATCGCGCAAACCTGTCGTCACCACGTCCCGCATCAATATGCAGGTCGCCGTCCATCCCGCTGGTGTGGGAGAGCAAATGCGCTAACGTGATTTGATCTGACGCGTCTTTGTTGTTCAGCCGAAAATCAGGCAGAATATCAACGACGGGCTGGTCAAGCTGTAACAGCCCTTTGTCGACCATCTGCATCGCCAGCGTGGCGGTATAAAGTTTGGTGATGGACCCAATTTGAAACAACGTGTCCGCTGTAACAGGCAACCCACTATTGAGGTTGGCCACGCCCCCATGCACAATTTGGCAACGGTCCCCCTGTGCCACTGCCAACACCGCGCCGGGCACATGGTGCTGCTCGATCAAATCCGTAAGGCTTTCTGCGAGCCCTTTAATCAACTCTGGCATTTTTGCGCCGTCCTCCCTAATCTCTCGTCAACCCTTGGAACCATCCTTAGCCCCCCCTTAGAAAAGAGACGGCCATGACTTCTCCAGCCAGCATCGACACAATCAACCATATCATGATTGCCGTGAAAGACCTTGCACAGGCAGAAGAAGAATATACCAAATTATTGGGGCGTGTCCCGTCGTGGCGGGCAACGCACGAAGGTATGGGTATCACGCATATCATTTACCGCCTCGCCAATACCTATTTAGAGCTGATGACACCGCAAGGGGTGGGAGGTTTTGGGGAGAAAATCCAAACCCATTTGGACGAAAAAGGCGAAGGCATTTTTGGACTGGCTTTCGGCACCAACGATGTCGCCGGTGTGGCGTCTCGGTTGCAGGAAAAGGGCTTAACCGCAAGCGCACCTGCCCAACGGGCGGGCACCAGTGATGAGGGGCTAGAGCGTACGTGGCATAATAGTTATCTGCCACAAGAAGAAACCCGAGGGCTTTTCTTGTTCATCACCCAGCCGGAAGACCGCTTGGCCATTCCCTATTCCCCGGTCGCCCCCGGTGTGTCAGGCCGCGCAGCAGTGGAAGCCATTGATCACATCGTTATCAATACCGCAGAGCCTGACGCCGCTATTTCTTTTTTCCGGGATGAGTTGGGCTTGCGTCTGGCGTTGGATCAAACAATTGAAAAATGGGATGTGCGCCAGCTCTTTTTCCGGGTTGGCAATGTCACCCTAGAAATTGTCACGCCGCAGAAGAAAAAACGCAGCTCCCACGAAGATGATTTCTTCTGGGGCTATGCCTTGTTATGCCCAGACATTCAGGCCCATAGCGCACGCTTCAGCGCAGAGGGAGGCACGGTCTCCGATGTGCGTTCAGGTCGCAAACCCGGCACTCTCGTGGCAACTGTAAAAAGTGGCACCCTCAATATCCCCACTTTGTTGATCGGCACACAAAACGTCTAACGCTCAATTAGGGACGTGGGGCGGCGGCGCGTGTGAGGCGGTCATTGATTGCGGTCCCCAGTCCATCCATTGGAATGGGCATTACAGTAATGCGCTTGCCGTGGGCCACCGCGTCAAGCAACCGCAACATAGAAAATAAATGAGCCGCCGCTTCGCGCAAATTACCAGAGGGGCTTAAATTCAAGCTCCCCTTGGGCAGCGGGCAAGGTTCCGCTCCAAAGGCCAACACCACATCGTTTTCATCAAACTGGGTTGCATTCAAAACAATTGGTGCGTCCGGTGCATAATGGCTGGCCAATTGCCCCGGTGAAGATCGCCCTTGGGTGCTGTCGTCGTTGGGCGTATGGGGCGCGGCTTTGGCAAGCGCATATCCCAACACGGCTTCCACATCTTCACCCGGCACCGCACCGGGCCGCAGCAAGGTTGCCGGGCCATCAAGTGGCAGCCCAATCACCGTGGATTCAAGCCCAATCGCGCATTCCCCGCCATCCAACACCATCGCAAGGTGCCCATGGCCCGTGCCCAAAGACGCCGCAACATGCGTCGCCTGCGTCGGACTTAGCTTCCCTGAAGCATTGGCTGAGGGGGCCGCTAACGGACCCGCCCGCTCCAAAAGCGCGTGCGCAACAGGATGGGCAGGACATCGCACCGCCATCGTATCAAGCCCCGCGCTCACCAATAAGGAAATGGGCGTGTCTGGACGGCGGGGCAGGACCAACGTCAGCCCCCCCGGCCAAAAGGTATCGGCTAAGAGGCTGGCCCGTTCATCAAAAACAGTATGTTGCGCCGCTGTGGCGCTGTCGGGCACGTGCACGATGAGCGGATTAAAATGCGGGCGCCCCTTGGCTTCAAAAATGGCGGCAACTGCCTCATCTATCATTGCCGACGCGCCCAGCCCATAAACCGTTTCCGTTGGAAAAGCGACAAGCCGCCCAGATGCAAGCGCCGCGCTGGCCTTGTCCAACGCATCGGGAAGGGGCTGAAGAATGTCTGCTTGCTCTGTCATAGAAGGACCGCAATCAATGATGCGGGGCAAAGCCCGCACAGGGGATGAAATTGAATGCGGCTATTGATAAAGCCCAGCTCAAGAAACGCAAGCTGCTTAAACCCGCAGAGGGCATTCTTACAGCGAATGAATGCTGATGGATTCCATTAATTGAGGCAAAAGAGGGCAAGGTATCAGGCTGATTTCAAATTTTCCGTGAATACGTGTTCAACCCGTCAGATCGGCGAATTACGTCGTTTGAGAACGTAAATTCCATGGGTGACAAAGTCAGTGTCTTGTCTTTCCAAATTTCTGCCATAAAACATGAGAGACCGTTGGCCGCGCGGGCAAAACTCTGCGCGATCCAGCACATATTAAAACCAATCATGTGGAGACTACCCATGGCATATCGCCCACCTGCAAAAGAAATGGCCTTCATTCTAGGTGAGATCGCTGGGTTGAATAAGTTGGTTGAAAGCGGCGCGTATCCAGACGCGACGCCCGACCTCGTGGAAGCTGTGCTTGAGGAAGCCGCTAAACTCTCCGCAGATGTTATTGCCCCACTGGCCAACGCCAGCGACCTTGCTCACCCAACCGTGGCGGACGGGGCTGTTACCTCAAGCCCTGGCTTTGTGGCAGCCTATAAACAATGGGTAGAAGGCGGGTGGGGCGCCATCGCCGCCGCTCCAGAACATGGGGGCCAAGGGCTCCCCCTCGGGCTGGCCTCCTCGCTGTTGGAAATGTGGAACGGCTCATCTCTAGCATTCGGTCTCTGCCCCACCTTGTCACAAGGCACCATCGAAGCCATCACCGCCCACGGCACAGACGAGCAAAAAGCAACCTATTTGCCTAAGCTGATTTCAGGTGAATGGACAGGCACCATGAATTTGACAGAGCCGCAAGCAGGGTCAGACTTGAACGCGCTTAAAGCAAAAGCAGAACCTGTTGGCGACGGCACATATAAAATCACGGGCACCAAAATTTTCATCACATGGGGTGATCACGACATGGGCGAAAACATCGTCCACTTGGTCTTGGCGCGCTTGCCCGGCGCTCCTGCGGGAACCCGAGGCATTTCGCTTTTCATCGTGCCTAAATTTATGATCAATGAAGATGGCAGCTTGGGCGCGCGCAATGATGCGTATTGCATTGGCCTTGAGCACAAATTAGGCATTCACGGCAGCCCAACATGCGTCATGTCATATGGCGAAAACGAAGGGGCGCTTGGTTATCTCATTGGTGAAGAAAACCGTGGTCTTGCGTGCATGTTCACCATGATGAACAACGCCCGTTTGTTGGTGGGCCTACAAGGCGTGGGATTGGCTGAAAACGCCTACCAACACGCGTTGGATTATACCCGTGACCGCAAACAAGGCCGCGCACCAGACAGCACAGCCCCAGCCGGTGAGATGGACCCCATCATCGCGCATCCAGATGTACGCCGTATGCTGATGACCATGCGCTCAAAAATTAATGCCGCCCGTGCCATTTGTTACACGACAGCGGTTGCAACCGATGTTGCCCATGGCGGCACAACACCAGAAGCCCGTGAGGCCGGCAAAGCCCGCGCGGATCTCTTGACGCCCATCGCCAAATCTTGGTCTACAGACATGGGCGTGGAAGTTGCGTCGCTCGGTGTGCAGATCCATGGGGGCATGGGTTTTGTTGAAGAAACCGGTGCGGCCCAATTCTACCGGGACGTGCGCATCACGCCGATCTATGAAGGCACAAATGGCATTCAGGCGATCGATCTTGTCGGGCGCAAGTTGCCGCTTGGGGGAGGCGATGTTGTAAAGGCCTACATTCAAGAACTGCAAGACATGTCAAACGAAGCACGGGGTGAAAACGATCCCGCTTTTGTGAAGCTCGCAGACGCATTGGATGCCGCCCTCGAAGATCTAAAAACGGGCACGGAGTGGATGTTGGCGAAGATGAAAGCAGGGGAGCAAAAAGAATGTTTGGCGGGTGCGATGCCATACTTGAATTTGTTCGGCACCGCTGCGGGCGGGGCCTATTTGGTGCACACTGCAACAGTAAAACGGCGCAAGGATGGAGATAATTCCAAGACAGCTTTGGGGCTTGCACGCTTCTTTGCTGAAAATCATTTGCCCGAAACAAAGGGGCTCCTTTCCGCCGCGACCGCTGGGGCTGCAAGCCTATTTGAACTGGATGAAGAAGCTCTGGCTGGCTGATCTCAGCAGGTCCCAAGGTTGACGTTTACGCTACTTGAGCCTATTTAATGGCCCGAAGCCGCTCCTACGGGGGCGGCTTTTTCTGTAACGACCATATGAGGCCACATGTCCGACGGGTTCAACGATCAAGAAAAGCACACATCAGATGCGAAAGTAAGCAGCGACCAAACTTCTTCGCAAGCCCACCCACAAGGGCGCCAAGGGGCACATGGTATGCGCTATCCCTTTGATGATATTCCTGAACCCGCTCACCTCAAAGAAGTCGCCCCCGGAATTTTTTGGGTACGCATGAAGTTGCCGTATACGTTGGACCACATCAATTTGTGGTTGATCGAAAACGGCGACGGATATGCCTTGGTTGATACCGGCGTTGCCAACGATGAAACCAAAGCCACATGGCGCGAAATCATCGCCAAGCAGCTTGGCGGAAAACCCATTAACAAGCTGATTGTGACCCATCTTCATCCAGACCATGTTGGGTTGGCGGGCTGGTTCAGTCGTAAATTCCGTGTGCCCCTAGAAATGTCGCGTACGGACTATCTGATGTGTAAAAACTTGGCGGCTGATAGCGGCAGAGAGGCACCAGAAGAGGCGCTCGATTTTTACCGCGCCGCAGGGTTCGCACCAGAAGGGTTAGACCGATACCGTCAACGCTTCGGTGGGTTTGGGGATGGCATCTCAAGATTGCCCGACCAATTCATTCGCTTAAGAGACGGGGATACGTTTCAAATCGGCGCACATATGTGGCAGGCCGTAGAAGGTTCAGGCCATGCACCTGAGCATATCGCCCTTTATTGCCCTGAACTGAAAGTGCTCATTTCCGGAGATCAGGTGCTGCCGCGTATTTCGTCAAACGTCAGCCTTCATCCAACCGAGCCGAAAGGTAATCCCTTGCAGGATTGGATTGATTCCTGCGCAGCGATCAAGCAACGCTTGCCAAATGATCTTATGGTGCTTCCCGCCCACAACGAGCCTTTTTATGGATTGCACGAGCGGTTGCAGTCTCTCATCGATGGCCACGAAAAAGGCCTAAGCCGTTTGCTAGATATTCTCGACGAGCCGAAACGGGCGGTGGATGTTTTTTCTGCCTTGTTTAAGCGCCGTATTGGTGCCGCCGTCTATTTTATGGCACCCGGGGAAAGTCTCGCGCATTTGGCCTGTTTGTGTGCGCGTGGGCAAATTGCAGCGACGCGGGATGAAAACGGCGTGGACTGGTACCAAAAGATCTAAGCGGCTTTGAGCGCAATCTCATTGTCTCCAACGCCAATCGATTGTATGACAGAGAACGCCTTTGCCCATGGGCGCACTGCAGGCGTGCACCGACTTGTACCATTTTGAGAGACGGAGAGAGATGATGACCGATATTCCAGCCGATGTTGCAAAGCTGAGCTTTGAAAAAGCACTCGAAGAGCTTGAGCAGATTGTTGGGAAATTGGAATCTGGTAATGCCCCGCTGGAAGCGTCCATCGAACTTTATGAGCGCGGCAATGCGCTGAAAGCACACTGCGAAACGGCCCTTAAAGCAGCCCAAGCGAAAGTGGAAAAAATCACTTTGGCAGCAGATGGCTCCGTTAGCACGCAAGCGGCCAATATCGATTAACAGCGTTTCCAAATATCGAGCGGTACGATAGGGAGCTACGATGTCAGATTTCGAACAAGTTCTTGATAAAAGCGCCAGCTTGGTAGAAGAGCAACTCAAGCGCATGTTGCCGCGCGTGGAGGGCCCCGAAGGGCGTCTTCATGAGGCCATGCGCTATGCTGCTTTGGCGGGGGGCAAACGCTTTCGCCCCTTTTTAGCGCTTGAAAGTGCGAGCATGTTCGGCGTCAGCGAGGACCGCGCGTTGCGGGTGGCGGTCGCAATTGAATGCATCCACACCTATTCGCTCATTCATGATGATTTGCCGTGCATGGATGATGATGATTTGCGCCGGGGCCAACCTTCCACACATAAAGCCTTTGATGAAGCGACCGCTGTGTTGGCGGGCGATGGCCTTCAAGCCTTTGCCTTTGAAGTGTTGGCCAAAGAAGAAACCCATGAAGACCCACATATTCGCGTAGAGCTTGTGCGTCAATTGGCACATGCCTCAGGTCCGCGCGGCATGGTCGGCGGGCAAATGATTGATCTAGCTTCCGAAGGTAAAACCCTCGATGTCGGCGCGCTCACCCGTTTGCACCAGCTTAAAACTGGTGCCTTGATCGCGTTCGCGTGTGACGCAGGGGCCATTTTAGGCAGGGCGTCTCCCGCATCCTGCCACGCATTACACGCTTATGCCCACGATCTCGGCTTGGCCTATCAAGTTGCCGATGATGTGCTGGATGTAAAAGGGGATCGCGAAACACTAGGTAAAACCGCCGGTAAAGACGAAGAGGCGGGGAAAGCGACCTTTGTGTCCGTATTGGGGTTAGAACGTGCCCATGGGCAAGCGCAACTCTTGGCCAACCAAGCCGTACAGCATCTCGATATATTTGACGGGAGAGCGGACCGCCTACGCGAAGCAGCGCAATTTGTGGTAAACCGGCGCGCGTAACACGCCAAGCCCATTGAGGCGCCCCGACTCACCGATCGAAGGGCCAGTGTGTAATTGTTTGCAATCACCGCCTACTTCGCTATAAATCCGGTTAGAAAATCACCAAGTTTTCGCCAAATTTTGGCTGATTTCGGTAGATAGGCTCCTTGTGTAAGCCCTTGCGGCACTATGCCAAGGTGAAATCTTGCGTAAGTGGCTTAAGCTTGTAAGCATAGGTATAGTTCAAAGGCAGTTGGGCTTGCGAACTGCCGGACAGCCCACTGGGCCTAATAGGGGTGTTGCGTGACCACCGACAGCGACAAAAACAGCCAATCCAATCTTTCCGGCTCTGCTGCCAGTTCAGCGGGAGGCTCCTTGGCGAGTGTTGATCAAGCCACCAACCTCAGCAAAACGCCCTTGTTGGACAAGGTGAATGTCCCGGCTGATTTGCGCAAATTGCCCGAGAGTGATTTGCGGCAATTGGCTGACGAGTTGCGCTTGGAAATGATCGACGCCGTCTCCATTACAGGGGGGCACCTTGGCGCGGGGCTGGGTGTGGTTGAGCTGACGACGGCTATTCATCATGTTTTCAATACGCCAGACGATAAGTTGATCTGGGATGTGGGCCACCAATGCTACCCCCACAAAATTTTAACAGGACGCAGAGATCGCATTCGCACCATTCGTCAGGGAGACGGCCTTGCTGGCTTCACCAAACGAAAAGAGAGCGAATACGATCCATTCGGCGCGGGGCACTCCTCCACCTCCATTTCTGCAGGTCTTGGCATGGCGGTGGCCCGGGATCTGAAAAAAGAAAATAACAACGTCATTGCAGTCATTGGCGACGGTGCCATGAGCGCTGGCATGGCCTATGAAGCCATGAACAACGCAGGCGCGATGGACAGCCGCCTCATTGTCATTCTAAATGACAATGATATGTCAATTGCCCCGCCAGTAGGCGCGATGAGTGCATATCTTGCGCGTCTCATTTCCGGTGGCACCTACCGCACCTTGCGCTCAATCGCTAAGCATATTGTCGAAAAATTTCCCAAGCAGGTGGAAGAAACCGCACGCCGCGCAGAAGAGTTCGCGCGCGGCATGGCAACCGGCGGCACCTTGTTTGAAGAGCTTGGCTTTTATTATGTCGGCCCGATCGATGGTCACAACCTCGATCACTTGTTGCCGATCTTAAAAAATGTGCGCGATGCTCCAGAAGGTCCGATCCTCATTCATGTGGTTACGCAGAAGGGCAAAGGCTACGCACCTGCCGAAGCTTCAGCAGATAAATATCACGGTGTTTCTAAATTTGATGTTGTCACCGGCGCTCAAGCCAAAGCCACACCAAATGCACCAAGCTATACAAAGGTTTTTGCTCAACGCCTCATTCAAGAGGCGCGTTTGGATGATCGGATTGTCGCCATCTCTGCCGCCATGCCGTCCGGCACGGGGCTGGATATGTTCGGCACCGAGTTTCCAGACCGCACCTTTGATGTCGGCATTGCGGAGCAACACGCTGTCACCTTTGCGGCTGGCTTAGCAGCTGAAGGCATGAAGCCTTATGTCGCCATCTATTCAACCTTCCTGCAACGGGCCTACGACCAAGTGGTCCACGATGTGGCCATTCAAGGCCTGCCTGTCCGCTTCGCAATTGACCGCGCCGGGCTTGTGGGCGCAGATGGTCCAACCCATGCGGGCGCATTTGATGTGGCTTATTTGGCCTGCCTGCCGGGCATGGTTGTTATGGCTGCGGCTGACGAAGCTGAACTGTGCCACATGGTGCGCACCTCAGCCGCGATTGATGATCGCCCGAGCGCCTTTCGCTATCCACGCGGCGAAGGTGTTGGCATTGATATGCCAGAGCGCGGCGAAATTTTGGAATTGGGCAAAGGCCGGATCATCCGTGAAGGCACAAAAGTGGCCATTCTATCGTTTGGGACACGTTTGGCTGAAGCGTCTAAAGCGGCAGATGAACTGGCCGCGCTGGGCATTTCTACAACCGTCGCCGATGCCCGGTTTGCAAAACCACTCGATGAAGATTTGGTCAGCCGCCTTGCGCGCGAACACGAAGTCTTGATCACCATAGAAGAAGGTTCTACCGGTGGCTTTGGCTCAATCGTCTTGCAGCATTTGGCCCAAACAGGTGCCTTTGACGCGGGCCTTAAAATTCGCCCCTTGGTCTTGCCAGATAATTACATCGATCAGAACAAGCCTGATGTGATGTATGAGCAAGCCGGTTTAACGGCGAAAGCGATTACACACACCGCGCTGGAAGCACTTGGCAATGCGCAGGCTATGGGCGAGTTTGAAAAAGCGCGCACGCTGGTCTAACGTTCATTTCCCTCAACCGTCAAACCTATTCAGCAGAAAGCAAGAGGCATGGCGCGCTCTTCGGCAACTCCTCCCACCGGTTCCTCCGAACACGGCGCAAAAATGCGTCTTGATCTGTTGCTCGTGGCTCAGGGTCTTGCCCCCACACGGGCGCGCGCCCAAAGCCTCATTCGCGAAGGCAAGGTCTGTTTAGACGGGAAGGTGCTGACCAAAGCCTCCAGCGCGTTGGCTGAGGGCGCTGCTTTGGAGGTCACAGGCCACGACCATCCATGGGTGTCGCGGGCGGCGCTTAAACTGGTGCAGGGGTTAGATGCGTTTGATCTTTCTGTCTCCAACAAAACCTGCCTAGATGTGGGCGCCTCAACCGGGGGCTTTAGCCAAGTGATGCTTGCGCGAGGGGCGCGAAAGGTCTATTCGGTCGATGTGGGGCACGGACAATTGGCCCAGACGCTGCGAGACGACGCGCGCGTGGTTAATTTAGAAGGCCTGAACGCAAAAGATTTAAGCACAGAGCATATCACCGAACCGATCGACCTGATTGTCTCTGACGTGAGTTTCATCTCTCTTGAAAAGGCATTGCCGCAAGCACTTGCCTTATGTGGTCCCCAAGCGCATTTATGTGTATTGGTAAAGCCGCAATTTGAAGTGGGTAAAGGCAGAGTGGGCAAAGGCGGGATTGTTAAAGACCCTGCATTGCATGAAGAAGTCTGCACGCGCCTGTCAAATTGGCTTGCAGATCAGCCAGGCTGGCACGTGATAGGACTAACCGACAGTCCTATCACCGGCAGCGATGGCAATAAAGAATTTCTATTGGTCGGTCATAAACAGGAAGACCCACATGGCTGAGCCACAAGAATACACCATCGAGAAGCTGGGCCATCAGGGCGATGGCATTGCCGTGACGGAGCAGGGGGAGGTATATATTCCCTACACCTTGCCCGGCGAGCGCGTGCTTATTACCCCGCCCCAAGGGGAAGGCACAGGCAAGCTGTCCATCCTCAAGCCATCTGACGACCGCGTAACGCCGCCCTGCAAGCATTTCAAAAAATGCGGCGGGTGCAGCTCTCAACATATGTCTGCATCCTTCTACACTGCCTGGAAGGAAAGCCTCGTTCGCACGGTGTTGGACGCCGAGAACCTCACAACAGAGCTGAAACCCCTTATCTCAGCGGGAAGCGGAAACCGCCGCCGTGCAAGCTTTGCAGCGACCCGCACAAAACGAGGGGCGCAACTCGGATTCTACGGCAAGGCCACCCACACCATCATCCCGCTGGAAGAATGCCACATTCTCGCTCCAGAAATTGTTCAAGCCTTTTCCGCGATTGCTGATTTGGTCGGTCCCGGTTTGTCACGCAAAGGCCGCGCAAGCGTTGCCGTCACAGCGTCTGAAACCGGATTAGATATTGCGGTGGAAGGTGGCAAAGAAAATCCAGATTTGGTCATGCGCCAAACCCTTGCCGAGTGGGCAGATAAAACAGACATTGCCCGCCTCACATGGGACGGCGAAATGATTTCCGAGCGACGCTTGCCCGTGCTCACCCATGCCGGTGTGCCAACGCCCTTGCCTCCGGGCGGCTTTTTGCAAGCAAGTGCCGCCTCAGAAACGATCATGGTCGATCTTGTGCGAGACGCTGTTGCGGGCGCACGCAATGTGGCCGACCTCTTCGCGGGTTCTGGCACCTTCACCTTTGCACTAAGTAAGTTTGCAAAAACTTTGGCAGTCGAACAAGACGAGCCAGCCTTGGGCGCTTTGGAGCGGGCGTTCAATCGCGAAGGCCCAAACCATAATTTGAAAACAGTAACACTGGAGAAACGAAATCTTTTCCGCCGTCCCCTGTTGCCCCACGAATTAAAAAACTTCGACGCCGTTGTCTTTGACCCTCCACGGGCCGGGGCAAAAGCCCAAGCCGCTGAGCTGGCAAAAAGTAATGTGCCTGTCATCGTCGGCATCTCTTGCAACCCAGCCACCTTTGCCCGCGACGCCTCTCTGCTTGTCGCTGGCGGGTATGAATTGGTTTCCGTCACACCCGTTGACCAATTCATCTGGTCACCTCACATCGAAGTCGTCGGCATCTTCAAACGCCCCTAAACCCGTCCCAACACCCACCCCCGTCGTCCTCGGATTTATTCCGGGGACCCATGTCTCAATGCATTCGGATAGGGAGAGGGAGAAAAGACGCCACCACACATTCCCAACATCCAAACCGAGCAAGCCGACAGCTGGATCCCCGGACCAAGTCCGAGGGTGACGCCTGTTGTTACGGTCACCCAGCCGTTTATCACCCGCGCACATCGTTCCAACACCCACTCCCGTCGTCCTCGGATTTATTCCGGGGACCCATGTCTCAATGCATTCAGATAGGGGAGAGGGAGGAAAGACGCGGCCACACATTCCCAACATCCAAACCGAGCAAGCCGAGAGCTGGACCCCCGGACCAAGTCCGAGGGTGACGTCTGTGACGTGGAGATGAGTGCTCAAGCCCGCAGGCGTAGCCCTAGGTGCGGGCTTGGATGGCGGAGAAAATTTCGTCCGGGGAGGCCCAGAGAGGTTCCATCTTGAAGGTGATGGAACCGGGCTTGGGCTGGCTCCAAATTTTATACATGTAATTACGCCATATGCTTTTTTGCGCCAAAGGCTCAAGCACATTTTCCAAAGGACCGGTCAGTGTTAAGTGGATCTCAGCATTGCGGATGGAGCGAATGGCTTTGTCCACCATTTCTGCGTGCGCGACAACCACCCACGGCAGCACCCCAAGACCGTCCACAAACAAGCCATGCTCAGTAATCACAAGCGCAGGACGTTTGAGAACTTTGGGTAAATAGTAAAGCACGATCCCAAGGCAAAGGAGCGCGCCAATTAACATGCCAATGTGCCACCACGCCACAGCCAAAGACAGCATGAAGGCCGAAACCAATGCTCCGCCATAGACCGCCATTTCGCCGCCCTTAGGGTCAAACCGTACTGCCAAAGCTTGCTGCGTCATGAGATGTCCTTAAAGGCAAAAGAGGAAAGGGGTTAGCCGACTTGGCCACGGTGTCGCAAGAATTGGTCAGCCAGAACGCAGGCCATCATCGCCTCGCCAACGGGCACGGCGCGAATGCCCACGCAGGGGTCATGGCGTCCTTTGGTGATGACATCGGCTTCTTCGCCTTGGCGTGTGACTGTTTTGCGGGGTGTCAAAATGGAAGAGGTTGGTTTAACCGCAAAGCGCACAACAACGTCTTGCCCGCTGGAAATACCGCCCAGCACACCGCCAGAATTGTTGGAGGTGAAGTGCGGCTTGCCGTCCACCATGCGCATTTCATCGGCATTTTCTTCGCCGGTCAGAGCGGCGGCATCAAAGCCATTGCCAATTTCAACGCCTTTGACAGCATTGATGCTCATCATGGCGGCGGCAAGTTCGGTGTCGAGCTTACTATAAATCGGCGCCCCCCATCCGGCAGGAACCCCTTGGGCGACAATTTCGATGACTGCGCCGCAGGATGACCCAGCTTTGCGCACACCGTCCAAATAGGTTTCCCATGTGGCAGCGGCTTCTCGGTCTGGGCACCAGAAGTCGTTTTCAGCGCAGGCATCCCAATCCCAATTATCCCGGTTGATTTTGTGCGGGCCAACTTGCACCAGCGCACCGCGAATGGTGACGCCGTCAACAACTTTGCGCGCGAGGGCCCCAGCGGCCACACGGGCCGCCGTTTCACGGGCAGACTGGCGCCCGCCGCCGCGATAATCGCGAATGCCATATTTTGCGTCATAAGAATAGTCAGCATGACCCGGCCGGAATTTATCTTTGATGTCGCCGTAGTCTTTGGACCGTTGATCAACATTCTCAATCATCAACGAAATCGGCGTCCCCGTCGTGCGCAAACCACCCGTATCAGCATCTTCAAAAACACCTGATAGAATACGCACCTGATCAGGCTCACGGCGCTGGGTGGTAAAGCGGTTTTGGCCCGGTCGGCGTTTATCCATAAATGCCTGAATTTCTTCTTCGGTAATCGCAATGCGGGGTGGCATACCATCAACCACGCAGCCCAAAGCAGGCCCGTGGGATTCACCCCAAGTGGTTACGCGAAAAAGATGTCCATATGTATTGTGCGACATGGATAGGCCCTTGAAAGAGGATCGGCCGAAATGCGACCCTGTTAGTCTCAAACCCTGTTTGTAGTCGAGCAGGGGGCAGGCGTCAAACAACGCGCGGCTCAAGGCTATGACAGAATGAAAAAGCCCCGCGTGAGGCAGGGCTTTCATCATCAAATAGGTTTCAAGCGATAAAGCTTAAACGATGCTCATGTCTGGCGCGTCTTCCGCCTTCATGCCCACAACATGGTAACCCGCATCTACGTGGTGCAATTCACCCGTAACCGCAGTGCCCAGGTCAGACAGAAGGTAGAGGGCTGTATTGCCCACCTCGTCGATGGTCACTGTCCGCTTGAGCGGTGAATTCAACTCGTTCCACTTCAAGATATAGCGGAAATCGCCAATGCCAGCGGCCGCCAATGTTTTAATCGGGC
This sequence comes from Parvibaculaceae bacterium, assembly GCA_029209985.1. Lineage (GTDB taxonomy): Bacteria > Pseudomonadota > Alphaproteobacteria > Parvibaculales > Parvibaculaceae > NORP139. Next base: position 48,308 of record JARGNZ010000020.1, read on the forward strand.
CAGCAGAAATGGCATTGATGCGAATGTTTTGTTTGCCCAAATCAACCGCCAAATAGCGCACGCTTGCTTCAAGCGCTGCTTTGGCAACGCCCATCACATTGTAGTGGGGGATCACTTTTTCTGAGCCGTAATACGTGAGTGTCGCAATCGAGCCACCCTCAGTCATCAGCGGTTCTGCCCGTTGGCAAACAGCGGCTAGTGAATGGCAAGAAATCGAAAGGGCTTGGTTAAAGTCTTCCAGTGAGGTGTCGATGTACCGACCGTTCAGCGCGTCTTTGCCCGCATAGGCAATCGCGTGCACAAGAAAATCTAGCTGGCCCCATTCTTCTTTCAGCGTGGCAAAAGCAGCGTCCATGCTTGCAGGGTCGGTCACGTCGCATGGCAGAACCAATGATGAGCCTGTTTCAGCCGCTAAAGGGCCAACCCGCTTTTTCAATGCTTCGCCTTGGTAGGTATAGGCAAGCTCAGCACCTTGCGATGCGAGTGCCTTTGCAATCCCCCAAGCGATGGATCGATTATTTGCGAGTCCCATGATGAGGCCACGCTTGCCTTTCATAAGATTGCCGTTTTCGCTCATGACAAAAAGTTCCTAAAAGTCAAATCGGTTGAAACCGCGCGCATCCTACACGAAAGGGAAATGCGGTCTAGCGAAAAGGGCCCAGCTACGCTTGTTGATAAAGCTTATTGATAACAGCGACTTAGGGGGTAAATTGGTGCGACCTTAGGTTTTCCGGGGATTGTGGGCCCGGCCCGCCCGCCAACCGGCAACAAAGCGGCGCAAGCTGGGGTCTTCTTCATCGGGTAATTTGATCATGAGTGTGACGAAATGATCGCCTGCCCACAGGTTGCTATCACCCTGATTCTGTCCGTGTGCCGACTCACTCGCAGACGTTACGGAAAAGCGTTTGGTGATGCCCTTGCCTTTCAGCCGCAATTTGGTGCCGGAGTTGGAATGCGCGGGCACAACAATGCTCACCGCACCATGGATGGTGGGAATGGAAATTTTGGCCCCTTGCACCGCTTCGGTTAGCGAAATAGCCGCATCTGTATAAATGTCTAGGCCTTCGCGGTGGAAATGGTCATGGGGGCAAAGGTGCGCAATGAGATAAGCATCTCCCGCCTCGCCGCCAGAAAACCCGTTTTCCCCTTGGCCTTTCAGTCGAATGTGTTGGCCCTCTTGCACCCCGGCTGGAATATGCACATCGACTTTGCGTCCTGTCGGCAGACGGATTGCACGGGTTCCACCAACACAGGCTTCCATAAAGGTGACATCTAAATCCATCGTCACATCGCCGCCGCGTGTGCGAAAAAATGACCGGCCAAGGTCGCCAACAGCGCCACTTGCTTTGCCCGCAAACCCTGTCAGTGTCTCGCTAAAAGCCGTGGCGGAAGCAGAATCTGCGCGCGCTGTAGGTTTGGGTTTAGAAGGGCGGTGCGAAGACTTTGGAGACGCTGTCTCTGCTGTTGGTTTTGTTGTGTTGTGAGCAGGGCCGCCCGCACGTGTCTGCGTGTCATGGCGCTGCAATTGTTCATAGGCAGCACGAACAGCATGAAACCGTTCAGCAATTTTGGGATCGCTGCCCGCTCTGTCGGGATGGTAGTGTTTTGCAAGGCGGCGGTAAGCAGCTTTAATCTCATCTGCATCAGCCCCTTGCGACACACCCAAAGTTTGATAGGGATCGTGCACACGCGCCTCAATTGTCGAACCATTGGCCCACCGTAAGGCGTGCAATCATGGTTAATAAAGTCTGAGGCGAGTTTAGCCGCGCCCCGATACCAAAAGGTTAAGGCGTGCCCATAAAGAAGGGCATAAATGCGCAATCTACTAGGTAATATTTGCCTACTGGGAAGCTGCGTTTGCCCGTGCCAGCAAGCCTGATGCCCCACGGTGCCCTCGGTCGGCGGCCTGCGTCAGCCAATGCACGGCTTGGGGGGTGTTTTGCGCCAGCCCTTGCCCCTGAAAATAGAGTTCACCTAAGCGAAACTGGGCTTCCACAACCCCTTCTTCAGCCAAGCTCTGCCACACACCAGCCGCATCAACATAGTGACCCGCATCATAAAGCTGGCTCCCTTCAACAAACCGACGTCCCTGACCCGGCGTGACCAATTGAATGCCCGAGGTAAGCTCAGCCCGCAGGGCGGGTTTGTGTTCCGGTGCTTGAGGAACGGGCAGCGTCTTGAGCGCGTTTTTAGATGCAGAAGGGGTAGGAAGGGTGAGAGATTGTCGCGGCTTTTTGGTTTTCTCAGTCTCTAGCTTTGGCACGGGGCTGATCTTGGGTAATGTTTTTTTCTGGGCAGAGATTAAGTCAGCCGCTTTCACTTCATTCAATTTTTGCACGGCCGGTGCGTAGCCCGTACCAGCTGAAAGCTCCAGATAGGCGCGGGCCTTGGCTGGGTTTTTCTCCACGCCCACGCCATTGGCCAGCATCAAGGAAACTTCATACAGCGCCACAGGGTGCTTGGATTGCACCCCAACCGCCAAATAGCGCAGGGCCGTCTCAGGATTAGCAGGTGTGCCTTCCCCTTTGAGGTGCATCAGGCCCGCATTCACTGCCGCAGGCACAAGCCTCCCTTCGGATGCGCGTTCATAGAAGTATAAAGCACGCGGTAAATCTTGCGGCGTGCCTTTTCCGTGGCGCAACAGATGGGCGACATTGCGTTGTGCTGCGATGTCATCACGTTGGGCGAGGGGCAGCCAAATGGCATAGGCCCCTGCAAAGTCATTGGCATCATATAGGGCGACCCCAATGTCAAATTGGCGCGGCTTGTTGCCCACCTTTTTGTAGTCAGGGCCAATGTCATCTGGGGATGTTTTGTGGTTAGGAGTTCTCGTGCGCTCTTCTGCCTCTGCGCGGTAATCAGAGAGCGAGCGAGGGGCGCCCTCAGCACCAAGGGCGGGCGAGGAACCGAAAGCGCTCAAAAACAGCGCACCAAAATAAAGGCCAGCAAACGCCAGCCCAACTCCAGCACCAGAAAATCTCACCAGATGTAAGGCCCCCATGCGCATGCCCGCACCGTGGCCTGTTGTGACAGGCTCACCAAGGTGTGCAGGGCGCGCATGCGCGTGTGGAGCCAGAGCTTTTTGAAAGAACGGGCTCACTTAAGATACGATTTGCCATGTGCCATCAGGCTGGCGGCACGCGGTGCCGTAAGCTTGCTCGCGTTTACCACCAATCGTAACCGTTTGTTGGAATTCGCGGCAATATTGCCCGGAGCCATTTTGATACGCAGGTTGCGGCGTGATGGTGCCGTAGTGCCCACTATCAGGATTGTTCCACGCAATGGCTTCCCCAGAGTTTTCATACTCAAGGGCACGTTGAGTTGTGTTGCTCATATATTGTTGGTCTGCACGGTCGAGACTACGGCCAATTTCGCTGCCCGCAAGGCTGCCCAGCACAGCGCCAAGCCCCGTCGCAATCAAGCGGCCTTCGCCAGAACCAAACTGCGCCCCGGCAATACCGCCAAGGATAGCGCCGCCAATTGTGCCAAGCCCTTGTTTGGGGCCAGAATCTTGTGCGCAGGCGCTCAGCGAAAGCCCTAAGGCTGCGACCGCCATGAATTTGACGGCGCGGTTTTGAATGGATAAACGAGACATAATATATTCTCCTTGTGACTGTTGCTCCTTAGCGAGAGCAAAGCGTGCGGTCAATGTACGCATAGTATGGGAAATTGCAAAATCATCCAAGTTTGACTGAGGCAATATGACCAGCAGATGAACCATGATTTTTCCTCAATTGGACCTATATAATCTTTGGGATCATGTCTAAATCAAGACAATGGGACAAAAAGCTCCTAATTGATGGAAAACGCTAAAAAGGCGAGTGTTTTCGCCCCTACATCCCGCCTAATTAATTGGAATTGAAGGACCAGCCGTTATGACCTCTGCGCAAACCGATCCTGTCTTCACCACCCAAGATCCCTTTCGTCTGTTTGATGAATGGATGCAGTTGGCGCAGAAAAAAGAACTCAATGATGCAAATGCGATGGCGGTGGCAACTGTCGACGCTGACGGCATGCCAGACATTCGCATGGTACTGTTGAAGGGGTGGGACCCCACGGGATTTGTCTTTTATACAAACTTGGAAAGCGCCAAAGGGGAAGAGCTTTTAGGCCAGCCCAAAGCCGCTTATTGTTTCCATTGGAAAAGCCTGCGTCGTCAAATTCGTCTACGTGGCACCATTGTCCGCGTCAGCGATGCGGAAGCTGATGCTTACTTTCAGTCGCGGGCAAAGGACAGCCAAATCGGCGCATGGGCGTCTCGTCAGTCGCGGCCTCTCGAAAGCCGGTTTGAGCTGGAGAAAGAAGTCGCGCGTTACACGGCTAAATATGCGCTGGGAAAAGTGGAACGGCCTCCCCATTGGTCGGGCTTTCGGTTGCAGCCGCTCTCCATTGAATTTTGGCGCGACCGTCCTTTTCGCCTGCATGATCGCTTGGTTTTCAAGCGGGAGAACACGGACGCTGATTGGACAACCAGTCACCTTTTCCCGTAGAAGGGTGCCATGACCAAAAGCCGTACACGCGAACACCACCTAAGCACTCACCAGGCGGGCGTACTCATGCGCCGCGCAACCTATGCGGCTGTCATGGTCGCAATCACTTTGATTGGGCTTAAAGCTGCCGCCTATCAAGCCACGGGGTCGGTGTCGATGTTGGGCACATTGCTTGACAGTGTACTCGATGCGTCAGCTTCATTGGTCAATCTATTCGCCGTGCATTTTGCTCTGCAACCCGCAGATGAAGATCACCGCTTCGGGCACGGCAAAGCAGAGGCGCTTGCGGGGTTAGGGCAGGCCATTTTTGTGTTTGCGTCTGCGATGTTTATTCTGGCGCAAGCGGGCAGGCATTTTTTCAACCCAGAGCCGATCACCCAATCTCTCTTAGGTATTGGGGTGATCCTCACGACCATCATTTTGACCATTGGTCTTGTGCTGTTTCAGCGGTACGTCGTCGCGCGTACAAACTCCCTCGCCATCGAAGCGGATTCTCTGCACTACAAGGGAGACCTGTTGATGAATTTGACCGTCTTGGTGGCATTCGTTTTGGCGGGCTATGCAGACCTGCCGTGGGCGGATGCGGTGTTCGCGCTCTTCATTGCGGGCTTCTTGGCGTTCAGCGCGTGGATGATTGTCAAAGGTGCCATGCATCAGTTGATGGATCAGGAAATTTCTGAGGATGACCGCGAGCGTATTAAGGAAATTGCCGTAACGTGGCCAGGCTCCAAAGGCATACACGATCTACGCACTCGGGCCTCTGGTGCTGATCTGTTCATACAGTTTCATCTCGAATTAGACCCCACGCTCTCCTTGTTAGAAGCGCATAAAATTGCTGACGGCTTAGAGAAAAACCTGATGAAAACCTTTTCCGCGTCTGAAGTTTTGATCCATCAAGACCCTCTCGGCGTAGAAAAGATATCAGAGTTTGAGCGCAGTTAGGCCTGTCCACTCTCGCCAAAGTCAATTATTTGAGAACCACTCTTATCGGTGCTGGTGTAAGGCCCTGTCTTCGCCTAAACTGGTCTCCTCTCTTTGTGAAAGAAACGCCAGCATGACTGAAATTCCCAATAGCGATCGTAAAACTCTGCTACTCACCGGCGCAAGTCGGGGAATTGGCCATGCAACGGTAAAACGCTTTTCCAGCGCCGGGTGGCGTGTTCTCACGTGCTCCCGCCATGGCTTTCCCGAAGATTGCCCGTGGGAAGCAGGAGAAGAAGATCACATTCAGCTAGACCTTGGCGATGCTGAAAAGACGGCTCAAGCCATTGCAACTGTGCGTGAGCGGCTGCAAGCGCAAGGCGGACGTCTCGACGCTTTGGTCAACAATGCAGCCATCTCTCCCAAAGGGGAGGGCGGTTCCCGCCTTGGCGTATTTGAAACAGACCTATCGGTGTGGCAGCAGGTTTTCCAAGTCAATTTTCTGGGGCCTATCATGCTTGCACGGGGCTTGGTAGACGAATTGAAAATGGCCCGTGGGTCGGTTGTCAACGTCACCTCCATTGCAGGCACGCGGGTGCATCCCTTTGCAGGCTCTGCCTATGCATCCTCCAAAGCAGCCTTGGCTGCGGCAACCCGCGAAATGGCCGCAGATTTTGGCCCGCTTGGCATTCGCGTGAATGCCATTGCCCCCGGCGAAATCGATACGGCAATCCTGTCACCGGGCACAGAAAAAATCGTCGCAGAAATTCCAATGCGCCGCCTAGGCCGTCCCGAAGAGGTCGCCCGGACCATTTATTTTCTGTGTACAGACAGTTCTTCTTATGTGACAGGCGCCGAAATCCACATCAATGGCGGCCAACACGTCTAACGCTGCGTTGCACAAGCCCTAACCCGCTCATCGAACATCGCTCATGCACCCATGCATGAGCGCCCCTCGCGTTACGCTCTATAGCGCCCTGCGTCATGTGCCTTCTGCCGCATCATGACCCACCCTTTTGGTCACGACTTATTCTCTCTCGCATCATGACCTATTCCCTCTCGCGTCATTACCTATTCCCTCTCGCGTCATTACCGGACTTGTTCCGGTAATCCACCCAACGACACGGGCAGGCTGACCTTTTCCACGGCATATCCGACGCGGCTTTCTGGCATGTCTCCGAAACTTTCCTTAAAACGCGCGCGCCGCAGCCTGTGGTCTGTGCATCAAATTTGCGTTCCCCGCCAAGCGGTTAGCTTTCGAAGGGAATTATTAAAACCTCGCAGAACCTACCTATAGTGTCTATTTTCCTAATTCTGTTAATCATTAAGGATATATTGCCTTGTCTCTAAATAAAACCGTGACACCACCATTCGTGCTTATCTTAAAAAAGATAAGAGTTTTATTGAAAATTGAGGGTGTTCTATGGGGGCGGATAAAATTTTACTAGCAGTTGCATCGTTGCTTCTTTCAACGACAGCTATTTCTTCTGCTCAAGCGGCAGAGGCTTCAAACATTGAAGCAGGGCTTGGCGCACAATGCTTGATCATGGAAACAGATGCAGACTTTGATGGTTTGTACGGGGATACCTTTTGTGGTGCAGAAGCATCGGCTACCTACTTCTTTGATGATGTAATTGGTGGCGATGTTGATTTGGGTTTCGGGATTGATGGCTTTGTGTCGCTCAACTCTCCGGACGGCGTAACAAACTCTGCTGTACCGACAATCAGAACATCGACTGACCTGCAATATGCGGGTGCGCATGCAAAAGCGCGTATTCCAGTGTCAAATGGTGTCAGCCTAGACCTGTCAACGGGCTATTACTTTTTGATGGGCTCTGTTGATTATGAAGTGGTTGGTGTCGGCACAACGTCTGAAGACATCGAAGGGACAATGTGGAAAGCCGGTGCTAATCTTGGGTGGGACCTAAGCGATGCAATGGTCTTGAATGCAGGGTATCAATATGGCGATGGGTCATTTGATCAGCTTGGTTTTGATATCGACTTCAGTGCTCATATCTTCAACCTTGGCTTAGTGTATAAATTCTAAGCACTGTAAGTGTATTTGATAAAAGGCGGCTCAAATGTTGGGCCGCCTTTTTGTATGAATATCTTCAAGGCAGAAAAATAATCGCTGCAATTGAATCCTCAACCACAGCCTCTTCGCTCACCGTAAAGTTGGACAGTAGCTGCCCCATCGCGGCGTCAAAGGCACCAGTGCCCCCGGTGATGTGCCAGCACACGCGGCCCAATTGCAGACCGTCAACAGGAGAGGGCACCAAGGTGCCGCTCCCATCGCTTTCAAAAAACACTTTGCCCGCCGCTAAATCAAGTTCACCGGTCTCCCGGAAACTGCTTTCGCTTTCCGTTTCTACCCGTCCTTGAAACCGAACCGCGCCCGCATAGGTGCCTTCCGTGATCAGGCCCATGCCGTCAACCAGCATCACCTCGCCCATGTCGTCTTCTGGCGTGGCTTTGCCTCTAAGGCTTAGTGTAAATCGTTCAACAGTCATAATTTCTCCTACTCGCACACCTTAGTGGCCTTCTTTTGCAACCCAAGCAGCCGTATCATCAAGCGCCTTTTCAACGCGATCAAACATCTCGTTAATTTCCGCTTCGGTAATGATGAGCGGTGGACAGAATGCAAGAATGTCGCCTGCCATGTTCCGCAAAATCACACCGTGTGCTTGGCACGCCGCCGCCAGTTTCACACCCACAGCCGCTGATGGATCAAAGGCTTCGCGTTTGGCAGGGTCTTTGGCAAGCTCGATTGCGCCGAGCAATCCCTTAGCCCGTGTATTGCCCACAAGTGGGTGATCGCCCAATTTGGCAACCCGTGCTTCAAAGGTGGGTTGCACACCGCGCACCACATTGACAATGTCCATGCGCTCATAAATTTCAAGGGTCTTGGCGGCAACGGCAGAGGCAAGCGGGTGGGCTGTATAGGTGAAGCCGTGGCCAAATACGCCAATTTTGCGGCTTTGGTCTAGCATGGCTTGATACATATCTTCGCCAACGGTCACCGCGCCAATCGGCACGTAAGCCGAGGACAGCGCCTTAGCCACCGAGATGGTGTCAACCTCCATGCCGTAAGTTTGAGCGCCAAACATATTACCCGTCCGCCCAAAGCCACAAATCACTTCATCCGCAATCAGGTAAATGTCGTACTTCTTCAAAACCTTTTGGATTTTCTCAAAGTATCCCTCTGGTGGCATCACCACACCGCCAGCGCCCATCACAGGCTCCGCAATGAAGGCCGCAACGGTGTCCGGGCCTTCATCTAATATCATTTTTTCCAAATTGTCAGCGCAGCGCTGGGAAAATTCTAATTCTGTTTCGCCGTCTTTCCCGTTTTTGTAATAGTGCGGGCTATCCGTATGCAGAATACCTGAAATGGGCAGATCAAAGTCTTTGTGGTTGGCAGGCAAGCCGGTCAAGCTGGCGGTGGCAACAGTGACACCGTGGTAGCCTTGATGGCGTGCAATGATTTTCTTTTTCTCAGGGCGGCCCTTGGCATTGTTGTAATACCAAATCAATTTGATCTGCTGGTCATTGGCTTCAGAACCTGAGCCACAGAACAATACTTTGGACGCCTCATGGGGCGCGATCGCTTTAAGGCGCTCAGCAAGCTCAGCGGCTTTGGGGTGCGTCTTCCCCGAAAAAACATGGGTGAAGGGCAGGTTCGACATTTGCTCACGGGCCGTTTCAATCAGCTCTTCGTTTGAATAGCCAAGTGCTGTGCACCATAAGCCTGCCATGCCCTCAATGTATTGCTTGCCATCGCTGTCATAAACATAGATGCCCTCACCGCGTTCAATGATCAACGGTCCGCTTTCACGAAACTGGTCAAGGTTGGTGTAAGGGTGAATAACGGTTTCAACATCGCGTTGCGCAGCATTGCTAAGGGGCATGATCGTTCTCCTAAAAGGTCTGTGTGTAGGTTTGGCAAAGCCGAGCAGGGAGCGCAAGGCGTGTTTTTCAAAAGAATGAAAATTTCGACGTGCGCTCACCCGGTGGGCTTGGGACAAATAAGGCGTTAGCCAAAGCTGGGCGGTGTTTGAATACCCCCCAATCGGTCTTCCAACATTTCCGCCACAGCAATTGGCGTATAGTCTTCTAAGTGCGGCCCAATGATTTGCACATTCACCGGCAACCCGTCCGGCGTCATCCCAACCGGGGCAGAGGTCGCGGGCAGATAAGAAACCACAGCGGGGCCAGCCCAAATGAGAATGTCCATATAGGACCGCTCTTTGCCGTTGACTGTCAGGGCGCGTTTTTCCCAGCTCTTTTCATGGTCATGCTTAAAGGCGGGCACCATCACAACAGGGGCCAGCACCACATCATAAGATTGGAAGAATGTTTCCCATTTCGCACGAATGACTTCGCGTTTTTCCCACCACACGGGCGCTTGCCCAAGGCTGAGTGTGCCCCCGCGTGCCTGCATCGCTCCATGCGACTTGTCATCCGGTGCGGCTGTTTCCGCAGTCTGTTTCCATTTGTCCACAACTTTAGGCGGCATTCCCGCCCCGGTGGTGGCATGCAGCAACATAAAATACAGCTCAGAGATTTCTGCCAGCGTAAAATCGGGCCGCGCGTTTTCATCTACATGAGCGCCTGCGTCTTTGAGGGCTTGCGCCGCCTTATTCAATTGGGTCAGCGAGGCTTGATCGATTTCGCAATAGGGATCGTCATACCAAACCGCAACGCGCAGCTTCTTAGGGTCTTTCGTGCGTGCGTCTGGGAGGGACAATTGCCATCCCTTAGCATTCAAGCCGTGGGCACCTGCAATTAGGTCAAGCTCCATGGCAAGGTCGCCAGCAGTCCGCCCCAACGGCCCCATAACGGAGAGATCACTCTCGCGCAAGTCGCCGGGGGCAGGGGGCATGTGGCCTACTTTGGGTACAATGCCATAAGTGGGTTTGTGCCCATACACACCGCAAAAATGCGCGGGCGAGCGAATGGAACCGCCAATGTCAGAACCAAGTTCCATCGGTGTGAGGCCCGCAGCAATCGCCGCCGCTGCCCCGCCAGACGAGCCGCCGCATGTGCGGGTTGGGTCCCATGGATTGTTTGTGGTGCCATACACATCATTGTAGCTTTGAATGTCGCTGGAGAGAAATGGCACGTTTGTTTTACCAAAAATAATCGCACCCGCATCCACCAACCGTTGCACAGCAATGGCGTGCTTTGTGGGCACATGGTCTTTCCACATAACCGCGCCTCCCGTGGTCGGCATGCCAGCCACTTCGATCGCATCTTTAATGGTCATCGGCAGCCCGTGAAGAGGTCCCCAGTTTTCACCGCGTGCCAAAGCCGCATCAGCTTCCGCCGCGCGTTTTTCAGCCGCTGGAAAGTCTGTGGCCACAATCGCATTGATCGCTGGGTTGAGGTTTTCCACGCGGGCTTTGTAGTGAGCCAATAGATCGCGTGCGCTTATGTCGCCAGACCGTAGCCCTGCAAGCAGAGTCCGGGCACTTTGAAGATGGTAATCTGACAATTTGTCCTCCTTTTTTGACTACTAGACACCGGGCTTTGACAAGATGCACGAGTTTTGTCGGCAAAATATGCGAATTTGAAAAGATTCAGAAGAAAGTACCCGGCGTACGCATTGTTCGATTTGAATCTTTTCACTAAGATCGCCGCTAGGGAAATGGGGTGAACTCGCGCAAAAACGCAGCGGGCATCTCACATGCCAAAGTAATTATCCGGAGGGAATACCCATGAAGGGTTTGATGCAAGATTGGCCACTAACGGTCACCACAATTATTGATCACGCGGCGCGCTTCCACGGCGAACGGGAAGTGGTAACACGGACCGTTGAGGGACCGTTTCACACAACAAATTATAAAGAAATCCACCTCCGGGCGCGTAAAATTGCTCAAGCTCTCGAAAAGCTGGGTGGCAAGCAAGGCGACGTGATCGCCACAATGGCGTGGAACACTCACCGCCACCTCGAAGCATGGTACGGCATTATGGGCATGGGCGCTGTGTGCCACACGCTCAACCCGCGCCTCT
>JARGNZ010000021.1:0-55926 GCA_029209985.1 Parvibaculaceae bacterium
TGACGTTGGGGGCATTGATGCGGCCCACAAATTGGCCATTTTGGCGTCTCTTTCTTATGGGGTGACGTTGGACTTTGATGGTCTCTATGTGGAAGGCATTGAGGCAATTAGCGCCATGGATATTGAATTTGCTAAAGAGTTGGGCTTCAAAATTCGGCTTCTTGGCATTGCGGCACGACATGGCAACAGCATTGAACAGCGTGTGCACCCGGTTTTGGTGCCTGTTGCTTCGCCCCTTGCGGCTGTCACCAGCGTGGTGAATGCGGTCGCTATTGAGGGGTCAGCGGTTGGCTCTGTTGTGCTTGAAGGGCCGGGGGCCGGTGAAGGTCCAACGGCATCGGCTGTTGTGGGTGATATTATTGATATTGCCCGAGGTTTGGTGGTGGCGCCGTTTGGCATTCCCTCCAAAGACCTGCAACCTTCTGCAATCACACCTATCTCAGAGCGTGTGGGCAGTTACTATTTGCGGATAAATGCCACAGATCGAGCCGGATCTATGGCGGAAATCACAAAAGCGCTTGCAGAGGCTTCCGTCTCGATCGAACGTATTATACAAAGCAGCAAGCCAGTAGATGCGGGCCGTCTTCCTGTTGTCATCATTACCCATGATACACAAGAAGATGCGATTGAAAACGCACTCAAGTTGCTGAATGAACATGATGATGTCTTGGATCAACCAATGATGATCCGGGTTGAACGCGATTAATTTTAGGCCCAGCCGGTAGCGGCGGGTAACATTTAAGGATACGACGCATGGCAGAAGTAGAATCGACAGTATTGAGCCGCATGTTGGCGCTTGAGCTTGCTCGGGTGACAGAACGGGCGGCGGTTGCTGCTTCTTTTCAGGTTGGTCGCGGAGATGAGAAAGCTGCTGACCAAGCTGCTGTTGATGCTACGCGTACAGAATTGAACGCGCTTGATATTGATGCAACCATCGTGATTGGCGAAGGCGAGCGCGATGAAGCGCCGATGCTTTATATCGGTGAAAAAGTGGGTACCGGGAACGGACCATTGGTTGACATTGCACTTGACCCACTTGAGGGCACCACGTTGGCTGCGAAAGCCATGCCAAATTCATTGGCTGTTGTGGCCATGGCGGAAGGCGGCACTTTGTTGCACGCGCCGGATGTTTACATGGATAAAATTGCGATTGGTGGCGGGTATCCAGCAGGAACCGTCGACTTGGACGCCAGCGTGACAGACAATTTGAAAGCTGTTGCAAAAGCTAAAGGCGTTAAAGTCTCTGACATCAACGTATGTGTGTTGGACCGTCCTCGCCACGCGGCAATCATCGCTGAAATCCGTAAAAATGGTGCCAAAGTTAGCTTGATTACAGATGGCGACATTGCGGGTGTGATTGCGACAACGGACAAAGCAACTGGCATCGATATGTATATCGGTATCGGGGGGGCGCCTGAGGGTGTGCTTGCTGCGGCTGCATTGCGGTGCATCGGTGGTCAAATGCAGGGCCGTTTGATTACAGATAGCGACAGCCAAAAAGAACGCGCAGCTAAAATGGGCGTGAAAGATTTCAACCGTAAATATGAAATGGATGAAATGGCCAGTGGCGATGTGATCTTTGCTGCAACCGGCGTGACGGACGGCGACATGCTGGACGGCATCAAATTGATTGATGGCAAATTGCACACACACACCATCGTGATGCGTTCGTATTCCGGTACTGTTCGTTACATTCGAGCAGAACACGGTAATACAGAACGGTTTACTGGATAGTGAGCCGTTAGGCTTTAGAGGGGGCGCATGGCGCAGGGTCACGAGAACGAACCGTTTGAACCATTAGGTTCGGTTGAGAAAACTTTTCTCGGAGTGGATCGTTCATTGACCGGGCGCAAGTGGCTTCCTCGGCTGAAAGATGATCGGTTGGCATTGGGCATGGCCCAACGCCACGATATGCCTGAGCTATTGGCCCGCGTTCTCGCGGGCCGTGGCGTTTCAAGCGACGTTGTTGAACGCTACCTCAATCCCTCCTTAAAAACGGATTTGCCGGACCCCCATATTGTGACCGATATGGCTGTGGCCGCAGAGCGCATTGCCAGGGCAATTGCGCAGGGGCAAAAAGTGGCTGTGTTTGGCGATTATGATGTGGATGGGGCGACGTCCTCTGCTTTGCTCAAACGCTATTTCCGGGCGGTTGGTTCTGATTTAATCATTTATATCCCGGACCGGATTGACGAGGGCTATGGCCCCAATGCGCCTGCTTTGCTGCGGTTGAAAGAGCAGGGTGTTGAGGTGGTAATTACGGTTGATTGCGGCACCATGGCTCACAAGGCTCTTGGCATTGCCCAAGAGCACGGGCTTGAGGTGATTGTCGCTGACCACCACCAAGCAGAGCCGTTGTTGCCGCCTGCACACTCTGTGGTAAACCCCAACCGGCTGGATGATGATAGTGGCCTTGGGCAGCTGGCTGCTGCTGGGGTGGTATTTTTACTGATTGTGGCGATTAACCGGTCTTTGCGGGAGCAAGGCTGGTTTGAGGGGCGCACAGAACCCAATTTGATGCAGCTTTTGGATTTGGTGGCCCTTGGGACTGTGTGTGATGTGGTGCCGTTGCAGGGGCTTAACCGGGTGTTCGTGCGTCAAGGACTGAAAGTGTTGGCGCAGCGGGGCAATGTGGGCTTGCGCGCGCTTGCGGACGTGGCGGGTTTGGATGAAACACCGGCCGCGTATCACCTTGGGTTTCTGTTAGGCCCGCGCGTGAACGCTGGAGGCCGGGTGGGCCGTGCTGATTTGGGGGCGCGGCTTTTGACAACGGAAGATGAGCAGGAGGCCCGTCATCTGGCTCAGGAGTTGGATGCGTTTAATACAGATCGCCGCGCCATTGAAGCACAGGTGCAAGAAGAGGCGTTGGCGCAGGTTGAAACCCGTCTTTTGGACCGGCGTGCCAATCAACTGCCGCCGTTGATTATTGCGTCGGGTGAGGGCTGGCATCCCGGTGTGATTGGTATTGTCGCAAGCCGCTTAAAAGAGCGCTATGAGCGGCCTTCCTTCGTGATTGCGATTGATAGCAAGGGGGAAGGTAAAGGGTCTGGGCGCTCCATCAATGGGGTTGATTTGGGCCGGGCAGTGACGGCCGCATTGGAAAGTGGATTGCTGTTGAATGGCGGCGGGCACTCTATGGCTGCGGGCTTGAGCCTTAAAGCAGACAAGGTGGCGGCCTTTGAAGAATTTGTTTCTAAACGCATTGCTGATGATGTGGAGGCTGCGGGCGAAGACCGGGTTTATAAGGTGGACGGCGTTGTATCTCCAGGTGGGGCTACACGGGACTTGCTGGCGCTGGTTGAACAAGCCGGGCCTTTTGGGGCGGGTAATCCCGAACCGCGTTTTGCGGTGCCGCAGGTGCGTGTTGTCAATGCGTCGCGGGTGGGAGCAGACCATGTGCGATGTGTTTTGATGGGGGAAGACGGGAAACGGCTTAAAGGAATCGCATGGCGAGTCGCAGATACGCCGCTCGGGCAGTCATTATTGGAAGCCGGGGGGCGGGTGTTCCACATTGCAGGACGTCTAAAGGCTGATAATTGGCAGGGACGGCGTAATGTTCAGCTGACAATTGAAGATGCTGTTGCGCTCTAAACCTCTGTTTTGACCTACTTTTTTAAGTTTTTGAAAGAAAAGCACATTTCTAAAAACTTTCTGCTTAAAAGCTCATTCTGACGCTTGCCAAACGCCTCAGATGAATCTATAAGCTGCCCACCGCGAGGCATTCTCGCAAGCGTGTGCGCCCTTCGTCTATCGGTTAGGACGCCAGGTTTTCAACCTGGAAAGAGGGGTTCGACTCCCCTAGGGCGTACCACCATTCTACCTTATAAAAACATGACTGATCGATGATATGGGTTCCTACTGGGACCCTTTTTTGTGGATTGCGCAAGCGGTTGCGGCTTTGAGTTGCGCTGGGCTTGGTGGGGCTTATAGTGGCGCCATGGGTCAAGTCACTTGCAAATGTGGTGCTGTTTTTATCGAAAAGAGAGTCGTGCTTTCGGTTCGGAAAAATGGTGTGTCGAAGTGTTCGTGCGGCGAGGAGCTGCAACGGTGGAACGGTAAAATCATGTACTCCCACATGCGCCTTCCTGCGCCTAAGAAGAGCAAGCTTGATGCTTCCTCTGGGCAGTAAAACAGTAAAACTCTATTTCGTGGCGTTGATTTCGTAAACGATGGCAACCGAGAAGCCGGCAACGGATTCTGTGTCCCATTGGCCTGTTCCTATGGCGAAGGTTTGCCGGTTGATCGTGACGGTGCCTGTGGCAGCGGCGTTGTCGCCGTCAATTTTTAAGCTGAATGGTAAGGTGAGGGGGACTGTTGTGCCTTTGATGGTGAGCTGACCCTCTGCTTCGTACTGCTCTGGCCCGGTTGATTTGATGTTTTGAGAGACAAATGTGGCGGTTGGGAAATTTTCTACATCAAACCAATCTGCGCCGGGCAGTGTGCCGTCGCGCTCGCTGGAATCTGTAAAAATGGAACCGGTCTTGATTTGCGCTGTGATGCTTGCTGAGGCGAGGTCTGCGGGGTCTAGTGTGATGTCTGCGCTGAAGTCGCGAAACTTTCCAGTGAACGGGGTTCCGGCTTGTGTGGCCTTGAGGGAGAGGTGGCTGGTTTGCGTGTCGAGGTGCCAGTCGGTGGCATGTGCGCTATGGAGCGGTGCACTCGCGAGGCCTGCAAGGAGCGCAAGAGCGACGAGCTTTTTTGGGGTGTTCCATTTGGCAGGGCGTTGAAAATTCATTGAGTGGTTCCTTTTCCAAATTGGGGAAGCATCCGTCGCAGGACAGTGTCTTTAAGGGCAAAGTGATGTCGTAGGGCAGCGCCTGCATGAAGGGCTATGAGGCCGCAGGCTGAGAAGGCCAGAAGCTCATGGAAGAGACTGGCAGCACCTTCGATTTGTTGTTTTGAAAACCCGAAGTCGACCCCACTTAGATGGGGAATTTCGAAGAGGCCAAAATAAAGCGTGGGGAAGTTGAAGGCGGAATGGGAGACAATGATCCATCCGCTCAACGGCATAGCAAATAGGATGGCGTAGAGGACCCAGTGGGTGGCCTCGGCGGCCCATCTTTCCCATGTGGGCATCTCGGTGGGCAATGCGGGGGGTGTGTGGGTGAGGCGCCACAGGAGGCGCAGGCACACACCGCCTAAAATTGTGAAGCCCAGGGATTTATGAAATTGAAAGAGCGGGAACTTCCAGGCGTCTGCAGGGGGCAAAGAGTTCATGACAAACCCGATGGCGAGCATGGACAAAAAGGCGAGGGCTATGATCCAGTGCAGAGCAATGGCGACGCTGTCATATCGCGCGGGAAGGGAGGTCGCGTGTCGTGTGTCGGTGCTTGGCATGTTTATACTCACAGTGTTTCATCAGCGTGAGTGATTAAGGTAGGAGCTTGGTTGGCAGACTGCAAGAGGACACGCCGGCAACGGCCTGTTGAGGGGATGGTGGCGGCCTGCCGGGGGGCTGGCAGACCGCAAACACCAAATGGTCTTATCAAAAATAGTCAATCAGGTAGCGACTGCCTTTGACGACATAGCCCCGGCCATTGCGATTGTAGCACATGGTGCCGCCGACAAGGGCTCTATCCCCACGCCATCGACCTTTGCGGTGAATGGGGTGGCAATCGCGACCATTGCGGGCGCGGTAGTAATGGCCGGAGTTGTGGCCGCCCGCATAATAATATTGCTGTATTCTGCGTTGATGGCGGCGTTGTGCCCGGTTTGCATGGTGGCGCGCTGCGCGGTAGGGGGCATGATAGCGATGGTAATTTTTGTAGCGGCGGGGGGCAAAACCATAGCCGTGTGACCACCCAACAGACACACCATGATGACCGACGCCGACATAAACGCCGGCTTGTGCTGGGGCTGCAATGCCTATGCCTGCGAGGGCCAATCCTGCGCCAATGACTGCTAATTTCCAATTTAACATTTGATCCTCCACGATCATTAAGTTGCTGACCTATCATCGTGGAGGAGGGTTGAATGTTAGATGAATGGGATGTTCAGATAGCGGATGAACGCGGGGCGAAAGCTTTACCAGTGCCCAATGTTTTCCGCCGACGCCCATGGCTCGAGGGCCTCAAGGGGCGCTCCTTTTTGTAAAAGTTCAATCGACACATTATCAGGAGAACGGACAAAGGCCATTTTACCATCACGAGGAGGTCGGTTGATGACGACACCGGCGTCTGACAGTTTTTGGCAAGTCTCATAAATATTATCGACTTCATAGGCCAGGTGCCCAAAGTTGCGGCCTTCACCCAGCACTTCATCGCCATCCCAGTTGTGGGTGAGTTCAATTTGGGCGTCGGGTTGTCCGGGAGGTGCTAGGAAGACAAGGGTAAAGCGCCCTTCTTCGATGTCGAAGCGGCCCACATTTTCAAGTCCCAACTTGTTGCAGAAAAAATCTAGTGTTGCGTCAAGGTCAGAGACGCGGATCATTGTGTGGAGATATTTCATAAAGCACCTATGATTGGTTCGGTTGGTTTATATATGGCATATCAGCGGGAAATTTGCAGCCTTCCTGCCACAACCTTCTTGAAACTTTGACTGAGGGGAATTGACGTGAGCGCGGATGCATTGATTAGATTACAAGAGATGATGAGCAAAGCGCACCGTGTTGTGGTGTTTACGGGGGCTGGGATTAGCACGGAATCTGGCATTCCTGATTTTCGCAGTCCGGGCGGGCTTTGGACAAAATATGCCCCGATCGATTTTCAAGAATTTGTCGCCTCAGAGGACATGCGCATGGAAGCATGGCGACGTAAGTTTGCGATGGACTCCACTTTGGGGACAGCAGAACCAAACAAAGGACATGTTGCGATTGCCAAAATGGTAGACGAGGGGCTTGTCACACATGTGATTACGCAGAATATCGATGGCCTGCATCAAGCCTCAGGGGTGCCTGCATCGAAAGTGATTGAGCTGCATGGGAATGCTACGTATGCAACGTGCCTTACTTGTGGGCAGCGCCATGAGTTGGCGGATGTGAAGGTGGAATTTGAGTCCTCTGGCAAATCGCCTCGGTGTGTGTCGTGCGATGGGATTGTTAAGTCGGCGACCATCTCGTTTGGGCAATCCATGCCGGAAGAGCAAATGATGTTGGCTCAGCACGCGACACAAGAATGCGACTTGATGTTGGCCATTGGCTCTTCGTTGCAGGTCTATCCAGCGGCAGGGTTCCCCATCATGGCAAAACAAAATGGCTCAGGTCTGATTATTCTCAACCGCGAGGAGACTGAACTTGACCATATTGCCGACCTTGTTTTGCATTTAGAAATTGGCGAGACATTGGCCCCATTGGTGCGTCTCAATTGAGCTTAGCGCGCGGTTGCCCATCCGCCTGAGAGGGGGATGACCTGACCGGTGATGAATTGCGACAGAGGGTTGGCCAAGTAAGTGATGATAGAGGCCGCTTCTTCTGGGGAGCCGAGGCGGCCTAATGGTATTTGTTTGAGAATTTTTGCGGCACGGTCTGGGTCGGCCATTAGGCTTTTTGGATAATAATCTGGATTATCGACAAAATTAGGAGCTACTGCGTTTACTTGAATGTTTGCGCGGGCAAGTTCCTTTGACAAGGCTAGTGCAAGAGAGTTTCCAGCCCCGCGCGCGGCCAGATAAATGCTGAAATTGGGCATGCCATTGAGAGGGGCGGCTGAGGTGATGAAAATGATTTTTCCTTCCCCTTGCTTTTTGAACTGAGGCACGGCAGCGCGACATAGGCGCATGGGGCGGTATACCAAGGCTTCAAAGGCTGCTTTCATATTTTCTTCTGGTACATCTTCGATCGCAAATTTCTCGGCGGGATATGCATCATTATTGATGAGGACATCTAAGGACCCGGCTTTTTCTACGACGGCTTTGATTAAGTCTTTCGGGGAACGGGGGGCAAGCGCAATGAGGCCGGGGGTGGCGGCTTCTGCTGCAAGGCGGTGTTCTTCATGGGCAAACGTCTCGTCTGTACCAAACACTTGATACCCTTCGGCGCGTAACGCTTGGGCGGAGGGTTGTCCAATGAAGTGGGTGAGATCGGTGATGAGTGCGCTGCGGGACATGGGGGTTCCGTTCTTCTAATGTGATTGATTGCGTCGGTTTGTTAAGGCGGACAATGTGTCGATGTCTGAGAGGGGGCCTGCGTGTTGAATGTCGACTTCGCAGAGAACATCTTCGTTATCCCGCATCAAGGACTTTGCGCCTTGATCGCCTGTGAGATGGAGCATGTCGTTTGCAAAGGCGTGGTCCCACAACACTGGGTTGCCACGTTTGCCGTTTACGACAGGTAGGCAAATGAGGCGCCCTTCATCGCGGTCGTAGGCGCTGATGAGTTTTTGAATGTCGGCTGTTTGAATGTCTGGCATATCCCCCAAGCATACAATGAAGGCGTCGCAAGGCGGTAAGGCGGCAAGCCCGGCTTTGAGGGAGCTTGCAAGCCCATCTGCAAAGTTTGGATTGTGGACATAGCTGATGGGGCGTGTGCCCATGGTGGCTTGAACAATTTCTGCTTCGTGGCCGGTGACAAGGGTGAGGCTATCCACATTGGCTGCGAGTACCGTATCAACGCATTGGGCGAGAAGGGGTTTGCCGTCTATTTCTTCAATAAGTTTATTGCGGGTGCCCATGCGTCTGGAAAGACCTGCGGCCAGAACCAAAGCTGCAATGGTGGGGACGTGTGGCATGGGGCTTTCTGCGTGCGTTTTGGATTGTGAGACGTCACCGATACGTGGTTGAGGGCGGCTGGCGATTTCTTTGAGCAAACCGCCGACACCCATAGAGGTGATGTCGTCTGGTGTGATGGGTAGGTTTGCCATGAGGCGTTCTAGGACCCAATCAAAGCCATTGAGTTTTGGAGAGCGGGCGCAGCCGGGCATGCCGATGATGGGGGTCTCATTGTGGCGTGCGAGTAAAAGCAAGTTCCCGGGATCAACGGGCATGCCAAAGTGCTCAACTGTGCCATTGGCTGCAACAACCCCGGCGGGGACGGCATCGGCGCGATCTACGGTTGCGGAGGCCCCCAAAATGAAAATTGGGCTGGCGTTGTTTGCTTGAAGCGTGGTGATCGCCTCTGCAATGGCGGTTGGGGAGTGGTCGCAGGTGAGTGTTTGGTGGAGAGTGCCGCCATAGGTTTCTAGGCGTGTCTGTAAGGTGCGCTTTGCCTTCTCCAATAGTTTGGGTGGGGTTGAAGGGAGTGTGGTTAGGATGAGACCCGACTGACCCGGTGCGAAGGACGCCACGGAAAAGGCTTGGGTGTGGCTTAGCAAAGCTTCGGCTTCTTTGAGCA
This sequence comes from Parvibaculaceae bacterium, assembly GCA_029209985.1. Lineage (GTDB taxonomy): Bacteria > Pseudomonadota > Alphaproteobacteria > Parvibaculales > Parvibaculaceae > NORP139. The sequence goes on from JARGNZ010000021.1 coordinate 9,266, forward strand.
CGGAGAGGGGGCAGGCGAAGGGAATGATTTTGACCGTTGCAATCATTTGCTTTGGCGCCACATGTGCGAGGTCTGGCAGGGTTGCGACTGTGAGGGCTTCGTGTAACCGATTGAGTTTGTGAATGAGATCCGCGTTGACCCGAAGCAAGCCGTGGCTTTGGCTGAACAGGTTTGCGCGACCTGTAAAGGCTGTCATTTTTGATAGACCTGCCTCTTGTGTGCACAGGGCTTTGGCTATTCTGTTGGCTGCGTCATCTTCACCGACGTCACCGGCTTCTAAAAAAATGGCAAAGACTTCTGTGTGACCGTGGGCTTGAAGGTCTGCAAGATCTTGTGAAGATAAGCGACGTCCTTTTTTGAAGCGTCTGTCAGCTAACGCGAGAGAATGGCCAAGAAGCGCCCCCTCTGCCTTTTGGGTGGGAATGAACGATGCCTTCATGAGCGTAGCACCTGAGTTATTTGCGCCAAAATGGCGATGGCGATTTCTTCTGGGCTTCGCCCCCCGAGTGGGAGGCCGATTGGACCGTGGAGGCGCTGGTAGTTTTCTTGGCTGACCCCTTGCTCTGTCATGCGCTGTTCCCGGCTGGCTTGTGTTTTTTTGCTACCCAATGCGCCGATGTAAAAACATGGGCTTTCAAAAGCGGCCAGCAAGGCGGGATCGTCGAGTTTGGGATCGTGGGTGAGGGCGACGATGGCGGTGCGGTTATCGGGGTGGAGTGCGCGGATGGCGACATCAGGCCACTCTCGTTTGATGTGCACATTTGGAAAACGCTCTGGAGTGGCAAAGGCTTCGCGCGGGTCTATCAGGGTGACGTCATAGCCAGCGATCGCGGCCATTTGGCTTAGGGGCTGGGCAATGTGCACGGCGCCATTGATGAGCAAGCGTAGGGGGGGATTGAAAATGTGTAGGAACTGAGTTTCGTTTTCGTACTCTACAATTTGGGAACGATCGGACCGGTGCACGCGCTCAATTGTTTGTGCAAGAGGGGTGTTTTTCTGGACGTTCTCAATGAGTGATAGGGTGCTGGTGAATCTGTTTAGGTTTATCTGCCGCAAAGCAGATTGCTTTTTTGCGCGGGCCGTGCAGAGAGCTTTGAGATCGTCAATGGATAGACCATTGACGGCAACCGGTTCAATAAGCACGCGAATTTTTCCGCCGCACGCAAGACCGACTTCCCATGCCATTGTGTCGGAGACGCCGTATTCGGCGATCTCTGGTTGTTCTGTTTCTATGGCCTCAAGGGCGCGGGTGATGACATCGCCTTCGATGCAGCCCCCAGAGACTGACCCGATAAAGGCACCGTCATCACGAATGGCAAGTTGTGAGCCGACGGCGCGAGGGGCTGACCCCCATGTTTCCAAAACGGTTGCGATGGCGGCGGCATGGCCTGCCTCAACCCATTGCAAGAGGTGTTCGGGCAATTTGTTTTCGGGTAGGGGGCGGTCTTGATGTGAGGCTGTCATGCGGTGCTCCTCATGGCCTTTGACGATTGGCGGAGCGCATCGCTGGTATTGAGCGCGAGGAGAAGGTCTTCCATGCTTTTCACATTATGAATGCTTTGGAACACATCAACATGGGGCAACATGGCGCGAATGCCACTCGCCTTTGGTTCAAAGCGGTCGTAGCGCAGCAATGGATTGAGCCAGATCAGACGTTTGCTTGTGCGATGGAGGCGGGCCATTTCTTGGGACAGTTCGCCAGGGCCATCTCTGTCTAAACCATCGGTGATGAGGAGAACGGTGGCCCCTTGACCGAGCACACGGCGCGCCCAATCGATGTTGAAGCGGCGCAAAGCTGTGCTGATTTTTGTGCCCCCGTCCCAATCATCCACTTCAGTTTGAATGGCGGCTAAGGCGGCGTCTATATCGCGGTGTTTGAGTTGGCGGGTAATGCGGTGTAGGCGCGTGCCAAACAGAAAACCTTCGAGGCGGATATTCTTTTGAGTGCCTAGTAAGTGCATGAGATGCAGCATCATGCGGGCATAGGTACTCATGGAACCAGAAATGTCACAGAGCACCACCAGCGGCGTGGGCCGGGGGCGCGGACTTTGCCATTTGAGCGTAATGATATCGGGGGTGCGATGTGCATGGCGCAGTGTGGCCCGCAGATCAATTTTATGCTGTTGGGTGCTGGGGTGGGTGCGCCGTGAGGGGCGCTGGGGCAAGCTGAGGGGCAGTCGGGCAATGGCGCGGCGGGCATGATTTAACTCAGTCACGCTCATTTGATCAAAATCGCGCTGGCGAATGATTTCTGCTGATGACCATGTGTCGGTGGCGTCGATGTCTTCTTCATGGCGCGGCGTGGTTGGTGGTGTTTGCGGCACGAGGGCGTCTAGCAAGCGTTGTGATGTGGGGGGCGTCTTTTCAACCGTTACGGAGGGGGCGTCTGTCTCAAGGTCCACTTGGCTTAGCTGGGCTTGTACGGCGAGGTGGTGCCAGAACAAGGTAAAAGCTTGGTCGAACAAGTTGTGATCTATGTGGGACTTGGTGAGTGTTGCGTGAAGCGCCCAGTAAAAGTCTTGCTGATGATCAAGCTTGATATGGGTGAGGGCTTCTTGGGCATTGAGAAGATCTTGAGGGCCAACTGCCATGCCCGTTCGGCGCAGCAGGTCCACAAAGTGGGCAAGGTTGCTTGCGATGATGGGGAGGGCAGATGATGGTTGGCTCATTCAGCGGCCTGTTCTCCAAGCTGCGCGAGAATGCTTGCAGCTTCGCCTTCTTTGAACGTCGTGATGTCTTCTCTAAATTTGAGCAGAGTGCCGAGCGTGTCTGTGATGGAGCTTAGGGTAAGCTCTTGGGTGCCAAGGGTTGAAAGAGCTTGTGCCCAGTCTAAGGTTTCGGCAATGCCGGGTTGTTTGTAAAGGTCGCGTTGGCGCATTGCTTGGACAAAGGCTACGATTTGATCGCCCAATTTAGTCGCTGTTTCAGGTGCCTTTTGGGCGATGATTTGGCGTTCGCGTTCGGCGTCAGGATAATCAACCCAGTGGAATAGGCAGCGGCGTTTGAGGGCGTCGTGGATTTCGCGGGTTCTGTTGGATGTGATGATGACGATGGGCGGCTCGGCGGCTTTGATGGTGCCGAGCTCTGGGATGGTCACTTGATAGTCTGATAGCAGTTCTAAGAGATAGGCTTCAAAGGGTTCGTCGGTTCTATCTAGCTCGTCAATCAAGAGAACAGGCGGGCCAGCAGGGTCAGGGCTTAAGGCTTCAAGCAGGGGGCGTTTGATGAGAAAGCGCTCGTCGAATACTGTTTGGGTTAGGGCTGATTGATCGCTCGCTGTTGAAGTGTTCTCAGCGATGCGCAGAGCAATCATTTGCGCCTGATAGTTCCATTCATACACAGAAGCCGCGCTGTCGAGACCTTCGTAGCATTGCAGGCGAATGAGACGCCGCCCCAATGCTGCGGCGATGACTTTAGCTATTTCGGTTTTGCCGACACCGGCTTCGCCTTCCAGCAAAAGCGGGCGCTGCATGGTGAGGGACAAAAAGAGGGCCGTTGCAAGGGGGCGTTCAGCGACATAGGCCCCCTGTGCCAATAAGGACAAGGTTTCTTCTACCGAGGTCGGCAGAGCGATGCGTGCCGGGGCGCTTGAACGGACGTCGTCGTTTTGCATGTGTGGTTATCCTCACCCCATGGCTTCAAGGGTGCGTTTGGCCATGACCGTGACTAGATGCGCGCGGTAGTCGCCATCCCCGTGCAGGTCGGCAATCATAGTGTCGCCTGCGAGGGAGAGACCCTTGAGTGCATCTGTTGACCAATTTTGGGCCAATGCGTCTTCTAGCTCGCGCCAGCGGAATACGCCTTCTTGGCCGGCTCCCGTTACGCCAACCTTGGGACCGGCGCTGGTTTGAGCAATGAAAACGCCGACCATCGCATAGCGTGAGGCGGGGTTTGGAAATTTTGAGTAGGCGGCGCGCACTGGCAGTGGAAAGCGTACTTCTTTTAGAATTTCGCCCGGCTCTAACGCGGTTTCAAAAAGGCCGGTGAAAAAATCATCGGCTGGGATTTCGCGCTGGGTGGTGACGATGGTTGCCCCTAGGGCTAACGCTGCGGCGGGGTAATCAGCAGAGGGGTCATTATTGGCGATGGAGCCGCCAAGGGTGCCTCTGTGGCGCACGGCTGGATCGCCAATGTGATTGGCTAAGCTTGCAAGGGCTGGGAGGGCGTCGCGGCAGGTTTGGGACGTTGCGACTGTGGCATGGCAGGTTGCTGCCCCAATGACCAGAACATCCCCCTCAAGGCGGATGAAATTCAAAGCGTCTATGCGGCTGATGTCCACCAAGGTGGTGGGCATGGCGAGGCGCTGCTTGAGTGTTGGGATCAATGTTTGACCGCCTGCAAGAAGGCTTGCTTCGTCGTCTGCGGCAAGTTTTTGTGCTGCGTCGTCAAGCGAAGTGGCTTGGTGATAATCGAATGAATACATAAGGGCCTCCTAAGCTGACATTTCGGTGGATGCGGCGAGAATGGCTTTCACGATGTTTTGATAGCCTGTGCACCGACAAAGGTTGCCTTCTAGTTCGGCCCGGACGGTTTTTTCATCGAGTGGGGTGCCGGATGTTTTATGCCGTTTAATGAGGTCTGTGGCGGTCATGATCATGCCGGGGGTACAGAAGCCGCATTGCAAGCCGTGGTTCTCGTGGAAGGCGGTTTGCATGGGGTGCAACGTACCGTCTGGATTTGCCAGACCTTCAATCGTGGTGATGTCTCGACCTTCATTTTGAACTGCTAAGGTGGCGCAAGATTTTACGGCTTGGCCATCAATGTGCACGACGCACGCGCCGCATTGGCTGGTGTCGCAGCCCACGTGGGTGCCGGTGAGGCCAAGGTCTTCACGTAGAAAGCTGGAGAGCAGGGTGCGCGCTTCGATGTCGGCGCTGCGTTCCTGACCATTTACGGTCATTGTAATTTTGGGCATGTGATCCTCCTGTCGGGGGGAGAAATGAAATCCCCGAATTGGGGATGTGGATAGGGAGTGCGCATGCCGGGTGGCAATCCCTCTCCGTGTTGGAAAACAATGGGACAGTGTTGCGGCTAGAGGGGCCTCTCGTCAAGTCACGCTCGGCCCCTCTATCGACGCTTATTGGATGGTGTCAGTAAACCTTGGCTTGACAGGCTTAGCTTGTGAAAAACCAAGCGAGCGTGAGGCCGATAATGATGACCGCTGGCCCCCAAGTCCAAGGAGATAGCCCTTCTGCGAAGTCTTCGTCGGGGAGAAGGGGGGCATCGGTTGGAGCAATGGCATCGCTTTCTGGGTGCAGTCCGCTTGTCTCATCCATAGGGCCGCCGACAATCGAGGAGAATTTGTCGAAGAACTGATCCGCCATTTTCTTGGCGCTGCTGTCAACAAGGCGTTGACCAACTTGGGCCAATTTGCCCCCAACGGTTGCGTGCACTTCGTAGGACAGACGTGTGGCGCCTTCTTCATCAACAAGAGCGACTTTGGCGGACCCTTTGGCAAAACCGGCCGCGCCGCCTGAACCCTGTCCAGAGATTGTATAGCCATTTGGGGCATCAATATCTGATAAGGTGACGTTGCCTTTGAATTTGGCGGTGACGGGACCAATTTTATTTTTTGCGACGGCCGCAAATTCTGTGTCGCTGATTTTGTCGACACTTTCGGCCCCCGGAATGGCTTGCACGAGAACATCGGCATCGTTTAGGGCGTTCCAAACAGATTGTTTGTCCGCATTGATGAGGATATCGCCTGACATGTCCATGATATGACTCCGTTACTCAAAGTGGGCCGGTGACGTTCTGAAAAGAGCGCCTTCTATATGTAAGTCAGCAGTAGCGTGATGCCAAGTAGGGCTGCAACCCATAATACCATGGACCCTGTGGGCCACGTGCGCGCCACAGGACCTTGCGGGCCGTGCGTGCGGTAGCTGGCATTAATGGCGTTGGAGACAATCAGGTTTGCGTCATGTTTCCAGCGTATCCAAATATGCTCCACGAAACGGGCAATATGGCCCAGTAGATAGGGAATGACTTTACGGTAAAGCCAATCTGTATCGAGCGAAACGGTGGCACGGGGTGCAGGGAAAAGAGGTGTGTTCTTGAGCAATAAAAAGGCGAGCACAACAAATACAACGAGCTGAAGCTGGGTCACAACGTGGGATACGGAATAGGCGTGATAGCCCACATCGTAGGGCAACAAGCCATAGAATTGGTCTGGCAAAACCCCAACTGCAATGCAAATGACGGCGGTGATCCCCATGGCCAATTTCATGTTGAAAGGCGCTTGTTTGGGGGTGAGGCCGCGATCTTCGCCAAAAAAGGTGAAATAGATGATTTTGATGCCAGAGTGATAAACGGCGCAGGCTGATGCAAAGAGCAAGGCCATCCATACCCACAACATCTGGGCATTACCGGCTGCTGAGAGAATGAGCGACTTGGTGGTGAAGCCTGAGAACAGTGGCAAGGCTGAGATGGAGGCCGCACCTACAAGTGTGAAGGCCATGGTCCAGGGCATGGATTTAGCTAGCCCGCCAAGTTCTGTCACTTTGGATGTGCCAGTGCGATAGAGAACCGCGCCCACCCCCATGAAGAGGAGGCCTTTATAAAAGATACTGGCGAAGGCATGTGCCGCGGCCCCGTTGACCGCCAGCTCTGTGCCAATGCCGATGCCAACCACCATGAAGCCAAGCTGTGCATTAAGAGCATAGGCCAATGTGCGGCGCAGGTCGTTTTCAAAAACAGCGTATAAGCTTGGCACCACGGCCATGGCCGCCCCGATGAGAAGAAGTTCTTCTGTGCCTGCAAAGCCACGGGCCAAAGCGTAGATGGCGAGTTTTGTTGTGAAAGCTGACAAGATGACTGTGCCGGTGATGGTGGCAGCAGGGTAGCTGTCTTCAAGCCAATTGTGCACAAAGGGAAAGGCGGCTTTGATGCCAAAAGCAAGCAATATGGTCCAGCTGGCTGCACTTTCTAGGGTCATGCTGTCGAAGGCGATGGAGCCGGTTGTGTTGACGTGAAGCACAATGCCCGCCAGCAAAATGACGCCGGACCCAATTTGAACGACGAGATAGCGCAGACCCGTGAAGTAGGCCCCCTGTGTGCGCCGCGCCCAAATGAGGAACACTGAGGCGATAGCGGTGCCTTCCCAGTAGACAAAGAGGGTGATGAGGTCACCCGCAAAGACGGCACCCACCGCAGAGCCTGCATAAAGGAGTGTGCTGACTTGCTGCACGGTATCGCGGATGTGCCATGCATAGATGAGGCACACAAAGGCTGCTAACGAGAAGGCCAAGCCAAAGAAGGTGGAAAGGCCATCCACGCGCATGAGGGTGAGCGTATAGCCCATGAAATCTGTCTGGGCACTTGCGCCTTGGGTAGCGGTCCAGATGCTCCATCCAGCTAATACGGGCACGGTGAGGGAAAAGAGGCCCCGTAGGATGCCTTGGGGAATGAAGGGGAGTAGCAATGCTGCGCTGAGGAAGCAAAATGCGGGTGGGAAAAACTCAAACATCTTTATTCTCCCGGCCTAGCTGGTTTTCTGGAAACTCTTCGCTCAGGGTGTCTTTGGGCGCGTAGTAATCTTCATGCCGAGTGAGGAGAGGGCTTGCGACTTTTGCGGCAATGAAAAGAACGCAAAGGGCGACAAAACCAAAGAGGGCATAGAAGCCTTTAATATGCTCAACCTCGAAGTAGCCGTGGGGCTCGTAGAGAAAGCTAGACATTCCCAATAGAACGGCGAGCCCAAGGGTGATCCAGAGACTGCGGTTTGAGCCGCTCTGTGACCGACCTTTTTGGGAGGGGGATTGATGTGTCATGAAGGGGACCCTCCCAGCACGGCTGTTGCGGTTTCAGGACCGAAGGCAACAGGGGCCAGCAAATTGTAAATTTCTTGGGCATAGAAGAACAGCAGGAAACAGCCAATAGCTGTGAGACATGGGGGAAGCACCACCAGAAGAGGGGCTTCTTTGATGCGTGTGCTTATGCTGCCTTTTGCGGCCGGTTCTGATAGATCGTCGGGGTTTGGCAAGAAGAAACCTTGTGCGACGACCGGTAAAAGATAGGCGACATTGAGAAGGGACGAAACCATCAAGACCCCAATCATGATGAGTTGTCCCGTGTCTGCGGCGGCCAGCAGAATATACCATTTACTCCACGCCCCGCCGAATGGCGGCAAGCCAATGATTGACAATGAGCCAATGAGGAAGGCGGCATAGGTGAACGGCATGGTGCGCCCTAAACCACGCATCTGAGAGATGTTGGTTTTGTGGGTAGCAACATAAATGGCCCCGGCGCACATGAAGAGTGTGATTTTGCCCATGGCGTGCATGGGAATGTGCATTGCGCCGCCCATCACGCCGAGCGAGCTGGCTAAGGCCATGGCAAGGGTGATGTAGGAAAGTTGTGAGACGGTGGAATAGGCCAGTCGGGCTTTCAAATTGTCTTTTGTCATGGCGACAATGGAGGCAATGAGAATGGATGCTGCAGCAAGCCACATGAGCCAATCTGAAGCCCCTGTCAGAGACAGATAATCAATCCCGAAAATATAGACCCCCACTTTAAGCATGGTGAAAACACCTGCTTTCACCACAGCAACCGCGTGAAGTAATGCCGAAACTGGCGTTGGGGCGACCATGGCAGCGGGGAGCCAACGGTGGAACGGCATGAGGGCGGCTTTGCCGATGCCGAAGGCATATAGGGCCAGCAGTACAGGGGCAAAACTGTCGTCCAAATGTCCAGACAGGATGCCGCCATGCACGAAGTCGAGTGTGCCGGTGGCAACCCACGTCCAGATGATGGCCAGCAGTTGGAAGCCAATGGAGGTGCCAATCAAAATGCTTAAATACGTGCGCGCGCCTTTTTTGGCATCTGCGTTTTGTTTGTGGGCAACCAGCGGATAGGTGGAGAGTGTAAGCACTTCGTAGAAAATGAAGAGCGTGAACATGTTGGAAGCAAAGGCAATGCCCATGGAGGCGGAAATGGCCAAGGCAAAACACATGTAAAAGCGTGTCTGGTGAGCTTCTTTATTGCCGCGCATATAGCCAATGGCATAGAGGGCAGTGACAATCCACAAACCAGACGCGACCACGCCAAATAACATGCCCAGCGGTTCGATTTTGAACGCCATGGACAGTCCGGGCATCACGTCGAAGAGGATGAGTTCGGGCACGGCACCTGCTTCAACTTCGCGCAACAACCAGAAGGTGACGGAGAAGAGAAGAAGGGAGGTGAGGACGGAAATGATGTCGCGGACGATTGAGTTGCGATCAGACAGGCCAATCAAGATCATCCCGGCGAACGGAATGATGAGGGCCAAGGCGATGGCTGTTTCATGGGTGAGAGGCATATTGATTACTCCTGCCCATGAGGGGTGACATGAGGGATGAGTGAGTGAGATGGCTCAAGGATAATGTGTGCGCTATTATCCACGCTCCCCAGCAACATGTCCGCACCGGCTGATGCGGCGTGGGTTGTGAAGCTTGCGTCAATGCCGAAGTAAAAGCTGGCCCCAATGAGAACCCATGTCGAAATGAGCATCATGGGGGGGGCTTCTTTGATTTGCCGGGTCGGATTGGCAGGCTCTTGCAAGTATGCAGCTTCCACGACGCGCCAGACATAAATGACAGCGAGCAGAGAGGAGGCCACAATGAGAATGGCGGGCACCCAATGATTGGCCTCGAAAGCGGCGCTGATGAGATACCACTTTGAAATAAACCCTGCGGTGAGCGGGACGCCAATGAGACTTAGGCCACCGGCAACAAAAGCAGCCATGGTCCACGGCATTTGTCTGCCTGCGCCGCGCAGATCTTCAATATTGGGAGAGCCATATCGCAAGACCAATGCGCCAACAGCCATGAAGAGGCCGCCTTTGGTTACTGCGTGATTGAACAAGTGAATGATGGTGGCGGTCACGCCTGTTTTTGACAGGAAGGTGACACCAAGCAACATGTAGCCAACTTGTGCAATGGATGAGTAGGCGAGCAAGCGTTTCAAATTGGTTTGGAAAATGGCCACGATTGAAGCGGCAAACATGGCCATAATGGCGAGCGGCAACACCACCCATTCTAAGGTTTGCACTTCAAATGGATAGTCGAAGCTGAAGACGGTGAAGAGGAACCGCAAAAGAGTGTAGATGGCAACCTTTGTGGCGGTTGCAGCTAGGAAGGCGGTTACCGCTGACGGGGCATAGGCGTAGGCATTGGGCAACCAAAGGTGCATTGGGAACATTGCGATTTTGAGGCCAAGCCCGACGAGAATGAACGCGAAGGCGACATTGAGGGTGCGGTTGTCTTCCAGCAAAAGGATTTTGTCGGCCAGATCAACCATGTTGAGCGTGCCCGTAAGGATGTAGAGTAGGCCCAAGCCAAGTACGAAGAAGGTTGCGCCGATTGTGCCCATGACGAGGTAGTTAAAGGCAGATGTGAGCGCGCGCGGGTCCTTTTTTGCGCCCATAGCCACCAACGCATAGGTGGATAGGGAGGAGACTTCTAAAAACACAAAGACGTTAAAGGCGTCGCCGGTCACTGTTACGCCGAGCAAGCCGGTTAGGCACAAAAGGTAGGCTGTATAAAAATAGCTGTGCAGACTTTTGGGAATTTCACTTTTGATGCTGGCGGGTGCGTAGAACGGGATCAACGCGCCGATGCCTGAGACGATCAAGAGGACAAAAGCATTGAACGCATCAATGCGGTATTCAATGCCAAGTGGGGGTTCCCAGCCGCCTAAGTGGTAGGAAATTACAGAACCATCAATGACTTGTGCCAGCAGCACGCAAGAAATGACAAAAGTTGCGAGAGAGGCGATGAGGGTAATGGTCCACGCGATATGGCGTGACCCAAATAGCATGCATAGAGGTGCAGCGATAAGGGGAATGACGGTTTGCAGGGCAGGGAGGTGATGGGTCAGTTGCTCAAGCATTACGGACGCCCCTCCGCTGTAGGCATTTTACCGGTCGTGTCATAATCATGTTCAATTTTGAGAAGCTCATCTTCTTCAATGGAGCCGAATGTTTCTTTGATGCGGATGATGAGGGCCAGTCCGAGTGCAGTGGTGGCCACGCCCACCACAATGGCGGTGAGGATCAACACATGCGGGAGCGGGTTTGAATAAACCTCATCCGGGTTGTCGGTGAAGATGGGCGCTGTCCCCCCGATGATTTTACCTGCTGAAATGTAGAGCATGAAAACCGAGGTTTGGAACAGATTGAGGCCGACGATCTTTTTGATCAAGTTACCTCGGCTCACAACAACGTAGAACCCAGTCATCATGAGGGTGATGACCAGCCAATAGTTGTAGCGGGCGATGATGAAGTCGAAGGTTAAGTCTTCCATCTTACCAGTCCGTGTCCTTGATCTCGGGTGCGCGGGAGGCAAACGCCATGAAAATTGCCGTCATGACCGCGAACACGGTTAGGCCGACACCAAATTCAATCACGATGATGCCGTAGTGCTGGCCGTGTGAGGCATGGGCCGGGTCTGAGGCAAAGGCGGCATAGTCGAGGTAATTAAACCCTAAAAACATGCTGACAACGCCTGTGCCGGCGTAAATGAGAACGCCAAGTGCCGCGAGTGCGCGCACGAGTGCGGGGGGCAGCACACGACGCAGGTGGCTGACGCCGTAGACAATGCCGTACAAAATAAAGCCAGCGGCAAAGATGACCCCTGCTTGGAAACCGCCGCCGGGACCAAAGTCGCCGTGGAATTGTACGTATAGGGCGTAGAGCAAAATTGGGGGAATGAGGAACTTGGAAACAATCCGCAAAATGAGGTGGTGATGCATTAGAGATCCTCCTCTTCATCTTCGCGTCTGCGTCTGCCCAATGTGGAGCGATGCAACAAGAGGATGACGGCAATACCGGCTGTAAAGACGACAGCTGTTTCGCCCAAAGTGTCGAACCCTCGGTAGGAACCTAGAATGCCGGTGACGATGTTGGGCATGTCGATGTCATGGGGGTAGCGCTCTATGTAGTCTGGCCCCACGTGTTGATGGATGGGGGCATCGGCTGAGCCAAATGCGGGCATGTCCATTGTGCCGTAAATCAACGCAGCCCCTGTGATGAAGACAACGAGCATTGGCAAAAGAGGTGAGCGCGTCGCTGGTTTTTCATCGTGCGGCGTGAGGCTGAGAGTGCCCAACAAAAGCACGGTGGAAATGCCAGCCCCGACGGCGGCTTCTGTAAAGGCAACGTCTACCGCATCTAGGGTGACGAAGAGGCCAGCGGACAATAGGGAAAAAACGCTGGTCAACATGGTGACGGCGAAGAGGTTGCGTAAACGCACAATGGCAAAGGCTGTGAGTAACAGGAAAGAGAAGAGGGCAACGTCTATGAGGATGACACTCATGAGCTTTTCTCCTGATTTCCAGTGAGAGGGGCTTGCTGTTTCATGTTTTTAGGACGAATGCCTGCGAGCCAAGCCGCATTGGCGACTGCATGGGTGCTGGTTGGGCTGGTGAAGAACAAAAACACGCCGATCAAAACCAGTTTGATGGTGACGATGGACCAGCCGGACTGCAAGATCATGCCAAGGATGAAAAGCTCGGTGGCGAGGGTGTCGACAACGCCCGCCCCGTGCAGGCGTGCCCAGAAGTCGGGCAAGCGGATCATGCCGATGGAGCCCACAATCAAATAAAAGCCGCCAATGATGAAGCAAATCCAACTGGCGACATCGAGTGCTGGGTCTATGTAGGGGGTGAGCCAGTCAATCATGAGGGATCTCCTGACTGCGTGTTGGTTGCGAGGCATCATCGGGGGTGCTGGCGTCGATGGATTCATCTGTGTATGCGCTATCCAATCCAAGGGCGCGGTAGCGGAAGAACTTGAGGATGGCGATGGTGGAGATGAAATTGATCAACGCATAAAGAATGGCGATGTCGAGGAAATCTGGACGGCCAGTGAGAAAGCCCAGCACGCCGATCAGCAGCACGGTGACGGTGCCGAAGGAATTTACCGCGAGGACCCGGTCGTACAAGGTGGGGCCTAAAAACAAACGCACCAGAATAAGCACAATGGAAATGAAAATAGAGAGGGTGGCGATTTCATACATTAGGCATTGCCCTCAATGGCTGTTACGCGTGCGCCCATGTCTGCGAGGGCTTCCATGTCGGCAGCGTCGTCTGTGAGTGCATGAACCAGAAAACTCCCCGGTTCAATTTCAACGGTGATGGTGCCGGGTGTCAGGGTGATGGAATTGGCATAGATGACGCGGCCTAAATCATCACTTTGGTCGGTGGGAACGGTGATGAAGCTCTGATTGAGCACCATTTTTGGGCTTAAAATAACTTTGGTGACCGCCCAGTTCGCTTTGGCGACTTCTACTGTAAGCCACACAAAATAGGAGATAATGCCGTAGCCGATGTGGAGGGGGATGGTCTCGTGGTCGACAACATCCATGCGGTGAGCAAGGTAGACGCACAACACAACCGATACCAAACCTAAGCTTAAAAGAAGCGGCTCGAAAAAACCTGACAAAAGCAGCCAGAGGGCAGACAGACCTAGCCCTAGGCCGATGGCATGCAGCATTGAGTGTGCTCCTCCTATGCAGATTGCGGCAGATACTCGATCGTCCTTATTTGGATACATCGGAGCGTTTTTGAAGTGCCGGGACTGCGTTTTATTAAGAGAGAGAATCAAAAACAGATTCTCAATAGTTTCTTTTAATGATTAGTCTGTAGGGGACGAATGGGCAAGCAAGAGGCCCCAAGGAATTGGTTTTTACAAATTTAATCGTGCTCTAAGAGGTGGAATCGCGGTTTTACGTGAATTTGATGGCGCTAAAGTTGTGTAAATTCAGGAATCGTGATGTTATGGTTAACTTTCTTTTGGAGGGGCTACCAGCTTTAAGCCGTGGAGCGGCGAGGCCAGATGAGATAGAGCGGCCTACAATATAGAGCGGCCTACAATATTGTCGGGGTGGGGATGGAAGAAATTGTCGAGAGTTCTGCTGAATCCATCGACACTACGTTTGAGATAACTGGTGTTGTGAAGTGGTTTGACCCTGTTAAAGGGTTCGGATTTATTGTCCCAGATGATGGACGTGCAGACGTCATGGTTCATCTGTCCTGTTTGCGCCAAGCTGGCCGCGAAGCTCTTTTTGAGGGCGCAACGGTGACATGCGAAGCGGTGGAACGGGAAAAAGGTTTCCAAGCTATCAAGATAATTGACGTTGACGAGACAACGGCTGTGAAGCCGATCCCTCGGGAGGAGCATCGTCAACCTGCTACGGGTGTCGTGCCTGTGGGGGGATATGAGATGGCACTGGTGAAGTGGTTCAACCGGGCGCGGGGCTATGGCTTTGTGACGCGCGGGGACGGCACGCCAGATATTTTTGTACATATGGAGACATTGCGCCGGTTTGGCGTGCGCGAGCTTATTCCGGGCCAGCACGTGAAGGTGCGTTTTGGCGAAGGGCCCAAGGGGCTTGCGGTTGCCGAAATTTTTGGGGAGCCAGAAGAGTCCTAATGTGAGGCTTTTGGCTTTCTTCCGTATTCTACACATCAAATGAATGCAGATACGCGCGGTGGTGAGCTGTGAATGCTTGTGGCTGGGCGTTTGAGTGGTTGGGGGAGAGTTATGGCACGGGTAATTGAAAGCCCTGAGGAAGAGCACGCGGATAAGCTTGCAGATGAGCACGCGGATGACCAGCCGCCTGTAGGGTATAAACGCTCCACTACACGCGGGCCTTATACCACGCACAATGGGCCTTTTTATCACCGTATCGATGAGACGTCGTTTTGGCATGGGGTGCGCTTGCAGCAGCGCCACTGTAATTCGCGCGGCATTGCCCATGGGGGCATGTTGATGGCGTTTTGTGATGGCTTGCTTGCGACGGCCGTGCACCGGGAAACCCGCCAAGGGGCTGTTACGGTGCGAGTCACCAGCGATTTTCTCTCAGCAGCGAAGGCGGGGGAGTGGTTAGAGGGCACGGCCCGGGTCACAAAGGTGCTTGAAGACATGGTTTTCTGCTCTGGAGAGGCGAAAGTTGGGGATAGTTTGGTCATAAAGGTCAGTGGCGTGTTTAAAGTTCTAAAAAAACGGTAATCGCGCTTGCATGTCGTGAAAAACCTGTGTAAATCCTGCTCCACAAATTGATCAGGGTTTGCAGCAGCGAACTTGGTGGTCAGACCCTCTGCGGAGGGCAGTGTCGGGGCATAGCGCAGCCTGGTAGCGCACCTGGTTTGGGACCAGGGGGTCGTAAGTTCGAATCTTACTGCCCCGACCACTAACTTCTTGAAAACATTGAATAAATTGAACGTCGGCCTTAGGGGCCTAAAGTCGTTTTTCAAAAGTTGGTCAAAAGTTGGTCAATTTTTCCCTCGAACAATTCACGTGCACAGCTATTTCACACCCAAAGAATGAGTCTGTGCGGGCATTGATGCTGGAGTTGAAAATCAGGCTTTGTTGGCGGGTTTTTCAGCCGGCGCGAAGGCGGCCGCTGAGCGGTTCATGGCGGAGCGGATGTCGTCGCCAGTTACGCCTACATAATCCATGGTCGTGGTTATCTCGCTATGGCCGAGCACGCGCTGCGCCTCCACCAAACTACCACCCGCGTTGATGAGACGGGTCGCACTGGTTTTGCGTGTTGCTTCATGGAAGGTGATCTCGCCCAAGCCGCAGGCTTCCTTTACCGTGGCCCAAGACTTCTTGAAGCTATCGAAGGGCTCCCATTGGCCAAGCTTGCGTCCATTGGGGCCAGTTTCGCCACCCCGTGGATTCCAACGCAGGAAAACCCGCCCGCTCTCCTGTGGCCCTCTGTTGGCCAACCATAGCCAAAACACGTCAACGATCGGAAGAGTGAGGCGACGGCCGCCCGGTTTTTTGGACTTAACAAAGGCCGTAATGGTCCGCGCAGACATATCCACTTGGCTCCAATCCAGCTCCGTCAGGTTTTGGCGGCGTAAGGGACACCAGATCCCCGCCTGCAATAAATCAGCAACGTGCACATAAGCCAGGTTCTCCGGCTCATAACACCAAGCCATCACCGCAGCCTGCATTTCTGGCGTAATCGTCCGCTTAGGGGAATCTGGCGTCTCAAACCTGTGCTTGTTCCAAATCACCGGGGCCAAGCGATAGCCACCACCGGGCTCTGGTACTTTGGGATCAACGGCCAACCCCCAATGGGTGCGCGCGCGATTGACCACAGCCCGCAAGAAGTCCAACTCATTGTTAACCGACTTCGGCCCGATGAGAGGCAACGGCTCATCGCCCTTGGCTTTGCGGTTGCGCACCGGCTCAGACCGGCGCAAGGCGCAGTATTGGGCCACGACATTGTTGGTCACCTCATCCAAATGAATGCCATGCTGCCCATGAATAACCGACATAAGTCGCAAAATCGTGAGCCCAGAGGTGCGAATGTCATCAGCTGAGCTAATTTGGGGCGTAGAAGTGCCCTTGCACACATGTTCCAACCAATAGCGGGCAAAGGCATCGTCCAGTGTCATGCGCGTTGCATTGACCTGGTCTTTCCCCGTTTCAATGTCATGGATCTTCTGGGCGGTGCGTGCCAGGGCTATTCTTTTGTTGGCCGTGCCACAACTTGCCCGAAGGCGAACACTTGCGCCGTTTGGTCTTTTGGCTGTCGCGTTTTCGGTCCAGAAAGGCTTGATTTTCCCGGCTTTTCTGTGGTTGGGGGGATATTTTGTCCGGATGACGATGTCGTTAGAAGAGTTTGCAGACATTTGGCTTTTCGGAGCTCCAGCGCGAATTTTTCCAAATCTTTGATCAAATAATAGCGCCGTGGCCGGGTTTTGCCACCTTTGGTGAAATAGGCGATCAGTTCCTGGTCCCCGGCAGCTTTCATTTCATCTGGCTCCAGCGCAAGCATGGCGGCAGCTTGGGGATGGTCCACCACCAAAGGCTGGGGCTGTTGTACCCGGTCTGAGCGCATGGGAGTTACACCTCCCACACGGCAAACTCAAAAGAAGCAGGCAAGGGGAGCTTACCCATCAAACATCTCCTGAGTTTGAAACTTGCGCGGATCGCATTCAAATATCCAGCACTTCAGCGTTGCACCACTCACATAGCCACCTTCATCAATGGCTTGGCTGCGCACTGTTTTGATGCCCTTAAACTTGCGGGTCTTCGATGCCTTCAATAGCCGCTTTAGATCTGAGATCGCAGGTACTTGCTGGTTTTCCCGCTGGGCCAACCGCCCGAAGTGGTTGAAGTTGATCGCAATCGTGCTTGCATCGTGGGAGTGGTTGAGCCGTGCACCACTTTTGCCTGCATTGAGAAAATCATACATCTCCCAAAACTCAGCCACCATCGGGTGGTCTGCCACGATGGCTTCTTGGCGCTCCACAGCAATGTCGCAGACCGTGTTGTAAATCGCGTCCCGCTGCTCCCGGCTTAAAGTGACCAAATCGGCCAACGCATCCACAAGCCCCAAAATTTGTGCATGGTTTTTAGCTATGCGAACAGACGTAATGCCTTCACGCACCATCAGCTCTTTTTCATAAAACGGCGTTTGCCGCTTCACAGTCTCCATCACTTTTGTCTCTGCCATGCACGCCATCTGCAAAAACTGGCTCACGTGTCCCAGCGGCATGCTCTCCAATCGCTCAGCTGCATTTTTAGAGGCTTCATTGTGCCCAGCCCGGTCAAAGCCCAAATGCACAATCCGCTGCAAAATAGCTTCCGAGGCACTCACGTCCGCATTTTGAGAAATCACGATGGATCCGCGAAAGGGGGGCTCATAGGTTTCATTGCCGCCCGTCTTCACACCACGTGCACGGCTGGCCCGTCCGTTATAGGCGGTCTTCAATTCATCCCAATCAAACTTGCGTCCCTTGGCCGTGTCTTCGTCCCGGTCGGCCTCAATCAACACCACAGGCAAATTGCTGACCTGCGCAAAGTTGCGAGACCGCGCAGCCAGCGTAGACTTCGACGGATCAAACCCCTCATAGTCCTGGCGCCCCACAAGCTTCCACAAAAACTCAACCAAGGTGGACTTGCCTGCACCTGGCTCCCCCACAATTTCCAAAAATGGATAGCTCTTGTGCATGCTCCGAATTTGTTCGGCAAATAAAGAGCCAAACCAGAACGCCGCTGCAATCATTCCCTTAGGGCCAAAGCACTGCCACACAAGCTGCACCCAGTCGTCGCGATAATCCCCTTGCTCCCCAATGGCCAAATGAATGCTCTGGTTGAGGGATTTCAGCGACAGCCGATCCAGCTCAAAATAGTCCTCATCATTCATCTCAACCGCTTTGCCTTTGGCAATGGCCCGGTCGTTGAACACATAAGCGCCGTGCTCTTTGGAGTAGCCAATGTAGTCTACTGTCTCAACGGTCTTAATGCCTTCCAACTTGCGCTTGAGGAAATAGTCGAGCTGTCCTTTGCCGCCTGTATAAATGGACCCAGCCGCAATGGAGAGCAGGCGCTTTTTAAACTCAGTAGGGGCCGAAAGCTGCGCCCCCGTAAACGTGCTCTTTACAGCCCGGGCCCCGTGGGGAAACCGCACCCGCGAATAATACCAACTTTCGTCAGTCAACGCGTTCACCTGAAAATACAAAAACTCTGGATAGCAATTGGCAATCTCAACCAACCCACCAGATTGGGTGGCCGCTTTTTCGTTCAGCTCTTCCTTGCTCATCTCGTGGCCTGCGTCAGAACTTTGAATGCTCTCAACTGCCTTGCCATATTTGTCTGGGTCAATTTCAAACCAAAACAGCCGATTGTTAAATTCAAAGTCAAACCCATTGCGCTGGCGCTTGGCCCAAATCATCAATGCTTTGTCCAAGGCTGTTTTCGCCAACATCAACTTGCCCTGAAACTTATATTCGGTCAGGTGCTTGTCGCTCAGTTCGTCCGCCTTGTGGGCGTCGTTAAAGTCTTTCTTCTCTTTGCCCCTCTGGGGAATGAGGGCCGCACTAAAGCGGTGCCCATCCTTTTCCATCCGCCGTGCGTGTTTGCGCATGGAAGAGCGCCCAGCGTTGTCATTGTCCAGCGCCCAAATCCATTTGATGTTGCGGCCTTTAAATTTCTCCAACTTCCGGTCTGGGTAGTTGTGGCAGGTCAATGTCGCCACAGCCTTCACCCCGTTTAGCCACAGAGAGGCGGCATCAATGCACGCTTCCACCAGCCACACTTCGTCCCCGTCCTCAATTTTCATGCTGGGCGGGTGCCACCACAGTCCGCTATATTTGCCCCCAAAGCTTTGCTTGCGCGCAATAGGCGGCCCATCTTCTTGTTGAATGTGGATCGTCTCCACAAACCGCTCCATATAGACCCCGTGGGCGGCATCAATCTCAAAACGCACCGTCGCCGTGCCCGTTTTGCCAACGCCTTTAGGGTTCCAATATTTCTCCTGTCGGTACCAGCCCTTCATGCGGCTGCTGTCCAGCCCGCGCGCATAATCCATATAGGCATTGGCCGTGGCGTTCGGGTCAATCACCGTGGGCTTAAAGCGGTCGTTGAAGTTCTCAAACAGGTCCGCGTAATGCTCTTTAACTTTGAACTCGTTTTGGCACTTGTCACTGCGGTTGCAGCGCACCACCCATGGGCTTTCTTTGAGCACCCAAAGCTCTTTGCGTTTGCACTGGTCGCATCGGCCTTTACGCAAATGTGTGCCCGTGTCCGTAAAGCCAAACTCACTGGTGAGACGGGAGAGAATTGCCTCGTGAAGCTGTCGGTTTTTCATGCTGCCCCCAGTTGTTTCATTGACGGGACAGTTCTGCCGCTAACCGCTTTAGTTTCCCCCACGCTGGCGAGTGAATAAGTATGTGTATATTTATTGACCGCCACCTTTAATGTGTGTATAAAAAACATATGAAGCTTGAATGGGACGAAGAAAAACGCAGCCGGACTGTGCAGGAGCGGGGCCTTGATTTTGCCGATGTGGCGTTGATCGATTGGGACCAAGCCTTGACCCAAGAAGATGCGCGCCAAGCCTATCCAGAAACCCGCTTTGTCACCTTCGCGCCCATTCGCAATCGTTTGTGTGTGGTTGCCTGGTGCTACCGGGGCGAGGCGATGCGTGTGATCAGCCTGCGCAAGGCGAACGCGCGAGAAAGGAAACGATATGACGAAAGCTAAACCATATATTGGCAAAGACGGCGAGGTGCGCGAGCTGGACAAAGAGTTCTTCGCCACAGCCCGGCGGGGACGCCCGCCGTTGCCGGAAGACGAACGCAAGCGGCGCGTGAACATCATGCTCGATCCCGATGTTGTGGACCGTCTCAAAAAGGACGGCAAGGGATGGCAGACACGGGCCAACGCGTTGCTGCGAGAGGCGCTCGGACTGTAACCGACGTGCGCAGAAATAAGTTTACCGTTAAAGCTTAAAGTTACTGCGCTCATGCCACCAACTCCTCTAGCTTGCCTTCGGTTAGGCAGTGGTCGAGGGTGATGTAGAGGCGGGCGGAGTTTTCGGTGTCGTCTTCTGGGGCGCGGAAGGTGACCTCTGTCACCATGGCGGCGCGCATGGCGCGGATTTGGTCGAGCAGGGGCAGGAAGTCCCGCTCATCTATCCCACACAACATCAGTTCAAGGGTGCCAAGCTGTCTGTATTGGTTTGCAAGGGTGGCGATGTCGCGGTCGGGCAGGGTTGCCTTAATCGCGTCAAATGGGTTTTCTGGCGTGTCGAGAATCATCTTAGGCATCAGAGGCCTCCATAGGTTCAAATGAACTCGGCGACCCCCTGCTAAAAGGGTGACCGAGCAACAACGGGTTAGCAGACCGGCCCTATGGTACCGGCGCACCCGAAGGTGCCCCATTGCGCTCGGCCATAAAAGCAAAACCGCATCACCCTGAATGCAGGTGTGGCGCGGTTTCGAGCGCCATAGGTTGGACGAGCTGCTAAACCCGGCATGCCCATTTCTGACATGCCCCATCAAATTGCGCTGATTTGCGGAATACGTCAACACCCTCATGCCGCCACCTTGAGACTTAATGCTGAAACGTGCATGCTACCCGCAGAAACAGTGGGGGTGTGGGTATGAGCGAGCGGAAAGATACGGAGAGCCGGGGAGAGCCCAAAGGGTTCTTCTATTTTGAGAGGGTTGATGTCGCGCTGATTGTGGGAATAGTTTTTGGGTTCGGGACCATCATAGTTTCGGTCGGCTACATTGTTCTCCACGCTGGTTTTTCGCTCAGTAACATCAAAACCTATGTCGATATGGTGTACACTTTCGCACTCGTTCTCGGTGGTTTCCTTACATTGATTTTTGCAGGCATACGTCTTAATCAAGGTGCCAAACAAACCTTCCACATTCAAAAAGAGTCTGAGAGAAAAGATAGGGTACATATTGCCGATAGTCTTCAGGGCGCAGTCAAACTGTTGCAGGAACCGGCAGATAGCATGAAGTATTTGGCGATCAGTCAAATGAAGCAGCTTGGCACGGATTATCCTAATCAAACTATGGAGCAAGTGGTACGAAGTTTGTGTGCTCAGGCAAGGGAATATCGTCCTCATTTCTCTGAAAATGATCTGGAATGTATTCGTCAGTCCATTATGCATCGAATTATCGAGCCGGGGTTGAGCGAGCATATTAAAAGGCTGACCAGTGTTCTTACCTATCAAAACAAAATGGATGCGAGCGGGTTTTCTCAATCCACTATTGATGATCTGACTTTGGAACTCAAAGAATTGGAAACTACTGCTCGTTACGAAAAGGTTGTTGGTAGACTGATTGAAGTTGTTGTTGATCTTGCTGTTGATGCAAAAGCGGCGGGCGCGAGCTCTTGGCACTCCATCAAATCTATTATTGATTTGAGAGGAGTTAGATTTTCTAATGCGAACATTCGAGCTCTTGATATTGAGTATAGCAAGTTCGACGGCTGTCATTTTTTCAATGTAAATTTTTCGGATTGCACTTTTAGCGGTGATTTTTTCAATGGCAGCGAATTTAAGCATTGTACCT
Source organism: Parvibaculaceae bacterium (assembly GCA_029209985.1). Lineage (GTDB taxonomy): Bacteria > Pseudomonadota > Alphaproteobacteria > Parvibaculales > Parvibaculaceae > NORP139. Next base: position 31,076 of record JARGNZ010000021.1, read on the forward strand.
TTAGCAACTGCACGTTCGTTGACGCGATCTTTTATAGTGTCAAGTTTCCAAAAGCTGTTTTCTCCGAATGTGATTTTATCAACGTTAAGTGGCTTGGTGTTGACTTTTGTGAAGCCAAATTTATTGGAATACGAATTGGTGTTCACGATACGGAGGTGTTTTCTAAATGTAGAATGACAGCTGCTGAGTTTTCCTTTATGGAAAACTTTAGAGATACGAAGGAAATGCAGCGGACCAATACTGAAATTCGGAGGAATTTTTTCCCCCATGATTTTGTAGAATGTTATGTAGTTGAAACGAGACAATCTGACGGAGAGGGCCAGATTGTATTTCCTCAAGGACTTGAAGGTAATTCCCCGTCCCTCCATGCTGAGTCTGGTGGGACACAAGAGCACTCCAGTGATGAATGTAGGGTCTATTTTGAGGTGCAAATGCGAAGCTATTGGATTCATCGCCTTTAACCCAATTCCAACTTGTTCCGCACACGCGCTAACACACGCGTCGCCATGTGGGCGGCGTCGGTTTTTGCGTCTAGGATGCGTGGGGCGAAAGAGGGGTTGGCGAGGAGGGTGGTGAGCAGGAAAGTGTCTGCTACGTGCGCGCCTTCAAACTCGCATTCCATGATGACGGTTTGCATCAAGTCTTCTTTGCTTGGAAACTTTTTATACATGGTGGCCGATGACACATTGGCGAGGCGGGCGATTTCGGCCATGCCTGTGTTGGGGAACCCTTGCTGGGCAAAGAGCGTGCGGGCGGCTTTGAGAACATCGGCACGCTTTTCGGCTGATATGCGCTCCCGATATTTTTTCAGTCCTGATTGCCGGGCGTTGGGTGTTTTCTTTTTAGCGGGCATTGGTTTTCCCTCACATGGTTTTTAGCGGACAGGTGGTGCGCGTGAGTTAGGTGATGCGCGGCCTTTGCCGGATTATTCTGGTTGAGCGATGAAAAATAGATCTGGTTGTTTGGTGACACCGAGCGCACCTTCCAGCACATCGTCCAAATTCTCGGCAGCCCGTTGGCGCAGCACAGTGTCTGCGATGCGGTCCACTTTGCAGATCATGTTGATGACCTTTTCGCTTTCCGCCAATTGGGTGAGCTTGGTTTTGGCTGGGTTGGTAAGGTCCACAGCGCCAGCGGCGATGCGAGCAGCGCGTTCCATTTTCAACAGGTAGCCGTGAACGGCACGAGCCTTTGGGGTGCTGGACTCGATGGCGGCGAGCAAAAAGGCTTCCCAACCGATGAAGGTGGTTTTGTTGTCTTTAGGGGAAAGTTTTAGGTCGTCGGCGATTTCGATCCGCACAGCCTGTGCGAATCGACTGAGGGGAATGGCTTCAATATTGTACCGATCACACAACATACGTAGGCCGGATTCATTGGCATATCCAAAGATCGTGGCGATTGCGTTGCGCATGGCATAGCGACGGCCTTGGTGCTCGATGGTTTTGAAACCAAAGTGTTCGGCGGCCTTTTGGAAAATCTCGGCTTCGGTGCTTCGGTCTAGATGGGTGATGACACTTTGGGCTTCAGTAAGGTTGTCGTTAAGGACGGCTATTTGTAAGTCTGTGATGGTGGTCATGGTTTCTCTCTTTCTTTCAGCAGGTGACTTTTTTGCACGGGTTGTGCAGGGCTGTTAGGCCGTGATCTCTCCGAGGGCGCAGATGGCTTCGTTGATGGAGAGGGCGCGGAGTTCTCCTTCGTGGTGGATGAAAATGCAGGTGCTGGTGCTTTTGGAAATGTCGATGCGGGAGGCTGTGGCACGGGCGTTGAGATTGCAGATGGCTTTGGCCGCTTCTTCTTTGGCGTGAGACAGGGTGGAGCCAAATGTGTGCACGAGGTGGCGCACGGTGGCCGTGTGGATTTGGTTGAGGGGCACGGGGGCACCGTCCATCATTTTGCTGGCAAAAAGCTCTGCGGCTTCTTCTGTCGTCAGCCCTGTGGGGTTAGGCGATGTTGGCGTGTGTTGCGTGGCGGACGTGTGCATGGGCTTCTCCTTTGATTGGCATATCGAGTTGAAGAGAGAGTTGCGTGCGATCTATGTGATCGCTGAGCGGTATCGTGATGGACTTTCTGGGCGTGGCGCTTAGGGAGAGCGTGCGTACCGGAGTGATGTGGCACACAAAGACATGACCGCAGAGGCTGTTGTGGCAATGACAGGTAATTTCCCGGCATTGCTCCGATAGCTGAATACTCTTGCGGATGGTTGTCAAATCATCGCAATGCGGGCATCTCACGCGCATTTACAACCTCGTGCTTTGAGTTTCTGTTCAGGGGCCAAGGGATGCGGGGTTGGGCGGTCGATGTTTTTTGGCCACGGCAGGTCGTCGGGCCAGTTATCTGAGAAATATTGGAATATCCGCTCTAGGCGTTGATAGGTGATGCCGTGGCCGTTTTGTATGCGGTCAAATATATCTCCGCTGCCCGTGGCGAAGCGGGATAGGGTGCTGGGTGAATAGCCTGACCACTGGGCGAGAGCCTCGCTTAGGGCGGCAATATGATGCGGTGTGTTTTTCATGACAATTCACATATGCTCCAAAAAGCACATGCGGTCAATATAAAAATCATCTAGCGTGCTAAGTATGGCACAAAAGATTGAAGCGCTCTCAATGGCGCAAAAAGCATTGGGTTCATTACGTGATGCGGTTCGTGAAAGCGTGGAGCAAGAGGGGATGCGTCCCTTTGCCAATCGGCTGGGTGTGCCTCTTGGGCAGCTTCGTGGGTTGCTTGATGACCGGGATGTGCAAGCATCTACTGTGGCGTTTCTGGCAGACAGTATGGGCATGGAACTTTATGTCGGACCGGCGAAAATGACCGATAAGGACGCGGCGAAAGCGCTTGCGACGTGGAAGGCGCAGCGAGCGGAGATGGAGGCGTATCGAGAGCGCCTTGAAGAACGGTTGTCGGAGGTGGTGAAGTTAACGCTTGAGACATCGGACTTTTTTGCACCTACCGGAACGGCAGTGCCAAAGGGCAAGAAGGCTGCAAGCGCACGTGAGAACAAACGGGCAGAGCTGCTTGCGTTGTTCGATGGCATTGAAGGGGCAAAGGCGCAGGATGTGTTTTTGGAATCTTGTAAAGTGCTGGCCGAGAAATCGACAAAGAAAGCCGGGACCAGAAAGCAGAAAGGCAGCATGGAGATTTTCTAAAGCTGCCTGACTGCTGATGTCGTTGTGTTGGTGCGCTAGGTGGCGCAGCGCGTTAGTTCCCCACGAGACTTTCGTATTCGGCCATCAATGAAATCAACTTGAATGCCTTTTGGCGTTGATCTGTGTCGAGAGAAGCAATGAGTGCTTCAAGTGATGGCTGTTGTTGACGGCTGTCGTTTGAGGCCTTTTCTTTGCGTCGTTTGTTGGCTGTATCCAGCCTTATGATATTTGTCATTCTTTCTCACCCATTTACCTCCCGGACCACCAAGTAAGACAGTAATTTCACCTTAAAGAATGAATATTCCTTATTGATTTGTGTCGCTGGTGGGTGTGGGTGAGAAAAGGGGGATAAAGTGATTTCATCCTCTTTTGTGCCTATTTAGGGCATGTTTTACACGTTTTAGGGTGTTTTCCATGCATTTCTACCTCTTGCACTTTTAGGTTGGGCCGATGAGGTTTGCTTGGATCCTGCGCCACTGTGTTTTCTCCCATACCTATATTTGCCTTTATTAGTGAAAGTAGGGCTTGTTTCTTTATGGTAAAACGTCAATTCTTTTATGGAAGAGCTGATTAGTTGTAAGAGCAAATGAGGGAACAATGAAGAAAACAGATGAGGATGTAGAGCAGTTTCTTGTGGAATTGAACGTGTTTATGAGACGTCATGGGAATAGTCACTCGCGCCGTATCGGACGTGCGTTGACGTATTTGGCACCGTTGCATCAGGTACTTCAACAAGAGGTGCAGCCACCTTTGCAGGTGTTGCCGTTTCTTCCGAGAGAGTCTGGAACGCTATCTGACGATAGATAGGATGCCCTAGTTGTGTCTTTTGAGTGTTTTCTAAATATATGCGGCCCGCACTCGATGCGATGTCATTGAGTGCGGGCTTTTTGTTGGGGGTGTATGGCTAATAGGGTTGTTTTTCCATACTCATTCTCTTTGTCTAGCCACTAGATAAACCAGAGACTTTATAGTAAAGGTTTGATTGTCTTTCATGGTTGGGGTGTTTTGGTGAATTGGTTTTGATGGTCCTGGGCCTTTGTATTGTTTCCTGGTATGTAGGTAGCAGTGCAGATGCGCCGACTGGTGTGTTTGGGACCGTATCAATAGAACTGGAATGATGGGAAGCAGCTATGGCACAACAATTCATCCAAGGTCATTCTTCGGCCGCTTGGTATTTTCATGGGTAACCGCCTAGGAAAAGCTAAAGCAAGCGATATTAATTTTGTCGACCTTTTCGCTGGGGCCGGGGGGCTTTCCGAGGGCTTTGTTTCGGCTGGTTTCAACCCAATTGCGCATGTGGAATCTGACGCAGCGGCATGTTTTTCATTGAGAACGCGGGCTGCCTTTCATGCATTGGCTAGCGAGGATCAGTCTGACCTCTATATTGACTACCTTAATGGTTTGCGGACACGTGATGAGCTTTATGCAGAAGCTGAACTTATTTCTTCCAATCAAGTGATCAACAAAGAAATTAATTCGAAGAATATGAAGGGAATTTATTCTCGGATTGATAGGCTACTTGATGGGCGTGAATTGGATTTGATTGTTGGAGGTCCACCTTGCCAAGCGTATTCAGTTGTTGGTCGGGCACGTTCTGATAATGGAATGGAAGGCGATAAACGTAATTTCTTATTTGAGGATTACGCCAAATTCCTGAAGCGGTATCAGCCGCGTTATTTCGTATTTGAAAATGTGGTGGGCCTAGTCTCTGCCAAGGACAAGCAGGGCGTGAGCTATCTTGATAAGATGATCAAGAAATTTAAGAGCGCTGGGTATGAGACAGAGTACCAAATTGTTTCGGCAGATGAGTATGGCGTCCTTCAAAAACGCCGACGGATTATCCTTGTGGGACGGCGTTCGGGAGAGAGGAATTTCTTTCCTGAGTTGAAGAAAAAAGAGCAAACAGCAATTGTTGATGATGCATTGAGTGATTTACCTGCTTTGAGAGCGGGTGAGGGGTGTCCGGGTCCTATTAAGATGGGGAAGATAAGTTCGCAATGGCTTCATGATGCTAAGGTGCGTGATAATCTTTATCCCGTCACATGGCACCAAGCGAGACCTCACACCAAGCAAGACTTAGATATCTATCGTAGGGCTGTGAGGAAGTGGGACGAGAAAGGCGAGCGTTTGGATTACAATACGTTGCCTGAGAAGTTGAAGACCCACTCCAACCGAAAGGCCTTTCTGGACCGGTTTAAAGTGGTGGCTGCAAATTTGCCAGCGTCTCATACGGTTGTGGCTCACATTTCCAAAGATGGTCACTATTACATTCATCCAGACCTTGAGCAGAACCGATCTTTGAGCCCGCGTGAGGCTGCTAGGCTTCAGTCCTTTCCAGATAATTTCTATTTCGAAAGTGCGAGTGGGAAGCCAAGTCGGACGGCTGCCTTCAAGCAGATTGGCAATGCAGTACCTGTAGTGTTGGCAAGAAGTATCGCTGAAGCGTTAAGGGAGCAGATGTAAGTGATTTTGTTTTAGTGTTTTATATCTTTACGCGTGGGACTTATTCCCCCTCTGAATATCCGATATATCTTATCATGAAATCTTTGTGTCGCCTTTAGGGGCTTTCTCTATTGTACGAAGTTGGAAAATAGAATGCAGGCATCATTTAGACCAAGAGCTAGGCTGTTGAAACTTCTTGGCGATCAACTTATTGGAACGTCACAGCTCGCAATATTTGAGTTAGTAAAAAACTCTTATGATGCAGATGCAGAGAAGGTGGCAATAACCATCTCGAATCCGAATGTTCCCGACAAAGCTCAGATTGAAGTAATCGATTTTGGTGGAGAGGGAATGGATCTGGATACCGTTACTAATGTTTGGTTGGAGCCGGGTGCAGACCACCGACAAAAAATGCGCCTCAAAGGAAAGAGGTCTAAAAAGCATAAACGGCTGCCTTTGGGTGAAAAGGGTGTTGGTCGTTTTGCTGTTCACAAGCTTGGACAGGTAATTGAATTGACTACGAGAGCGAAAGGGGAGAAGGAGCTTTACCTCCGTATCGATTGGAAGCAACTCGATAATTGTGAGTATATGGAAGATGCCAACGTTGAAATAATTGAAAAAGAAACCCCAGAAGTTTTTTTTGGCAAGGAGACCGGTACAAAAATTGTTGTTTCGGAGCTTAATTACAACCTAGGGCGGGGCGAAGTGCGTCGTCTCTACCGGAATATCCAATCTATTAAGTCACCTTTTGAATTTGACAAATTTAAATTGGAAAATTCTGCTTCTTCGTTTGATGTGACCCTCGAGGTTGAGGGGCACCCTGATTGGACCGAAGACCTACTCGAACTTGAAGCAATTATAAAGCAATCTTTGTTTTCATTTTCGTTTCTATTTGATGCCGGGAAATGGTCTTGGAATTATGAGTTTACCCCTAATGAGGCAATGAAAAAAGGCCTTCGAATTGAGGGTCGTGAGCTGTCTGTCAGCGATGAGTTTTGCGAGATTTCAAACCCTAGCGATCGAAAAAAGTACCTAGAAGGCCCAAAAGAGTTTTTCAATGACCTCGGGCCTATATTTGGGGAGATTTATGTATTTGATTTTGACTCGAACTTAAGTGGCTTTGTTAGCGAGCAGGGCGCTGTGCAGACGTTTCTGAAAGAGAACCAGGGCATTCGAGTTTATAGGGATGGCATTCGAGTTTATAATTATGGCGAACCAGATAATGACTGGCTTGAGATGGACCTTCGACGTGTTAATCGACTTGCTAAGGGTTTGAATCGAAGAATTGTTGTCGGCGCTATCGCTCTCGATTTAGAACAAACGCCAAGGCTGGTGGAGAAAACAAATCGTGAAGGCTTTGTCGAAAGCGAAAGCTTTCTCAAGTTGAAAAGTGTGATTGGTTCTGCTCTCGGTAAGTTGGAAAATCTGAGACTCGATGATAAAAACCGCCTTCGAGCTGTGTCTAAGGGGACGCCAACGGCCAGTAGGGCTGTCTTTAATAACCCTATTGTAGATTTGAAGGAAATTGTTGCTAAGCACCATATGGAAACCGAACTTGGACCTGCGATCGAGTTGGTGGAAAAGAAGTATGGTGAGATGGAGGAGATCATGCTGACTGCAGGTTTGGCTGGCCTCAATATGTCGATCGCATTTCATGAAATTCACCATGGAATTTCTACCGCGAGAAAAAGCATCGAAGCAGGTAAGGATTTGAGGACGATCCTTGAGCAATTTGACCGTTTTGAACTACTGCTTGATACCTATGCGGGACTTTTGAAACAGGAAAAGTTTAGGGAAGTAACGCTTGCTGAATTGTTGAAGTCCAATGTTACGCTGTCGGATACAAGGTTTTTGCTTCATAAAATTTTGGTGAGTTGTCCGGTATTGGTTGGGGATGAACCTAACTACTCTTTGAAAATCCCTAAAAATTTATTGGTTGGCATTGTCAATAACCTTATTGACAATGCCATTTATTGGCTCGACCAAAGATGGGGCGATAATGATAAGAAAAAGTACCTTTACGTAGGTGTTAGTGAAAACTTTGACAAAGGTCCCGCAATTATTATTGCTGATAATGGACCTGGGTGGAGAGAGATCGATCGATTGGATATGGTGAAGCCATTTAGGACCACTAAACCTGGTGGTATGGGGATCGGTTTATATTTTGCAGATACAGTGATGCAAATGATTGGGGGTGAATTGGTTTTACTAGAACAAGGCGATATTGATGGTATCCCTAGTAATGCAAACGGCGCGATTGCTGCGCTGGTTTTTAGCGAGGCGAAACCATGCAGCAGCTGATAAATGCAATTGTGATAGATGATAAGTCTGAAGATGTTCTTGCTGTGACTGGTGCTTTGGCATCGAAGGGTATTTCAACGCTACCGATACACTTCACTGACGTTGAGGCTGCGCGCAAGTTGTGTACTGTTGCATCGGAAACAGTGCCAAGGGTTATCATTACTGATATTCAAATGACAGGGGGTGACGCGACACCGTCGAAAACAGATATGAGTAATGTGGCTGGCTGTATTTCGGATATTGTGGCAAAAAATATTGGACCTTACATAATTTTGGCTTGGACTTCAAAATCTGCCTCTTTCGATACTTTGAAAGAGAGGGTGGAGGAAGTTCTTAATACAAGAGAGCAAATACATCCTTTCTATTTTGGAAGCATTGATAAGAATGAATGTCGAGATGAAGTCGGAAATTACGATGCGAATACTATTTTTTTTAAAGTCCGGGAACATCTAGAAAATCAACAACAGATTCGGGCGCTAATGTTTTGGGAGGGAGCTGTCCTTCAGGCGGCTAAAGAGACTGTGAATGTGTTCGGGAATTTGCCTCAAGAGGAACTGAGAAGTAATTTATTCTCTTTAGCACAGAGTGTTGCGGGGAAAAATTTGAGTGGTTTTGAAGCTACGGCCATAAATGAAGCGTTTTCATATATCCTTAAAGATAAACTTGGGCAGTTGGCAATTTCTTCTTCCCTTCAGAAACATTGGGCAGGAGCTTTAGTCGGAGGCGATAAGTCTCCCATTGATGAGGTCGCGCGCCATAGACTAAACACTCTTTTGCATATTGAGGACCTACCAACGTCAGACATAATTTGCCCAGGAGATGTTTGGTGTACAGAAGATCCAAGTACAATTTTCAAAATGATATCAATTGAAAAAGAAGAAAAAAAACAGACAAACATATTTATGGAAAGCTTGGTTTCTTATTCTGATGACCAGAAGAACCTTGATTCTAAACGCAAAACAGCAAGCGGCGAGAGGAGAAAAACATTAAGGAACCAGCTTAAACAGGAATTTGAAACTCCTAGATCACAGCTAAAAAATAAAATGAAAGTCGTTGCAATTGAAATAAGTCCTACCTGCGATTTTTCTAATCAGAAGAAACCTCTTAAAACTTTTCTCGCCGGAGCGTTGGTACCTGTTTCTGAACTTCTCCCTATCAACGGTTCAGATGCTTTGGTGAAGTGTAGGATACGTTGGGAAGAGAATGAGTGGTTTCTGGTTTTTTCAGCAAAGTATATGTTCTCGATGACAGAGGCTCACATTGCAAGAGAAGATTCAGGCTTTCAAAAGATCTTCAGAGTGCGTGAGAGTCTTCTTCAGTCTTGGGTGCATTCTATTTCCGCGTATAACTCGCGGATTGGTACAGCTTCGTTTTAGTTATGTAATTTTCCTAGTTGTAGGTTGAGCTGTGTTAAGTAGCCGCTTCTATTTAAACCATGCTTCACATCTCCAACAACCCATTTAAAACCTGTAATGTCTGATTTCCAGCCGCTCAATACGACCGGTGTTTCTGGTATCAGCTCCGGTCTGCCTTCTGAGAAGTTGAGCGTGAAGGTGTGGCGTCCGCGCTGGATGCGCTGCCATTCAGCACTGGCGGCCTCTGTGGCCTCTGCTTCTGTTGGGTAGGTCTGGCGCAGGGTTTTCAGCTTCGGCGTTTTGCTGTCGCCCTGGACCGTTACCGTGCGTTCTGTGGCAGCGTCTAAATCATGCCAGTTGGCTTTCACGCCTGTGAAATCATTTTGTCCTTTTGCCGATCTGAATGAATGGCTGTCTCCCATTTGGCGCGTGAGGGTGAGGGCAGGCAGGGTTTTGCCGCTGGCACTTTGGCCAAGGCCCATGGGCATGAAAAGCAGGCGGCCTGATTTCAAGGTTGCGATGGCGTCAAAGCGTTTACCCAGACGCGTGAGCAGGTGGCCGTCGCTTTCGTCTGTTTGGTCGAGCTGCTCGATGAGCTTTACGGCGAGGTCGGCGTTGAGGGCGCTTTTAACCGAGTGATCGCTTGCAATGGTGTTGAGAATGTCGCCCAAGGTTTTGGCAGTCCAGGAGCGGGACTTTTGCTCATTTATGGATTTGTGAAAATCGGCGCTGTTGGCGCTGAGGGTCAGCTTGTCAGGTGGACCTGAATGGGTGATGTCGTCAACGATATAGGTTCCCTTATCGATAAGCGGACTATCTGCCCAACCTATTTTGACGGAGACCTTTGCGCCTTCGGGAGGGATGGCCAGCAGGCCGTCCGTATCGTCTAAGGTGAGGGAGAGCGTGTCGGCTTCAAAGCCGCGTTTGTCGGTGAGTTGAAGGTCCAGCAATCGCTTGCTCACTTGGGCGGTGATGTCGATGCCGTCAACGATGATTTCAAAAGCGGGGGTTCTCATGAGCGTTTGGCATCCTCAACTTTGAGGTCGCCCAACACGCTGGCCTCGTCGGGCTCCCTGATGATGGAAAGTTCAAAGGTGATTTTGCGGGCTGTGCCGTCTTGCAGAAAATTACTCTTTGTTTCTGAGACCGTCTCAATCGACCAATTGCCCATGACATTCCCCAAACCATCTAGCAGCACATAGGCTTTGCCGGTGAGCATCATCTCACGCAAGGTTTTAAGGGTGCTGGGTCCGCCTGTGAGTTCTGGATAAAGCGTGCCAGAGAGGGTGATTTTGTCATCACCGGGCCCGACAAATTGGCTGCGGGGGCGTTGTCCTATGGGGGCATTGCGGGGGGCACGGGCAGCACTTACCCGCCGTAATTGCTGGTAGGGGGCTGTTTTGAGTTCGAAGGCAAAAAAGCCCAAGGCAAGCATCATGACGAGGGTTCCTATTCTGGATCATAGAGTTGCGAGCGCTGGGCCTGCGCGCGGGTTTGGTCGCGGGCCTCTAGTTCGCGGCGAACGGCCGCTGCGATTTCTTCAGCCGTAGAGGGGCCGCCTGCATGAATGTGAATTTCGATGTGTTCGGTTGGCGCGGCTGATTGGTTGGCCGTTGGGTGGCCAGCATAGGCGGGCACAACGGCGGCACTCATGGCAATGGGGGTGACCATGGAGCGGGCCATTGTGTTGAGCGCTTTGAGAGGTTGGCCTTGCCCCTCTTGAAGACCGACAGTGAGACCTTGGGTAATGTTGCCGCCGAAGTCTGCAAACACGCGGCTGGGGGAGTGGATGCCCAGCACGTTCTTGAATTTATTTTTAACACTATCGCCGATGTTTCCAACAGCATCGCTCAATCGGCTAGCAGCGGATGTGATGCCGGAGACCAGCCCGTCGATAATCATTCCACCAAAGCCTGTGAAGGTGTCGGGCAGCTCGACGCCGAACCAATGCATCACGCCTGCAAATGCTTTGTAGAACAAACCGAGCGGTGACCAGTTTATTAGAAACGCTGTGATCTCGCTCAAGGTGCCCCAGAAGTCTGTTTTGAACCCGTTGAAGATGCGTTTGAAAAGGGCTGTGAGCGGTTCCCAATATTTCCAAATCAGATAGCCACCCAGGGCAATGGCTGTGATGGTGAGGCCAATTGGGTTCATGAGCAGGGCGCGGCCGAGCCACACGATTGCCTTGCCAACCCACATGATGAGGGGCCCAAGCTTGGTGAATGCAGCCCCAAAGGACATCGCTTTGAGGCCAAGGGTGGTGAGGGCAAAGCTGACCATGGCAAAGGGGCCAAGAATGCCCGCCACAGCTAATGCGAGACCACCTGCCACAGCCCAGAGAGTGGCTACGGCGGTTATGACGGTGAACAGAGTGCCCGCTAATTTTGGGTTCTCGTTTACCCATTTTGTGCCTGTGCGCACAATCGCGGTCATGCTTTGAATGAGCGTGCGGAAGGGGGTGGTTTGTGTGTCGCCCACGGCAATGTTGAACCCCTCCCACGCTGAGGTTAGACCCTTGATGTCACCGGCTGCATTGTCGGCCATTGCTTTTGCAACTCGTTGGCTTTCACCTAATGAGTTTCCCACAACATCGGCAAATTTGGTGATCTCGCCCGCACCTCCTTTTTTGACCAAATTGGCAAAGCCGGTGCCTGCGCGTTGGCCTGCAATGGCGACAAAGAGACCCAACCGTTTGGCGTTGCCCATCTTTTCTGTTTTGCGTGCGATCTCGGCCAGAATGTCAGGTACGGCACGCAGGTTGCCTGCGGCGTCGGCAGTTTGAACGCCCAAAGATTTGAGAGCTTTAGCGGCTTCGCTTGGGGGGGAGGCAAGGCGGGCATAGATTGAGCGCAAGTTAGTGCCTGCCATGCTGGCCTGAATGCCGATGTTGCCAAGCAGACCTGCCATGGCGGCGGCTTCCGGCACACTGGCCCCCACAAGGGCAGCGGCGGGGGCGGTGAATTTCATGGTCTCGCCCAGTTGCTCAAGGCTTACATTTGACCGGGTGAATGTGGCGGTGAGCACATCGCCCAACATGCTCATTTTGGAAGGGTCTAGGTCGAAGGCGGATAAAATATTGGAGGCGATGTTGGCGGTTTCTGCCAAGTCAGTCCGTCCAGCTTTTGCTAGGTCCAACATGCCTGACATGGCGGCAATGGTTTGAGTGGCGTCAAAACCTGCCATCACCAAAAATTCCATGCCCGCTGCGGCCTCTGTCGCAGAAAATTGCGTGGTGGATCCCAACTCAAGGGCTTGGGCTCGCAGGGCGGCAAATGCTTTGGAGGTTTTGGACACACGCCCAATGGCTCCCACGGCGCTCATTTGCTCATCAAAGGAGATCCCCGGTGTCATGGTGGTGGCAACACCGCGCAAGGCTGCACCGCCTGTGGCGAGCCCTGCGGCCCCGACAAAGCTTACATTGGCTTGGCGTTGCATAGTGCGTTGATACTTCTGGGACGCTCTCCTGTGGCGATCCTGAAGGCGTGTTGCGCGCTTTAAGGCCCCTTGCTGCTGATTAAGCCGGTTGGTGACGGATTTGATTTTGGCGGCTGTTTGGGTTTGCGCTTTGCCAAGCGAGCGCGTGCTGATGCCTGCTTTGGTTAAGTCGCGGCGCATGTTGCCGAGGGAGCGGATTTCTTCAGTTTGTTTCAGCTTGAGGCGGTTCACGTCTTTGGCCGCACGGGCGGCTTGCTTGCCTAATTGTTTGCTGCTTTTACCCGTACTCACAAACTCCCGTTGCAGCTTTTGGGCTGTGGCCTGTGCCTGTGAGAGCTTGGTCTTCGTGGATGTCAGACCTTTGCGCAGGTCCTTAAAGCCGTTGAGTTTGGCCTCTGTGGCCTTGAGGCTTTGCCAAGGCCTTTTTGCAGCTTGGTGGAAGACTGAAGAAGCTGCTTGAATGGCTTGCTGGCTTTGTCGAGACCTTCAAGGGTGATGGAAAGTTTCAGGTCTTTCATAATTTCGCCAACTTCTATGCTATAATGGTTTCATGATACAGATTGTTTTTGCCATTTTAGGAGTTGTTGCCGTGCTGGTGCTTATCAGCGTGGCGCTTTTCTATGGCGTCCGGGGGATGCTGTTCCTTGCGGCCGCACTTTGGTTTGTGCTGTCTGCTCCCGTCTATGTTTGGCAGGCATGGCAAGAGGCTGATTAACCTTGGGCCTTCGCCATGCGCTCATTTTGTTGCTGAGCGACTTGAAGCCATTGAACAAATTCATCCAACTCCATGTCGTTGAGCTGGCTTGGGGGCCAACCACCCCCCAAAACCAAATTGATAAATGCCCAGCCTTCCACAATGTTGTCGCGGGTTAGGACTTTCCCTCAAAGAACTCAGACACCGCTTTCATGCAGGCCACAAGGTCGGCAATGTCCATATGTTCCTGAATGACTTCGCTTGGCAGGATTGGACTAGAGATGCGGGGCAGAAGCTCGAAAAAGCTATCGACGTCCATTTGAGCAATCGAGACCATATTGAGCCCACGCATCTCGCCCGCTTTAGGGCGTCGAATGGTGAGGGACGTGATTTGATCAACACCCATGAAGATGGGCTCGTTGAGTGTCACCGTCTTAATTTGGGCCGTATCGGTTTTAGGAGATTGGGGTGCGGGTTTGGTCATTGCGTGACCCTTTCATTGATTGGCGCTTAGGCGCTTTAGGGGAGGGAGTTAGATTTCAAGCGCCGTGCGGATGTCTTTGAAAAGATCCACACCACCGATGCTTTCCACCATGTTGATGAAATCCAATTCGACAATGACCTCGCCATCCCGAACGAACTTGAAGTAAGCCAGGGAAAATTCAGGCTTGAGCTCGGTGAGGTTTTTCTGATTGGCGGTGCCAAGGTCCAATGTGGCAAGGCGACCACGGGCGATGATTTCTTGCTTCACCACTGGGGAGTTGGGGCCATCTGCCCGGTACGCGCCAACAAAGCGCAAGCCAGTGCCTGCCATGTCCACTTGTCCCAATAGTTTGAACAGAGCGGCCGTGTTTTCACGGCAGGTGAAGCCCATGGTCATTTTGGAATAGCCCATGTCAATGTCTACGTCGCCAAGCATGCCGCCGCCTTGGTACTCTTCCATTTTCTTTTCAAGCTTTGGAAGGGTCACTTCGTCGATGCGGCCCAGATAGGATCCGCCTTCTACAAACATGTCGAATTTCTTCAATGTTTCGGGAAGCATGTGCTTCTCCTTTCTGTCTTAGGCTGTTGAGCCTGTGATGGGGACGGGCTATCCGGCGTCGGCCACGCGGGCGGCGAAGTCGAGCAAATAGCGATCCGTGATGCGTTGTTGGAAATTGAGATTTTCCATCGGCGGCACGGGGGTGTAGTCATAATCAATGTATATTTTGCCAGCCTTCAACTCGTCTTTGGAGTTGGCGGCTTCGTCAAACCATGCGCTGCCCCCAAGCAAATAACCTTGGGTGACCATGGCGCGCAGCTTGGCATTCACCCCTTCAATGATGTCGCGTACATTTCGGGGGCTCATGACGCCGTCCACAGCCCACATGTGGGCTTCGGCAATTGTGTCGGCCAAAACTTGCGCTGTGCGGGTGTAGTTTTCAAAGGCGAAAAGCGGGTCAGCACTGCACGTGCGCGATCCCCAAAACCGAAAACCATTTTCCCGGATCAATGTGGTGACTTCATTTTCATTGAGATAGCCAGCATCGGTTGCAGGGTTTTGCAAATCCCAATCAACGTCTTTATTGATGCCGGTCACACCGTTCACCGTGGCGTTGGAAAGCGTTTTATGCCAACCAATATCATTGTCGAGTTTGGCCCGTAGGCCGATGGCCCGCGCCGTGGCAAAAGCCGTGTCAGACAGGTTGGTGGTGGTGTTCCATTTCACAAAGTCTGGCCAAATGACCATGGCTTCGCGGGCCCCAAAATTGCCGCGATAGGTAACAGCTTCTTCTTTGGTGGCGCAGTCATAAGCTGAGAGGTAGCAGAAAGCGCGTAGCTTTTGTGAAATGGCAATGATCTCGGTTGCCACTGCTTGGGTGTCTAGGCCGGGGGCTCCCAAAATGCGTGGTGTCACGCCTGTAATTGTTTTTGCCACGGTGAGGGCTTGCAGGCCCGTGCGGGTGCCATCTTCTTCAACGGTACCAATGACGTTGGACGTGGTGCCAGCTTCGTCAGCCCCTTCTTCCACACGCACCACAATGCCCATCGGGTTTGCCTGGTCCACAATTGCGTCGAGAACAAAAGGGAGCGTGCCGGTGTCGCCAGCTTTGGCGATGGCGGTATAAATATTGGTCACCAATACGGGCCGGTTGAGGGGGAACATGTCTTCATCAGCGTCGGGTGCTGTGCAGACAATGCCAAACACGGCGGTGCTGATGGTGCGAATGGGGCGGGTGCCTTCATTGATTTCAACGACGCGTGCGCCGTGATGATAATCTTGTGGCATGGAAGTCTCCTTTAAGAGTGATGAACGCGTTGAAATTAGGGAAGGATTTCTTTTAGGGCTGCTAAGTCAGTGACGCCGTCAACACGCGTCGGGTAATCGCGTAGGATTTGTTTCTGCTCCTCAACATCTAGGCCACGCAGTTGATCAGCATCGAGTGCGGCAAGAAGGGGTACCCGCGCTGCTCTGATTTTTTGACGCTGGATTTCTTGTGCCTTTTCGATGTCGACAACTAATGCATTGCCACCTGTTTCTTGCCAGGCATTGCGAAAAGTGCGATCCGAAGGTAAAGCGGCCTCGTCAATGATGGAAAATGGGAGCCCATCGGGAACAACGGAATCTGCCAGTAAGGTCAGGCCTTCTTTTGAGAGACCTTCATTGGCTGGGATAACTACTTTCACGGTGCCGTTTTCTGTATAAATAATTCTATTGGCCACCTTAGTTTCCTCCGAATATTTGGACATTTATGTCTGCGCTGTCTATGTCGCCCGTGGTGTTGGCAAACGATCTCACAGTGACGATCTGAAGGGCGTTTACTGTTTTTGTGAAGCTAGGCCGTCGCACCACCATGATGCCTTGGTGTGCGCTATCAGCACTTGTCTGTGCTGTCCCTACCCATGCGTAGTTTGTGTTTACAAAGGTCCCGGCAGCAAAGTTTAATGTGTAGTTGCCCGCACCATTATCCGTGATAGATGAGACGTTATAGCTGTCTCGGATTGAGACGACGCCAGTTCCATCAAAGCTGACCCACGCCTTAACAAGCGCGGCCGATTTGGAGTTATTTACAAATTCTTGAACGGCCCGTTCAGCATAGGCAGTGGTTGCAAGTCGGGTTGAATTATTACCCGCCGGTTGGGTAGGGGCCGTTGGGTCGCCTGTAAGCGCGGGGGATGCTTTGCGTGCATAGGAGCTTCCTTGGACGCCATCCAATTTATCTGCATCTAATCCAGAACCTACTCCGTCAACCGATAGCAGAAGGGAGAGAATGGCCGCCCCAGTGAATGCGCTGGCATTTAGCTTTGTGCCAATGAGGGTGGTCATCGTGGTTGCAAAGTTTGGATCATCTCCCAAGGCCGCTGCTAATTCGTTCAACGTATCCAACGTGCCAGGGCTGCTCGCCACCAAGGCGGCAATCGCTGCTTGGGTAAAAGCTGTTGTGGCAAGTGTTGTGTTGTTTGTGCCAGGGGTTTGGGTTGGAGCAGTTGGATTGCCGGTTAGAGCGGGCGACACCTTAGGTGCATAGAGAGATAGATCAATATCACCCAGGCCATTGCTGATTTCGGTTTGGACAAATTCCGTATTTGCGATTTGTGTCGTGGCGTTGCCTGCACCTGCTGTGGGGGCAGTGGGTGTGCCGGTGAGGGCGGGAGATGCTGTTGGGGCGTAATAGCTTCCCGCGTGCCCATTCAATTTGTCGGCGTCTAAACCGGACCCAGTGCCATGAACGGTCACTAATTTAGCCAGAATGTCATTGGCGTTATAAACTGAGGCATCTAATTTTGTCGCGATGAGGGCTGTGACCGTGGCCGCAAAGTTTGGATCATCGCCCAAGGCCGCTGCTAACTCATTCAACGTGTCCAATGTACCAGGACTACTGGCGACCAATGCAGAAATGGCGGCTTGGATGAAAGCCGTTGTGGCGAGCGTTGTGTTGTTGGTACCAAGCGCTTGAGTGAGTGCGGTTGGATTGCCGGTAAATGCAGGGCTTTCAATCGGAGCGCGAAGGTCGGTCTGGGCTTTGAGGTATTGTGTGCGGTTCGCAAGTTCCTTGGCCTGTCGGTTATCAATGCCATCAGGCCCACCTAAAACGGGGTCTGTGGTTTCGAGTTGATAAATACCTTCTTCCCAAACGGTTTCCTCAGACAGATTGGCCATCGACCACTCCTCTTGTGAATGTGCCATCTCGCAAAATGACGTTGTTGTGCAGGTTCAGGGCGCGGTCGTAGATAAAGGCATGCAATTCGCAGACTTCTCGTTTGACGCGGTTCACCAGAGTTTTGATTTGATTGGCTTGCTCGATTGAGACAGGGCTGAGCAATCTCAAATTGAACAATGCCCAATGTTCAAATTCTGAATGAAAGTAAATACCGTCGCGGTTGACGTGGCCATCACGGCGGCGGGCGTCTAGCCCTTCCACCAGCTCGACTTCGCCATATCCTGCGGCGCGCAACATATCTTTGAGCGCGCCGGGTGTTCCTTTATGGCGATGGACTTTGATGGCTTGGGCAACGACTTCTCGCTTGGCTTCCTCTGACCAATTTTCGTCCCAATAATCAACAGAAAATGCAAAGGCTAAATAGGGAAGGAAATCAATCGGGCACGTATAAGGATTCCACAGCTCGCTGATGCGAATGTTTAAGTCAAAACGAGAGGCGTTGACTGTGTCTAATCGTTTTTCAAGTGCAGATGCATTCTGGGGGAGGAGGCTAGTCATCGAGTACCTCCACATCAATGGTGATGCCCGTGCAATAGGCCGTTTGATGACGGGTAGGCGCAATGTCAACAAACCCATTAAGGCGCACTTTTTCAACACCTGAGACGGTTGCGGCTGCGTCTAGCGAGCTTGCCGTAATGCGGCGCCCGATTTTGTGTTGTGCAAGGGTGTAGGCTTCAACAGCGGCTTGGGCAGCACTCAGAATAATAGGGGCTTCGGGACCGTCCTGGACTTCCAGGGTAATGTCTAAGCTGTAGGTGATGGGCTCAACCGGACGAATGGTTGGGCCGTCACACATGGGGCGCACGTAGTCGCCGTTGAGGTAGTTCTCAACGGTTGACAGTGTTTCAGGCGTAGGGATGCCAGACCCGTCCCATCCCATGATGATAACATCCAGGGATCCCGCTTCAGTTTTGTAAGCATCGGCATCTTTGATGAGGGCGGAAAACCCATCTTCGCGAAACTCGTAGGTGACCAAAAGCTTGCCAGCTTCAATACTCTCAACATCCATGGAGAGGGGTGTTTCACCAGCGGAAAGCGCGTTGAAAATATAACCGCCCCGTGATCCAGCAACTGACAACGCTTCTGGGGAAAGTTGAATGCGGCGGAGGAAGGTGGGATCGTCTTCGTAGGTTGCCGGAATGGGCGGGATGGCGTCTGCGTCTCCTGGGTCTACTTGGCGACGCGCGACAGAGAAGTTTGCGCCGAGGTGGTCAAGGTTGTTGCCTTGGGCAAAGGCAAGAAGAACAGCGCGGGCCTCATCATTTACTTGGGCGCGAATGTTCATTTCCCGAACCGCATTTGCTTCCATCAATTTAACCAGCGGTTCGCTCTCAAGGTCTGCGGTGAACTCTGGGTATAGATCAGCGTATTGGGCTTTGATCTCTGTGATGATGGCTTCAACATCCAAAGTCTTGATGACTTCAGGGGGCGGCAGTTGGCTTAAATCGATCACGCTGAAACGGGTCATAGGGTGATGCCCTCCAACGTGATGGCTTCGCCAGTTTCGATGTAATCACCTTCAAGGGTGAGGGTGATTTTTCCCTCGCTGGTGATTTCATCAAAGAGTATTTTGGTGAGCGTGAGGCGGGGTTCCCATTTTGCCAAAGCATCTGCGATGGCGGCTTTGAGCAAGAGCAAACCAAGTTCGTTGGCGGCGTAATCGATGAGTTCAAAGACATAGGAGCCATAGGTGCGCCGGATGATACGTGCGCCAATGGGCGTCTGGAGAATGTCAGCAACCGATTGCCACAGGTGATCAACACCAGAAAGAGGGGTGCCGGTGAGGGCATTCATGCCGTTCATGCTGTTCCCTCCGGGAGATTGAACCATGGGCGGCCAGTGGACGCATGGCCACAGGAGGCCCGGTGACCAGTGCCGCACACAGGTATGCCGTTAAGGGTCATCCAGCTTGAGCCTTGCGCCATGATGGGAGCGCTATGAGGGGATTTGCCGTGGCCTTGAACGCTGTCCCCCAGCACGACAATTTTCTGCCCCTCAACTTGGGCAAAGTTTTGGCCGCCTCCTAAGTGGGTGCCGCCTGCGCTGTCTAATCCCACAACTGCGATGCCGCTCATGTTTGCACCCCATTGAATTGTGGGGTGGCCAACGTGATGGACCCGTTTTTGATGGAGAGGCTTGAAGCCCCAACCGTTAGGAGAATTTCGCCGTTTGATGGCACGTCCACAATATGACGGTGGGCTTGGCGGTCGTAGGTTGCGGTTGCGCCATCACCAAAGTGGGTGCCGGATTTCTTGGGGTCTGAGAATGGGGCGGGGTGGGCTGCTTGATAAAGACCGGTGAGCACCACGCCATTGGCAAAATCACCACCTTCAGAGAAGACGACAACTTGCTCACCAAGGGACGGGCACCACCAGTCTCTATCATCGCCTGCGCGCTGGGCAAAGAACGGAAGGGGGGCCGTTTCAATGTTGCCGAGCTTCACAGTCACCCGTGCCTTGGCCGCATCAACCGAGGCAATGGTGCCGCGTCGAATGACGTTTTCAAGTCGCCTAGCGATTTCTGAAGTGCTGTAACTCATGGGCCCAAGCTGCCCGGTCACACGTTTTAAGTCATCTTTCTAAGAGATGATTTGTTCCATATCATCTGGAAAGTTTTGGCAGTCCAAGCGAGGTGGTTTTGCCGATGGTGAGCACTTGGTTGCGCCGCCCGGTTGGCGTCCAAGACGCATGGACCCAGCCGGATGTTGGGTCACCTTCTTGATAAAACTCTAAGATCAATTGATCAAAGTCGAGGTTGTCTTTGATCCAATGGGCAAGAACAATATTTGAAATACCGGGTATTTCAAAATCGACTGCTTGGCCTTTTCTGTGCTGGCTTTCATCGCTTGAATTGATGGCTCGGTTTAGAAGCATACAGCGGTAAAAACTAGACGGCGAAAAGGGAACGCCAAAGTGGTCGCGGGCTGGTTCCAAAATGTTCTGGGCGGTTGCTTTGAGAGAGGGAAGAAGGAGCGCCGGAGGGTAATTGTCAATCCCGAGCCGAACAGCGGTCGCGCTTTTACACGCTTCCTGCATCGTAAAATGGGGAGAGATATACATGCTATTTTTCTCCTGCTTTGATCATGTGATCCATCACGTGAGCGTCAATGTCGGCAAGATCTTGAGTGGATAGGCCAATCAAGCGCCTTGTGGGGTTTTTGATGGAAATGGTTTTGCCGCCGGTCACCTGCATACGTTCGCGCAGGCCGTAATGGTGGGCGCGGGCGATCTTCCCGGTGTTGCCGGAAAAACCAAGGCTGATGGAGCTGTCATCGGTTTTGAGTTTCATATGTTTGGCCGTGCGCAAGCGTCGAAACATCTTGGTGCGCACACGCCCGGATCCCTTTTGGACCCGACGCTTGGGCCACGGACGCCCGTCAGGATCCGTTTGGGCGCTGATGCGGGCTTTTTGGGACCGTTGCAGCTTTTTGCCGATCTCGCGCAGGAGGGCGGTTCTCTGGGGGCTGGCGAGGGTTTGTAGATAACCTTGCGCCAATGTGGTGAGCTGCTTGAGCTGTTTGCTTGGATTAGGTTGGCTCATTGGCGTTTTCACTCATGCCGGAATAGTCATCTGCGGATGTGTCAATTTCGGGGGCAATATCGATATGGATCCCGGTTTCATCTTCGAGCACAAGCACGTCTTCGGTGAGGGTGAGCGTGATGAGAATGTCAACTTTTGAGGTATCGAGGATTTCTGCTTCAAATGTGAAGGCTTCAAACTCATGGGCGGTTTGATGCTGTTTCATCCATGTCACCAAAGCGTGCTGGAGGATGAGGGGGTTTTGGGAAAAGTCCATGACACCCACTTTGGCTTGATAGATGAGGGCAAAGTTGTCATTGGTTTCACCATCATAGAACTGCACGGATCCACTTTCCACAAAGGTGGCCAGTTGATCCGGCTTGAGCCCATAAGGCCCCTCTAGCAAGTGAGTGCGTAGGAGAGTGAGCTTATTCATTTTGTGGCACGCCACGTTTCAAGAACTTGGGGGGCCACTTTTTCAATTGTGCGTCCGGCAACATAGCCGCCTAGTCCAAGTTTCATGAGATCATAGACAGAAAGGTATTCTGCTTGGCTCATGCCTGGGGCTGTAAACCCCATCCACCGGGCCACGATGAGGCCCACAAAGGTGAGCATGGTTAGGGGCCGCCAGTTACGCTGGATCCAGCTTTTTCCGGTGGCTTCGGCTGTGACGATTTTGGACTGGGCGTCAACCAACTTGGCTTCATGTTCCAGAAGGTTTTGAGTGAGGTTTGATTTTGCCTCAAACAGTGCATTCTTCAGCTTGCCACGCTCTTCGTCATTGGTGAACACGTCATCTATGACTTTAGAGACAGGCTCGAATAGGCCGGCAACGGTGCTAAACACGTCCATTTTTGTGTGCTCCCTTGTTTGCTTGGCGCTCTGCTAATTTGTAGTGCAACCATTTGAAGTAGACGTTGGTTGCGAAGGTCAATCCACCAAGGGCCAAGCCACCAACAGCGATCCATTCATTCATTGTGAGCGCTCCAAAAAAACTAACGCCAAGGCTGGCGGCGTAGGTGGTGGGTTCAGCCCCTTTGGCAAAGGCGGTGTCGATCATGTCCATAAGCTCACTGTTTCTGGTTCGCGGGTGGGTTTGAGATCGTCGGGGGCAGGCAGGGCAACTCGCGTACCGTGCGGTAGGATGATGCCAAGGGAGGCAAGGCCGCGATTATCATCTAATATCTGCTCGGTGATCATGGCGGTGCGCCCAAAATACCGCATGGCGATCATGTCCACTGTGTCGCCTTGCAAGGCATAGGCAATGCCGTCGGATGGGTAGGGTTGGCGTATGGTCGCGTTGAAAAAGGTCATTAGATGAGTTCCACAACTGCGCCGCTTTGGCTTTGGGTGTCGGTGCCATAGCTTAGAAGGGCGGCAATCTCTTCGCGCACGGTGCGGAAGTGATCTTCTACATTGGGTTCCATATCTTTTCCCTGGGCGCTGCCTTCAGCGGCGCTGTCAAAGTCTGTTGACTTCTCAATCAGGAATGCCTTGGCGCGATGGAAAACGGCCTGTCGATAGTGAATGGTCAGCTCATTCAAATCGCCATAACTCTCTGCGGGAACGTCACTTAATGTGGGATGCCCGGCGTCTTGCAAGGCAATGCGCCAATGATGAAGCTCACGGTTTGTGGCGAGAACGGCCCGTTGTAACTCTTCAAAAACCCGCTGGGTGGGAATGGCATCAATGACCCGCATGGACGTGCGTAGATCAGCGGTGCTGAACGTGGGGAAAAAGGAAATATTAGGCACGTCTTGGGAGACAGTTTCGGGGCCGGTTGAGGGAATGAAGACAGACATGGGGGCCTCCGTGAAATGGTGGCCAGCTCTTCAAAGTCCGTCAGACGGGTTTTTAGAGCTGGCCGTCGCCTGCTGGGCGAGAGAGGTTATTTGGTTATGGTCTTTGTTTTGCGAACCAATTGTTCTAAGCGTTTTTTGACACCAGATTTTTGGTCCAACTGAAGCGCGCGCTCGTAGTGCGGTTGCGCCTCAGCTAGATCGTCAGGTGTTCCGGCAGTTTCATAGGAAAAAGCAATTGCCTTGTGGAGTTTGGCGCGAACCTCGTCGGGCATGTCTTGCTCTTTCAATTGAGCAAGTAGGTCAGTGAGCAAGCCCAAACTTGGAAGGGGTTTCGGCGCAATAGGTACGTCCTCGGAAGCCTCTTCTGTTTTGGGGGTATTTTCTGCATGGATGACAGGATCTGAAAACTCTTCTGCCAAGAGAGTTGGCAAGGTGCGTTTAAACCGATACGGCATCACCAAGGCGTGCTTGAGAGCATGCAGGGCAATATCATATGCCCCCTCGTAGGCACCTATATCGATGCGCCATACCAGTTGTGTCATGAGAACATCATCTTGCACGTTTTCGTCTGCGGCCAAGATTCCAGCCACATAGGCATCATATTTTGGGACCAACTCACCTTTCATCTCAATACGTTTTTCGATGCTTTGCATGGACCGCAGTGCTGTTGAATCTGTTTGTAATTGAGCAAGCATCAACTCATAGGCATTGCGCCCTTCAAGGGTGGCGTCGCCAGCGTCCGCACTTGCGTGCGCTGTCTTTTGGGCCAAAACTTTTTCTCGGTGGTGTCGAATGACATTCATGGGAACGCTCTCATCTTATCGGGGAGGTGGACGGGGGGATTACTCCCAACCGTCATCGCCATCTGGCACGAGAATGTTTTCGGCGAATGCTGTGAGACCATAATCCTCAACCACATAGCTTTGATTGACGGATTGATAATCTTCGATCCGATCCCGTTCTGGTTTGTCCTTGATGTGGCGGCGGCGTGTGCCTGCTTGGGTGTAAATCCCTAAATTGTCCAACCGAGTGACCAATACCGCACGGGGAGGGAAGAAAGGCACGCGGGCTGATTTAAGCCCACCTACCGTTTTGTTGGTGATAATTGTTTCTAGGGCATTGCGCTCTGTGGGGGCGTCATTGCTGTCCACAAGGCCGATGAATTTATCGGACAGGAGTTGGCGGCCCATGATGGCCACAAGATCGGTATCGTCTCGGTACCATTCGTCTAGCAGTTCATCGGCAAGAGCCATAACGGCGGCATCGATGTTTTTGAAGTCGGCATCTGCGTGATCTCCCACCTTTAGACCCGTCATATGGTGTTCGGGGGCATCTGTGCGGATGTGTTGTAGCCAGCCTATGTTGACGTCTTGCAACAGAGGATTGGTTACAAGGTCGGACGTGTCTGCTCGGCTGGTGCCGTTGAAACCAATCATAATCCGGTCGCGGGCTTGTTGCTTGGTAATCAGGTTGGTGATGCGGGTTTGAAAGTCAGGGAACTTGGCCCATTGATCCAACTTTTTATACCCGATGTGGGTATCGAAGTTGGTTTGGGTGCACTCATATTGACGGGTGTCGAGGGTGGAGGGATCTTTGGTGGCGCGGTCTGCGTCATTGGTGTTTTGGGTGCTTGAAACCGGGGAGCCAATGTCGAGACCTAGCTTTGCGCCTTTGGCTTCGGTAACGGTTACTGAGTTGATGTCTGACAAGAACCCGGCGGATTCTCGAATTTTGTCTTCAAGCTTTTGTTCAATGGTGGGCTCGACGGTGAACTTCTTGGTGCCATCGGGGATGCCATTGAGTGTGGCGATTTGGCTTGTGAAGGCATCAAAATGGCGGCGGGTTGAATTATCCATGATGGCTTGTTCCGGTGCTGGTGTGTCTGTGATCTTGGGGGCTTAGGGCGTTGGAGGTTTTGATTTAGCAATCAGTGAGGGCAGCTCCAGTGCCCCCGGTGG
>JARGNZ010000021.1:55936-57543 GCA_029209985.1 Parvibaculaceae bacterium
TGAAGGCTGTGTTGGGTCTGGGCTGGTTGAAAGGGAGGTTGTCAGTTTTTCAAGTTGAGCCTTTAAGGTGGTGAGCTCAGTCTTGGTGTCTGTGCCAGCGTTTGTATCGGGCGAGGGTGTTGCCGCTAGGGCTTGCATTTGTTCCTGCAAGCTTTCAACGGCTGTGGCCATTTCCAAAATACTGGCGTTCATGTCGCTGAAGCGAGCATCAGCGGACTTTGAGGTGCGCGAGAGCATCTCTTTGACTTTATTGAACAAGGTGGGTTCATGAGAGGCGGGTGTTTCGGGGGCTTCTGCGAATTCGAAAGGAGGGCTTTCGAAGGCATCAGAGAATGTATTGTCGGATAACTTATCTTTGAGGGTGTCGCTTAGGCTGTCGCTGTTTTGGCGGCAGAAGGTCAACATTTCAGTGCCCAGAGAGGCGGGCGTGTCGGTGACTGCCAAGCCTACAAGATAGGCTTTGCCGGAGCCTGCAAAGTCTGGTGCCATCTCAATGGAGGTGAAGACTTTCTGGCGGTCTTTGTTGATTTTCATCAACTTGTCTGTTGGAGCGAGCTGGGCTTTCAACAGGCGATTACCGTCTTTGTCATTCTCAGCTTTGAGGGACAGGACATCTCCCAAGGCAGAAAAATCACCTTCTGGCAGGACGCCGCGAATATGCTCATTCCAGATACGGGCGCCATAGGTTTTGGGATTGTAGTCGGCTGCCATTTGATCGATTTGATCTGCTGAAATCTCGCGACCATCGATTGTTTTTCCGGCGCGGGCGATTGTGACAAATTTGGAAATGAGTTTAGACATATGGCCTCTGTGCAATCTTCGGGGGTGTGAGTGCTGAGCAGAGGGTTGTTGAAGTGGGGATGAGACGCAACGGCCCATGGGATGATATGGGGCAGATCATCTTGATAATGAAAGAGGCCGGAGGGACAGCTGGTTAGGTTCGGCTTATGAAAACACCGCGCACTTCCCAATATATCCAAGCTCAAAACTACTTCTGGCAAGGCTACCGCGTGTCAGACATTAGCCGCAAAATGGAAATTAAATACAGCACTGTCTATTCCTGGATGCAACGGGGAGAGTGGCGTAAGGCGGAGGTGCATCAACGGGTGGGCGCAACATTGGATGAGCGTCTGAATGTTTTGATCGCCAAAGAAGATAAATCTCCCCGAGACTTTACCGAGATTGAAGTGCTGGGCAAGCAGTTGGAGCGCGTGGCGCGGATTGCCAAATATTCCAGCGGGGGCAATGAGGCTGACCTCAATCCAAAAGTGAAAAACCGAAACAAAGGCAGGCGGCGCAGCAAACACAAAAACCATCTGGACGAAGAGGCTGTCTCTCAGCTTCGTAAGGCGTGGCGTTCTCAGTTGTTTGATTATCAAAAGGAATGGTGGAAGGCCCGCACCAAATATAGAACCCGCAATATTTTGAAATCGCGTCAGATTGGGGCGACGTGGTATTTCGCGCGGGAAGGTTTTATGGATGCGCTTCTCTCGGGGGACAATCAAATTTTTATGTCTGCGTCTCGCAGTCAAGCCGAAGTGTTTCGCCAGTACATCATTAATTTTGTGCGAGAAGAAACAGGCGTGGAGCTGAAGGGCAATCCGCTG
>JARGNZ010000001.1:0-20568 GCA_029209985.1 Parvibaculaceae bacterium
TCGTATTTGAGGTTTTCAGGCGGACCGTTTTTGTGAATGACAGCGGCTTTCATGGATGTTTCCTGATTGTTGCGGTTTATTTTAGTTTTGTTGCCTGAATGTGGGTGACGCAGGGGGTAGCTACAAGGTTTTGATAAAAGGAACTTGACCGGTGGGCGGCTTTTCGTCAGTTTCCGCTCGTCAGATGGCTGGATGACTGCTGCTTTAAGACTTTAGTTTTAGAGGAGAGGAAAGTCCGGGCTCCACGGAAGCACGGTGCCGGATAACGCCCGGCGAGGGCGACCTCAGGGAAAGTGCCACAGAAAGTAAACCGCTTGGTCTTGATCAAGTAAGGGTGAAAGGGTGCGGTAAGAGCGCACCGCGTTGGCAGTAATGTCAACGGCATTGTAAACCCCACCGGGAGCAAAACCGAATAGGGGTGGCGCGCTTGTTTCAAGCAGGTCCGTTTCCGGACTGCCGCCCGGGTTGGTTGCACGAGATGTTCAGCAATGGACATCCTAGATGAATGGTCATCCATTGTTTATGGCTGCTTGCAGCGATAGATGAGGACAGGACCCGGCTTATAGGCCGTCTGACACTCTATCCCCTTACATTTAGCGTTATATGCAAAAGGCGGGGCCGTGGGTCGGTCTGTTTGTTTGCGCAAAATTTCAAATAATTGGGCGATTATGGGCATTTATGGAACTATTTGGATTTGCTATGAAAAATCCATTTTGTTCTATAAATGTTCATGGTTGTTGGAGCGGATTATGCCTTCTAAAAGGGCCGAAAAGTCCCGGAAAACTGGGAAAATGAATCGTGCTCCCATTGACTACCCATGAAATACCATGATAATCCATGAAGTCCCGGTTATGTGGGTCAATGCGCCTTGCGTTGGGATTTGCTTTGCAGAGATCCGAAGTGGTTCACGTAAAGCGTGCCTGGAAAGTTAGCGGTCGTTCGGTGTGGGTCTGATTCCACACCGGTTTTAGGGGAAATTGCGGCATGGAGTCCTTTAGAGGGACATTCACGAATAAAATCGACGCCAAGGGACGGGTTTCCGTGCCGGCGAAGTTTCGTGCTGCCTTGACCGCTGTGAGCCAAAATCAGGTGACCGTGCTGCCCTCTATGAATGGTGCTTTTCTGGAGGCGGGGGGACCTGCCTTTAACGCCCAGATTGAAGATATTCTCAACCAACTTCCGCCGTTCTCTACGGAACGCGACCAGCTTTCGCTGATGTTGGTGGGTAATGGCATTGATCTGCCCTTCGATGGGGATGGGCGCATGGTGTTGCCGAAGAGCTTTTTGGAGTTTGCCCAAATCGAAGACAAAGTGTGTTTCGTGGGCATGATCAATAAATTCCAAATTTGGGCGCCGGCGGCCTACGAGGCTTTCCGCCTAGATGCCTTTAAGCAGGCGAGCAAAACCTCGGGCGTGCTGGCGGGAGCCTTTAACTCAATGATGGGTCGAGGGCCGGTTGTGCCTTCAGGTGGCCGATCAGATGGTGAGGCGACATGACCCAAATTGCCGCCCAAGCATCTCCTCACTACTCTGTCATGTTGGATGAGGTGCTTGACGCGCTCGCGCCCAAGGATGGCGGTGTGTATGTGGACGGCACTTTTGGGGCTGGTGGATATAGCAAAGCATTGTTGGATGCTGCGGACTGCCGAGTGATCGGCATTGACCGCGACCCTACCGCATTGGCGAGTGGGCAGGCGCTTGTTGAGGCCTATGCGGGGCGGTTGACGCTTTTGGATGGTTGCTTCGGCAATATGGAAAGCTTGGTGCGCGAGACGGGCGTTGACGGGGTGGACGGCATTGCACTGGATGTTGGTGTGTCGTCTATGCAGCTTGACCAGGGCATGCGGGGGTTTTCTTTTCAAAGTGAAGGCCCCTTGGACATGCGCATGAGCCGTGAGGGTGTTTCTGCGGCTGATGTGGTCAATCACATGGAAGAGGCCGATATTGCTCGTATCTTATTTTTGTACGGCGAGGAAAAACGATCGCGGGCGGTGGCGCGTGAAATCGTGCGGGTGCGTGCTGAGAAGCCGATCAAAACAACATTAGAATTGGCGCGGCTTGTAGCGACGGTGATTAAGCCCCGGGCCACGCAGCGGATTAATCCTGCGACGCGGACCTTTCAAGCTTTGCGGATTTATGTCAATCAGGAATTGCACGAATTGGGACATGGCTTGGCCGGTGCTG
This sequence comes from Parvibaculaceae bacterium, assembly GCA_029209985.1. Classification (GTDB taxonomy): domain Bacteria; phylum Pseudomonadota; class Alphaproteobacteria; order Parvibaculales; family Parvibaculaceae; genus NORP139. The sequence goes on from JARGNZ010000001.1 coordinate 2,185, forward strand.
AGGCGCTGCTTGTGCCAGGTGGTCGGTTGGCTGTGGTTTCGTTCCACTCGCTCGAAGACCGTATTGTGAAGCGGTTCTTTGCCGAACGCACAGGCCGGGCCGGGCGTGGCTCGCGCCATATGCCGGAGATGCCTGATCAAGCAAAACCTTCGTTTGCAGAAGTGACGCGGCGGGCGGCAACGGCTGGTGAAGCCGAGCTTGTAGAAAACGCGCGGTCGCGGTCGGCCAAGTTACGCGCTGGGGAGCGGACGCAAGAGGCTGTGATGCCTATCGACTTTGGTGTGTTGGGCTTGAAGAAGTTTCCCGTGTTGGAGGAGGTGATATGATCCGTCTTCTGAACGTTGTGGTGCTGCTGCTTGTGGTTGGCTTGTCTGTGATGCTGTACAATCTGAAATATCGGATTGAAGCGCAGAAAAAGGAATTGGCACGCATTGAGCAAAAAATTCTCAATGAGGAAGATGCTGTTCGTATTTTGCGGGCTGAGCAGGGCTACCTTACTCAGCCGGACCGGTTGCAGGCCCTTTCTGAGCGGCACTTGATGTTGACGCCGATGCGGGCGTCGCAAGTGGCGACCTTTGATGAATTGCCAATGCCTCGGCAGGACAATGATATGTATGGCCCGCAAGGCAAGCGGATGGGCGGCTATGCCAGCTCTGCATTGCCGGGCGCTTCTGGTCAGGAGGTGCGCTGATGGCTATGGGCATTACCTCAAAAAATCATGATAAGGCTTCCCGTGGCATTCCGCGCTTGGGTTATGACATGGTTGCGCGGCCTGACTTTCGCACGGAAGCATCTGCTGACTTGCCGGAAACCCGCACGTTGGCGCGCGGGCGGAAGCGGATTGGTTTGGCTATTGCTTTGTTCTCGGTTGGCTTTGCCGTTATTGGGGGCAAGCTATTGATGCTGGGTGCGGGGTCTTTAACAGCGCCCACGCAGGTGGCCTCCGCCCCTCGGCCTATGGTGACTGAAGGACGGGTGACGCGCCCGAATGTTGTGGACCGGAACGGCGAAGTGATGGCGATCGATATTATGACCGCGTCGCTTTATGCTGACATTAAAGATATTCAAAACCGGGAAGAAGCTGTTCAGGCTTTGCGCCGTGTGTTGCCGCATCTGAATGAAAAAACATTGCGCCGACGGCTTTCCAAGGCCGGGGGTAATGTGCGGTTGATGCGTGAGCTGACACCGCGCCAAGAATATGCTGTGCATAATTTGGGTTTGCCGGGCATTAACTTTGAAAAAGAATTCAAGCGGGTCTATCCAAACGGAACAATGGCTGGGCACGTGTTGGGTTACGTCAATGCGAACAATGAGGGCGTTGCCGGGATTGAATATCACATTGATCACGGAGACCTATTGGCGCAAGAGCAAGTTGCTGTGTCGGTTGATATGCGTGTGCAACATGTGCTGCGCGATGAGCTGGCCCAAGCGATGTCGACCTTCTCGGCAAAAGCAGCCGTTGGTGTTGTGATGGATGTGACGACGGGCGAGGTGATTGGCATGAGTTCTTTGCCTGACTTTGATCCGAATGATCCGATGGCTTCTGAAGATAATGCTCGGTTTAGTCGGGCAACGCTGGGGGTCTATGAAATGGGCTCCACCTTTAAGGCCTTTAGTGTTGCAGCTTCGCTTGATAGCGGTTTGGTACAGCTGGGAGACCGGTTTGATGCCCGTAAGCCGCTGAAGGTGGCGGGTGGGTTTTCCATTCGAGATTTCCATGCGCAGAAGCGTGAATTATCTGTCTCGGAAGTGTTCATGCATTCGTCAAATATTGGCACCGCGAAAATGGTGATGGAGCTGGGGCGTGATCGGCACCGTTCTTTCCTAAGTTCGCTTGGGTTGCTTGAGCGCCCAGACATTGAGTTGCCAGAGCGGGGCAAACCGTTGTTGCCAGCTCGTTGGACAGACCTTTCGACGATGACGATTTCCTATGGGCATGGCATTTCCGTGACCCCGCTACAGATGACAGCTGCCGGGGCGGCAATTGTGAATGGGGGCTTCAAAGTTTCGCCAACATTTGTTCGTCAAGATGGGGACCTGAAAGAGCGGAAGCGGGTGATGTCTGCGCAGACGAGTAAGTCTATGCGTAAATTGATGCGGTTGGTGGTTGCCGAAGGCACCGGGCGGCGGGCCGATGTGGCTGGCTATCCGGTGATTGGCAAAACAGGAACCGCAGAAAAAGCTGTGGGTGGTGGGTATTCGCGCAAGGCGTTGTTGACGTCTTTCTTGAGTGCTTTCCCGGCGGATAATCCGCGTTATGCGATGTTGGTGATGTTGGACGAACCGCAAGGGACGAAGGCCACATATAATTTTGCAACTGCCGGGTGGAATGCGGCTCCTCTTACGGGGCGCATTGTGCGACGTATTGCGCCCATGTTGGGGTTGAAGCCTGAAGGGAATTGGCAGTCGCCTCTGCAATCTGTGTCTTATACGCAGAGATAGGCGTTGTTGGCATTAGACGGTTTTGGGAACCATGTTCCTGATGATGAGTGAGTGAGTATTGAGCGAATTTGAGTTTAGGATCTCGTAACGTGGCGAGATTTGGGGGCCTAGGATAGGTAGTGCGTAACATGAAGCTGAAGACGCTTGTAGGACAGGAAAGCGGCCTAACTGCGGAAAGCGGGGAGATTGACATTGTTGGTCTGACTGCCGATAGCCGTGAGGTGAAGCCCGGCTATCTTTTTGCTGCCTTGCCCGGTGTGCAGGTTGACGGCGCACGATTTATTAAAGATGCGGTGGACCGTGGTGCTTCTGCGGTTTTGATGGCGCAGGATGGAGAGACGGACGGCCACTCCCTGTCTTCCTCTCCTGCGTCACCGGCACCTGTTTTTCTAAAAGACCGAAACCCACGCAAACGATTGGCTTTATTGGCCGCTCAGTTTTATGGAGCGCAGCCGGGAATCGTTGCGGCGGTGACGGGGACAAATGGTAAAACCTCTGTCGCCACTTTCGTGCGTGAAATTTGGGAAGCTCTGGGTGTTGCAGCGGCCAGTTTGGGAACTGTTGGGGTTGTTAGCCCGAGCGGCGAACGTGAGCTTGGTTTTACGACGCCAGACCCGGTGCGGTTACACCAAGAAGTTTTGACATTGACCCAAGAAGGGGTGACGCATTTAGCGATGGAGGCGTCGTCGCATGGGTTGGCGCAGCACCGTCTTGATGGCTTGCAGGTGAATGCGGCGGGATACACCAATATTTCGCGCGATCACTTGGACTATCACGCGACCTTTGATGAATATGCTTATGCGAAGCTGCGTTTGTTCGGCGAAGTTATGGCACCGGGGGGCGTGGCTGTATTGAATGCTGACGCCAATCATTTTCAAGAATTTGAAGCGGTTTCTTGGGCGCGGGGGCACCGTATTTTGTCGGTTGGCCGCAAGGGGCGCGGCATTTGTTTGACTGGCGTGCGACCAAACCCGCGTGGGCAAACCATGCGGATTGTGCATGAAGGCAAAGATTACGAGATCGATTTACCATTGGCTGGCGAGTTTCAGGCTTCTAATGCGTTGGTAGCTGCGGGCCTTGTGATCGGCTGTGGCGGCGAGGCGGGCAAAGTGTTTAAGGCGCTTGAGGGCCTTAAAGGGGCTAAAGGGCGTTTGGAAGCCGTGGCGCATTTACCTAATGGGGCCAGCATTTATGTTGACTATGCCCATACGCCAGATGGATTGGAAACGGCGCTTAACGCGATGCGCCCGCACACAAAAGGCCGGTTGGTTGTTGTGTTTGGATGTGGCGGCGACCGGGACGCGGGCAAGCGGCCGCAAATGGGCGAGATTGCTATTCGGTGCGCGGACGTGGTGTTTGTGACGGATGATAACCCACGTTCTGAAACGCCTGCGTCTATTCGGGATGAGATTATGGTGGCGGCGGTCGGTGCGCAAAATGTTGGAGATCGCCAAGACGCGATTAGCCAAGCTGTGCAAAGCCTGACGGCGGGGGACGTGTTGATTGTTGCGGGCAAGGGGCACGAAACTGGCCAAGTGTTGGCAGATCGCACGATAGATTTTTCAGATCATGAGGCCGTGGCTTTTGCGGTGACGCACTTAGGGGGTGCGAAAAATTCTCCTGACGCTGAGGAGGGCCATCATGACTGATGCATTATGGACCTCTCAAGATGCGGATGCCGCAACCGGCGGGCACTCAACCCAGGCATGGGTTGCGCAGGGTGTCTCTATTGATACGCGCACGATTGAAGTCGGTGATCTGTTTGTGGCGATCGAGGGAGACAACAGCAATGGGCATGATTACGTAGCAAAAGCTTTTGCTGCGGGTGCAGGGGCTGCATTGGTTTCTTGTGTGACGGATGACATGAAAGCAGCAGGCCCGCTTCTTGTTGTGGACGACACGCTGCTTGCTCTTGAAGCAATGGCGCGGGCTGCACGGGCGCGCATGAGCGGTAAAGTTGTTGCGGTGACCGGGAGTGTGGGCAAGACCGGCACTAAGGAAGCGTTGCGGGAAATTTTTTCTGGGCAGGGGCGCACACATGCGTCGGCTGCGTCTTACAATAACCATTGGGGCGTGCCACTCACATTGGCGCGGATGCCAGCGGACACTGAGTTTGGCGTTATTGAAATTGGCATGAACCATTCGGGTGAAATTATTCCGTTGGTGGCCATGGCCCAGCCTCATGTGGCTCTCATCACCACGGTTGCGCCTGTGCACATGGAATTTTTCAAATCCGTTGAAGAAATCGCGGACGCTAAAGCGGAAATATTTACGGGGCTATTGCCTGAGGGCGTGGCAATTGTGAATGGTGACATCCCACAGTTTGGGCAGTTGAAAACGCGGGCTGCTGAGGCCGGTGTTTCCCGCCTGTTAAGTTTTGGGCGCTCGGACGATGCGGATATGCGTTTGGAAAAGGTTGTTCTTAAAGCTGACTGTTCCTGTGTGTCTGCGGATGTGCGCGGTGAAATGGTGACGTATAAAGTCGGCGTGCCGGGTGAACATGTTGTGATGAACTCGTTGGGCATGATTGGTGTGGTGCAAGAAATGGGTGGCGATTTGGCTAAGGCTTTGTTGTGCCTTGCCTCTTTGAGTGCGCCCAAGGGGCGGGGGGCGCGCGATGCAGTGGCCCTCGAAAACGGCTCCTTCTTACTGATTGATGAAAGCTATAACGCGAACCCGGCTTCTATGGCGGCTGCATTGGCGGCGGTTGGCAAAATTGATCCTGAAAATCACGGGCGGCGCATTGCTGTGCTGGGCGACATGTTGGAACTTGGGGTGCATAGCGATGGGCTGCATAAGGATTTGGCCGCTCCGCTGATGGCGGCAGGTATTGACTTGTTGTTTACCTGCGGGCCGCACATGAAACATTTATTTGATGCCGTTCCCAAAGCCCGGCGCGGTGTGCACACGGCAACATCTGAAGAGCTTAAAAAGTCATTGCTGCATTCTGTGCGGGCCGATGACGTGGTTGTTGTGAAAGGATCGCTTGGCTCTCGTATGGGGTTGCTGGTGAACGCTTTGCAGGGACTGGAACAACCATCGGGCGAGATGTCGGCCGCGAATGAAGGGGAAGAATAAGATGCTCTATCATCTATTCGTAGAAGTTTTTGATCAATTGCCGGGTGCGAATGTCTTTCGGTATGTCACTTTCCGAACGGGCGGTGCCATGGTGACGGCATTGGTTATTGCCTTTTTGTTTGGGCCAAGAATGATCGAGGGATTGCGCGCCCGTCAAGGACACGGCCAGCCCATTCGTGATGATGGACCTGAAAGCCATTTGCTCACCAAAAAGGGTACTCCCACGATGGGAGGCTTGTTGATGTTGTTGGCGATGGTGCCGTCTGTTTTGTTGTGGTCGAATTTGGACAATCCTTATGTGTGGATTGTGTTGCTTGTCACACTTGGCTTTGGGGCGATTGGGTTTGCGGATGATTATATCAAAGTCAGCAAAGCTTCTAGTGACGGGATTTCTGGTCGGGTAAAACTTTTGTGCGAAATCATTGTGTCATTCGCTGCTGTGTATGCGCTGGTGCAAGTTGGCCCTGCTGACATGAGCACCAAACTTGCTGTTCCGTTTTTTAAGGACCTGTTGATCCCCTTGGGCATGTTCTTTGTGGTGTTTGGTATGTTGGTGATTGTTGGTTCGTCTAATGCGGTGAACCTAACCGATGGCCTAGATGGGCTTGCCATTGTGCCGGTGATGATTGCGGCAGCGAGTTTTGGGTTTATTGCCTACTTGGTTGGCCATGCGACATTCGCCGACTATTTGCAAATTCACCATGTGCGCGGCACCAGTGAGCTGGCTGTATTTTGCGGAGCCTTGCTGGGCGCGGGGCTTGGTTTCCTTTGGTATAATGCACCACCTGCGATGGTGTTTATGGGCGACACGGGCTCTTTAGCTTTGGGCGGTGCGCTTGGTGCGATTGCGGTTGCGACAAAACATGAATTGGTGCTTGCCATCATTGGGGGGCTGTTTGTGTTGGAGGCGGTCTCTGTGATTGTGCAAGTGGCTTCCTTCAAATTGACCGGCAAGCGGGTTTTCCGCATGGCTCCTTTGCATCACCATTTTGAGAAAAAAGGCTGGGCGGAACCAACCGTTGTGATCCGATTTTGGATCATTGCTGTTGTGTTGGCCATGATTGGCCTTGCCACTTTGAAATTACGTTAGGACGGAAACTGTGATTACTGTCACCCACTATAAAGGCAAGTTGGTTGTTGTGCTGGGGCTTGGGCGCTCTGGCATTGCGACTGTGCGTGCGCTTGAGGCGGGTGGCGCGACTGTGTTGGCGTGGGATAATAGTGATAACCAACGGCGCCAAGCTGAAGGCGCAGGTTTGACCTTAACGCCGTTGGATGATGTTGTTTGGGAAGATGTGGCGGCTCTTGTGCTAAGCCCGGGTATTCCGTTCACTCACCCAACGCCGCATCCTTTGGTGACGTGTGCGCAAGAACATAATGTGCCTGTGATTGGCGACATTGAATTGTTTTTCCACGCGGTGCGCGAGATGGCGCCAGATGTGCCGATCGTTGCGATTACAGGCACGAACGGCAAATCAACAACAACGGCTTTGATTGGCCATATGGTTGCCCATTGTGGGCGTAAGGCTGAGGTGGGCGGCAATATTGGCAAGCCTGTTTTGGAGTTGGCACCGCCAGAGCGTAATACGGTTTATGTGGTTGAGCTGTCTTCTTTCCAGATTGACTTGGCGCCCGGCATCAAACCAAGCGTTGCCCTGTTGCTCAATATTACGCCAGACCATCTCGATCGGCATGGCTCGCTTGCGCATTATGCGGCGGTTAAAGGGCGGCTGTTTGATAACCTCGATGAAAACGACATGGCCGTGATCGGCGTGGATGATCGCCCGTCGATGCGGATTTGCACGACGGTATGCGGGCGTAAAACGCCACAATTGGTGCCAGTGTCTGTTGGCAAGTCGCTTGGGCAAGGGGTGTGCGTTATTGATGGCGGCCTCTATGACAACATGGGCACACAAAGTGTGAAGGCGGGTGACTTGCGTCCGCTTAAAACATTAGCGGGGGCGCATAATTGGCAGAACGCGGCGATGGCCTTTGCGGCGGGGCGTGGTCTTGGGTTTAGTCGCGATGATATTTTAAGTTCCTTTGAAAGCTTTTCTGGGCTTGTGCACCGGATGGAGCTCGTGACGAAAAATGGGCGTATCCTTTACGTCAACGACAGTAAGGCGACCAATGCGGACGCGGCCTCGAAGGCGCTTGCGACGTATGAGAATATTTATTGGATTGCCGGGGGGCGCGCCAAGGCGGGCGGTATTGCGACCTTGGATGCTTTTTTCCCTCATGTGCGGCGCGCCTATTTAATTGGTGAAGCGGCGGCTGACTTTGCCTCTACTCTGGAGAACCACAAAGTTGACGTGGTGATGAGCGGCACGATTGAAGCGGCTGTTACACAGGCCACGCTTGATGCAGTGAACGAAGATAAAGACGCTGTTGTGTTGTTATCTCCGGCCTGTGCCTCTTTTGACCAATATGCAAACTTTGAATTGCGCGGGGATGCGTTCCGGGCGGCGGTTCACTCTCTCATTGCCAAGGAGGGGTCTTGATGAGCCTTTTTGGTAAGTTCGATCTTGGACGCACAAACCGGTCTGTTTTGAGCGCGTGGTGGTGGACAGTTGATCGCTGGACTTTGGCGGCTGTGTTGGGTTTGGCCATGTTGGGTGTGGTGTTATCGTTGGCTGCCAGTCCCGCAGTGGCGAGCAAAATTGGCCTCAGCTCCTTTCATTTTGTGTATCGGCAAGCGATCTTTTTAGCCCCAGCACTTGTTGTGTTACTTGGGGTTTCAATGTTGAGCGTGCGTCAGGTCCGTCGATTGGCCATTCTGGGCTTTGCTGGTGTTTATGTGTTGATGGTGGCAACCCTGGTTGTGGGGCCTGAAATTAAAGGCGCGACACGGTGGCTCTCCATGGCAGGTTTTTCTTTACAGCCTTCTGAATTTATCAAGCCATTGTTGGTGATTTTACTCGCGTGGATGTTTTCAGAAGCCGCTAAGAAAACTGGTGTGCCGGGGCGCAGCATTGCGTTGGGCCTTTATGGCTTGGTGGCGGTGGTGTTGGTGCAGCAACCCGACTTTGGCCAGCTCACGTTGATCACCATTGTCTTTGCGGCGATCTTCTTTCTAGCTGGCTTGAGTTGGTTTTGGATTGCAGGCATGGCGGGCTTAGTGATTGCCGGTGGCTATAGCGCCTACCGGATGGTGCCACATGTTGCCAGCCGGGTGGACCGGTTTTTGGACCCTGCATCGGGCGACACCTATCAAATTGAACGGGCGCTTGAGGCCTTTCGGGCGGGCGGGCTATTTGGTCGCGGTCCGGGGGAGGGCGTTGTGAAACGCGTGTTGCCGGATGCGCATACGGATTTTATTTTTGCGGTGGCAGCCGAAGAATACGGCGTTATTGCTGGATTGCTGATTTTGGGTCTGTTTGGCTTCATCGTCATTCGGACCTTGCTGCGGGTGCAAGAAGAGCATGACTTGTTTGTGCAACTTGCGGCGTCCGGTTTGATTGTGCTTATCGGGGTTCAATCGTTGATCAATATTGCAGTGAATGTGAACTTGCTGCCCGCTAAAGGAATGACCTTGCCCTTTATTTCTTATGGGGGGTCTTCCTTGATTGCGGTCGCTTTGGCTTTGGGCATGTTGCTGGCACTGACCAGACGCCGGGCTGGGGGCACGTTGCATCACGGGACTTATACGAAGAGGGCTTACGCATGACGGCTCAGGTGAAAAATACGACTCCCGAGGTGGCTCTTAAAGGGCCTGTCGTGATTGCGGCAGGGGGCACGGGTGGTCATTTGTTCCCAGGGCAAGCGTTGTCGCAGGAGTTGTTGCGGCGGGGGCACCGTGTGGTGCTGATTACGGATGAACGCGTACAGCATTTCGATCGGCTTTTTCCCGGTGTGCAGATTTTCTCAGTCCCGGCGGCCACCTTTTCAGGGCGCGGTGTGTTTAGCCGATTGGCAGCGCTTATGAAAATCATCAAAGGGACAATCAGTTCCCTTGGGGTGTTGGCGCGGGTGAAACCGGCTGTACTGATTGGCTTTGGGGGCTATCCCACATTGCCGCCCATGTTGGCGGCGCTGTTGCGGGGTATTCCAAGCGGTGTGCATGAACAAAATGCGGTGCTGGGGCGGGTGAATAAATTGGTTGCTGGACGAGTTGGCGCGGTGGCGTCCACTTTTTCAGCGCCGGAATACCTGAAAGCCTCGGCCAATGGGCATTTGGTGGTGACGGGTAATCCGGTGCGCGATGCTGTGCGTGCTGTCGAACATATAGCCTATGATGCACCGAGTGATGGCGGGCGTTTGAAGCTGTTGGTCTTTGGTGGCTCTCAGGGCGCACGGGTGATGAGCGATATTGTGCCCTTTGCCATTGAGCAATTGCCTGATGATTTGCGGGCACGGCTGGATGTGGTGCAGCAATGTCGTCCTGAAGATTTGGCGCGGGTGAAAAGTGCTTATGAGGCGGCGGGCGTGGTATGTGAGTTGAATGAATTTTTCGACAACATGCCGGCGCGTATTGCTGAAGCGCATTTGGTGATTGGTCGCTCTGGGGCGTCTACCATTAGTGAGCTTGCGGTGATTGGACGCCCTTCCATTTTGGTGCCTTTGCCTCATTCTATCGACCAAGACCAATTAGCGAATGCTGAAGTTTTGTCGTTGGTGGGAGCAGCCTGGGTGATTGATCAGCCTGCCTTTACGCCCGAAGCCTTGGCGGCACGGTTGGACGATTTGTTTACACAGCCAGATCAATTGGCGCGTGCGGCGGCGGCGGCAAAAACACAAAGCAGCCCACATGCGGTCACGCAATTGGCGGATTTAGTTGAAACTTTGGGCCAAGAGGGGCGCGCTGGTGTGGAAGCACAAGTGCGCGCGCATCTTTCTTCCCCCCCAAGTCAAAAGGATATTTCATCATGAGACGAGCTCCGCTGGATATCGGCCCCATCCATTTTGTTGGCATTGGCGGCATTGGCATGAGCGGCATTGCGGAGGTTATGCATAACCTTGGTTACACGGTGCGTGGCAGTGACATGGCAGATAATGCCAATGTAAAACGCCTGCGCGGTTTGGGCATGGACGTGTTTGTTGGTCAACGGGCTGAGAACATTGAGGGGGCATCTGTCGTGGTTGTCTCTACCGCTATTCAAGGAGACAACCCAGAGCTTAAAGCGGCACGGGAAAAGCTTATTCCTGTTGTGCGCCGTGCGGAGATGTTGGCGGAGTTGATGCGCCTTAAATCTTGTGTTGCCATTGGTGGCACGCACGGGAAGACCACAACCACTTCCATGGTGGCAACTGTTTTGGATGCGGCGGCTTTTGATCCGACTGTGATTAACGGCGGCATCATTAATGCGTATGGCACCAATGCCCGCCTTGGAGATGGCGAGTGGATGGTGGTGGAAGCTGATGAGTCTGATGGGACTTTCTTGAAGCTGCCCGCTGAAATTGCAGTGGTTACAAATATTGATCCTGAGCACTTGGACCACTACGGAAGTTTTGACGCCATTAAACAGGCTTTCTTGACCTATGTTGAGAACGTGCCGTTTTATGGGTTTGCGGTGATGTGCATTGATCACCCGGAAGTGCAGGCGCTTTTGGGGCAAGTAAAAGACCGGTGGGTTGTGACCTACGGGACAAACCCGCAGGCAGATGTGCGGGCGTCGAATATGCGCATGGATGGTGCCGTGAGTGTGTTTGATGTGACTATCACCAAGCGGCGCACGGGAGAAACATTGGAGATGCCGAATGTGCGCCTGCCAATGCCGGGCAAGCACAATATGCTCAACTGTTTGGCAGCGATTTCTGTGGCAACTGAAATGGGTGTGCCGGTCGATGTTATTCGCGATGCCTTTGCAGGCTTTGGCGGTGTAAAACGTCGTTTCACCCGTGTGGGGTCTTGGAACGGAGTGGAAATTTATGATGACTATGGTCATCACCCTGTAGAGATTTCAGCCGTTTTGCAGGCTGCGCGTTCGGCGACTGAAGGCAATATTATCGCCGTGGTGCAGCCGCACCGCTATTCACGGCTGCATGACCTGTTTGATGATTTTGCAACGTGTTTCAACGATGCGGATACGGTTATTGTGACACCTGTGTTTGAAGCCGGTGAAACCCCGATTGAGGGCGTGAACCGGGACACATTGGTTGAGGCCATTCGAGAGCATGGACATAAAAAGGCTGTCGCCTTGGAAAGTGCTGAAGCCTTACCGGGGTTGATTGCTGAGCTGAGCCAGCCCGGCGACATGGTGTTGTGTCTGGGGGCAGGCAATATTACGCTTTGGGCAAATGCGCTGCCTGAGAACCTGACGAAGCTCAACGCTGGAGGGGCCGCATGACGCAGACTTCTTCTCAAGCTTTGCTGGAACGGTTGCCGACAGTGCGGGGCGGGTTGACGGCTGATGCTTCTATGGCATCGCTGACCTGGTTTCGTGTTGGCGGTCCTGCGGATGTGCTTTTCCGTCCGGCGGATGTTGAGGATCTGTCTGCTTTTCTTGCTGCTTGTCCGCTTGATATGCCCATTACGGTTGTCGGCGTTGGGTCTAACTTGTTGGTGCGGGACGGCGGTGTGCGCGGTGTTGTCATCCGCTTGGGGGCGACGTTTGGACAAGTTGAAATTTTAGAGAATAACCAATTACGTGCGGGGGCGGCTGCACTTGATATGTCGGTGGCGCGTAAGGCGGCGGCTGCGGGCATTGCTGGGTTGGAATTTTATGCGGGTATTCCCGGATCCATTGGCGGCGCGTTGATTATGAACGGCGGTGCCCATGGGGGGGAAACGTGCGACGTGCTTGTTTCTGCCAGGGCTGTGCGGCGCAGCGGTGAAATTGTGACGCTGACCAACGAGGATTTTTCATATTCTTACCGGCATTCAGATGTGCCGGCTGATTTGATATTTGTGGATGGACTTTTTCAAGGCACGGCGGGTGAGCGGGCGACCATTGAAGCCCATATGGCTGAGATTACGCAAAAGCGCGAAGAGAGCCAGCCAATCCGCACGAAGACGGGCGGCAGTACCTTCAAGAATCCTGAGGGCCATAAGTCATGGCAATTGGTTGATGGGGCTGGGTGCCGTGGTTTGGTGCGGGGCGGTGCACAGGTTTCGGAAATGCATTGTAACTTTTTGATCAATACGGGCGCGGCGAACGCTGGCGACCTTGAAGGTTTGGGCGAAGAGGTGCGTACGCGGGTGAAAGAAACCAGCGGTGTATCTCTTGAGTGGGAAATTAAACGCATCGGGGAGCTTGCACATGACGACTGATAAAAAACATGTTGCTGTTCTGCTGGGTGGTTGGAGCTCTGAACGCGAAGTAAGTTTGAGTTCGGGCAAGGGCTGTGTTGACGGATTACGGGCCAAAGGCTACCGGGTGACGGAAGTTGATGTGGGCCGAGACTTGGCGGCTGTACTTGATGACTTGAAACCAGACGTTGCATTCAATGCACTGCATGGGCAGTGGGGAGAAGATGGCTGCGTGCAAGGGTTGCTAGAAGTGATGGGCATTCCCTACACCCATTCGGGGGTGTTGGCGTCTTCCTTGGCGATGGACAAACAAAAAGCGAAACAGATTTTTGCGTCAGTTGGTATTCCGGTTGCCGAGGGCAAGCTTGTTCCTTTGGTTGAGGCGGCCCATGACCATGTGATGAAACCTCCTTATGTGATTAAGCCAAATGCGGATGGGTCGAGTGTTGGGGTCTTTATTGTGCGCCCCGGTGACAATCGTCCGCCTGAAACTTTACTCAAGCCCGGTGCGCAACTGGGGGAAGAGGTTTTAGTGGAGCGCTTTATTGGTGGGCGTGAGTTGACCTGTGCTGTGATTGACGATCAGGCATCGGCTGTTACGGAAATTATTGTGCCGAGTGATTTTTATGACTTTGACGCTAAATACGCGGCGGGCGGCTCAACGCATATCGTGGACGCAGACTTGCCTGCGGATATTACACAAGAGATACAGCGGATGACGTTGTTGGCCCATGAAACGCTTGGATGCCGGGGCGTGTCACGCACAGACTTTAGATATGACGCAGAGGCAGGTGAGCTGATTATTCTTGAGTTGAATACCCAGCCGGGCATGACACCGACATCCCTCGTGCCTGAACTTGCACAGCACAAGGGGGTATCTTATGCCGACCTTGTTGCTTGGATGGTGGAGGATGCCTCATGCCGACGGTAAAAAAACCGACGACTAAACGCAAGGCTGGTGCCAAGGCAGCATCTGCGACACGCAAGACGGCGACACGCAAAGCGTCTCCTCGGCGCGCAAGTGCGGTGGCACCGGGACGGCGGGTGAGCAAAAAAGATCGGGAATTTGGTAAGCGGGGGCAGCGGCCTCCAAGCCGGTTGTCGGTTTTGGCAGACCGGGTGCGTTCTGGTGAAGTGATGCGCTGGCCCGTGTTGGCCGTGACGGGGGTCTTGGTTGCGGCCGCGCTTGTGTATGGTGCCTTTTTGGGGGGGCATGTGGCAGCGGCGGGGGCGGCGACGTCTCAACAAATCCATCAGTTGATTGCTGCGATTGGTTTTCGGGTTGATGATGTGACTGTGCGGGGCCGTGGGCAAACAACAACCAATGATGTTTTGCACGCTTTGCAGGTGGCGCATGGGGATTCCATTTTTGCCTTTGATACGGATGAAGCCCGTATTCGTTTGGAGCGATTGGATTGGGTGATGTCGGCGCAAGTAACGCGGTTGTTGCCCCATACAGTTCATATTGAGCTTGTTGAGCAGAAGCCCTTTGCGATTTGGCAGTTAAAGAAGCGGTTGGTCGCTGTTGTTGATCAAAATGGCCGTCAGATCACCGATAAAAATATTGAGCAATATGGCTATCTCCCATTGATTATGGGTCACGGGGCGCCTCGACGTTCTGCAGACTTTATCAAGATGGTGCAAAAGTTTCCTGAGTTGGCCCCGCGTGTGCGGGCGTATCGCCGGGTGGCAGACAGACGGTGGGATTTGCGCCTTGAAAATGGCGTGACAGTTTTACTGCCGGAAACAAATGTGGAAGCTGCATTGGTGGAGCTTGTGGGGGCGGATATGCAGCATCGGCTTTTGTCTCGGGATGTGACGGCAATTGATTTGCGTTTGCCTGACCGTTTTACGGTTCGGTTGGCGCCTGATGCAGCGGCGCGGCGGGATGCTTCTAATCCATTATCGGAAAAAGAAGCACGAAAAGAATGGGAAAGCGAGACATGAATATGACCAGTCTCGGTCCAAAGGGCATTCAAGGACGACCGGTTTCTACCGGGCGGTCTGGTATTGTGACGGCATTGGATGTCGGCACCAGTAAAATTGCGTGCTTTATTGCCAAGGTGGAACCTGGCCGCTTGCAGAATGGGCATTCTCCAATGCGGGTTATCGGTATTGGGCATCAGGTGTCGCGCGGCATTCGCAATGGCACAGTAGTCAATATGGACCTTGCGGAGGAAGCCATTCGTGTGGCGGTTGATGCGGCGGAACGTATGGCGGGGGTGACGGTAAAAGATGTCATCGTTTCTGTTTCCAGCGGCGAGCCGAAAAGCCAAACCATTGGTGTGAAGGCTCCGGTTCCTGCGCGAGAAGTGCAAGACCAAGATGTTGAAAAGCTTATTGCCCACGGCAAAGATAATTATCAACTTGAAGGCCGACGCGTGCTGCACGCGATCCCTGTCAATTATTCGGTTGATGGGAGCCGGGGTGTGCGCGATCCGCGTGGCATGTTTGGTGAACAAGTGGGCGTTGATTTGCACATGGTGACGGCGTTGACCGGGCCTTTGCGGAATTTGGCGCTTTGTGTTGAACGCTGCCATCTTGAACTGGCAGGCATGACCGTGTCCCCGTATGCCAGTGGATTGGCCGCGCTTGTTGAAGATGAAATTGATTTAGGCGTGACCGTCATTGATATGGGCGGGGGCACAACGTCTTTGGCTGTGTTCTTTGAAGGGTCGCTGGTTTTTTGTGATGCGATCCCATTGGGGGGCAACCACATTACCAATGATATTGCGCGCGGGCTTTCAACTCCTGTTGCCCATGCGGAGCGCATGAAGACGCTTTATGGGAGCGCCCTTGCGAGCCCATCGGATGAGCGCGAATTGATCGACGTGCCGCAAGTAGGTGAGGGTGAGGTGGATCGGGGTAATCGTATTCCACGCTCGATGCTGACCGGGATTATTCAACCACGGCTTGAAGAAACTTTAGAGCTTGTGCGCAATCGATTGGATGCGAGCGGCTTTGGACAACTTGCGGGTCGGCGTGTTGTGCTGACAGGTGGCGCTGCACAGTTAAATGGTGCGCGGGAATTGGCTGCACGTATTTTGGATAAGCAAGTTCGCGTGGGTCAACCGCTTCGTTTACACGGTCTTGCAGATGCAACAGGCGGCCCTGCCTTCGCAACATGTGCGGGGTTGCTTTCTTATTCACAAGTTTCGCCGCTTGAACTGAGTCTTGAAGAACACAGTCGAGAAGAAAGTGAGTCCGTTGGGCAACTAAGGCGCATCGGAAGGTGGATAAAAGAAAATTTTTGATTCCGATTTACGTCGGACACTGATAGTAATGGTTAATGAATTTGCTTCGCGGCGGAAGCAAAAATCGCCGGTCACTACGCGTGAATCTGGATGCGGCGTCCAGTTTCGCTAAGTGCGAATCTTTTTGAAAGTGAGAAGACTCGGAGAGTGAATCTCCAATTTGTTTTTCTCACGTGAGGTTCTTGTTAGACCTACTTAGATGCTCTTTTAATAGAGACTTTCTATGTAAGTGTTTTGACAAAAATCTCTTACAAAAAGATGAACAGCGTTTGGCCACATTGAAGAAACTTGCTCCGAGGAGGCTGACATGAGCATCAATTTATCTGTTCCACAAGCAACGGAACTTAAACCCCGCATCACCGTATTTGGTGTTGGCGGTGCAGGCGGCAACGCTGTTAACAACATGATCGAGTCTGGGCTGGAAGGCGTGGACTTTGTTGTGGCAAACACAGATTCACAAGCCCTTACCATGGCAGCGGCTGAACGTCGTATCCAATTGGGTGCAGCAATTACGGAAGGGTTGGGCGCTGGCTCACGACCTGAAGTTGGATGTGCTGCTGCTGAAGAAGCTTTGAGTGAGATTACAGATAATCTTGCTGGGTCCCACATGGTGTTCATCACGGCCGGTATGGGCGGTGGCACGGGTACGGGCGGGGCGCCAGTGATTGCGCGCGCGGCACGGGAAGCAGGCATCTTGACTGTTGGTGTGGTGACAAAGCCATTCCAGTTTGAAGGATCGCGCCGGGCACGTATTGCGGACGAAGGCATTGCGGAGCTACATAAATATGTAGACACGCTGATTATTATTCCAAATCAGAACCTGTTCCGGGTTGCTAATGAGCGCACAACTTTTGCTGATGCGTTTAGCATGGCCGATGAAGTGCTGCACTCTGGTGTGGCGGGCATTACTGATTTGATGATTAAGCCTGGTTTGATCAACCTCGACTTTGCTGATGTGCGCACAGTGATGAACGAGATGGGCAAAGCCATGATGGGTACCGGGGAAGCGGAAGGTGAGAAGCGGGCGATTGAAGCTGCTGAAGCTGCCATCTCCAACCCCTTGTTGGATGAAGTGTCTATGAAAGGCGCGCGCGGTGTGCTGATCAACATCACAGGCGGCATGGACCTTACTTTGTATGAAGTAGATGAAGCGGCGAACCGTATCCGCTCTGAAGTGGACCCGGACGCGAACATCATTGTTGGTTCTACATTCGACCCTCATCTCGACGGCAAAATGCGTGTCTCTGTTGTGGCGACGGGCATTGAAGCTGATGAGCTTTCTGACGGACGTCCTGTTGTGGGTAACCATACAGGCGGTGTTGGCCAATCTGCTTTGCCTGCAGCAAGTGAACCAGCGGCAGAGGCGGCTGTTGCACAGACTATTTCTGCACAACCTGCTCAGGAAGAGGTGACTGCGGTTGCTGAGCCTGCGGCTCCGGCACACGTTGAAGCGCCTGTTATGACGCAGACGGTTGCCCAACCTGCTCCTGTTCGGACTGAAGAGGCACAAGCCCCTTATGAAGCCCCAGCTGAGGCGGCCCCTGCACCTATGATGCAAGGGGAAGCAAGCTTTGATCCTTCTAGCATTGACCCTCGGGAGTTTGAGGCGGAAGTGATTATTCACAAGCCTGTTGAGCAAGTGGAACAAGTTGCCAGTCGCACCCCTTACATTCCAGCGGGGCTTGACCGTGTGGAAGGTGCTGCTGAAACACCAGCGGCTCCGGTTGCTGCGCCGCGTGGGATGGCACCGAAACGAGGGCCAAGCTTTTTTGAACGCTTGACCGGTTCGCGCAAAAACGAACGGGATGAAGCGTCTCATGCGCAGCCACAACAACAGCAGCAACCACAGGCACAAGCACCGCGCGCGCCTGTGCGCCAAGAGCCGGCATTTTCTGCGCCACGCCCTCCTGTGATTTCACCGGATGCTGTTCGCACTTCTTCGCCTGCTCCACAACGTGTGGCTGTTCAACCTGCAGCACCTGTGGCGGTTGCGCCAAAGCAGGAAAGTTTGGTCCAGTCTTCTTTAGAAGAAGACCAGTTGGAAATCCCAACATTCCTACGCAGACAGGCGAATTAAGCTAGGGCGCTCACCTAGACTTTCCTCCTCCGGAATTGACTGGCCTGTTTAAGGCCGTGTCAGCCTAGAGACCCGATTTGGTCGCCGCACCAGATCGGGTCTTATTTGTTATAAGTATCAATGGGTTATGTCTTTTTTGCGACGTGTAACATTCCGCAATAAAGAGTTATTTGTGCTTGTGTGTCTCGTATTGCTACAAAACACTGTACCAAAGGTTAGGTGATGAGGCTGAGGGGTTAGCTTGATCAAAGCTTTGGTGGGCACGAATGCAATCATTTAGTTAAGACGCTCATTTAGTTAAATTGAATTTCTCAAAAGTCTTAACTCTCCGTGATTTATTCATT
>JARGNZ010000001.1:20668-167816 GCA_029209985.1 Parvibaculaceae bacterium
TGATTTATTCATTCGTGATTTTCGACAGGGTGTCGCTAACGGGGGTTAGAAAGTGCGTAAGAACGATATGGAATTGGTTTCAGCAGAAGCAACTCAGGCGCAAGGTAGCGCTAGTGATCGGGCTTTTTCATTCGTATCAGCACCTGCATTCCCGGCACCTGCTTCTATCAGAGAAGCACACTCCCTGTTTGATGCCGATATTATTCCTTTTGATCCACGTGACGCGAAGTCTCACCGCGAAGGTGCTGCTTTGGCAAACGCGTGTCGCGAGCAAACCCTTGGGGGTGTTGTTGCTCTTGAGGGTGTGGGCCTGCACACCGGAGAAATTGTGCACATGACGCTGCGTCCGGCGGCCGCTGGACACGGAATTGTCTTCCGTCGTACGGATTTGGACACAAGTGCGCCAGACGTTACTGA
This sequence comes from Parvibaculaceae bacterium, assembly GCA_029209985.1. Taxonomy (GTDB): domain Bacteria; phylum Pseudomonadota; class Alphaproteobacteria; order Parvibaculales; family Parvibaculaceae; genus NORP139. The sequence goes on from JARGNZ010000001.1 coordinate 21,086, forward strand.
TATTTTGGCGCGTTATGACATGGTTTCTGACGCGACAATGTGCACACGCATTTCTAATGCGGCGGGCACGGAGCTGAATACGATTGAGCACATCATGGCGGCTTTGTCTGCTTTCTCAATTGATAATGCGTTGATCGAAATTGATGGTCCTGAAGTGCCTGTCATGGATGGGTCTTCCTCTGAATTTGTTGCCGCCTTTACAAAAACAGGCGCACGCCAGCAGGGCGCAGAGCGCAAAGCATTACGTATTCTGAAGTCTGTTGTGGTGGAAGAAGGGCTAAAACGCTCTGAATTATGCCCGGCAGATCAGTTTCGGATTGAGTTTGAAATTGACTTTGATAGCCCAGTGATCGGCCGCCAAGTGTTTGCGGCTGATATTGACGAAGCTTTCTTTGCGGATGAGCTGGGTGATGCGCGGACATTTGGGTTCTTAAAAGACTTGGAATTGATGAAATCATTAGGCTTGGCTCGGGGTGGTTCCTTGGACAATGCGGTGGTGATTTCGGATGACGAAATTCTCAATGAAGATGGTTTGCGCTTCGATGATGAATTTGTCCGTCACAAAGTGCTCGATGCTGTTGGTGATTTGGCCTTGGCTGGTTTACCGATTCTTGGCTGCTTGAAGACTGTTCGCGGTGGACATGCGATGAACAACCTTGTGTTGCGGGCTTTATTTGCTGATCCAAGCTCTTATGAGATCGTTACTTTGCGGGAAGAGGGGGCCTCTGTTGCACGGCCTTCCTTGGCAATTCCGGCGGAATAGAGCCATTTTTTCCGTGCGGCCTGTTTTAGGGTCTAGCGGGGCGGCGAAAGACCATAAAATCCTCATTAAAACGTTTCATGCCTATAGCAGTCCCGCGCGGGATTGCTATAGTACGCATCAATGTTGATGCGCCTGTGGCAGCGCATACTTTTGATTTTGCAGGTTTCCAGAGGAAGCGGACTATTCATGAAAAGCAATAAGTTTTCTGTGTCGATGGTATTTGGCGGCTCCCGACTTGCGCGGGCCGTTGGTGGCAGTATTTTGGCAGCATTGCTTTTGACTGGCTGCGGCCGGGATGATGAATTTGCGGTTCCTTATGAGGAACGCCCAGTAGAAGAGATTTATAATAAGGGTCTCGACTATATGGAAGCTGGCGAATATCGCCGGGCATCGGCAGAGTTTGATGAAGTTGAACGCCAGCACCCCTATTCGCAATGGGCGCGGCGAGCCATGTTGATGGCTGCTTTCACGAATTACAAAACCAATGAATATGACAGCGCTATTTTGGCCGCGCAGCGGTTCTTGTCGCTCTTCCCCGGTAACAAAGATGCGGCCTATGCGCACTATCTGATTGGCATGAGCTATTATGAGCAGATTTCAGACGTGCGCCGTGACCAGAAAATGACCGACCGGGCTTATCAGTCCTTGTTGGAAGTGGTGCGCCGCTACCCTGACACAGAGTATGCATTGGATGCCCGCTTGAAAGTGGACCTTACAGTGGATCACTTGGCGGGTAAGGAGATGGCGATTGGCCGGTATTATTTGAAAGAGCGCAACTATTTGGCGGCGATCAATAGATTCCGTGTGGTGTTGGAGAAATACCAATCAACAACGCATATTGAAGAAGCTTTGACCCGTTTAACCGAGACATATTTGGCGTTGGGCGTTCAGTCTGAAGCGCAAACTGCGGCCGCTATCTTGGGGTACAATTATCCGGGCAGCGAATGGTATCAAGACTCTTATGCGATGCTTGAAGAGCGGGGCTTGGAGCCAGTTGAGAATGAAGATTCCTGGATCAGCAAGGCTTGGAAAGGCATTGGTGCTGCGGTTGATGTATTCTAATCAGGCGCGGCTTGCCTGCCGGTCGGTGGGAGCTGGTAATTTGATTGGTAAAAGTGATCTGAGGCCAACATGCTAAGTGCCCTTTCGATCCGCGATATCGTGTTGATTGACCGACTGGACCTTTCTTTCGGGAAGGGGCTAGCCGCTTTGACCGGGGAAACCGGTGCAGGTAAATCGATATTGCTCGACTCTCTTGGGCTTGCCATTGGCGGGCGCGGGGATGGTGGGCTGGTTGCACATGGGGCGGCGCAAGGGTCTGTGACCGCTGTTTTTGACGTCCCGCTTTCTCACCCTTCGCAGCAGCTTTTAGCTGAAAATGATATTGTCACCGAAGGCGATATTTTTCTGCGGCGTGTGCAAACAGCTGATGGGCGTACGCGCGCCTTTATTAATGATCAGCCTGTCAGTGTTAGTTTGTTGCGCCGGATTGGTGACCTCTTGGTAGAGATCCATGGGCAACACGATGAACGTGGACTGTTGGATGTGTCTGGGCACCGTAGTTTGTTGGATGCTTACGGTGCGCACCCCCTTCTGATTAAAAAAACAAAAGAGTGTTTCATTGCACGTACCGAGGCCCTTAAAGCTTTGCGGGAACATAAGGCTGCGCTGAGTAAAGCAGAAGAAGAGCGCGAGTTCTTAACCCATGCGGTGGCTGAGCTGGAGCAAATGGGACCGGAAATTGGGGAAGAAGAAGAGCTGGCGCAAAGCCGCTCTTTGATGATGCACGCGGAGAAAATTTCCAGTGAGCTGGATGGGGCCTACGATGTTTTAAGTGGCGATAAAGCTTTGGAGGCGCGGATCAATCTGTCGTTGCGCCGACTGGAGCAGGCGTCTGAACACGCGGGCGACCGACTGAAAGAGGTTATTGACGCGCTGGACCGTCTTCTGGTGGATGTCGGGGAAGCGCAGTCCTTGTTGCGGGATGCGCGCGAGAATATGAATTTTGACGCGGTTGAATTGGAAGATTCTGAAACGCGATTGTTTGCATTGCGGGCGCTTGCGCGGAAATATCACAAGAGTGTTGATGAACTGCCTGCGTTGCGCGACGAGATGAGCGAGCAGCTTACGCAATTGGAGAACGGCGCGACCCATTTGGTTGAGTTGGAAGGACGCGTTTTGCAAACCAGTCAGGCGTATGAAGCCGCCGCTGTGGCGCTTTCAAAAGCGCGGATTAAGGCGGCTGGACGGTTAGACAAAAAGGTGATGGCAGAGCTTGGGCCTCTGAAATTGGAAAAAGCTGTTTTCAAAACGGAGATGACCCAGCTTGCCTTGGAAGAGGGAACGGCTGACGGTATCGACCGGGTGGCTTTCCTCATTTCTACGAATCCGGGAGCCCCCGTTGGGCCGCTTATTAAAGTGGCGTCGGGCGGGGAGCTGTCGCGTTTTATTTTGGCGCTGAAAGTTGCGCTGGCGTCAGCGGGCAGTGCGCCTGTCATGATTTTTGACGAAGTGGATTCCGGTGTCGGCGGGGCGGTCGCTGAGGCCGTTGGTCAGCGCCTTTCTGAACTGGCGAATGATGCGCAAGTGATTGTTGTTACGCATTCGCCGCAAGTGGCGGCCAAAGCTGGCGGGCATTTGCGCATTTCCAAAATGGCCCGCACGAAAAAAGCCAATGCGACTTTACACACGCATGTCGAGGTGTTGAGTGTCCCGGACCGTCGAGAAGAGATTGCCCGTATGTTGGCGGGTGCGACGATTACCGATGAGGCGCGTGCGGCGGCAGATCGTTTGATCGGATCAGAAGTATGATTGAGACATTTTCGAGTGTTGCTGTCGAGGACCTCACAATTGAGGCGGCGACGGCGGAGCTTGAACGGCTTGCTCATGAAATTATTGATCACGATGCGCGTTATTATCAGCAGGATACACCGTCGATTAGTGACGGTGAGTATGATGCGTTGCGATTGCGCAATCAGGCGATTGAAGCCCGCTTTCCTGAGCTGATGCGGGTAGACAGTCCGAGTTTGCGTATTGGGGCTTCTCCCTCTGAAAAATTTGAAAAAGTAACCCATGCAGTGCCGATGCTGTCTTTAGGGAACGCATTTTCGGATGAAGATGTTGCTGATTTTCAAATTCGTATTCGCCGGTTTTTGGGGCTGCCAAAAGATGCGCCCTTAGACATTGTTGCGGAACCCAAAATTGATGGGTTGTCGGCGAGCCTGCGATATGAAAAAGGCCGCTTTGTGCAAGGGGCGACCCGAGGCGATGGACGTGTGGGGGAGAACATCACGGCCAATTTGCGCACCATTCAAAATATTCCGCTGCGCTTGAAGGGCGAGGCTATTCCTGACGTGTTTGAAGTGCGTGGGGAAGTTTATATGTCCCATGACGATTTCACGCAGTTGAATATCAACCAAGAAGAGGTCGGCAAGCCTGCTTTTGCCAACCCGCGTAATGCGGCGGCGGGGTCTTTACGCCAATTGGATAGCAAGATTACAGCTCGGCGACCGCTGAAGTTTTTTGCCTATGCGTGGGGGGAGGCCAGCGAGATGCCAGCCCAAACGCAAATGGGTGTTTTAGAGACGCTTGGGGCATGGGGGTTTGATGTGAATCCCCTGATCCAATCGTGCCCAACGGTTGAAGCATTGATTACAGCTTATCGCGGCATTGAGGAACAACGGTCTTCCTTGGGCTATGACATTGATGGTGTTGTCTACAAAGTAGACCGGCTTGATTGGCAAGAACGTTTAGGGTTTGTCTCGCGTGCCCCGCGTTGGGCCATCGCCCATAAATTCCCCGCTGAGCAAGCGACGACCGTGCTGGAAGGTATCGATATTCAAGTAGGGCGGACAGGTGCCTTGACGCCTGTGGCACGGTTGAAACCGGTGACAGTGGGGGGCGTGGTTGTCTCCAATGCAACGCTGCACAATGAAGATGAAATTGCCCGTAAAGGCGTGCGTATTGGCGATACAGTGATTGTGCAACGGGCGGGGGATGTGATCCCGCAAGTTGTGGGGCCTGTGCTTGATAAGCGCCCGAGCGATGCGAAGGTGTATGAATTTCCCACCCTATGCCCGGAATGTGGAAGCCATGCGGTGCGTGAGGTCAATGCGAAAACAGAAGAGTTGGATGCGATCCGTCGATGTACGGGCGGCCTTACTTGCCCTGCGCAACGCACGGAACGGCTTAAACATTTTGTCTCACGCAATGCGTATGACATTGAAGGCTTAGGTGCCAAGCAAATTGAGGCGTTTCTTAAAGACGGCATGATTAAGAGGCCGCAAGATATTTTCCTGCTTCAGAAAAAGGATGCGGCGAGCTTCAAAAAGCTGAAAGACCGTGAAGGGTGGGGGGCAACGTCGGTTAAAAAACTGTTCGCGGCGATTGATGATCGGCGCAAGATTGGCTTTGATCGGTTTCTTTACGGGCTGGGTATCCGGCATGTGGGGGAAACGACGGCGCGGCTTTTGGCGCGTAGCTATGGCACGCTTGAGGCTTTGTTGGAGGCCATGGATAAAGCGCGGGACCGTGAGAGTGACGCCTTTAAGGACTTGATCGCGATTGATGGCATTGGTGATGTGATGGCTGGGGCTATTGTGGACTTCTTTGCTGAGGACCATAACCGCGCTGTTGTTGATGGTTTGACCGATGCTGGCGTTGTGCCGCAAGAGCTGGACGCACAGGAAACCTCGTCGCCGGTTGCGGGGAAGGTTGTTGTGTTTACGGGGGCGCTTGAGCATATGACGCGCAGTGAAGCGAAGGCACGAGCGGAAAGCCTTGGTGCAAAGGTGTCTGGTTCTGTTTCTAAGAAAACGGATTTGCTGATTTATGGTCCCGGTGCCGGGTCCAAATTGACCAAGGCACAAGAGCTGGGTGTTGCTCTTATGACCGAGGCCGATTGGATTGCGACGTTAGAAGGCAAGTGACGCCTATTTGCTGAGGGGCCGGGTTGCGGTTTCTAGCCACTGTTTTTCTTCTTTAGACATTTGCGGTTCAACCGCTTGGCGCACTCGGGCGTGATAGGCGTTGAGCCATTCAAGCTCTGCGTCTGATAGCAGTTGGGCATCGACCAAGTTTAGATCGATGGGCGCTAAGGTTAGGGTTTCAAAACCGCGCATGGGGCGTTCGCCGTCTTCAACAGGTGTTGGCTCTGTTACGACCATGAGGTTTTCAATGCGGATGCCGTAGGCATCGGTTTTGTAGAAACCGGGTTCGTTGGATACAATCATGCCGGTTTGAAACGGCTCATATCCCATTTTTGAAATACGTTGAGGGCCTTCGTGAACGGATAAATAAGAGCCGACGCCGTGGCCCGTGCCGTGGTCAAAGTCCAGTCCCGCAGACCAAAGGGCTTGGCGGGCGAGAATGTCGATTTGTGCGCCGTTGGTGCCGTCGGGAAAGCGTGCATTGGCAAGGCTGATGTGGCCTTTGAGCACAAGGGTGAAGTGGCGCACCATCTCTGCACTTGGGGTGCCGATGGCGACTGTGCGGGTGACATCGGTTGTGCCATCTAAATATTGGCCGCCGCTATCAACAAGATAAAGCTCCCCCTGATTGAGAGTGCGGTTGGTGGCTTCTGTCACGCGGTAATGCACAATGGCCCCGTTTGGACCTGCCCCAGAAATGGTGTCAAAGCTGATGTCTTTGAGGACATTGGTTTGACTGCGCAAAGTTTCGAGCTGTTGCGAGGCCGAAATTTCACTGACGGTGCCAGTGGGTGTTTCAACCTCTAGCCAATGCAAAAAGCGGGAAAGGGCGATACCATCGCGTGTGTGCGCGGCGCGGGAGCCTGCAACTTCGGTTGGGTTTTTACACGCTTTGGGCAGCTCGCAGGGGTCTGTTCCTTTTTGCACATGTGCGCCTGCATTGTTTAGGCGCATGGCAATCCAATTGGCGCAGGTGGCGGGGTCAAGTTGGACAGTCTTTTTTTCTTGTCCTAATTGATCAAGGGCTTGGGCCAGTTCTGCTTCTGGGCGCGGGGTCACGGTGCTGCCTAAATGGGCGCGTGTTTCATCGCTGAGTTTGCGCGGATCTGTGAAAAGTTCCGCGCTGCCATCGGCGTTAAGAAGAGCAAAGGACAGAGGAAGGGGAGAGTGTCCCACATCTTGGCCACGAATGTTGAAGGCCCATGCGATGCTGTCTGGCATGGTGAGCACTGTTGCATCAATATTTTTGTCCCTTAGGCCCTTGGTGAGAGCCGCCAGTTTTTCGCACGCGGGTTGGCCTGCGTGCTCGAGCACATGGGGCACGATGGGGGCGAGGGGACGGGCGGGTTGGTCTTCCCAAACAGTGTCGAGGGGGTTTTGATCAAGAGCCACAAGCTCGGCACCTGCCTTGCGGGCGGCTTCTTGTAAACGTACAACATTATCAGCTGTGTGGAGCCACGGGTCATAAGCGAGGCGTTGACCAGCTTCTAAGTTCTCGGTTAGCCAGCGGGTGGCAGGTGTTTCGATCATGTGGTGGGTTTGGAACGTCTCCAAATCAACCTGCTGTTTGACCTGTAGCGTATAGCGCCCATCGATGAAAACAGCGGCGGTCTTGGTGAGCACGATGGCGAGGCCAGCGGAACCTGTGAACCCGGTGAGCCAGCTGAGGCGTTCAGCATGGGGCGGCACATATTCACCCTGATGCTCATCAGCACGGGGAATGAGGAAGCCATGCACATCTAGGCGGGCCATTTCGGCACGAAGTGCTGCGGTGCGGGCGGGGCCGAAGCTTGCGTCGGCGCTATCTGTATAAGTTTGAAACATAGGGCAAATGTAGGGGCTCGCCGATAGATCGGCAATGCCCTACATGCTCATTTGCGTATTTTCCCCTTGGCCTTTAAGAGCGATTGGGAGCCAGATTAAGAATGACCCAGTCACCAAAGTTTATGCGGTCGCGCAGGTATAGGCCTTGAAGGCGGTAGGCGGCGAGGACCATGTTGGCTTGCTCTTGCAGGATGCCAGAGAGAATGATTTCCCCGTCATATGTGATCTGGTGGGAGAGGGTGGCGGACAAATCGCACAATGGTTGCGCCAAGATATTGGCGACGATTAGGTCAAACGGGGCTTGTGCGCGCAAGGTTGGGTGATCGAACCCCTTTGCGGTAATCGCGTTAATCTGATTGGGGGTGGCGTTGAACCGAGCATTTTCTCGGGTTACATCAACCGAAATGGGGTCGATATCACTGGCTGTAATGGTGCGGCCTGTGAGCTTGGCAAGGGCAATGGCGAGAACACCTGCGCCGCAACCAAGATCCAGCATGTTTTGAAACTTGCGACGACGGGTGACTTTCTCAATCATATTGAGGCACCCATGTGTGGTTGGGTGGTGTCCTGTGCCGAACGCCATGCCTGCATCAATGAGGAGAGGCATTTTCCCAACCGGGCATTTTCCTGCATCGTGTGATCCATGTAGGAAAAAGCGATCGGTGATGATGGGGTGCAAACCTTGTTGGGATTTGGTGACCCAATCTGTGGGCGGGAGTTGTTCTATGGTGATGTTTTGCGGCTTTTCGCCTGTCAGCTCTTCAGGGACCACCAGCATTGTGTCGATGACGGCCCGGACAGGTTCGTCGTGATAATAGGCTTCTACAGACCAGAGCGCGGCTTTTTCATCCAGTTCGGTCATGGAAACAGCGGTGGCTTCGGGATGGAAGGCTTCTTCCAAGGTCTCAGAGAAAATCTCTGTTGCCGGACGGGTGACGGTGAAGCTCAGCTTCCAAAGACAATCAGTTTGGCTCACAGTTTTTCTCTTTCCTGACGGGCCATTGGTGGGCGCGTCGGTTTAGGTTCGTGACTTAGATTAAGTGCGCTCAACAAATGTATCGATGACTTTTTTCTGACCGGCTTTTTCGAAATCTACCGTTAATTTGTTGCCGTCAATTTGGGCGACACGACCGTACCCGAATTTCTGGTGAAAGATACGCTCGCCCTTAGAATAACTTGAGGCAGAGGGGTCTGATGTGGCGACGAGATCGGCTTTGGCATTGATTTGAGGCCCCCTGTTGCCCCGCCAGCTTTTGCTTGAGCCGCTGGCATTAGAGGCGTTTGATTGCGCCCGCTTCCAGCCGGGGGTGTCATAGGAACTGCTCGAAAATTCGTGATCTGTTTTTCCTTGATTGAAGGAACTGCTGCTGGCGCCGCCATAAGAGCCATAGTTGCTTTCGGATTGCTGCACTTCCACATGCTCGGGGGGCAGCTCATCGATGAAGCGTGAGGGAATGGCGCTTTGCCACAAGGCATGAATGCGTCGGTTGGCGGCAAATGAAATTTTGGCGCGTTTGCGTGCGCGGGTGATGCCTACATAAGCAAGCCGGCGTTCTTCTTCTAAGCCTGACAGGCCGCTTTCGTCGAGGGCACGTTGGTGAGGGAACAGACCTTCTTCCCAACCGGGCAGGAAGACCGTGTCGAACTCTAGGCCTTTGGCAGAGTGCAAGGTCATGAGATTTACTTTGTCTTCGGTGTCGGCTTGCTCCACATCCATAACAAGTGAGATGTGTTCTAGGTAGCCGTGCATGGTGTCGAAGTGATCCATTGAGCGGACCAATTCTTTCAAGTTATCTAGGCGACCGGGGGCATCGGCTGATTTGTCGTTCTGCCACATTTCTGTATAGCCGGATTCATCCAAAATGATCTCAGCTAATTCAGTGTGTGGCATGGAAGGCAAGAGTGCCCGCCAGCGGTCTATCATTTCCACAAATATTTTGAGGTTGCGCCGGGCGGGGTTTTTTAGTTCTTCGGTGTCAACAATCAGACGCGCTGTGCGCATGAGGGAAAGGTTTTGGGCGCGGGCAAGTTGATGCAATGTTTGCATTGCTTTGTCGCCAATGCCGCGACGCGGTTTATTGACGATCCGCTCAAAGGCAAGGTCGTCATCTTGCTGGGCGACAAGGCGGAGATAGGCATTTGCATCTCGGATTTCGGCACGTTCATAGAAACGTGGGCCGCCCACCACCCGGTAGGGAATGCCGAGGTTGATGAAACGATCCTCAAACTCCCGCATTTGGAACGAGGCGCGTACGAGAATGGCCATGTCGCGCAGCAAGTGCTTTTCGCGCAGATGCTGTTCAATTTCTTCGCCAATTTTGCGGGCTTCTTCTTCGCCGTCCCACACGCCGCGCACGATGACTTTTTCGCCGTCGTCTAAGTCGGTCCAAAGGGTTTTGCCTAAGCGGCTTTCATTGGCTTTGATGAGGCCGGATGCGGCGCCCAAAATGTGGGGGGTTGAGCGATAGTTTTGTTCAAGCCGCACGACTTTTGCGCCGGGAAAGTCTTTTTCGAAGCGCAGGATGTTGTCGACTTCCGCCCCGCGCCAGCCATAGATCGACTGGTCGTCATCACCGACGCAGCAGATGTTACGGTTCTTTTGCGCGAGCAAGCGGAGCCACAAATATTGTGCAACATTTGTATCTTGGTATTCGTCCACCAGCATGTAGCGGAAGCGGTCTTGGTATTCTGCCAGAACTGTTGGGTTTTCTTGGAAGAGGCGTAGGCATTCCAATAGTAGGTCACCAAAGTCTGCTGCATTGAGTGTTTTGAGCCGGGCTTGATAGGTCGCGTATAATTCTGCGCCCTTGCCATTGGCGAAAGCAAAAGACTCCTCGCCGGGTACTTTGTCGGGGGTGAGGCCTTTGTTTTTCCAACCGTCAATGAGGGTGGCAAGTTGGCGGGCAGGCCAACGCTTCTCGTCAATTTGGTCTGCTTTGATGAGCTGTTTGAGCAGGCGGTTTTGATCATCCATATCTAAAATGGTGAAATCGGACCGCAGGCCGACCAGCTCGGCATGGCGCCGCATAATTTTTGCGCTGATTGAGTGGAAGGTGCCGAGCCATTGCATGCCTTCAACCACACCGCCAATGAGATTGCCGATACGGTTCTGCATCTCGCGCGCGGCTTTGTTGGTGAAGGTGACCGCCATGATTTGGCTGGGATATGCTTTGCGGGTGGCCAAAAGGTGGCCAATGCGCGTGGTGAGCACGCGGGTTTTGCCCGTGCCAGCGCCTGCTAACACAAGCAACGGCCCATCGAGGCATTCGATCGCCTCCCTTTGGGCGTCGTTTAAGCCATCCAAATAGGGCGCACGAACCTGTGCCATGGCTGCTGCGGCCGTGGACAAAACAGTTTCTTCCTCGGGAATATCGCCGAGCTCAAAGGGGTCTGAAGGAATCATTGGGGGAGGATAAGGGGTTGCGTCGGTGTATTCCAGCGGACTTTTTAAAACACACGACGGTGCGGGCATTGATCAAAACTTGTGTGGCCAGACGACGTGGAAGCGTTTGCTGTCGTGGGGAGTGCTGTTGCCATTTTTCGGTGCATAGCCTCCTGTATGCCCATTGTTTGGAGAGACTTGTTATTTTCAAGATATTGGGCGGCGGAAGTTTGTTCGCCTTATGCGTTTTACAATGAACTTTTTGTTTCAAGTAATCTTTGGATGCTAGTCTTTGTATTTATTTATTTTACTATTCTATATTTGTCAGCACTTAGATAGGTGTTTTTTTCTGCAGTTATATTTTTGTTTATGCTTATACTTTATCTCTAATTTGATCTTATAGCTTGATGTTTTCTGCAATGACGTTGTTACAGAGGGGGCGATATTATGAGCTCGAGTTCAAATACTGTTCAGAAAAATTCCATTGAATCGTCAGATTCTGAGGTGGCTGATGGGCTAAGGTTCATGGAAGTGGATTCTCCGCTTTGCGATGAACTTGTTCAGTTGTGGAAGATTGTTGAGCCACGGCTTCCTGAGATTCTTGATGCTTTTTATGCCCACTTGAGCAGTATTTCTTCGTTGCAAGAAATGCTCGGTGGGCAAAACGCTCGATTAAAAACAGTGCAAAGTGCGCACTGGAAGCGTCTCTTTACCTCTCGATTTGATGCAGCCTATTTTGAGAGTGCTCGCATGATCGGTGTGACGCACAACCGGATTGGGCTGGCTCCAAAATGGTATATTGGCGGTTATCGTTTCATCATGTCGCGCCTTGTTCAGGTTGTTTTGGAGAAAAATAAATTCTCTCCGGCAGCAGGTGGGCGTGCGGTGAATGCGTTGATGACTGCATTGATGATCGATATCGAGCTGGTGATTTCGGTTTATCAGGGGGCGTTGATTAGCGATAAGATGGGAGCGCAGGAAAAACTTGAAGGGGCAATTAGTTCCTTTGAGGGAGGGGTCAAAGGGATACTCTCTTCACTGTCCGAAAAATCGGACACCATGAAAACAGAGTCCCACTCTTTGCGGGATCAGTCTGAAATGATGATGAATGTTGCCTCAACTGTTGCGCGCTCTGCAGATGAAGCATCGATGAGCATTCAAGCGGTTGCAGCTGCAAGTGAGGAGGCAAATCAAAGCATTGTTGAAGTAAGTCGGCAGGTGGCATTGGCCAAAGAAGTTGCTGGTAAAGCTGCAGCTGAAGTCGTTGACGCCGATAGTGAAATGCAGGCGTTGTCTGAATCAGCTACCAAGATTGATGAAGTTGTTGCGCTAATTAATGGCATTGCGGCGCAAACAAACTTGTTAGCCTTGAATGCGACAATCGAGGCTGCTCGCGCGGGTGAGGCGGGTAAGGGCTTTGCGGTTGTTGCTGCCGAAGTAAAGGAGCTTGCTGGACAAACGGCGAAAGCGACGAAGGAGATCGAAGGCCAAGTGGCTGATATTCAAACAGCGACAGGGCGATCGGTTGCCTCTATTGGTCAAATTCGCGAAACGATTGTTCAAGTGGATGATGTGGCGAACGAAATTGAACGTGCGGTAAGTGAGCAAAATACAGCGGCACAAGAGATTTCTCAGAATGTTCAACAGACATCTGTCGGTGCGCAGGACGTTGCTTCAAATATGTTGCAGGTTTCTGAAAGTGCACAGTTGACAAAGAATGGTGCAACGCAAATTCAAGAGGCGGCTATCAATGTGTCTGAAAGTGGATCTGCTTTGAGCCGTCATATTGAAAGTTTTCTGGAAAATGTTCGGACGTGATCTGCACAGTACGCTCATAGGTGTCGAAATTTGAAGGGAGCGGCTTTAGGGCCGCTTCTTTTTTAGCTGTGCTCTTCTTTCGTGGCTAAGGTTAAAGCATGATTGAACCGCTTGAGAGCTTCTTTGTGGGAGAGTTCCCCAATGATTTCCTGCGGTCGTTCGGGGTGGGAAATGGGATAGGGGTCTATGTCTGTTCTATCCATTAACGCGAGGGCTTTGCCGACATTGTCATTTGGATGCAAGGCAGGGTTATGGGGTGCTTTTTCATCTGCCACGGGGGGCGTGTCTTCTACAATCGGGTGGGTGTGCCAGACCATCATATCGCGGACAAGCAGGGACAGGAGGATACGTCTGTGTGGGCCTTCGTGCAGGTGCAGATCGCGGGTTTGCAATTGCCAATGGAAAAAGCTTTTGCCGATAACGGCTTGGGTGAGGGCTGTGGCGATGGACACTGCAAGCAAAATGGCAATGGTTACTTCGTAGGAGCCGATGAGTTCAAAGACGATGAGCGTTGTGGAAATGGGCGCGCCGAGAACGGCACCGGAAACGGCGCCCATGCCGATGATGGCGTAAAGCCCTTGATCTGAGGCGAGCTCAGGTTGGAAGGATGCGGCGATCAGGCCGAAGGCACCGCCTGTCATGGCCCCTAAATAGAGGGAAGGCGTGAAGATGCCGCCGCCAAACCGGGCCGCGAGGGTGATGGAGGTGGCAAGCCCTTTTAGGAGTAGAAGGGCGATTAACATGCCTAAGCCGTAATTTCCTTGGAGTGCGTTGTCTGTGGCTTCATAGCCAACGCCTAAAATCTCTGGAAAGGAGATGGCCATTGCGCCCACAGCAAGTCCGCCGAGCATGGGCCGGGCCCATAAGGGCGGTGCCCATTTATTGGCTATTTTTTCAAACGTGAAAATAGAAGTTAGAAACGATATGGCGATGAGCGCACAGACAATGCCCAGCAGTGCGAAAGCAGGAAATTCCAGATAAGATGTTATTTCGTAGCTTGGCAGAGTGAAGGCGGGGGTGTCGCCTAAATGAATGCGGGTGATGACTGTGCCCGCGACTGCGCCAATGGTGGTGGGGACGAAAGCGCGCAGGGCATAGTGCGTTAAGACAATTTCGTGGGCGAATAGAACGCCTGCTAACGGGGCATTGAATGAGGCGGAAACAGCGGCGGCAACACCAACAGAGAGTAAAATGCGCCGCGCTTCTGGTTTGAGCGCAAAATGGCGGGTGATGCCTGAGGCAAGGGTTGCCCCTAAATGAACTGCGGGGCCTTCTCGCCCAGCACTTGCGCCGCCCCCCAATGAAATGACAGTGAGCAGGGCGCTGAGAAGCCCTTGGCGAAAGGGAATATGTCCGTCGCGCACGGCGGAAGCTTCGATGGTGTCCGCGACCCCATAGGTTCGTTTGTGGCTGGACCAACGATCAAGGCAAATACCGACGATAAGACCGGCAGTGGCGGGCGCTGACAAGATGACCCACCAAGGAAGGGCGCGTGCGGCGGTGGCGGTTTTTTCGGCCATTGTTTCCAGCCAGAAAAACTCGACGCCTTCGATCGCCAAGCGAAACCCTAAGGTTGCGTATCCTGCTAAAATGCCAACCGCGAGCGACAACGCCCAAACTAAAATGCGACGATCAGCTAGGAAAACGCCCACGTTCTCTCGAAATGGATCGGCGATTGTCGCTTTCCAGAAGTGTTTTATCGTATTATTTGGCACATCGCCCCCCGCGTATCGATCTGTCGGACCCCAAAAGGATGCCTGCCTTTTGAGGGACCCGAAGGGAGTGTACTGATTTAGACGTCACTTGCCAGAGCCCTTGTATCTATAGGAGGCGCTACGAGGGAAATAGAGAGGTGGCACCTGTGAAGGGGGGCGCTGGCTGCTCTTCCCTGTTATCTGGTTATGCCAATAGCCCATTCACAAAATGCTCTGCATGCATGGCAGCAACTTTGTTGAGGTCCATCCCGCTGAATGTTGGCAGTGCATTTTTCCAAATACCTGACATAAGGAGGGGTAAGATTACGAGAGACGCTAAAGCTTCGCTATCGCAGGGACGAAATTCTTTTGCGGCTATCCCCTTATCAATGATCGTTTTGAATGTCGTGATGCCGGGGAGGGCGATGTGAGTTTTATGATATTCAGCGATTTCTGGAAAATTACGCCCTTCTGCGGCCACCAATTTGACACATGCGCCTAGCTCAGTGTGTACCATTTTATAGCCGAGTTCGATGATCAGGCTTTTTAGGAGGGGCGCCACGGAGCCTTCATGTTCCGCGACTTCTCTTTGCTTGTTGCGCACTTCAGGGACAACGCCGCGAATGATGGCAAAGAAGAGGTCCTCTTTGTTTTCAAAATAGAGATAGATTGTGCCTTTGCTGACACCAGCCTCTTCTGCAACATCTTCTAAGCGTGTGCTTGAAAAACCTTTTTCGTTAAAAAGTTTCAACGCGGCTCTGCGAATTTGGGCGGAACGATCTGAGCGGTCTTTTTCGGTAATGGCCGCTTTGGGCAGTGAAACGATTTCAGACATTTTTCCCCCGGAATGACAATTCATGGGGGATACTGACCAGTCAGTCATTTTTCGTCAAGGTAATTCCAACGGCAGTAGTGGTTTGTCTTAGGAGGTGGTTTGTTTACGGGGTGGTTTTCTCAGGCTTGCCAGCTTTGGCGAGTTTGATGATCGCGTCCCGGTCTTGATCGAGTAGGGGAGCGGCTTTTCGAATGGTGGGATCTTCGATGCCGGATATTTTGATGGGATTGCCTGCCATACGTACGGTGCCCGCAATGGGATGATTGCTTTCAACGACCATATTGCGCGCAAGCACTTGGGGGTCTGACAGGGCTTGCGCCACGTTGTTGATCGGCCCTGTTGGAACGCCATTTTTTTCTAAGAGTGCGATCCAATGTTCGGTGCTTTGGGTCATCAGCGGCACTTCAAGGGCTTGGGTTAGGTCGGTCACATTCTCTACTCGGTCATTGTTTGTGAGGAACCGAGGGTCTGTTTTAAGGGCAGGCAATTCTAGCGTGTCGCACAGGCGGTGGAAGAGAACGTCATTGCCAGCTGCAACGACCACATATCCATTGGCGGATGTGTAAACTTGAAAGGGGGCAATGGAGGGGTGGCGAGAGCCGATGGGGCCGGGAATGTCTCCGGTTGCTGTGTAGCGGGCAATGGCATTTTCTAGAATAGCGACTTGGGAATCCAACATGGCTACGTCAATTTTGCGTGCCTCGCCTGTTGTCGCGCGGTCGTAAAGGGCAGCGTTAACACCGATTGCCGTGAACAAGCCGGCGGTAATGTCGCCGACGGAGCTTCCCACGCGGGTGGGCGGGTTATCTGGTTGGCCTGTTACGCTCATGATGCCGCCCATAGCTTGAACGACCATGTCGTATGCGGGCTTTTCCATGTAGGGACCGGAATGGCCAAAGCCGCTGGCTGCTGCGTAAATGAGGTGTGGGAAGCGCTCATGGAGGCTATCCCAGCCATACCCGAGCTTTTCCATTGTGCCGGGGCGGTAATTTTCGACGACGACATCGGCTTGCTCTAATAAGCCTTCCAGAATGGCGCGGTCTTTCGACTGTTTTAGATTAAGGGCAATGGATTCCTTGCCTCGGTTTAATCCCATAAAGTAGGCGGATTGTTCTTTGATGAAGGGGCCGATATGGCGAGAATCGTCACCAATTTCAGGGACTTCGACTTTAATCACACGGGCCCCAAGGTCTGCCAAAATCATGGTGCAATAGGGACCTGCCAAGACGCGGGTGAGGTCGATGACGGTGATGCCGGTAAGGAGGCCCTTGGGCGTGTGGGTTTGTGTCATGGAAATCCTATTTGTCGCTGTCTTTTGACGGGTGCCCTTTTGGCGTGGTGGCTTTTGGAGGCGTGAAGGGCACTATTGTGGGCCGGATATCTGAGGTTTTATGTGATTGTTTTGTATCAGATGTGGCGGGCCTTAAGCGGTGTTGTTCATGCTGAAAGGCGGCATCGGCTGCTCGCTTTTTGTCTTGTTTCTTTTGGGCACCGGTGCGGCCAAATTTTATTCGGTTTGCTTCTGCTTTGGCTTCTTTTTCTTTTCGCTCATTGGATTTGCGGTGCTGCTTTTGCTTGGCAGCGCGTTTCTTCTGAGATTCTTCGAAATTTAGTATATTTTTGTCTTTAGAAACCATAACTTAAGACTCATTCGACGGTATTAGAAAGGCATTCAAATAATACGAATGCCGAGCGATAGCATTGTTGAATGTGGCGTGATTGCCAACTGAATAATTTTGTGTTTCATGTGATGGTAACCGATCGTGGCCTTTGCTCATACGGTCTTCTTTCAATGATATGTTAGATAATTGTTGTAAGAATGGGGTATGTGCTCCGTTAATGCTGATGCCCTTGCGAGGGCTTCATATTTCAGCATGGTGTGCTTGATCACGGGTATTCCTCAAGGGTGGCTGGAGAGACGGTTGAATTCTGTACTGTCCTATATTGCTGGGTTGATTGTTCTTGTCCTATTCGCGGCGCTTATTGGGCCGAGTTTTGTGGATTGGAATGATTTTCGTGATGACATTGAAGCGGAGCTAAGCATTTATGCTGGCCGCCCTGTTGATGTGGGGGGCGACATTCATTTTGTCTTTTTGCCTGCACCGCAATTTAAGCTTGATGATATTTCCATTGCCAATGTGGCCGGAGGGCAGGCGGATGCTTTTCTTCAGGTAAGCTCTCTTGAGGGGGAGGTGGGGCTTACCCCCTTGTTGCAAGGCAAGATCGAAGTAACCCGCATTCGCTTGCGTGACTTCCAATTGAATTTAGAAGCGCTGGGCAAAGGGGTGAACAATTGGAATATTGCCAGTCCCTTCCTTTCTGCCGACCCTGAAAAAGATGACTTTATTGATCCTGATAAAGTGATGTTGGCGCGCGTTGTTTTAGAAGATGGCACGGTCACCTACAGAGGTGCGGGGGATATTGAGCCGCTGAATTTCTCCGGTGTGCAAGCGGAGGTAAGTGCGGGGTCCTTGCGCGGGCCTTTCCGTTTGTCGGGTGACTTTAATTTGTCGGACCAAGATTCCGAGTTGCCGATTTCTCTTTCTCTTGGGTTGGGGTCGGATGGATCGGGCAAAGCTTTTCCTGTGACATTTCATGCCGCACTTCGTGGGGGCGTAGACGGCGGGGCGCGCGGACAGGTGCAATCCATACTTACTCATGATTGGGATATGTCGTTTAACGGCGTGGCGACGGGCTATTCAAATGAGGCTTTGTTAGATGGTGCTTTGAAGGTGCTGGTGACTCGGAGTGAGACGGACGCTTCTGTTCCTTTAGCTGCGAATGGCGGGACGGATGCCTCTCAAAACGCTCAACTTGCCGCAGTGGGCGCACAGGACGTACAGGCGGGCCAGCCTGAGGTGAACCTGACGACCATTCTGGTACTTAATAATCAGGGTATGAGTTTTGAAGACATTCGCTTGCTTATGGGGGGCGCGAACTTTGAAGGCAATGGATTTTATCGTCCGACCAGTACCGGTAATGTGTCGATTAATTTAAGCGCCCCGACGGCTGATATGGGCAAAATGATTTTTGCGGCTCGCGCGTTGGAAGAGATTTCATTCATTGATGCGCTGTTGCCGGTTTCTCTCAAAGAACAACAAGAGATAAATCTCAAAACAGATTTGCTGACTTACGGCACTTATTCTTTTGGGGGGGCAACGGTTCAACTGTCAAATGATGGGCAGAACAATGCGAAGGGATGGCGTATCGTTGGTGACGTGGCAGGGGTTGGTGAAAACGGTCGGATGACGGTGGATGGTGTTTTAGCTCAACATCAAAGCGGGCAGGTTTTTTCTGGCTTCACGACGTTGGACACGGATGATTTACGGCACGTCTTTGCATCTGCCGATGCCGGGTCACCGCGTTTTGGGTCTTCTTTTGCACGTGGGAAAATACCTTTTCATGGAGAGACAAAATTCGCTCTAAGTCCTGAGCTGTGGCGGTTGTATGGGGTATCGGCATGGACCTCAAAAACGAAACAAGGGCCTGCGCATTTTAATGGCGGGTTTTCTTGGGCGCGGCGGGAGCGGTCTTCGTTTGGTGTGGAAATCTTGGCGAATGAACTGAACTTCGACCTTCTGTCGGCGTTGGTGAAGGCTGTGCCACAAGATAGCGCAGGGTGGCGCACGTTGGGGGCCGGGCAGGATTTTAATATCATACTGAAGGCGCAAACTGTGAAGTATGATGCGCCCAAGCTTTCAACTGAATTTAGAGATGTTGCGTTGGATGCCAATTGGGTTGAGGGCGTGCTGACTGTGAACCAGATGAACTTCGCACAAAAAGATGCGGGGACTGTCGAAATTTCAGGGGTGTTATCCTCTTTGGCGCAGGTGCCATTGGGCGGCGTTGAAATGAGCATCATGCAGATGCCCGTGTCTACGTTCGATCATTTTCTGGCGTTGGTTCAGCAGGCAGACGAAGGAGGCGAGGCTTCTCCGCAGGTCGGGCCGGGTGTTTTTGCCAACACACAAGACGGCATTGTGAATTTAGACCTGAGCGCACGCGGTGAAATGGATGGCGAATTTCATCAAGCACATGTGAATTTAAAAGGCGATATTGACGGCACGCGATTGTCTGGGGTGATGAAGCGGACAGGTTCGGCAACCGACTTTTCATCGGGTACGATGGAGCTGCTTCTGCAAGGTGCGAATGACAATGGCGCTGTGTTGGCCAAACACCTTGGTCTTTCTCCTCTGCGCGACACCCTTGCGGGGGGAGAGGCGCGGCTTCAAATTAAGGGGCGCTCTGGTGGGCCATATGATTTATCGACTCGGGTATCGAGCAGTGGGGTCAATGGATCGTTTTTGGGGACACTAAGCGGTGTCGATTTGAGCACTGATACGTGGGGTGAAGTTGCTGGTCGTTTTGAAATGACGGCTGCCAATGGGGCGCTTTTTGTTGACACTGTTGGGTGGGAGACGCCTTTAAGCCAGTTCGTTTTAGCAAACGGTGGCGAGGGCGGCGTGATCGCTGGTGGTGGGGTGAAGGCGCATGTTGATTTGTTGGAGCTGGCTAACTTAGAAGTTTTGGTTGGTTCTTTCCGTGCTTCGGGTGATTTCTCGATTGTGCGGGGGAGTGCGCAACCGCACCAAATTTCGGGGGAGCTGGAATTTGGCCGTGTCTCAATGAACCCACTCATTTGGCCTGAGCAAACCGATGCGCCGGCGGGGCAGGGATTTGGTCCTTGGTCTGCTCATCCGTTGGACTGGTCTGGGTTGGCTGATTTTTCGGGGTCGCTGATTTTGAAACCGAGTCGCTTGGAATTTTCTGATTTAGCGTTAAGCGAGGCGACGCTCAACTTGACGATAGATGATGGCGTGATAACGGCAAATCCTGTAACGGGTACATTGGCGGGGGGGCGGATGACGCTCGCTGCCAAGATTGCCGGTGGCACTGATGACCTGGACGCACCCAAAGAAGCTGGCATTGATGTGTTGGTTTCTACTGAGAATTTTTCTGTAGAGGCGGCAAGCCAAGCCTTGTTTGATAAAGCCTTGGGCAAAGGCCGGGGAGACTTCAACTTATCGGTTTCGGGCAAAGGGCGTAGTTGGCTTGGGTTGGTCTCATCGCTTGAAGGCACAGGGTCGGTTACATTGGAGAATGGGCACTTATCTGGATTTGATATTGCCTTGTTTAATGAACGCGTAGGCACATTGACCGCATTGGATGGGGTGGCCGATTTGGAGCAAGAGACATTGGGTCAAGGGGCGACGCCCTATACCCAACTTGCGGGCACGATGGCCGTTGAGGCGGGTGTCTTTAATTTTACCCCGACGGTTTTGGGCTTTCCATATTCTGACAAAATTGCGTTGACGGCTTTGGGTGACCTTTCACTTGGGCGGGTAGATGTTGAGATGATTTTTCCGGTGCCTGATGCGGGTGCGGATGCGACGGCGCGCTTTGTCGTGGCAGGGCAAGCGCGGGCGACACGGCACCATTGGGAGCTATTACCCGTGCAAGAGCGTGTTGCCGAGCGGCTGTTGACGCAGGAAGCAAATGACGCTGGCTTGGAGTTGACGCAAACTGAAATCGAAAAGCTGTTGGGTAAAGAGTTAAGCCAGCAGGGGGCAGATGAGGAGGGGGGCAGCGTTTTGGACCTGCCTATCGATGAGGGGGATGCGTTAGGTGGGGGCGAGGAGAGCTTGACTGAGGCACCAGATAGCAGTGCGCCTCGGGCGCCTATTCCTTTGCGCCCTCGGCGCAAGGCGTCGTAGCTGCTTCAGCTCGTTTTTGAACTTCATGCAAAATAAAAACCCGCACGGCAGAGGACAAGTTTGCCCCTTCCGTACGGGTTGCATCGATTTTGCGAACCAATTCATTTACCGATAATTTTCGGCGGCAGGCCAACTCCTTGAGCGCATCCCAAAAGGGAGGCTCAAGGGAGATACTTGTGCGGTGGCCTGCAATTGTCACAGAGCGTTTGATTTGGTCGCTCATGTCAATTCCTTGGGTTAAGGCGTCACTATGGTTCTGCCGGTTGATTAGTCTTTAGGACCAATCATGTCTTCTGGACGCACGACTTCTGTGAATTGTTCATCCGTTACAAAGCCGCCGCCTACTGCTTCTTCGCGCAAGGTGGTGCCGTTTTTGTGGGCACGCTTGGCAATGGCGGTTGCGTTATCATAGCCGATGGTCGGTGCCAAAGCGGTGACCAACATCAAGGAGCGTTCCATCAGTTCATTGATGCGCTCATGGTTTGGCTCAATACCGACGACGCAGTTGTCGGTGAATGATTTTGCTCCATCGCCGAGCAACCGGATGGATTGCAGCACGTTATAAACGATGACCGGTTTGAAGACGTTCAGCTCGAAATGGCCTTGTGCGCCAGAGATGGTCACGGTGGTGTGGTTGCCCATCACTTGGGCGCACAGCATGGTCATTGCTTCGCACTGGGTTGGGTTTACTTTGCCCGGCATGATAGACGAACCCGGCTCATTTTCTGGCAGGGACAATTCACCGATGCCGCCGCGTGGGCCTGACCCTAGCAAACGGATGTCGTTGGCAATTTTGTTTAAGCCAACGGCGATGGTGTTCAACACGCCGGAAATCTCAACCATGGCATCGTGAGCCGCCAAAGCTTCAAATTTGTTTTGAGCGGTGACGAAAGGCAGCCCGGTTACGTCGGCCACTTGCTCTGCAAAGGCAACAGCAAACTTTGGCTTGGCATTTACGCCAGTGCCAACAGCGGTGCCACCTTGGGCGAGTGGGTAGAGGCGTTTTAAGCTGTCTTTAATGCGCACAATGCCGAGCTCGACTTGGGCAACGTAGCCTGAAAATTCTTGGCCTAATGTGAGAGGCGTTGCGTCTTGCAAGTGGGTGCGGCCATTTTTGATGATGTCACCCCAAGCTTCTGATTTAGCGGCCAATGCAGCGCGCAGGTATTCTAGGTTTGGCAGCAATAGGTGGTGCAACTGCTCAACCGTTGCGATGTGCATGGCGGTTGGGAAGGTGTCATTGGATGACTGTGACCGGTTCACATGGTCAGTTGGGTGCACGGGGTCTGTGGTGCCAAGGGTGCCGCCAAGCAATTCGATCGCGCGGTTGGCAATCACTTCATTGGAGTTCATGTTGGATTGGGTGCCGGAGCCTGTTTGCCAAACGACCAATGGGAAGTTGTCGTCGAATTTGCCGTCGATCACTTCTTGAGCGGCTTCCACAATGGCGTTGCCTGTTTTGGCATCGAGATTGTCCAGCGCCATATTGGCTTTTGCTGCGGACTGTTTGACGATGCCTAATGCCCGAACCATGGAGAGGGGCATTGTCTCGTTGCCAATTTTGAAATTGCCAAGAGAGCGCTGTGTTTGTGCGCCCCAATATTTTTCACTTGGAACTTCTAGGGGGCCAAAGGAATCGGTTTCAGTACGGGTCTGGCTCATCAGACGGATCTCCCTGCAGGACTACGATGTGGATACTGCCGGGTGCGCCCGGTAGCTGTTGGGAGGTGATGTAGCACGGGTGGAGCGGGCACGCCAATAGGGCACCGGGTCCAAAGGCGAATACGCCAGCGGAGGGAAGGAAAAGTCACGTTTCCCGGCTCTTAAAGGCTGGGAAACGTGGAGAATGTAGGGGACGTTAGAGAAAAGCCTATTTGTTCTTTCGGAAGGCATCGAGGCTGACAACTTCACCTTGGGGGGCTGCCTCAGGCTCGGATTCTTGAGAATCTTGAGTGGATTCGGTCGCCATAAGCCCGCCCAATTCTTCTAGAAGTTCCTCGTTGCGTGCGTCCATGTCCACGCCTTCCATATCTGCTTCCATGCCCTCGGGCACGAATTGCAGTCCAAATTGCACTGATGGGTCGAAAAAGCCGATCAGGGCGTTATAAGGGATGACCAAGTTTTCGGGCACTTTGTTGAAGGAAAGTGACACACGAAATTGATCGTCGCTTACTTCCATGTCCCAGAACTGGTGTTGTAGAACGATGGTGATTTCTTCGGGGTATTGGGAGCGCAGGCGTTCGGACATTTCAACACCGGGCATATCGGTGCGGTAGGAAATGTAAAAATGATGCTCACCGGGCAAGCCTTCGTTGCAGGCTTTGTCCAAGGCTTGACGAACCACACCGCGCAGGGCGTTTTGGGCCATCAAGTCATATTGCATCAGATCGTCCGCCATTTTGTACTCCTTGTGTGACTGCCGCTAGTATAGCTGAGGCTGCATTAGAAAGCCAATTTAGAGCGGATTGAATTGATTCTGTTAAAGAATTTCAAGATGCTGGCGGTTATTCCCATCCATCCTTAGTTGGCTTGCAATGTTTGTGCGTACCATGCGCGCCATTTTGTCGTCAGCTCATCTGTTGAACGATCATTTGGGTGGAAGGAGGGTTTGAAATATTCCGGGATGCCGCCCATGACTTTACGCCAGATGCCGGGGGTGCCCATTTGGTATTTGAAGCCATCGCGCCATGCTTTGCCATTCCACAAGTCGCCTGCCTGATACATGAGGTAGGTTTGCCCTAATAGAGTGGCAAAAGTGAAGTCTACGGTCATGATAGCCATAGTGACGGATCGGGCTATATAGCCGCGCCAACCGGGGAAAAGTGTGGCGTAGACATCGAAGGCAACGGCTTTGTGCTCAGATTCTTCTAGTGCGTGCCACGTCCAAATGTCTTTGAGGACTTGGGGGGCGTCTCCGAGTGCTTCTGGGTTTGATAAGATTTGCTCCGCAAAAAGGGCTGTGAAATGTTCCAGAGCGCAAGTGAGGGCAAGTTGATATTTGTGCGGAAGCCAGCGGAAAGTGACGGCGGGTCCCATGCGCACTGCGCGTTCAATCGGCTTCGTTTTGAGGCCCTTACTGTCGAGCCACTTATTGAAGCTCACATGTTCGTTTGAATGGATTGCTTCTTGACCGGCAAAACCACGCACATCTTTGAGGAGCTGAGGGTCTGTAATTTGGTTGCGGTAGTGTTTGACCGCATCAACGAAAAATCGTTCACCCTCGGGGAAAGAGAGGGAGAGGGCATTATAAAACTGGGTGACAGCAGGGCCCGCCGGGTGCCAGTTGAGGGGGAGGTTGTCGTCAAAGGTGAAATCTGGATGGCGGGGCGTGATGGTTTGCTGGGCTGGATCGCTCACTGGGTCTGCCTCCGGTAAAGCCAATCTTATGGTTGGCTAAGTGTCCTTTAACGCTAAAACCTTTAAGCCAAAGTTAGGGCAGGGCTTGGGGTGGGCGTTGATAGTTTAAACCTAAGCATTCATCGTGAAAAATTAAAGGGGGCGTCGAGCTACCACGGTATGATGGTGAGTTTTGGCCATGCTTTTGACCATCTGGCCGTTTTTGCTTCGTACACGTCCTTGGTAATTTGGGCTTTATTGGCGCGGGCGGTGAGGGCGAATAGATCATCTGTTCCGTATGGGGCGTAGTATTCGAAAAGGCCCCTCGTCGTGCGCACGCCAATGCAGGTGGCTGTACTGGGAAAACACTCTATGGCGTGGTGCGTGGAGGTGTAGGGGGGAATGTCGAAGCCGAATTTGGACTTATACCAGAGGTGGACACGGGCTTCATTTTTGACATCGAGCTGAAGCTTGTGCGGGCTGAGGACGTTTTCAAACAGGGTATGCAGGCGGTGTTCATGATGTTTTTCGCTGTCGGGGCTTAGATCTGTGTCATCAAAATAGATGATGTCTATGTCGCTGAGGTTCTCGTTGGGGACTCTGCCAAGGGTTATGTTCCAAATGGTTTGGGCAATGCACCCGGCCACAAGATAGGCATTGGGCAGGTTTACCTCTTCAAAGCGCATGAGGATTTCATGCAAGATTGGGTTTTGGCTCAGCATTTTTTGCAAGCGTTGGCTGTCGGGCTGGTGGGCCGCTGTGTGCACTTTAAGTTTTGGGGGGCTTGCGGGGTGTGTGGTGAGCGCGCACATGAGCGTGTCCTTTGAGGTGAGACTCAAAGTTTAAGCGCAAATGGCCGTGCCTGCTAGGCTGGGGGTTCATAGATTTCTATTGGGAGAAAAGTGGAGGTTTCTGTTGCCAGGTACCTCCGAACCCCGCCTAAACCCGCTAAGGCTAGGACTTTAATAGAAGCTGTCGCGCTGCCTTAGGCTGCGAGACGTGCCTCAGCGTAGTTGTCATTTGCAACTATTAAATTGGCCCGATATCGGTGGCTACCATGCCGAACGAAAAAAATACTTTTACACCCTCGTCGATCCTATTTCGCCCCCATGAATGGGTCTGGCTTGTTCTCGCTCAATTTCTCAAGTCGAGAGGCCAGACCAATTAAATTGGTGGAGGCGCCGGGTACCGCCCCCGGGTCCGAATGGCTTATTATGTATTCCGTTTATCGTCATAGTCAGGCGAACCTGACAGGTCATATATAACCATTCTGGATGTTAATTACACCCTGCATTTTGTGGGTATGGGAGTCTTTTTTCCGGTTTTTTCTTATTTTCTCCCCATTTTGGCCCCGCTTGCGGCCTAGAGCTTGCGTTTTGGGACGGGCGGGCGTGTCTATACGAGAGGGACGATCTATGCGGTTTGAGAAAACAGGGATTAATCGACGCCAATTATTGGGATTAGGGGCGGCGGTTGGTCTGACAGCTGGGGCCATTGGCATTGGTGTATCTAGTCGGGCGGACGGCACGCCACTGCTGGCAGAGGTGCCAGATCGCGCGCCTGCTTCTCTTGCAGAACCGGCAGGAAAATTGATCGCGGCGGCGCGTACCCAGATTGGGGTGACGAAGCAATATAATGGGGCGTATGAAAAACTGACTTATCCGGGTGGTGATGTGCCGCGAGAGCGGGGTGTTTGTACGGATGTGATTGTGCGGGCTTACCGAGATGGGTTGGGCGTGGATTTGCAACAGCTGGTGCATGAAGATATGGCCACGCATTTTTCAGACTACCCGCAGCGGTGGGGCTTGAAAAAACCAGACCGGAACATCGATCACCGGCGTGTACCAAATTTGCGAAGGTTTTTTGCGCGGCATGGAAGTGAAGTGCGCGACGGGACTGTGATGCCGGGAGACTTGATTACCCAACGCATTTTCAATGGGCCCCACATCGTGATTGTGAGCGATGTGAAAAGTAACTGGGGAGACCGAAACTTGGTGATCCACAATGCGGGTAGTGGCACGGAATATGATGATTGGCTGGAGCGGTGGCCGCGTACTGGTCACTATCGCTTTCTAGTAAGTTGACGCCAAACCACAGAAGGGTTTGGCGTCTCATGGTGTTTAGTTGGCAGGTAAGAGGCTGCGCAATACACGCACTGTATTACCGCCCATTACTTTGTGGATTTCGCTTTCTGTGAAACCCTCTTTCATCATTTCTTGGGTAAGAACGGCAAGCTCTGAGGTGTCGAATTCTACGGTGGTGCCCCCGTCATAATCGGAGCCTAGGGCCACGTGGTCTTCGCCCAACAGGTCGATGGCATAGCGAATGGAGGCAACCACACCGCCCGGTGTGGTTTTGCATACGGCTGCATCCCAATAACCAATGCCAATGACGCCGCCGCGTTCGGCAATGCGTTTCATGCGTTCGTCGGAAATGTTGCGGGCTGTATCACAGGCCCCTTTGACGCCAGTGTGTGAAACGACAATAGGGCGGGTGACGATGTCTAATGTGTCGTCAACCACCTTGGGAGAAGAGTGTGCCACATCGATGATGATGCCTTGGCGTTCCATTTCGCGCACGGCTTGCTTGCCAAAATCGGTGAGGCCTGCACGGGAAATGCCGTGGAGAGACCCCCCAAGCTCGTTGTCAAAGAAATGCTGTAGCCCCATCATGCGGTAGCCAGCTTCACGCAGCACGGCAATGTTTTCGAGGTCGCCCTTCAGGGGATGCGCCCCTTCGGTGGCAAGCAAACCGCCGACAATGTTGTCGCCAGCCGCGCGCCGGGCAATCACTTCATCCAGGTCTGACGCGCTGAGGATGACTTTCAGGGCGGCGGGGTCTTCTTTTTCTGCATTGTGCAGGCGCTCGGCTTGATAGAGTGCGCGGGCGCGTAGGTCATGCCATGTGTCTGTTGGCCAGCCTTGTAACATGACCAATTGTGTCAGGCGATCGTTCTCGCCGGTATTAGAATCGTAGTTCAGGCCGACGGGCACTTTTGTCACGGCTGCAAACACTTGAAGGGCGACATTGCCGTCTACCAGACGGGGAATATCCACATGGCCAATATCGGACCGGTCAATTGGGTTGCGGGCCCATAGAAGCGTGTCGGAGTGCAAGTCTGCCACTTGCAAAGTATTGTGGAGAATTTGGGCTTCGGAGGAAATTTCGTAAGGTGTGTGTTCAACCACAACATTTGTGGTGTTCTCTAGGTAGCTTGGTGCAAAAAGCAAAACACCCACTACGGCTGCGACGATGATAACCGCAACGCTTATTAAAATCTTCTTCATACCTAACTCCCCAATTCAACGCGTAAATTGCCATTTTTGCATGACTGTTTTTCAGCGGCACTTTGGCAGAAAATGGGGCGTATTGACCAGAGGTTTTACGGTGTCGCCCACAAGTAACTGATCGAAATGCCTAAGTTGTGCCAGACAAGGTGGGAGAGTGCTGTTTCATTTCATGGAATCGGGCTAGATTGTGCCTATGAAGCAATATCTCGACCTTATGGCGCGTGTGCGAGACACTGGCGCAGACAAAACAGACCGAACCGGCACTGGCACGCGTTCGGTTTTTGGCCATCAAATGCGGTTTGATCTCTCGGAAGGTTTTCCGATGGTCACTACAAAGAAGCTGCATCTTAAATCCATCATTCATGAGCTGCTGTGGTTTTTGGCAGGGGATACGAATATTGCCTATCTCAAAGAGAATGGCGTTTCTATTTGGGATGATTGGGCGGATGAGAAGGGCGACCTTGGCCATATTTATGGCTATCAGTGGCGCTCTTGGCCAACGCCGAGCGGCGGGCATATTGATCAAATTCAACAAGTTTTAGAGCAGATCAAAAACACACCAGATAGCCGCCGGATGATTGTATCTGCGTGGAATGTGGCTGATATTGACACCATGGCTTTGCCGCCGTGCCACTGTCTGTTCCAGTTCTATGTGGCGGATGGCAAGTTGTCGTGCCAGTTGTACCAACGCTCTGCAGATATTTTTCTGGGAGTGCCGTTTAACATCGCTTCCTATGCGCTGCTGACAATGATGATGGCGCAAGTCTGTGGGCTGGAAGCGGGTGACTTTGTGCATACGCTTGGGGATGCGCACCTTTATTCTAATCACTTGGAACAGACGGATTTGCAATTGTCGCGGGAAGCCAAAGAGCTGCCGACGATGAAACTTAATCCTGAAGTGACAGACTTATTTGCCTTTACATATGATGACTTTGAGCTGGTGGACTATCAGGCTCACCCTCATATTTCTGCACCGGTGGCGGTATAATAATGCGCATTTCAATGATTGTGGCGGTGGCTGAAAACGGGGTGATTGGCAAAGACAATGATTTGCCTTGGCGACTGTCGAATGATTTGAAATATTTTAAGCAGGTGACCAGCGGCAAGCCGGTTCTTATGGGACGTAAAACATGGGAAAGCCTGCCGCGCCGTCCTTTGCCCAACCGGGCTAATATTGTGATTACCCGTGACGCAACTTATGAGGCTGAAGGCGCTCATGTGGTGTTGAGTGTTGAAGCTGCCATTGCAAAAGCGCGGGCGCTTCTTTCCGACAGTGCTGCGGATGAAGCGGTTATTATGGGGGGCGCGCAAATTTATAAGGCGGGTTATCCATTCGCAGATCGGCTTTATTATCCCCAAGTCCATGCGACTGTAGAAGGTGACACCTATTTTGATGAGGTAGCATTGTCCGAATGGCGGGAAGTCTCGCGCGAGCGCCACGCTGCCGGAGAGAAAGACAGTGCGGACTATTCTTGGATTGTGTACGACCGTTTTTAGTCAGCGGGGCGAGGGCCAGAGGCTTGTGATTTTATCTCGATGGAGATGTTATGCGCTTTGAAACATTGACGCTTAAAGCGTCTCCCAATCAATATCTGGTGGCCCCGGAAGGGTTGTGTCAAAACGCCCAGCCTCATTTGATTTCCCCTACCTATGAGATGAGCGCAGAGGCACTTGAAGACCTGTTGGCTGCAAAACTATTGGCGCTGTCTCGCACAAAGGAAGCGGTGCGTGCGGCGGGGGACGGACAGCGGGCTTTCGTGCAACGCAGTGCGCTTATCGGGTTTCCTGACACATTGATTTTCCAGACGTATGAAGCAGGGGCGCAGGCCTCTCGCGTTGCCATTTACAGTCGCTCCCATATCGGCTGGTCTGACATGGGCGTGAACAATCGGCGGGTAAACGATTTGCTGGCTCAGATTTGATCGCTTGCTGGGGCTTGCATAAAAGGCTCGCCTTCCCGCACTGAAATCGCCATCATCCCTCCATATTGTAATTAAGGAGAATAATGATGAGTGGCGTTGAAATTATTGCAGAAGGTTTGGCGTTTCCTGAGGGACCAATTGCGATGCCGGATGGTAGCGTGTTGGTGGTGGAAATTGCTGCCGGACAAATCACCAAGATCAGCCCAGATGGCTCCAAAGAAGTTTTGGCGAAGCCGGGTGGCGGGCCTAATGGCATGGCCTTTGGACCTGATGGGGCTTTGTATATCTGCAATAATGGTGGATTCGAATATCATTACCGTGATGGCCTTTGTATCCCCGGTGGCATTGCAAAGGATTATTCAGGCGGACGTATTGAGCGGCTTGACCTTGAGACGGGCAAGCTAGACGTTCTGTATGCAGAGTGTAATGGAATTCCGCTTAATGGTCCTAACGACATCGTTTTTGATAAGCACGGTGGCTTTTGGTTTACTGACTTGGGTAAAACGCGGGGGCGCATTAAAGACGTTGGTGCGCTGTTTTATGCAAAGCCAGATGGCAGCATGATCCGCGAAGCTGTGTTCCCCATTGAAAGCCCGAACGGGGTGGGACTGTCTCCTGATGAAGATGTGGTCTACGTCGCTGATACGGTGCCGGGCCGGTTGTGGGCATTTGATATTGCAGAACCGGGCGTGGTTGCGAAATCTGACGGGCCGTTGCCGGGTCGATTTGTAGGGGCGCCGCAAGGTTTGAATTTCTTTGATTCATTGGCGGTTGATAGTGAAGGCAATGTCTGCGTTGCAACCATTTTTAATGGAGGCATCACGTCGATTTCTCCAGATGGGTCCCAAATGATCCACATGGCCTTTGACGACTTCATCACAACGAACATTTGTTTTGGGGGCGCGGACCTGAAGACAGCTTATGTGACCTTGTCGTCCACTGGACGGTTGGCCAAAGTGCAATGGCCGGTCGCAGGGTTGCCGTTGAACTTTCACGATAAGTAGACTTTAGAACTCGACGGAGGCTCCTGCTCAGGAGCCTCCGTCTGCTTTTACCTGCCCGTTGGGCGTAGGTCTTGGTATCTCAGCGTTTGTGAGAAGCCTTCCTATGAGATGGTGATATTGGGCGCATCTCGTTTGGTGTTTGATTGGGCTTCAAGGTTTTCTTTTAGTTTCTTGGCAATGGCAATGAAGGGTGCAGCTGTTGGGCTGTTAGGGTCTTGGGCCACAATTGGTTTGCCTTGGTCCATGCCTTCACGGATTGCGGGCACAAGTGGGACTTCGCCGAGCAGGTCCTTGCCCATTTTTTCTGCGGTGCGTTTTACGCCGCCTTGGCCAAAGATGTAGGTCTTTTCGTTTGAGCCGGGGGCTTCAAACCACGCCATGTTTTCCACCAAGCCGAGAATGGGGATGTTGGTTTTTTCAAACATGGCAATACCGCGCACGGCGTCGAGCAAAGCGATGTCTTGGGGTGTTGAGACAATCACTGCGCCTGCAAGGGGAACTTTTTGAGCCATGGTCAATTGCGCGTCACCTGTGCCGGGGGGCATGTCGACGACGAGTAAGTCTAGCTCGCCCCACTTTACATCCATCATCATTTGTTGAAGGGCCGATTGAACCATGGGTCCCCGCCAAATCATCGCGGTGCCGGGTTCGACCATGCAGCCAATGGACATGGTTTTAATTCCATGGTTTTCCATGGGGATGAGTTTTTTGTCTTCTGTGGTTTCTGGCTTGCCAGAGAGGCCCATCATCATGGGGATGGAGGGGCCGTAAATGTCTGCATCGAGGAGGCCGATTTTCATCCCGAGTTGCGATAAGGCCAGTGCGATATTGACTGCGACGGTGGACTTGCCGACGCCGCCTTTGCCGCTGGCGATGGCGATGATGGCTTTTACACCGGGAATGCCTAAGGACGGTGGGGGGGCTGCCCGTTTTTTCTGTGGGGCTGCTGGTGCTACAGGCGCGGACTGGTTGGCCTCTTCCGCGCGTTCTTCGGCACTTCGGTGGGCTGTAAGGACAGCAGTGACTGAGATTAGTCCCTTTAGTTTGATCAATCGATCTTCACAGGCTTTGCGCAATGGTTCTTTCTGCGCGCCTTCGGCGGGGTCTACTTCCAATGAAAATCCGACATTGCCATTGCGGACAACCAGCCCTTGCATCATTCCTGAATCGACAACGTTTTTGCCGGTATCTGGGTCGATGACCTCGCGCAGGGCGGATAGAATCGCTTCTTTGGAGAGTGAGCTCATGAAATTCCCTAAATTTGCTGCGGCAACGCTGGATATTGCGCTGGTGTTAAATAGATGGTGATGCACCCTTGATATTTGCACCCAAAGTAGAAAATCGCCCAAAAAAGGCGGAAAATAGCTGTTGGGGGCGTTTGCGTGCATCTATTGCTTGTCATATAACCCGTATAAGGCCAGTTTCAAAAAGCAGAAACGACCCTATATAAGGATATGCGACAATACGCGTAGGAAATACGCGGCATATTCGGAACTATTACAGCAAATGAGGACGCTAATCTATGCCTTGGAATGATCAAAACGGCGGCGGCAACGGCGGCTGGCAGGGTGGTGGCGATAATCGCGGCCCCTGGGGAAAGCCCCCCAAAGGCGGCGGTAATGGCAATGGCCAGCAGCCCCCTGATCTAGAAGAATTGATCGCTCAGGGACAAGAGAAGCTCAGAGGCATTTTTGGCGGCGGAAAAGGCGACGGATCTGGCGCTGGTGGGATTTTTGCCATCGTTGGCTTGATTCTGGTTGCGTTCCTCGGTTTCAGTTCTGTGTACCGGGTTGATACCGATCAGCAAGGCGTTGTTCTACGCTTTGGGGAGTATGTTCGGACAGAACGCTCTGGTTTGCACTTCAAACTGCCTTATCCCATTGAGGTCGTTTATAAGCCGACGGTGACACAGATTAACTCCGTGCCTGTCGGTCTTTCAGCGGGTGAAGGCTTGATGCTGACTGGCGATGAAAATATCGTCGACATTAATTTCACTGTGCAATGGCAAATTAAAGAAGCTGAAAGTTTCCTTTTCAATGTTGCGGCTCCTGAAAGAGCGGTTAAAGCTGTTGCGGAAAGCACCATGCGCGAAGTTGTTGGGCAGTCTGCTTTGCAAGCCTTGCTTACAACTGACCGGAATAAAGTGCAGCAAGCCGTAACGAGCTTGGTTCAGGCTACTTTGGATTCTTACAAAGCTGGCATTCTGATTACTGAGGTGAAACTTGGTGATGTGCGTCCGCCTCAGCAAGTCAATGAAGCGTTCCAAGATGTGCAAGCGGCGAAAGCTGACCAAGAGCGTGCGCAGAACGTTGCAGATGCTTATGCGAACAGCGTTATTCCAGAAGCCCGTGGTGAGGCGGCAAAAATCACACAAGCTGCAGATGCGTACCGTGAGCAGACGGTTGCAGAAGCACAAGGTGAGGCAGCCCGTTTCCTTGCTATTTATAACGAATATAAAGCGGCTAAAGGCGTAACCCGTGAGCGGATGTACCTTGAGACGATGGAAAAGGTTCTCAGCTCCAGTAGTAAAATTGTGATCGACAACAAAGGCGGGGCCGGTGTGTTGCCGTATCTTCCGTTGAATGGATTGTCGCCTAAAGCTGCTTCAGGGAGTGCAAAATGAATAAGTCAATCATTGGTGGGTTTTTCCTCCTCGTCATAGCCGTTATTGGATATGGTTCACTCTTCACAGTTAATATGACCCAGCAAGCCATTGTGCTGCAATTTGGTGATGCGCGTAAAACGGTTACGGAACCGGGTTTGCATTTCAAACTGCCATTCGTGCAAAATGTCATTTACATCGACAAACGCATTTTGAATTTGGACTCTCCAGTCAATAATGATCCGATTATTTCATCAGATCAGAAGCAACTTGTTGTGGATGCCTTCGCGCGGTACCAAATTGTTGATCCGCTGAAGTTTTACCAATCCATTCCAGATCCACGGAACGTCACAAGCCGGTTGCAGCCTATTTTTACATCTGCATTGCGGAATGTAGTGGGTGAAGAAACCCTTGAAACAATTGTGAGCAAAGATCGCTCTGCGCTGATGCAACGGATTGAAGAAACCTTCAATAAAGCAGCTGGCACTTTTGGTTTGAAAGTCGTGGATGTACGTATTCGGCGTGTTGATTTGCCCGTCGCCAACAGCCGGGCCATTTTTAGCCGGATGGAAACTGCGCGTCGCCAAGAGGCTGCTCTCTTCCGTGCGCAAGGTGCAGAAGCCGCGCAGCGTATTCGCTCGAAAGCTGACCGTGATGTGACAGTGTTGCTGGCGGAAGCAAACCGGGATGGTCAGAAAACACGGGGTGAAGGGGATGCAACGCGGAACAAAATTTTCGCGGATGCCTATAACAAAGACCCTGAGTTCTTTGCGTTCTATCGTTCTATGCTTGCTTATGAAAAAAGCTTGAATGGTGAGAGCACCACGATGGTTGTCTCTCCAGACAGTGAATTCTTTCGATACTTTGCAAGCTCAACAGGGCGTTAAGTCTAGTTGAATTAGCGATGCGACGATTTTGAATGAGGCCGATTACGATGAATGAGTTATTGATCGCGATCGGCCTCGTTTTTGTTTTGGAAGGGTTGGTTTTTGCCGTCTTTCCCGAGGAATGGAAAAAAATGGTGGCCACAGCGCAAAAAATGCCTGCCACCGAGTTGCGCAAAATTGGCATAGGTGCGATGGCACTGGGCGTGTTTCTCGTTTGGTTGATCCGATAGCTGGGATGACGACTAGGCTGGATGATCCCACGTAGATGCTGCGCCAAATTTTAACGCTTTTCCACATTATCAAATTCGCTATATGGAATGGACGCGGTCAAACTTCGTCCACATTTGGGCGGCAGAGTGATGTTTGATCACGGTGAAGAGATGCTGCGTTAACCCTGTTGCAAGGCTATACGCGCATTCTGGCTCCAAAATATGGTGTGATGTGCCCTCTGAACACGGTTCAGGGTGGGTAGATATGTGAAATTTTGAAAGATGCGCATTCGTGCCGTCGGTGAATTGGGAGATACACATGGGTTTGAGCTTGCTGGCAAAACAGTCATTTAGGGCTGCAATTCTGTCGTCGGCGCTGAGCATCGGCGTGGTTGCTGGTGTGGCGGGGACAAGCGTGCCTGCCTATGCGAAGGCTGCCCCGGCTAGTTTTGCGGATTTAGCAGAGCGGCTGTCTCCAGCGGTGGTGAATATTTCAACCTCGCAAATGGCAGAGACGCGCCGGAGCGGTCTGAGCCCGCGTTTGCCGGAGGGCAGTCCCTTTGGCGAGTTTTTTGATGAATTTCTGGATCGTCAAGGGCAGGGCGGCAAGGGCCAATCTGTTCCGCGTAAAGTGCAATCGCTTGGCTCTGGCTTTGTGATCGATGCCAAGGGGATCATCATTACCAATAACCACGTGGTCGCCAAAGCTGATGAGATCATGGTGAACTTTCCCGATGGCACTAAATTGCCAGCGGAAGTTATTGGAACGGACCCTAAGACCGATATTGCTGTGCTAAAAGTAAAGCCCGAGAGTGATTTGGTTGCCGTGAAATTTGGGAAAAGTGAAAAGTCCCGAGTGGGTGATTGGGTTGTGGCCATTGGGAACCCCTTTGGTTTGGGGGGCACGGTGACGGCGGGGATTATTTCTGCCATCAACCGGGACATCAATGCAGGGCCTTATGACGACTTCATTCAAACAGATGCGTCGATCAACCGAGGCAACTCTGGTGGGCCATTGTTTAATATGGACGGGGATGTGATTGGCGTGAACACGGCCATCATCTCGCCTTCTGGTGGCTCGATTGGTATTGGTTTTTCTGTGCCCGCAGCAACAGCGGTGCCTGTTATTGAGCAGCTTCAAAGTTTTGGTGAAACACGTCGTGGCTGGTTGGGTGTTAAAATCCAAGGGGTGACGGATGAGATTGCTGAAGGGCTCGGCATGGATGAAGCCATGGGCGCTTTGGTGGCTGGTGTCACTGAAGGCGGGCCAGCAGCTGATGCAAAGCTTGAGAGCGGCGATGTGATTGTAGAGTTTGATGGTCGCGATGTGCCGGAAATGCGTGATCTGCCGCGTATGGTTGCCGAAACTGAAATTGGCCGCGATGTTGTTGTTGTGGTGGTGCGTGATGGCGAGCGCAAAAAACTATCCGTGACCCTTGGCCGTTTGGAAGAAGCTGAAGAAAAAGAATTGGCGGATGCTAAAGACAGCACTGATGACAAGGGCGCTCCCATTACGTTAGGCATGTCGTTGTCGACAATTGATGATGAAGCGCGCCGTCGTTTCAGTATGGATGAGGACACGAAAGGTGTGCTTGTCGATGCGGTTGATCCGGCAAGCTTTGCGGCAACCCAAGGTTTGCGTGCGGGCGATGTGATTGTTGAAGTGGCAAAAGAAGCTGTTTCCACTCCTGCTGAGGTGAAAAAGATTGTGGCCGAACAAACAGAGAAGGGGCGTAAGTCCGTGCTTCTTTTGGTGTCGAGCACAGGTGATATGCGGTTTGTTGCGGTGCGGATTGAAGAGAAGAAATAATCCTCCCTTCAACCGTTGACCGTGTGAAATCGGTTGATGTGTGAACTTTGGAAATCCGGTGAGCTTAGGCTTGCCGGATTTCTTTTTGGTTATAGCCTTGAATGTAGAGCAAGGCTGTGAGGTCGCCGTGGTCGATTTGGGCAGGCGCGGCGGCGGCCACAACGGGTTTTGCATGTAAGGCAACGCCTAAACCTGCTTCGCCAATCATGCCCAGATCGTTTGCCCCGTCTCCAACTGCCATGGTTTGGGAGGTTGGAAACCCATATTGTTGGGAGAGGCTGTGGAGAGCGTCCACTTTGGCTTGGCGTCCGAGAATGGGTTCGCCCACGTCACCGGTTAAGATGCCATCTTTGATGATGAGGGTGTTGGCCTGGTTGGTGTCGAAGCCAACCGCCTGGGCAATGCGTTGAGTGAAATAGGTAAACCCACCGGAGACCAAAGCTGTTTTGCCGCCGTTGGCGTGCATGGTGGCACATAGGGCGCGGCCCCCGGGTGTTTGCGTGATTTTGCTGTGATAGACTTCTTCTAAGGCGCTTTCCGCAAGCCCCTTGAGCAAGCCCACACGTTCACGTAACGCTGGATCAAATTCCAATTCGCCGCGCATGGCGCGGGCGGTGATGTCTGAGATTTGAGGTTTGATGCCTAGCGCGTCTGCCAATTCATCGATGCATTCTTGCTCGATGATGGTTGAATCCATATCGGCCACGAGTAGGTTTTTGCGGCGATCGACGATTGGCTGGGCGACTACGTCTAGGGTTAAGCCCTTTAGGCTGGCGCGGGCTTGTTTGACAGCCTCTTCTGGGGCGAGGTGGTCAAAGGTTAGATCGCAGGCATGATCGGGGCAGAGCCAAGTTGCCGGGCCGGTTTGCCCTAAAGCATCGGCGACAGATTGCACGGTCTGCGCGGAGAGTGGGGTTGACGGGTTGCCAATAAGCGTTAGGACGTATTTCATCAGAGCTCCATCAGGAAACAGGTGACAGACTTGGCCGAAAATTCAGCAGCGCAGGCTCGTGAGCCCTTACGCGCCATTCTTATTGCAGGGCCAACGGCTAGCGGCAAGTCCGCTTTGGCGCTTCGGTTGGCGAAAACCTACAATGGTGAAGTTATAAACGCCGATTCCATGCAGATTTATAGCGGATTGCGGGTGATTACGGCCTGTCCAAGCGCCGAAGAAGAAGCGCAAGCGCCTCATCACCTATATCGCGTGTTGGACCCTTCGACCGTGTGTTCGGCGGCAATGTGGGCCGATATGGCGTTGGCGAGAATTGAGGAAGTCTTGAAGCGCGGACGGATACC
This sequence comes from Parvibaculaceae bacterium, assembly GCA_029209985.1. GTDB lineage: Bacteria > Pseudomonadota > Alphaproteobacteria > Parvibaculales > Parvibaculaceae > NORP139. The sequence continues at coordinate 58,400 of JARGNZ010000001.1, forward strand.
GATTCTGGTGGGGGGGACTGGGTTGTATTTTCGTGCCCTGACCGAAGGGTTGTCGCAGATGCCACCTATCCCTGATGCGGTACGTCAACGCGTGCGCCAGGAGGTGGCAGAACAGGGAACGCAGGCGTCTCATGATCGACTGATGCAGCTTGATCCACAGATTGGCGCGCGATTGAAACCTGCTGATACGCAGCGTATTGCGCGGGCTTTGGAGGTTTTCGAGGCAACGGGGACGCCTATGTCTGTATTTCAAGCACGTCCGCCTGTTCCGCTATTGACGGGACCTATGGCGCAAATTGTGCTGACACCAGAGCGAGAATGGTTGCGGGCGCGTATAGATTTGCGGTTTGACTTGATGATGGAGGCGGGGGCGTTGGCGGAAGCGCAGGCTTTGGCGGCGCGCCAGCTTGATCCAAGCCTTCCGGCGATGAAAGCTCTTGGTGTGCCGTCTCTGCTGGCACATGTTGCGGGGGAGTTGACCTTAGAGCAAGCGATTGAGGCGTCTAAGACTCAAAGCAAGCAGTTTGCGAAACGGCAATCGACTTGGTTCCGCAATCAAATGATTGCGTGGAAGTCTATTCCTGCGCAACATTTGGAAAGTAATATTCCAAAAATCTTTGCATTTATTGACAGTTTTGGGTTGACCCGTCCTGCGTGAGAGGCTAGGTTGCGCCACTTTCTGCGGTATGTGCTCCTAATATTCTGCCTTTTAGCCGATTCTGCGTTTTGGGATCGACGATTTTGGTTGGGGCATGTGGATCGTAATGATGTTGTACTTCCCCTGAGGCTTTGGCTGACGGGCACTGAATAAGGACATGGAACCATGTCAGGGCGTGAAATGACCGGCGCAGCGATTGTAATCAAGGCACTGAAAGATCAGGGCGTTGATACGATTTTTGGATATCCCGGCGGGGCTGTGCTGCCGATCTATGACGAAATCTTCAAGCAAGAAGGTATTCGCCACATTCTCGTGCGCCATGAGCAGGGGGCAGTTCATGCCGCTGAAGGCTATGCGCGTTCAACCGGCAAGCCCGGTGTTGTGCTTGTGACCTCAGGTCCAGGGGCGACGAATGCTGTGACAGGGCTGCTTGATGCGCTGATGGATTCCATTCCACTTGTCTGCTTGACGGGCCAAGTGCCGACGTCCTTGATTGGGAATGATGCCTTTCAGGAAGCAGATACGGTTGGGATTACGCGCCCGTGCACAAAACACAATTGGCTTGTTCAATCAGCTGACAATTTGGCGCGCACCGTTCATGAGGCGTTTTACGTCGCAACGAATGGGCGTCCCGGACCTGTTGTTATTGATATTCCAAAAGACGTTCAATTTGCTACGGGCACTTATATTGGCCCCGGCCAAGCCGTTCACAAAACGTATAAGCCACAGGTAAAAGCGCCAACAGACGCAATCGCGCAAGCGGTAGCGATGATGGGGGCTGCCAAGAAGCCCGTGCTTTATACGGGCGGTGGCGTGATTAATGCCGGGCCGAAAGCAAGTCAGTTGCTGCGCCAGTTGGTTGAGATGACCAACTTTCCCATTACCTCAACATTAATGGGGTTGGGTGCTTATCCAGCAAGCGGTGATAATTGGTTGGGTATGCTTGGTATGCACGGCACCTATGAAGCCAATAATGCCATGCATGATGCTGATTTGATTGTGTGTATTGGGGCACGGTTTGATGACCGGGTGACGGGGCGGGTTGATGCCTTTGCGCCGGACGCTAAGAAAATCCATATTGATATTGATGCCTCGTCGATTAACAAAAACGTTTTTGTTGACCTGCCTGTTGTTGGCGACTGTGCACATGTGCTGGAAGATATGATCCGGGTTTGGCGCTCTAAGTCTGTGCAAACAGATAAAGCGGCGTTGGAAACATGGTGGCGCCAAGTTGATACGTGGCGTGCGCGTAAATGTTTGGCCTATAAAAAGAGCGATAAAACCATCAAGCCGCAGTATGCGATTGAGCGGTTGCACCAGTTGACCAAGGACCGGGATACCTACATCACAACGGAAGTGGGGCAGCACCAAATGTGGGCGGCCCAGCATTTCCATTTTGATGAGCCTAACCATTGGATGACATCTGGTGGACTGGGCACGATGGGCTATGGTTTGCCTGCTGCTGTGGGTGTGCAATTGGCGCATCCTGATGCATTGGTCATTGATATTGCGGGCGAAGCCTCCATTCAGATGATGACACAGGAAATGTCGACAGCCATTCAATTTCGGTTGCCGCTGAAAGTGTTCATTCTGAATAATGAATACATGGGCATGGTGCGCCAATGGCAGGATCTTCTGCATGGGGGGCGTTACTCGCAGTCCTACTCAGAAGCGTTGCCGGATTTCGTGAAATTGGCTGAAGCTTACGGTGCGAAAGGTATCCGGGTAAGTGACCCGGCTGATCTGGATGAAGCTATTCTTGAGATGATTAATTCACCGGTTCCGGTCATTTTTGACTGTTTGGTGGATAAGAAAGAGAACTGCTATCCGATGATCCCCTCAGGGGCTGCCCACAATGAAATGATCTTGGGCGATGATGAGGATGGGGCTGAGGTCACCGAAGAAGGCAAAATGCTCGTTTAGCATGTGAGCTGGTTGCAAGCTCTTGGGTTTAGCGACTGGTAAGCGACCGATTGTTGGGGTATAAGCCCCCAAATGGCGTCGTACTGAGGCCCTTATGGCTGATTGGCACTGAGTGAGACGGCAAGCAGGATTGTTTATGGAAGAGATTATTGAAGAGCGCCATACGTTGGCAGTGCTTGTGGACAACGAAGCCGGAGTTCTGGCGCGTGTCATTGGGCTGTTTTCCGGGCGCGGGTATAATATTGAAAGCCTGACGGTTGCTGCTGTAGACCAAGCTGCGCATATGTCGCGCATTACGGTTGTCACCAGCGGCACGCCGATGGTGATCCAACAGATTAAAGCGCAATTGGAGCGCTTGGTGCCAGTGCACAAGGTTGTTGACCTAACGCTGCAAGCACCGTCTGTTGAGCGAGAAATGGCCTTGATTAAGGTGGCTTGTGCGGGTGAAAAGCGGGTTGAAGCGCTGCGCCTCTCAGATGCCTTCCGGGCTCGGGTGATCGACACCACCCATACGTCATTTGTGTTCGAGGTTACGGGTGCGCCCGATAAGCTTGATGCATTTATTGGTTTGATGAGGCCTTTGGGTCTTGTCGATGTCTCACGCACTGGTGTTGTTGCCATTGCGCGTGGGCCAGAAGCTATGTAATCCGCCGGTACGGCAAAATGAAAATGCCCGTAGCGGCAGAAACGATCAAAAGGATAAAGTCATGCGCGTTTTTTATGACCGCGATGCAGATGTAAATCTCATCAAAGGCAAAAAAGTTGTCATCATCGGTTATGGTAGCCAAGGGCACGCTCACGCGTTGAACTTGCGCGACAGTGGCGCTGGCGAAGTTGCCGTTGCACTGCGTGCAGGCTCTGCCACTGCTAAAAAAGCTGAAGGCGAAGGCATCAAAGTGATGACTGTTGCTGAAGCTGCTAAATGGGCTGACGTCATGATGATGCTCACCCCTGATGAGCTACAAGCTGACATCTACAAAGATGACCTTGTGGACAACATGAAGCCGGGCGCTGCTTTGCTGTTCGCTCACGGTCTCAATGTTCACTTCAACCTGATCGAGCCACGCTCTGACATCGACGTTTTGATGGTTGCGCCTAAAGGGCCTGGCCATACTGTACGTGGCGAATACTTGCGCGGTGCTGGTGTGCCTTGCTTGATTGCTGTGCACCAAGATGCAACCGGCAATGCGCATGATTTGGGTCTGTCTTATGCGTCAGCTATTGGCGGTGGGCGTGCAGGTATCATCGAAACAACCTTTAAGGAAGAGTGCGAAACTGACCTCTTCGGCGAACAGGCTGTTTTGTGTGGTGGTGTTGTTGAGCTTATCAAAAACGGTTTTGAAGTTTTGGTTGAAGCTGGTTACGCACCAGAGATGGCTTACTTCGAGTGCTTGCACGAAGTGAAACTTATCGTGGACTTGATCTATGAAGGTGGTATCGCCAACATGGACTACTCCATCTCTAACACTGCTGAGTACGGCCAATATGTGTCGGGTCCTCGCGTTGTGGATTCCAGCTCTAAAGCTGCGATGAAAGAAGTGCTGGACGACATTCAAACTGGCCGCTTCACACGCGACTGGATGCTTGAAAATAAAGTTGGCCAAACCAGCTTTAAAGCTCTGCGTGCGAAAACTGCAGCGCACCCAATTGAAGAAGTGGGCGCGAAGCTCCGGGCTATGATGCCTTGGATTGCCGACACCAAAATGGTGGACAAAGAAAAGAACTAAGCAAACGCTCAGTCGCTTTATTGAAAAGCCCGTCGCGTTTGCGACGGGCTTTTTCTTTGTCTGGATTATGGCCCTTGTCGCACGCGCATTGATTGATACTTAAAATTGAAAGAGGCCTGATATGCCTAACTCTGCAATCGAATTGCTGATGACAACTCAATCAGCGTCAAACTCTCTCCAAAATGGTGCGGGTGTTAAGGCCGCGCGCCAAGCGGCTGTCGTGTTCTTTCATACGTCACCGGTGCACATTGATACGTTTAACCGTCTGCGTGACAGGTTTGCGCCGGGGGTGGAAATTGCTCATGTGGTGCGCGAAGACTTTCTTGTGGCAGCGGAAAAAGCGGGCGGCATAACGGAAGCGATTGAGTTTCGGGTGTCGGATGAATTGCTGCGCTTGTCCCGATCTGGTGTGCGCCTAGTGGTGTGTACATGTTCTTCGCTTGGCGGTGTTGTGGAGGCTTTTGATGCGCCGGGAATGCATACAATGCGCATTGACCGGCCTATGGCGGACGAGGCGGTGGCGACGGGTGGGCCTGTTGCTTTGGTTGCTGCGTTCGAGCCGACCATTGCTGTCACGCGGGATTTGATTTTGAATTCTGCTGACGCCGCGGGGGTGGCGCTCGATGTGACGCCTTATTTGATACCGGGGTGTTGGGAAGTATTTCTTAAGGGAGATGTTCAGGCATATTATGAGCAGATTGCGGCCTTTTTGTCTGAGCTAGGTGCGACCTCAGGGGTTATCGTGTTGGCGCAGGCCTCTATGGTGCCGGCTGTGCCATTGGCTCAGGGACTTTCAGTGCCAGTTTTGAGCAGTGTTGAGTCTGGATTTCAAGCCGCTATCGAGGTGCTTCAACAATTGGACGATGCGCCGGGGCAAGCTTCTTGCTCTAGCTGAATGGTCGTGTGCGCAATATTAAAAGTGACCCGGAGGTGCTCTTCAATCGCGTGAAGGGTTGCCTCCGGGTCCGCTTTTTCCTTTAGTCGCGCGTGGAGCGTCATCAATGCCCGGTTGGAGGTGAGCGACCACGCATGGAGGTGATGCACATTTTCTAAGCCGTCTACTTCTTGCAGTACGCTCTCTTCAATGGCTTTGAGGTCGAGGTCCGGCGGGGTGCTTTCCATGAGGATGTTCCCAGATTGACGCGCAAGCGAAATGGCCGATCGCAGGATTAAGAGAGCCACCAACACGGATAGAAGCGGGTCCACCATCATCCATCCGGTTGTGAGGATTATGACGGCGGCGGCAATGGCTGCAACAGAGCCGAGCAAGTCACCCAGTACATGAATGGCGGCGCCTTTGATGTTGAGGTTTTCCTCTGCGCCTGCATGAAGCAGTGTGAAGGAGGCGACGTTGACGAGTAGCCCTCCAACCGCAACCCACATCATGAGGCCCCCCAGAACCTCTACGGGTTCAAAGAGCCTGAAAGCCGCTTCGATACAAATCCAAATGGCAAGAGCGATCATGGCGATGGCGTTTACAAAGGCGGCCAGCGTTTCTGCCCGATCATATCCGTAGGATCGGTTCGCATCGGCGGGCCGTCTGGCGATGCGCATGGCCAGGAGTGCCAGCATGAGGGCGCCTGCATCGGTGAGCATGTGGCCTGCATCTGCGATGAGTGCGAGGGAGCCTGATAGATATCCGCCAATCACCTCTGCCACCATAAAACCTGCGGTAAGCACAAAGGCACCGATCAAGCGGCCCTCGATATTTTTACCGGTTGTGGGGACATGATGGTGCTCGTGTTTATGATCATGACCGTGATCATGCTCATGATTGAGGGGCGGGATGTTGGAAGCGGGCATTAAAGGTGATCCTCTTCGCCGAGGTGGCTGGCCATGTCTTGGAGAATGCTGGTGATGTGATGGTCGTGCAGTTGGTAGGCCATGTGGCGGCCATGCCGTTCTGCTTTGACAAAACGGGCGGCGCGTAAAAGCCGTAAATGATGGCTGACCAGCGATGGAGAGAGGCCGGTACGTTGGGCAATGTCTCCTACGTGGATCGGCGCATCCATGATGGTGAGCAGGATGCGTAATCGACTTGGGTCGCCGAGCATCTTGAACATTTCAGCCAATAGGGTGGTGTCGAGGCTGGTCATTGTTTTCCTATATATGAATACCTGTTTATATATAAGTTTAATGGAGGGCGTGTCAAGAATGCAAATGGATGGATTGGGTGCTTTGGCAGGGGGCGGGGGCATGTTAGAAAATATCAAAAGAGTGGAGTTTGAAATGATCCTTGGTACGCCTTTAAGTCCGTCTGCAACGCGCGTCATGCTGCTTGGCTCTGGGGAGCTTGGCAAAGAGGTTGCTATTGAATTGCAACGCCTTGGCGTTGAGGTGATTGCGGTTGACCGGTATGCGGGGGCCCCTGCGCATCAAGTGGCGCATCGGTCGCACGTTTTGCCAATGATTGATGGTGAGGCGTTAAAGGCGCTGGTGATTAAAGAACAGCCAGATTTAATTGTGCCCGAAATTGAGGCGATTGCGACGGATATGCTGGCCGAGATTGAAGCAGAGGGGTTGGCCGAGGTTATCCCAACGGCGCGCGCCACACAGTTGACGATGAACCGCGAGGGCATTCGCTGCTTGGCGGCTGAAGATTTAGGATTGCCAACGTCAGCCTATGCGTTTGCCTCCTCAGCGGATGAATTACGTGCTTCTATTGACGCGGGCATCGGCTATCCCTGTTTTGTGAAGCCGGTGATGTCATCTTCTGGGAAGGGGCAAAGCCTACTTAAAGGTCCCGATGATATTGATCCTGCGTGGTCTTATGCGTTGGATGCAGGCCGGGTGGCGCAAACTCGCGTCATTGTTGAGGGCATGGTGGAGTTTGATTTTGAAATTACATTGTTGACTGTACGGGCCGTAGGTGCGGATGGAGAAATTGAAACATCGTTTTGTGCGCCTATTGGGCACCGGCAAAAGAATGGCGACTATGTAGAAAGTTGGCAACCTCAAGCAATGAGTGCTGCGGCCTTGGCGCGGGCGCAAGAGATTGCAAAAGCTGTGACCGATGATTTGGGGGGACGCGGTTTGTTTGGGGTGGAGCTATTCGTCAAAGGCGATGAGGTGCTGTTTTCCGAAGTGAGCCCCCGGCCCCATGATACAGGGCTGGTCACGCTGGCGACGCAATATCAGAGCGAGTTTGCCCTACATGCGCGCGCTATTTTGGGATTGCCGGTGGATGTGACGCCCCGAGAAGCTGGGGCGAGTGCCGTTATCTATGGGGGGATGGACGCGCAAGGCATTGCTTTTGAGGGGGTGGACCAAGCGTTGGCCGTGCCGACAAGTGACTTGCGCCTTTTTGGCAAGCCAGAAGCATTTCAAACCCGCCGTATGGGGGTTGCATTGGCGCGTGGTCAAGATGTGGATGAAGCACGGGCCCGCGCTTTGGAAGCAGCGGGCCGCGTGCGACCTGTTAAGTTGTGACTTAGCTGGTTGAGACCGAGCTGTCAGCGGTTGATGAAGAAACTGGTGCTGCAGCGGCAGGTTTCTTGATCATCATGACTTTCACGTCTTTTGGATATTCCTGCATTGAAGTGGTCACGGTTGGTTGAGCAGATTGGCAGCGTTGTTAAGGGTATCGATGGCATCGACAATTATTAGCCTCGCAGCTCGCTGAGCACTGCCTTGCACCGATCCGCTGATGGAACTTTTTTTAACCTTTGCAGTTAATTGAAACAGCGCCCTGTAGAGCCATTACCTCACCCTTCGCCTGAGCGAGTTCTCCTTGAACATCTGCACCAAAAACAGAGCCAACAGGAACGAGCAGGAGGAATACGCCTACTGCATCGCCAGTGGCTGCATTATTTTGTGACCTCGTAAGAGCGCTCTGAGACGCTTGTTTTTGAGACAGCATTGTTTTTGTCTCGTCACAGCTAAGGCCAGCATAATTAGAAGAGGGAACAGCGATAGGAGCAACTGAAGAGGCTCGGGACGCACAACCGGCAAAAGAAAGTGCGCAAGCGCCCACGAGCGCAAGTTTAATAATTGATGTCATTGGATTCCCCATAATAAAACTCTAAAAGTACCGTAGTCATTTCACCTTATGCATTTGATGGCAAGGTAATTTGACGCGTAGGCGTTATGCATTTTAGCAAAACTCTATTTGCATTTTTATCTGAAGAGTGCTTTTTCTAGTCCGGTTAGGCGATTATAAGGGCTTGAGCATGAACTGGGATGATTTGCGATATTTTTTGGCAGTGGCATCAGCGGGCAGCTTGTCGGGTGCTTCTCATCAGCTCGGTGTCAATACCACCACGGTTTTGCGGCGCATTGCCTCGCTGGAAGATGACTTAGGGGCACGCTTGTTTGACCGGGAGCGCACTGGTTATCGATTAACGCAAGATGGCGACCGTTTGTTGGAAACATTAGACCCGGTTGAACGCAAGTTGACTTCTTTGTCGCGGGATTTTCAGGCCGCGCAACCTGGCGGCGGGGGCACTGTGCGATTGGCCGTGGGGGAGGTTCTTGCGGCAAAAATTGTGGCGCCGAGTGTCGCTGCATTCCACGAACGCTATCCCCACCTTGAATTAGAAGTGATGGCAGATGCGGCAGCTGTTGGTGGCGGGATTGCCCCGCGCGTGGCAGTGCCTCTGAAAGATGTTGATATGGCCATACGTGCTGCGCGCCCGACGCAGGGCGACATGATTATGCGGAAGCTGGGTGACATGGCGTATGGGCTGTACGGATCGAAAGCTTATTTGCAGGAACATGGGCACCCTCAGGAATTGAGCGATTTGGCCGGGCATTCTCTCATTGGGTTTTCACGTAATGATTCTCCTTTTGGCCCGATTTGGTGGATGTCGCGGGCTGAAAAAGTGGGGGAGATCGCATTTCGCTCATCCAGTGCCGCCGCGCGTGCCCGCGCGGTGCTGGACAGTAATGGTTTGGCGGTTTTGCCGTGCGTGGTTGGGGATGTTGAGCCAGAAATGGATAGGGTGTTTGGGCCTGATATTGTCGGTTCTTTGGAGCTTTGGCTGCTGACACGCAATGATTTAGCCCAGCAGGCGCATGTGCGTGCTGTGATGGAATTTATGGTGGAAGTTGTGCGCCGAGCGCGCAGTGAGTTGGAAGGGGATCCGCGACGGCTCACGGAGCTTCCGCCTAAATAGGAATGGGCGCACTAGAGATTCTCTCGTGACACATATATGCGGCGTCAAAAAGCCCTGATTGAGTCGATAGACTGAAAAGAAGGGCCTTTATATTTGCTTTGAACACAGAAAAATGAGGCAACGCCCTTTTTATGCCACGAATCTCGCGTTATTAACCGTTTAGCTACTATAAGTAGTCACACTCTGTTTAGGTTAATGGTTAGAATACAGCAGCGACCCATATAGGGTGATGTAAATTTATAATCTGTCGAGATTGGTGACGTGTCACACAATCATTCGACGATTGGTTGAGGAATAACGCGCACATGTTTTCCGGACTTCTCGGGATGCTCTCCGCCGATATGGCGATCGATTTGGGCACAGCAAACACTTTGGTTTATGTCAAAGGGCGCGGAATTGTGCTCAATGAGCCCTCTGTGGTGGCAATGATTGAAAAAGGTGGACGCAGCCACGTTATGGCTGTGGGTGATGAAGCAAAAATGATGCTTGGTCGGACACCAGGGAATATTAATGCCATTCGCCCGATGCGCGATGGTGTTATTGCTGACTTTGAAGTGGCTGAAGCGATGATTAAGCACTTCATTCGCAAAGTGCACAATCGGCGATCCTTTACCAATCCTCAGATTATTGTTTGTGTGCCGTCTGGCTCCACGCAGGTGGAACGCAAGGCGATTAAAGATTCTGCCCTAGAAGCAGGTGCGCGCCGGGTCTTCTTGATTGAAGAGCCAATGGCTGCCGCGATCGGTGCAGGCTTGCCTGTGACAGAGCCGACGGGTTCTATGGTTGTTGATATTGGCGGCGGTACAACAGAAGTTGCTGTTCTATCCCTGCGCGGGATTGTCTATGCACGGTCAGTACGTGTGGGCGGCGACAAAATGGATGAAGCCATTATTGGGTATATCCGTCGTCATCATAACTTGCTGGTTGGTGAAGCCAGCGCGGAGCGGATCAAAAAAGAAGTTGGTTCTGCGGCTGCCCCGATGGACAACGGCGAAGGCATGACAATTGAGATCAAAGGACGTGATCTCATGAACGGCGTGCCAAAAGAAATTCAGATTAGCCAGCGCCAAATTGCTGAAAGCCTTGCGGAGCCTGTTGGCGCCATTGTTGAGGCTGTGAAGGTTGCGTTGGAAGCCACGCCTCCAGAGTTGGCAGCTGATATTGTTGATAAAGGGATTGTCTTGACTGGTGGCGGCGCATTGTTGGCCAACTTGGATCAAGTTCTGCGTGAAGCGACGGGCTTGCCGGTCAGCATTGCAGATGATGCTCTTTCTTGTGTTGCTTTGGGTACTGGTATGGCCTTGGAGCACATGAAGACAATGAAGGGGGTGCTGACCTCCGTGGTTTAGCATCTGTTTGATGAGACGTAACCTGATCAAAGGTTTTGGTGGGAATTTCGGCAGCTACGCCGGTAATTGCAGAGGGTATGATCTGTGAAAGACCCATCCAATCGGTTGGCTTCTCCGCTACAGGAGTTTACACACCGAGTTTCACTTATATTTATGCTGACGTTGGCTGCCGCCCTGCTTTTGTTGGGGCGGGCGGAGACCTACGTCGTTGACCAGGCGCGCCAAGTGGTGACGGATATTGCCGCTCCTTTGTTGGAGCTGGCCTCTCGTCCTGTTGCGGCGACGCGCCGGTTGGTTGAGCGCACTGACGAATACGCTTACGTGTTTGATGAAAACGAACACTTGCGTGAAGAAAATTCTGACCTTTTAGAGTGGAAAGAAAAAGCACTTCGGTATGAAGCCAAAATTGCCCGCTATGAGGCTTTGTTGAATGTGCAGGTTGACCCAACGATCAGCTATGCAACCGGGCGTGTGGTGGGGGACCGAGGGGGACCATTCGTTGAAACTTACATTGTCAATGTGGGCCGTGAGCACGGGGTTGCCAGCGGACAGGCCGTTGTTGATTCTGACGGATTGATTGGCCGGATTGTTTCGACCGGTGAAAAAGCCTCTCGTATTCTTCTTCTTACTGATTTGAACAGCCGGGTGCCGGTGGTGATTGAACCAACGCGCTATCGGGCTGTTTTGGCGGGGGATAACTCACCTTGGCCGCGTGTGGAATATTTGCCAGCGGGATCTGGTGTTGCACCGGGGGACCGGGTGGTGACTTCTGGGCACGGGGGGCTGATGCCTGCTGGGTTGCCTGTGGGGGTTGTCATTGCTACGGACGATGGTTTCTTACGGGTTCAAACATTTTCTAATAGGGACCGGCTCGATAGTGTGCGGGTTCTGCAATATGAATTTCCTTCTGAGGTATCCCGTCAAGACCCGCCGCTTGCTTTGCAAAAACCGGAAGAGCCAAAAGAAGGCGGTGCGGGGGCTGCACAAGCTGCCTCGCCGGCTGTTCCTGCGACACCGGCTGCGCCTACCGGGGGGCAATAATGGACCCGATTGGCCCAACATCAGCGGTGCGAGCTGGTAAATTTGTCCTCTTGCTGCTGCCTTTTGTGATCGGTGTGGCCTGTGTATTGCTCAGTTTTGTGCCTTTAAGCTCCATTATTGGTTTGCAAGTGGCTCCGCTCTACGCGCTTATTGTGGTTTATTTCTGGAGTATTCATCAGCCTGACGTTTTGCCGCCGTATGCTATTTTGGTGATTGGGTTGCTGTATGACCTGCTTTCCTACGGTCCGATTGGCCTGTGGACTGTGATTTTTCTGGCTACTTATGGCTTTGTGCAATCGCAGCGATTGGTTCTGCTGGGACGGCCTTTTGTGATGTTTTGGCTTGGTTTCGCGATTACGGCTGGTTTGGCAGGTAGTCTCGCTTGGAGCATGGCCAGCCTTTATAATGGTGTATGGATTTCAGCTTGGCCGGTTGTTAGTCAAATTTTGGCCACTGTTATTGTGTTCCCTATATTTGTGATGCTCTTTAGCTGGGCCAGCAGAAGTGTAAATTCTACCTCCTCATAATTGAGGGGGAGAGAAACTTTATGTGTTTGAGGAGTGTTGACGCGCGATGTTCATGGAGAAAGACAGTGTTCGGCTGAAAACCTTCTCCCGTCGGGCTGCCTTAATTGGCGGTGTGCAATTTGCTGCGTTCTCCGTGCTTGCCAGCCGTATGTACTATCTACAGGTTCTTAAATCTGACGAATACACAATGCTGGCGGAAGATAACCGGATCAATGTTCGGCTGCTTGCGCCTTTGCGCGGTGAAATTGTTGACCGGTTTGGCAAGGTGTTGGTTTCCAATCGGCAAAACTTTCGTGTGCTGTTGGTGCCGGAGCAATCTAACGACATTGAAGAAACGCTCGACCGGGTGGGACGTTTGCTGAAAATCTCAGACCGGCAACGACGTAAAATTTTGCGTGATGCAAAACGCTCCGCCAAGTTTTTGCCGCTGACAGTGGCAGAAAACCTGTCATGGGAAGAGTTTGCTGAGGTCAATATTCATGAACCAGACTTGCCCGGCATTCAACCCGATGTAGGCGAAACGCGCCACTATCCTTACGGGGAAGAGCTTGCTCATATTGTAGGGTATGTTGCGCCGGTTTCTGACCGTGATCTGGAAGATGACAAAGACCCGCTGCTAAAATTGCCGGGCTTTCGTATTGGTAAGCTGGGGCTTGAGTCCCGCCTTGATGATGAGCTGCGCGGCAAGGCGGGGGCTTCCCATGTGGAAGTGAATGCCTATGGACGTGTCATTCGTGAGCTTTCAAAAGATCCGGGCACGGCTGGTGCGCCCATTACGCTGACGCTGGATATGGACGTACAGAAATATGCGATTGATCGCATGGCTGGGGAGTCTGGTGCTGCGGTTGTGATGGATATTCACACCGGTGAGGTGGTGACTATTGCTTCTACGCCTGCGTTCGATTCAAACGATTTTAATGTTGGCTTGAGCCAAAAGAAATGGGACGGGCTGCGTAATAATATTTACAAGCCGCTCGTGAATAAAGCGATTGCCGGTCAATACCCACCGGGATCAACAGTTAAGATGATGGTGGCTCTTGCTGCCTTTGAAAGTGGTTTGGTTAATCCGCGCCACCGGGTAAATTGCACGGGTAAATATACTTTAGGCAACCATGATTTCCATTGCTGGAAAAAACGTGGGCACGGGCCTGTCGATATGCACCATGCGATCATGTATTCCTGCGATACCTATTTTTATGAAATTGCTAAAAAGATCGGCATCGACCGGATTGAAGCGATGGCGCGTCGGCTTGGATTGGGTGAGACGCATGGCTTTGAGGTGCCGGGCGAAAAAAGTGGGTTGGTGCCAAGTCGCGATTGGAAACGTGCGCGCACGGGTAATTCATGGCAGCAAGGCGAAACTCTTATTGCGGGTATTGGGCAAGGCTACATGCTTGCGACGCCGCTCCAATTAGCAGTGATGACCTCTCGTATTGCAAATGGCGGGTTTGCTGTGCAACCGCGCATTGTACGCGGTGTTGGCGAGACCTTTATTCCGCCCCCTGAGGCATCTGATATGGGCATTTCCAAGGCGGGGCTTGAGCTTGTGAAAGCCGGGATGAATGCTGTTTCAAACATTCCCGGCGGCACGGCTTTTCGTTCGCGCATTAAAGAAAAAGGCATGGAGCTCGCAGGTAAAACGGGCACCGCGCAAGTGCGCCGCATTTCTAAAGCTGAACGGGAAAGTGGCGTGCTCAAGAACAAAGAGCTGGAATGGAAGCAGCGTGACCACGCGCTGTTTGTGGCTTTTGCCCCAGTTGATAATCCACAGTATGCCATTTCATTGATTGTTGAACATGGCGGCTCCGGGTCTGGTGTAGCGGCTCCTATTGCGCGAGATATTATGAGGCGTGTGTTAGAGCGTGATCCGGCGAAACGCCTTACGGCTGCCGCGACGGCTCCTAAACCTGCGAAGCGGGGGGGCTAATATGTCAGACGGATTCTTTGGGGGACCGGGTGGCGGTCGTGATCTACGGATCAAAGAAAAATTCTTTGAATTTAATTGGGGGCTTTTGCTTTTGCTCATCGCCATTGCGTCGATGGGATTTGCAATGCTCTATTCTGTGGCGGATGGTAATTGGGACCCTTGGGCGACCCGTCAAATTATCCGCTTCTGCATGGGGGTGGTGATCCTCTTTGTGGTGGCTTTTGTTGATGTTCGCGTGTGGATGAGCTTGGCCTATCCAGCTTATGCGGTGTCGCTTTTGCTGTTGGTAGGTGTGGAGCTTATCGGATTTAAGGGCATGGGGGCTCAGCGGTGGATCAACCTTGGGTTCATGCAACTGCAGCCTTCTGAGTTGATGAAGATCACTCTTATTCTTGCTCTGGCTCGGTACTTTCATGCGTTGACGTCGGAGCAGGTGTCACGCATTCGATTTGTCATTCCGCCTTTGATTATGATTGGCGTGCCGATGGCGCTGGTTCTCAAGCAACCTGATTTGGGCACGGCGTTGTTGCTCGCGGTGGTGGGCATTTCCTTGTTCTTTTTGGCTGGGTTGGCTTGGCGGTATTTTATTGTTGCGGGCATTGCGGTGATGGGGGCTATCCCGGTGATATGGAGCCGCTTGCACGATTATCAAAAACAGCGTGTGCTGACATTTATGGATCCGGAAAGTGATCCGCTGGGAGCTGGCTACCATATTTTGCAATCAAAAATTGCTTTGGGGTCTGGCGGACTTTTTGGCAAAGGTTTTATGCAGGGTACTCAAGCGCATCTAAACTTTTTACCAGAAAAGCATACGGACTTTATTTTCACGATGCTGGCGGAAGAGTTGGGCTTGGTGGGTGCTATGACGTTGATGGTGCTTTACCTTATGGTCTTGCTTTTTGGTATTACGGTTGGATTGCAAACACGCAATCAATTTGGTCGGTTGGTTGCTTTGGGCGTGGTGGTGAACTTCTTCCTCTATATCTTTATCAACATCGCCATGGTGATGGGATTGCTGCCTGTCGTGGGTGTGCCGCTTCCGTTGGTGTCATACGGGGGGACGGCTATGCTGACGTTGATGCTGGGTTTTGGATTGCTGATGTGCGTTTACATTCATCGCAATATGGAAATAAATCGAAACCCAACTTCTTTTTGGTAGCGGAATTTTCCGAACATATATTACGCAAAAGGCCAGAGCATGCTCTGGCCTTTTCGTATTCTGTTGGGGGGGCTTATTGCGCTGCGGCTGGTCTTTCTTGGGCGCCTCGGATCAACTTACCGCCAAGGATGCCTGTTGGCTCGCCTTCACGAAAGGCTACTTCTCCGTTGACCAATGTTGCGGTGTAGCCTTTGGCCCGTTGGATGAGGCGTTTTCCACCTGCAGGCAAGTCATGCACAATGGTGGGGGGAAAGAGGGTCAAATTATCGTAGTCGATGACGTTGATATCTGCACGCATTCCTACTTGTAAAACCCCGCGATCTTTGAGGCCTACCAGCTCTGCATTTTTTTGGGTTTGTCCATGGATGACCCATTCGATTGGTAATTTGGGGCCACGCGTTCGATCCCGGGTCCAATGGGTGAGAAGAGTGGTTGGGAAGCTGGCATCGCAAATGATGCCAACATGCGCGCCGCCATCTCCTAAGCCGAAGGCCGTGTTTGGGTGGGTAAGCATTGTATGCACATGGTCGAGGCTGCCCTCAAGATAGTTCATGAGTGGGAAATACATCAGGGCATTTCCGTTGTCTTGCAACATCATGTCCAAAATAACTTCACGTGGGTCTTTGCCGCTTTGTTCGGCTTTGGCCGCCACGCTGTTTTTTGGCTCTGGCTCATAATTGACGGGATTACCCAGCTCGAACATTTTGTGATGGCCGGTACAGAGCAGGGTGATGATTTCGCCCTCTGGGTAGGTGGGCTCTTCGGCAAGTAGGCGGGCGCGGAACGCGGGGTCCTTGAGGGCTTCCACTTGTTTTTCAAGCGGTGCATGGCCGATCTCTCGGAATGTTGAATGCATGATAAATGGATTGAGGGAGGCGGTAAGGCCCATCAATAAGCCAGTTGCGCGCGGCGGTACTTGGCCTTGCATTGGCAGCCCGTCGTTTGCTGCTTTTTCGATATGATCTAAGACTTGCTTCCAAACAGTTGGATAGCGATCGTCTTGTTCAATCGTCAAGGAAAGGGGGCGGCCAGAGGCTTCGACCATGCCGCGAATAAGTGCGAATTCTTCGTCTACATCCCGGAAGTCGGCGATCAGCTGTAAAACACCTTTTCCGGTTTTGCCCATCGCACGGGCGATGCCATGCAGTTCATCTGCCTCAGACTTAAAGCTGGGGGTATGATCGCCATTTGCGGCCCGGTGTTTTTCGGTGCGAGAGGTACTAAAACCCAATGCTCCGGCCTCTAACGCTTCAACCACCAGTTGGGACATTTCTGAAATGTCGGTTGGGTTGGCCGGTTCCAAATCCGCCCCCCGTTGGCCCATGACGTAAGCCCGCAAGGCGCCATGGGGAACTTGTACGCCGATGTCTATTGAGAGGGGTGAGGTTTCTAGTGTGTCCATATATTCAGGCACACTTTCCCATCGCCAATCAATGCCTTCTGCCAAGGCCGTGCCGGGAATATCTTCTACGCCTTCCATCAAACCGATGAGCCAGTCTTGTTGGTCTGGTTTGCACGGGGCAAAGCCGACGCCGCAATTGCCCATGATGGCTGTTGTTACCCCGTGGCAGGTGGAGGGCTGGAGATAGGGGTCCCATGTGACTTGGCCGTCGTAGTGGGTGTGCACATCGACAAAGCCGGGGGTCACAATTTGGCCTGCGGCATTTATTTCTTCGCGGGCTGGGGCATCAATTGTGCCGATTACTGTGATGATGCCGTTGTCTATTGCGATGTCTGCGCTGAGGGGTTTTGAGCCTGTCCCGTCATAGACGGTGCCGCCGCGAATGATGATGTCGTGCATGGTATCCTCCCAAATCCTTGCTAATGTTTTGGCAAGCATAGCGCAGACGGAGGAGGGTGCCCAATAAAATGACGGGCAGCTCTGCTAGGAGCTGCCCGTGCGGTGTTAGATCGATAGGCTTCCGCTGGGGAAGTTGGTGTTAGGATGTTTGGGCTTTGCCGCGTTCGCGGATGCCTTCACGGCGATTTTCGATCGCGTCTGCACTGACGGCTGAGTTTGCGGATGCAGAGACTTTTTGTTCAGTCTTGAGGCCATCCCCATAGGCTTGCGCGTAGCCTTCGTCAATGAGGGCTTTGTACGCGTTGAGGCTTTCAGGCACGACGGTCAGCATGTCTTGTGCAAGTTTTTTACATGTTGCAAGCAGCTCAGCTTGTGGCACCACTTGGCCAACCAAACCCCATTCTGCAGCTTGCTGTGCGGACAAGAAATTGCCCGTAAAAGAGAGCTGCTTGGCACGGTAGATGCCGATGGTGCGGGACAGTTTTTGTGATAACCCCCACCCTGGAAGAATGCCAACGCGGGCGTGGGTATCGGCAAAGCGGGCATTGTCGGAGGCAATAATCACATCACATGCAAGGGCAACTTCAAAGCCCCCGGTGATGGCAACGCCGTTGATGGCGCCGATTACAGGGCCTGAAAATTGGTTGATTGAGGTGACGGGGTCTTTATTTGTGATGGTGCCTTGCGTGCCCATGCCGTCTTGGCCAAGTTCTTTCAAATCAAGACCGGCTGTGAAAGCGCGTTCGCCAGCGCCGGTCAAAATGACAACACGTGTTTCGGGGTCGGCTTCAAGGTCTTCAAATGTTTGGGCAAGCAGCGCGCGCAGCTCGGTGGAGAGCGCGTTCATCGCGTTTGGGCGATTGAGTGTGACGACAGCCACGCCGTTGTCTTTTTCTACAAGAACGACTGGTTCAGTTTGTGACATCTGGATAAATCCCTGAAGGTTTCTGTTCCCAGAGTCATATCAGGGCGCACGATGGTAGATCAACGTGCTTTTCAACCAGTTGGCCTTTGCTTAGTCAAAGAGGGCGTCGATGTCGTCTTGATCAATCGGTTCTCCGGCAGGTTCTTCTTCTTTTGCAAGGTTACTCGAAGCACTTACATGTGCCTGCGAAGCTGCCACTTTAGAGGTGCTTTCTTTTTTAGATGGGTCTGGCATGGCATCCCCATTGAGCATGGCGTCAATATCGTCTTGCGATACGCCTTCGCCGTCCATTTGTGGGCCATTGAGGAGGTGTGCATCTGGACGTGTTTCCATATCCGCGATGTCGGGGGTTTGAGTGTGGCTTGCTTCTTCCACGACGCCCCAGATTTGGATCATTGCATTTACGCGTTGCTCCAAGTAACGCAACACATTGACGACTTTTGTTGTGCGTTGTCCTGTAATGTCTTGGAACGAACAGGCCATAAAAATGCCCGTGGCGTGGGTGTCAATCTCGTCGCAAATGTCTTCATCAACACCGGATTCACGCAATTTTTCTCCGATGTCTTGCAGACGCTCGGTTGCACTCAAAATATCAGATGTGGCGCGTTCTGTGGCGGTGACAATGGCGTCCAGCTCTTCGGTCGCGGCCATGATGCGGTTGTCATCATCATTTTGCGGCTTAATGGCGGAAATTTCAAAACGCGTTTGTTGAATGGATGAGCTCATTTCTTGCAGCTCCCGGCGCAACACATCTAAGTGTGCATTCGCAGGATCTGTCTCGCCCACTGAATTTCCTAGGCTGGTAATGGCTTCCAATAATTGGTCGGTGTCAGCATTGCGATTGCGCCGTGCATATTCTTCCAAGAACCACCGCCCTCTGGGCGTGTCGAGGACGGCCTCTTTGATCGCATTGAATTCAACATCAGTGTTGATTGGAGCTGATTTTTCGCTAATTGCTGTCATTTTCTCTAACACAATCTTTTCCCACCCAAAGTTTCATAAATTATGAGGTCATTTCCTTGCGTTTTCCTTGATGGAGGGCGAAAACTCTTAGTAAGAGGTCTTTTTCTTTTGGGAGTCGGGTATGAAATTGGTTCGATATGGTGAAAAAGGGGCAGAAAAGCCTGGTTTAGTGGATGCAGGCGGCAGAGTGCGTTGTTTGGCAAATGAAGTGCCTGATATTGACGTTGCGGCGTTGGATACGGCCTGTTTGGCGCGATTAAAGACATTAGACCCCAAAACCTTGCCATTGGTTGACCCGGATGTGCGCCTTGGGGTGCCTGTTTCGGGCATTGGGAAAATCATGTGTATTGGCCTGAATTATCACATGCATATTGCGGAAACCGGTTCTGAGAAACCGAGCGAACCCATGTTGTTTATGAAAGCCACCAGCTCTTTGAGCGGTCCGCGTGATCCGCTTTTGGTGCCGCGCGGTTCTGTCTCAATGGACTGGGAGTGTGAGCTGGGGGTCGTTATTGGGACGGCGGCCAAGTATGTATCTGAAGTGGATGCACTGAAATATGTGGCGGGCTATACAATCGTCAACGATGTGTCTGAGCGTGATTTTCAAAAGAAACGGGCTGGACAATTTACCAAGGGAAAAAGTTGCGACACGTTCTGCCCGGTTGGACCTTGGGTTTTAACCGCTGATGAGGTGGCGGACCCACAAGATTTGCGCGTTGAAACAGATGTGAATGGGGTGAGCCGACAAGACGGCAACACCAGCGACATGATCCATTCGGTCGCTAAGCTGGTGTCTTATCTCAGCCAATTCATGACCCTTTATCCCGGCGATATTATTGCGACGGGGACCCCTGCTGGTGTGGGGGCGGGCATGGAGCCGCCAATGTTCCTTAAAGCAGGGGATGAAGTGGCCCTGCGGATTAGTGGCGCGTCGGCTGATCTCGGTGAGCAGTGCTGCGTGTGCGTTGCAGATGACTAAGCCCATGACGTTGAAGGGCGTGTTGTCTCATATGCCAATTATGGCGATCTTGCGAGGGTTGACGGAAGAGGCTGCCCCGGAAGTGGGGCGCGGCCTATATGCGGCTGGTATTCGGTTTATGGAAGTGCCTCTTAACGGCGCGGGTGCGTTGAACGCACTGGCGGCCCTGCGCGCGTCAATGCCTGACGATGTTTTGGTGGGAGCGGGCACGGTGTTGCATGAAACGCAAATTGAGCACGTGCTGCAAGCAGGCGGCGAAGTGATTGTTAGTCCTCATTTCGACCCTGCCTTGGTTGCACAGGCCAAAAAATGTGGGCTGATTTCTGTGTCCGGTGTTTTTACGCCAAGTGAAGCCTTTGCTGCGTTGAAGACAGGGACTGATGGGTTGAAACTTTTTCCGGCAGATGATTTGTCTCCAGCGGTGCTTAAAGCATGGCGCAGCGTATTACCTTTGATGGATGTTCCTATTTTGCCAACGGGCGGTATTTCACGAGAGACCGTTGCGGCGTGGTGGGCGGTCGGCGCCTCAGGTTTCGGGGTGGGGTCCGGTGTCTATCAGCCTGACTTGCGGGGAGACGCGATTGAAACCCATGCAACGCGATTTACCCGTGCAGTTGGGGAGCTAACACGGTAGTCTGCGCGCCACAAACCTATCGCCGAGACCAAGCGTCAGTGTTTGGTCTGCTCCAATACTGGATATTGCTGGCCTAAAAGAAGAGTTGAATTATGGAATTGCCGATTGATGTATCAGAGGTCAAAGGATTTTTGGACCCTGCAGAGGGCGCTGCGCTTTATGAGGCGGCGTTAGAGGTCAGCAAAATGGGGCCGTGCCTTGAGGTTGGATCTTATTGCGGCAAATCGACCGTTTATTTTGGTGCAGCCTGTCAGAAGAATGAGGCGATTCTTTATGCGTTGGATCACCATTTAGGCTCTGAAGAAAACCAAGTGGGGTGGGAACATCACGACGGAGACCTTTTTGATGATGAAACTGGGATGCTCAATACTTTCCCGTTGTTTCGGCGCACAATGCGCAAGGCCAAATTGGAAGATACGGTTGTGCCTTTGGTCGCCCCATCAACTGTTGTAGCCCGTGGTTGGGCGACGCCGCTTTCTATGGTGTTCATTGATGGCGGCCATGCGCTCGAACATGCGCTCAATGATTATCGATTTTGGGCACCGCAAGTTGTTGTGGGCGGGACTTTGGCGATCCACGACGTGTTCCCGAACCCGGAAGATGGCGGGCGGCCTCCTTATGAAATCTATAAGATGGCGTTGGCTTCAAACTTGTTTGAAGAAATCGCGGCTGTGAAATCGTTGCGGTTGTTACGCCGTCTCGGGCAAGTGCAAGCCTGAGAACAGGGGAGCTGCTGGGGTTGAGCCGGTGATTGCGTCGGTTGCCAGAATAACAGCGGCGGCGGTCCATGCTGGTTTTTCAGCTGGCCATGCGACATCATCTTCAAACTGATAACCCATCCAGTACGCCCCACAGTCTGCGCGCCATTGGTGTAGCCAAGAAAGCATCAGCTCGGCGCGTGGTCGGTCCCCTGCGGTCAACAAGGCCATGACCAGCTCTGCTGTTTCTGCGACCGTCACCCACGGTTGTTCCATGACACAGCGGCAGCCTTTGCCCTGCGCCACAAAAATATCCCACTTCGCATTGAGGCGATCGTGGGCGGCTTTGCCAGTGATGGCGCCTGCGAGTACGGGGTAGTACCAGTCCATGGAGTAGCGTTCTTTGCTTTCCCATGTGCGGTCAAACCGATGTGGTTTGTCACGGAGTGCTTCGCCTAATTTTTTACGGGCATGCATCCAGTCTTTGGTTGGCTCTCCCAGTTTTTGTGCAATTAAGATGGCGCACTCTAGGCTTTTATAAATTGAAGCACTGCCGGTGATGAGGGCATCATCTTCGGGGGTGCGAGGTTCGTCGGCTGCCCACCGAATGTCACCGTGGGCGCTTTGGTGAGCCACCACCCAATTGATTGCTTGTTTGACATGCGGCCAAAGATTTTTGAGTTCGGCTAAATCTTGGGTCAGCAGGTAATAATGCCATGCGCCTGTTGCGATGTAGGCCGCAAAATTGGTGTCGCGTAAGGGGGCTTCTATGTCTTCTTCTTTGCCGGTGAATTTCTGTTCTTCGTCATCCATTGGCACTGCAGAGCCTAATTCACCGAACCATGAGCCGTCATCGAGTTGGCTGTCTTGTAGGAAGCGGTAAGCTTTTTTTGCAGGCTCTAGGTGCCCCAAGGTGGCAAGGCCCATTGCTGCTTCGGTGTGGTTCCACGGATCTACGACGCCGCCATCATACCAAGGGATCGCCCCGGTATCACGTTGCAGTTCGAGAATACGTTTGATCGAGCCATCGAAAAAGCCGTCAGGTATCGGATCACCAAGGGTGAGAAGGGTCATGGATTAGCTGGCCGGTTTTGTGAAATAAAGAACAACACTTTTGCCCATCAACGGCGCGGCAATTGCTTCAAGCACGCGTACGATGAAAGGGTTTTCGGTAATTTCCCAGACGAGAAGGCGGTGGTATAATTTTACCAAGAAGTTGTCGTTGTTTTTAACGCCAACTGCGCACTTGATCCACCAATAGGGGGAGTGCAAACCGTGGGCCCAATGGCGCAACATAAAGCGGAGGCCATTTGCCTCTACGTCTTTGCGCAATTTGCCAGAGCGGAAGATGCGCACATGGCCACCGGGTTCATTGTGATACTCTTCGGAAAGCGCCCAGCAAATCCATTCGGGCCAATAGCGTGGCACAGAAACAGCAAAGGTGCCGCCGGGTTTTAGAATCCGTTCGACTTCACTCAACGCCTGAACATAGTCAGGGATGTGTTCCATCACTTCAGAGCACAATACCTTGTCGAAGGAATTGTCAGCAAAGGGCAAGGACAGCGCGTTACCAACCGACAGCGTGTTGAGGCGTTTGGTTTCTGGGTCCATGTCCGGGCAATGGACAAAGCCATCGCGGGTTTTCTTTACATCATCAAAGGCGAGGTCCAAGCCAACGACGTGGCAGACTTTGTGATGATACATGGCATGTACGTGCCGACCTTCGCCGCAGCCAAGATCCAGAACGGTGTCACCGTCTTTAAGTCCGAGCGCGTTTAGATTGATTGTTTGCATTAGCAATGGCCTCACGATAGATCGCGACAACATTACGTGCCGCGTGTTCCCATTTGAATTTAGTTAGAATCCGCTCACGTCCGGCGCGGCCCACTTCAGCGCGTTTTTCCGGGTTGTTCAGCAGATCTGCAATCGCCGCTGCCAAAGCATCCGGGTCGGAGTGCTGCACAACGATTGCAGCATCCCCAGCAACTTCTGGCAATGAGCCGCCGTTGGTTGTGATGACTGGCGCACCGCAACACATTGCTTCGCCCGCAGGAAAGCCGAAGCCCTCATATACAGAGGGGGAGATGGCAATGGTGGCTTCAGCGTATTCGTCCACGAGCTGGCTATCGCTGAGGCCGGTTTTCCAGATCACTTTGTCCATGATGCCAAGCTTGCGCAGTTCTTTAGCCGTTGGCCCTTCGCGGAGCTTTCCGATGACAACCAGTTTGAGGTCTGGATGATCGGGTAACAGTTTTGCGTAGGCGCGCAGTAAGAAGATTAAGCCCTTGAGGGGGACATCTGCACTTGCACAGACAACCAGTTGATTATCAACGCGGGTGATGTGGGGGCGAGGCTCGAAGACTTCATGATTGATGCCGTGATAAACGGTTTTCATGTTTTCTTCTTTGACACCGAACTCGCGCACGACATCTCGCTTGGTACTGTCTGACACAACAATCACCGGGCGTAATTGACGCGCCACTTTGATTTGCATGTTGAGGAAGGTGTACCAGCGCCATTTTAGAAATTTCATCCATGGGTTTGGCATGGCTGCAACATCGATGCGGCGGTCCATGGTGATTGGGTGGTGGATGGTGCCTGCTACTGGTAGGCCCATGTCGCGCACTTTCAACATGCCCCAGCATAAGGTCTGATTGTCATGCATAACGTCGTATTGGTCGATCTTGTCTTCCATATATTTGGCCATGCGTTCGCCAAACGTGTACGGCTCTGGAAAACCACCCCAGTTGTGGCTCCACCATTCGAACAGGTCGAGGGGGGAGGTGAGCATCCACGGACGAAAGGCCCGGATGGGATGAGGGGTTGCGTAGAGGTCGAGTGATGGCAATTCGATCAAGCCAACGCGCGGATCCAAGTCAGGATATGGCGGGCCGGAAATGACATCCACATGATGGCCTAGCTCAACAAGCGCTTTTGAAATGTGGCGCATGTAAACGCCCTGTCCACCGGTTGTTGGATTTGACCGGTAAGACGGGAGCAAAATGCGCAACGGCGCACCGTCGTCGCTGTCGCCTGTTTGAACATTGGCCGGGGCGAGGGGAACAACCTTTTCAGATTGTTGCTCGGGCACCGAACTCTCTTCGGTCGTCGGATTTCCGTCCAGAGCCTTGGACATGCGCCTCTCCTTCATGCCGACCTTTTGCATGTGCGCCTTTATCTTTTGATGCAGGCATTGGCAAATGTCGGTTGTGTCTGTGCCTATTGGCAGATTTTGAGGCGACATATGTCATCCCCGCGCTTGAAACGCGGAAACCCACACTCCTAGCTTAAATTTGGCCGGATCATACCGAAGGGAGCGGCTGACAACAAGTCAGAGGCTGACATATATGTCAGGGGAATTGCCCTTTTTAAGAGATTTGGGCATCTCCGAGGAAATATCTGGCGAGATCCACGTAGTCGAACCCTAAAGACACGGCATTTGTGACGATGAGGAGCCAGAAATATATGCCTGTGATGCTGGGCAGCGCAAAATGCGCCCGCCGCCCGAGGAGATAGACCAGAAGGGGGGTCCATACGATGATATGTGCGAGGCCAAGCAGGCGCACGAAACCAAATTGATCGTACAGGTAGGGCATGATGATTATGCCGTTAAGTAACCATGCGGCTAGGGTCCAGCGTGCTTCTACTCTATGGATGATGAAGAGAATGGAAGCTGTGTTGATAATCATCAGCCAATACACCCAATAAAGAATCGCGGGCGGTTGTGCCATGATTTGACTGAATAATGTCGGTGCTTCCATTGTCGTTCCCCTCTGTCCTTCTCTTTGGTGTGTCATTAGACGGCAAAATTTTATGAGGGCAAATCACAAGTGCGTCAGTCGTGAGGGGGCTATTCCTCAGGGTCTAAACGCCAGCCGCCTTTGCGCAGTACGAGGCGCATCACAAGATAAGCCAGCAAACCCATTGGGCCGAGTAGGCAGGTGAGGATGAGGCAGGGAATAAGAAGAAGGTGCGGGACACCACGCTTTTGCGCATCTCTGGCTTCCCATGCCCCGACAAAGAGATCGAAGACAAGATAATGTATCCAACCTGCAAAAAGGGCCGGGGGCGAACTGAAGAGGATTGCTAATTCTTCAAGTGAGCCAAAGCCGCCTCCTTCGGGTGCATTGGGAGCAAAAAAACTGCCCCCCAATGCGAAGGCGGAATAGACCACACCGATTGCGAGTGGATAGAGCATAGAATGCACAAGGACGTTTGTGCCCTGCCAGCGTGGGGCCACGATCAATAAGAGCCAAAATGGAACAATGCTCAAATTGGCAATTTGAAATGCTGTGCTCAAGTCGATCATGATGTGTCCTTGCTCTTTGCTGTGCGCTTACTTTGCAGGAAAACGGCGTTGAAGCCAATCAATCATGAGGGCGTTCAGTGCTTCGGGTTGTTCTGATTGGGTCCAATGTCCACAATCTGGGATGATGTGTGTTTCTAGGTCTGGACAATATTGTTCCATACCTTCTGCGTGTTCGGGGCGCAGTACAACATCGTTTGCGGCGCAAATCATTAGGCAGGGGGCGGCGACGTGCTCTGGCACATCTTCGCTGCGTTCCCAATTTCGGGTCCAATTGCGATACCAATTGATAGGGCCGGTAAAGCCGGTTTTGGCGAAGGCGTTGGCGTAATAGGCTTCGTCTTCAGCATTGAGCAAACTTGTGCCCTGCCAGTCGGCTTCTGGTGTGTTGAAGCCCTTGACCAGTTCAAAGTTCTTTTGATCTTCGGGAAGGGCGTCAAAGTCAGCTAGGGTCATTGGGGATTTGCGAAACCAAAAGCGCATGGTGCGGGCAGGGTCTTTATTAAATAGGGCATCGGCCACCCCAAACTTTTGGAAGTACACGATATACATGTCGTCCCCGCGAAACTGGCGCATGAGTGCAATGGGGTCCATCGGAAGTCGGGCCATGAAGGGTGTGTTGACCCCAATCACTCCAGCGACGCGGTCTGGGTGGCGCTGAGCTAATTGCCAGACAATGAGACCGCCCCAGTCGTGTCCCACAAAGACTGCTTTTTTAATGCCTTTGGCGTCTAACATGCCCAGTAAGTCTGCGATGAGGTGTTCTACATCATAAAGCGGCACAGAAGCTTCATCGGTTGGGCCGCCCGTGTTGCCGTAGCCCCGCTGATCGGGGGCAATGGTGTGGAAACCGGCTTGGGCAAGGGCGGGGAGTTGTTTCCGCCATGAATAGGCTAGTTCTGGAAAGCCATGGCAGAGGATGACGGGCACGCCTGCTTCATTTTCCCCTTGTTCATAAATGGCCATTTTGATGCCATTGGTGTCTATATAGGTTGGGGTATCAAAGAGTGACATGAGCTTTCCTTTACGCGCGTTGTTTTGATTTTTAATTTTACGTGTCGGTGGCTAAGCGATTTATATCAGCTTCTGCTGAAAGAGCTAGGCGACGAAACATCTCCGCGCGCTTTGGGCCGGGGGTCGGTGGGTAGAGAGCGGCATTGCGCCGCTTGCCGCGTAGCCATGCCAGAGCGATTTTGACAACGGCCCGACGGTTCTTCAGCCATTGATCTGATGGGGCGATCATTTGAAAGCCGCGTACAAAATTCCTAAACAGGGTGATGTCGCTGCGCAAGGCAATCATGAGAGCGTCTTCAATGAAACTCTTCGTTATCTTTGCACGGAGGCTTCGCTTTCTATTGGGAGTGAGCAAGGCCTTTGAGGCTTTGATGCCCTGTGCGTCTTGTTTGAGCATGGTGGTGTAATAGGGGCGTACTTCTTTTTCAACATACTTCACATAGGCTGCCAGCCGGGCTGCGGGGTCTGTATGCGTGTTCAAAGCTTGTTTGAGACCTTCTGCCTCGACAAAGGCAAATGAACATCCGCGCCCATATAGGGGGTTGGTGCGTATATAGGCATCGCCAATTGGATAGAAATTGAGGAGGGCTGGCTTTCCGTCGGGCAGCAGCTCGCGCCACCGTGTGAACAATTTCCCCATGCCAAATACGCGGCTCACGCTCTCTGCGCGGCTCGCGTCTATCCAAGGTTTTAAGCCAGGAATTGCGGCGCATGTGGCATCAAAGACGTCAGGATCAACCACGGCTTTTCTGAGTTCTTCTTCCTCTTCAGACACGGCAAGGGTGATCGAGTAGTGGTCGTTATCGGCGGGAAAAATCCCGAATTTCAAATAGCCTAGGTCGCCGGTGGCTGGTGCTTCGGATCGCTGCGGTTCGCTTTGGCCGGGCCGAAGGCGGTAATGGCGTGTGTAATAAATAATACCGGTCGGGGCTTCGGGGGCGGTGATGTCCACTCCTTTTGTCTCCAACCATTTTTCGGCAAAACTTAACCGTCCGCCAGCATCCACGACTATGTCAGTGGCGATGTGATCGTTTTCACCGTTTGCTGTTTTAATGTCGATGCCAGTGAGCATGAGGGTGCCATCAGGCGTGCGTGTGGAGCCGAGGCCGGTTACTTGGGTATTGGTGAGGAGAGTGATGCCGGGTTGAGCTTCGACAAACTTTCGAATGACATATTCGAATGTGCTGCGCCGTGAGCTCAAGATGGTGAAGTCTTTGTCTTCACTGTCGGGCACATAATTTTTTGCTAAGGCGGGGGGCAGCATGTCTTCAAAGGTGAGCTCGCGGCATCCAGCATTGAGCAGAGCGGTTAGAAGATCGGGGTAGTCATCGCGAATGATTTTGTAGAGGCGTGCTAAAAATGCGTGGGAATGGCGCAGATGGGTGACGCCTTTACGTTGCCATTCCTTGAATGCAAAATCTGCATCGCTTTGGTCGGGGCTCGTAGGGGGCGGGGCGTCTTTGTCGATGAGAATAATCTCACGACCTTCTTGCTGTAGTGCGAGCCCCGTCGCTAAACCAGCAATCCCGGCACCGATGATGGCAATGGTTTGCGTCATAATCCCTCCAACAATTTCAGTGTCAGCGCCCTTGTGGGCATCTTATTTGGCCCGTGCCATAAAAACTGCTCTGTAGACTATAACTAGACTCCGTTCTTGGTAAAGGTGTTTTACTAGGTTGGGTGTGCAGATATCTCTCTATTCTGGCGCGTGGGGCACCCTAAAAGCTTTTAATTGTTGGGGATTTGGCGCGCGGCAAAGGCCAATGAAATCCAGCCACAGAGGAAAAGTACTCCCCCGATTGGCGTGAAAAGCACAAGGGAGCGGCTTTCGGTGATCCCTAAAACGTATAAGGAGCCAGAAAAGAGGAGAGTGCCAAGAAGGAAAGCCCAGCCAGCGACTTGGCCTATTTGGCTGGTGGGGACTTTTGACAGAAGCCAGCCAACGCCAAGCAAGGCAAGCGCATGGTACATGTGATACTGCGCGCCGGTTTGGAATGCGGCAAGTTCAGTGGGGCCAACTTTATTTTGCAGGCCGTGGGCGCCAAAGGCACCAAAGCCAACGGCAAGGGCGCCGTTGAGGGCACCAAGTGAAAACCAAACTTTTGAGGGCAAGCGCATTGAGGATCTCTTTTACGTGGAAAGTGGATGCTGGATGACGGCATGTCTGTGTCTTATTGTGATGGATTCGAACGCTTACGCAAGCTGACCGTCTTGTGAGTCGGAAGTATCTTGGTATGGGGTAATCGCACTAATACGGATTGACAGTGGTTCTGTGATGACTAGGTTATAGGACAGGCGACAAATAAATAAGTAAGGCATTAACAAGGTGCCAGTCATTTAGGAAAGTCGATGATCGAGTGAGGTGCTTGTATGAGCGAATTGCTAGGGGCATTGATGGGATACACGGGAGGGAGACCCATGCTTACTAAAGGTGATGACTATCCGATTCATCAGTTGCCAGAGCCGATTGCGACGGCGGGAACTGATCGGAACTTCTATGATCGATATTTTTTTAATGGTTATTCAAGGGACGGCTCTGTCTTTTTTGCCACCGCCTTGGGGGTTTACCCGCATCTTAATATTATGGACGGTGCGTTCTCTGTGGTGATTGATGGAGTGCAACATAATCTGCATGCCTCTCGCTTTATGGGGATGGAGCGCATGGATACGCAGGTTGGCCCTCTTACAATTGAGGTGCTGGAACCGCTGCAATCTTTGCGCATACGTGTTGATCACCCGGAAAGTGGGCTTAAAGCTGATTTGACTTACCATGGTCGGGCGGTGGCGATTGAGGAGCCGCGCTTTACGTACCGTCAGGGGCCTCGTGTGTTGTTAGACTATACGCGTCTCACTCAAAATGGGACCTATGAAGGGTGGATTGAAGTCGCTGGAAAACGCATTGAGATTGCTCGCGACACGCATTGGGGGACACGGGATCGTTCTTGGGGCGTGCGGCCCATAGGGGCAAGCGATCCTCAGCCATCTGCGCCGCCCCGTAGCCCGCAATTTTATTGGTTATGGTCCCCCCTTAATTTTGAGAGTGGCTTGACCCTGTATCATAACAATTCCGATGAATTTGGACGTCCTTGGAATGAAGCGGCTGTTATGTGCGGTTTGGATGGCGCTTCTCCGCGCCACATGGCGCATTGTTCTTCAGAATTGGATTTTCTGTCTGGATCGCGTCATGCCAAAGAGGCCACTTTGCGGATGGTTGATGATGAGGGCGGCGAAACAATTATTGAACTCACCCCTAAGTGGACCTTCTATATGAAGGGCCTCGGTTATGGGAACCCGGATTGGGGCCATGGTCACTTTAAGGGTGAGTTGGCTGTTGAGTATGAGAGCTTTGCTACTTCAGACATTACGGATTGCGTGCCGCCTAATCTGCATATTCAGGCCTTTGTGGAAGCCCGTAAAACAGCTCCTGATGGGTCTGTCGAATTGGGCTCGGGCATTCTAGAGCAATTGATTATTGGGCCACATGCCCCTTCTGGTTTTCAAGACATACTCGATTTGGCACCGTGAGGGATATGATGGAAGAATTAGCGAAAAAGTTTGCAGGGTATTTGCAGCATAAAATGCCTCACGTTTCCAATGTTGAGGTGCGTGATTTGTCGCGTATTCATGGGGGCGCAAGTCGAGAGACGTACCGTCTGACAGGGCATTGGGATGAAGAAGGGACGGCGGTTGCCAAACCCCTCATCTTGCGGCGTGACCCAGAAGTGAGTTTGATTGAAACTGAACGGGATTTGGAATTTAACGCCTATCTCGCCTTTCACGGCACCGGTGTTCCGGTGCCTGAAGCTTTGTTTTTGGAATTAGAGACCAAGTGGTTGGACCGTCCTTTTTTTGTGATGGAACAAATCATCGAAAGCGAAGCCGCGTCTCCCTTTTTGCCAGACCCTTATGGGGCGCTTGCTGACAAATTGGCGCCGCAGTTTTTTGGTATCTTGGGTAAAATTTCTGCCCAACAACCAGATGCGATTGGTTTGGCGAGCAGCATGGAGCAACCAGCGCTTGAGGCATGTGCAGTTGGGCAGTTGGATTATTGGGTCGGGGAGATCAACAAGGATGCGTTGGAACCCAATCCCTTGTTGCAATCGGCGATCCGTTGGCTGCGCCGTAACCCGCCGCCACCACCAAAGCGGCTAAGCGTGGTGCATGGGGACTATCGGACGGGGAATTTTCTTTATAATACCAGTGGCGACATTACAGCCATTCTGGATTGGGAAATGTGCCACTTGGGTGACCCGTTGGAAGACTTAGCGTGGGCAATTGATCCGCTCTGGGCTTTTGAAAACGGCGACCGTCCTGCCTCCTTGATGGAAAGAGAGGCGGCCCTTGCTTTGTGGGAAGAGGCTAGCGGGTTTGATATTGACCGAGCCGCGTTGCTTTGGTGGGAAGTCTTTTCTGCTGTTAAGGGGCTGGCGATTTGGATATCTGCTGGTAAGGAATTTCAAACAGGTGGAAATGCGGACCCGATTATGGGTTTGTCGAGCTGGTATTGCACCGATGTTCATACTCGGTTGTTGGCGGCACGCATGCCTAAACTACGTGCGGAGGAGCGATCATGAAGCCAGATGTTCCAGTGGTGATGAACCAATTTTTTGGCAAAATGTTGCTTGAGCTTGGGCCTGCCCTTGAGGGTACTTATGCGTCTGGGAGTTCCAGCGTTATGGGCTTGATGATGTTTATGGCGGGCGAAGAATATGAACGGGGCGCACAAGTGCGTGTCGAGGATATTGCTGAGTTGCGTGATATTTTTGGGGAGGCGTCTGGGTTGGTATCTGATGCGGCGCTTAAACAAAAGTTGGGTGAGGCAGCGCAAGGGAGTGAAACTTCGCTGCGTATTTCAGAGCTTGATAGTGCGCACGGTCAGCTTGCAAAGACACTGATCGAGCTGCAAGACTTTCTAGAGTCGACCCCTGAAGATTGGGCGGCTGCATTGGAAGAGCGCATTTACGCCCATCTTTTGCGTTCGGCTGAAGCACGCCGTATGCCGTATCCAGATATGGGCTAGAGCGGGGATTGGCTTAACTGTGGTGGGTGTTGTGCGCGGGAGTTTAGAGATTGGATCACCTGTGCGCTAACGCTGGCAAAAGCCGTCTCAATATGTGACTTTGAATCCGCTTCTTAGGCTAAGCCCTTGGGAGCGGATTCTTTTTTGGTTTATCCACAGGGGGCGACATGCTCGGACTTCGTTTGTCGTTTTTTTATGTGGCCCTCTTTTTATATGTCGGCATTTATATGCCGTTCTTTCCCGTCTGGGCGCAGTTTAAACTTTTGAGCGACGGGCAACTGGCTACCATGTTTGCAACGGCGATGATGGTGCGGGTGGTGACCGGCCCGTTGATTGCGTTGGTCGCTGATGGGTTGGGTAATCGAC
This sequence comes from Parvibaculaceae bacterium, assembly GCA_029209985.1. GTDB lineage: Bacteria > Pseudomonadota > Alphaproteobacteria > Parvibaculales > Parvibaculaceae > NORP139. The sequence continues at coordinate 90,531 of JARGNZ010000001.1, forward strand.
GGATTATCATTCAAATTCTGGCGGTGCTTTCAACAGTGGCCACAGCCTTGCTGTTTATCACTGATGCCTATTTGTGGATTTTTATTGCACATCTTTTGCTTGCCGTGCTCCATGCACCGATGATGCCTTTGATCGAAAGTATTTCGATGCGTCTGTCTATCGCGGGGGCATTTGATTATGGGCGCGTTCGGTTGTGGGGGTCTCTGGCGTTTATCGTGAGCAGTACCGGGATTGGGTGGGCGTTGGACCTGTGGAGTGCGGCAATTATTATTCCTGCGCTTGTGTGCGCTGCCGGGTTGACGGTTTTTGCATCTGTGTTGCTGCCACAAGAAAATCACAACACTCCTAAAATGATGGGGCCTGCATCTGTTTCACGGGGGAGCAAGATGCCTTTTTCCGACGTGGGCGTGGTTCTGCGGCATCCTTTGTTTTTGGCCTTCTTTGTCGCAATGGGCTTGGCACAGGGATCACATGCTCTCTACTACTCTTTTGGTAGTTTGAATTGGCAGCGTATTGGATATGACACGGACCTTATTGGGGTGTTTTGGTCCATTGGGGTTGCGTCTGAAATTTTGCTGTTTTTGGGCTTTAGCCGGATTGCAAAATGGTTTTCGCCTGTTTCATTGTTTATGACGGCTGGGTTTGCTGTTGTTTTGCGCTGGGGCCTGATGGCTGTTGAGCCTCCATTGGCGGTCGTCATTTTTGCGCAAATGCTTCATGGAATTACGTTTGGGATGGCGCATTTGGGCAGTATGCATTTTATTGCCCGTTCTGTGCCGCCCCGTTTTTCTGCGACACTTCAGAGTTTAGGAGCTGCTGTCGCGAGTGGTTTGTTCATGGGTCCGTTGACTTATTTTTCTGGGCCAACGTATGAACGGTTCTTTTCGGGGGCTTATGCGGTGATGTCTTTGCTGGGGGTTGTCGTGCTGGTTGCGGCCTTTGTACTTGCCCGCCGTTGGGATGGCGGATTGATTATCCAAGAAACCGAGGCCTGATTTTAAGTTAGAGCCTTTTGAGCAAATAAGGGTTTTCCTGATCTCAAACATGTGTACGATCGGCCCGTGTGGGGTGTTGAGATAGGGGGAAAGATGCACGGCGAGGTCATACCAACTGGTGCAGCATTAGGTGCAGAAATAAAGGGATTGGACTTATCCAAGCCCCTTACTGCATTGGAAACGGACCTTATCCGCGAAGCTTGGTTAGATCATTCGGTCTTGCTGTTTCGCGATCAAACTCTCGACGATGATGCCCTGATTGAATTTTCTCGGCGGTTTGGGAAATTGGAATTGAGCCCAGCCAGCGCCGATGATGCGGCTGGCGGACAAGTCAACTCTCAACCCGAAATATGGATTATATCCAACGTGGTTGAAGAGGGGCAACCCATCGGCGCCCTTGGAGATAAGGAAGCCGATTGGCACACCGACATGTCTTATGTCGAAGAACCTCCAATGGGCAGTGTTCTGTACTCTCTGGAAGTGCCGGAAGTTGGCGGCAATACAAGCTTTGCGAATATGTATAAAGCCTATGAGCAACTTCCTGCTGTGTTGCGTGAGGCGGCGCGGGAGCTGACGTGTCATCATGATAGCTCAACCACCAGTGTGGGAGAAACACGGGTTGGGTTTGAGGGGGTCTGGGATGTGCGCGATGCGCCGGGTGCTGTTCACCCTATGGTGCGGACACACCCTGAAACAGGGGGGCTGGCGCTTTATCTTGGCCGTCGACGTAATTCTTATATTCCCGGGTTGGAATTGGAAGATAGCGAAGACCTGCTCGATGAATTGTGGGCGCATTGTACCAAGCCGGAGTTTGCTTGGACCCATCGTTGGAAAAAGGGGGACCTTGTGATGTGGGATAACCGTTGTGCGATCCATCGGCGCGATGCTTTTTCACCTCGGGTGCGCCGGGTCATGCACCGGACGCAAATTTCGGGTGATAAACCGCGTTGAACCTATGGGGGCATGTTAGCCCCAGATGTCGGAGGTGCACGGTTTGAGGGTGCTGCCATCGTACACAAGGCCGGGTGCTCGGTCTTTGGCTAATAGGAGTGGCCCGTCTAGGTCTATATATTTGGCAAAACTTGCGAGCAGAAGGGCGGGGGCCATTCCCAGGGATGTGCCCACCATGCAACCGATCATAATGGAGAGGCCTGCTGCTTTTGCCGCTTTTGCCAATTGCACCGCATCGGTCAAGCCACCGGTTTTATCCAGTTTAATGTTGACGGCTTGGTACAAGGGAATAAGGCGCGCTAAGTCTTTGCTGGTGTGGCAGCTTTCATCGGCACAAAAGGGAATGGGGCTTTTGATGGTGCGCAGGGCGTCGTCGGCATCGGCGGGAAGCGGCTGTTCAATGAGGTCGACGCCGTAACGCTGTAGGTCAGCTGCAAGCTGGATTGCTTCTGTGGCTTGCCACCCTTCATTGGCGTCTACAATTAACCGGGACGAAGGCGCTCCTTGGCGAATTGCGGCAAGGCGTGCGCTGTCTCCCTCATTGCCGAGTTTGATTTTTAGAAGGGGGCGATGGGCATTTTCTTCAGCGGCCTTTTGCATGGCTTCTGGTGTATCCAGCCCAAGGGTGTAGGCTGTTGTTACCGCCTTAGGCTCTGGAAGGCTCAAAAGTTGCCATACGGGTTTTGACTTTTGTTTGGCGTGCAAATCCCAAAGTGCACAGTCGATTGCATTACGGGCCGCTCCGGCGGGTAAGAGATCGAGAAGGGCGTATTGGTTTGCGCCATTTTCAATGGCAGAACGCACGGTTTCAATTTCAGCCAGTACGCTTTCGATGGTTTCGCCGTAATGGGCATAGGGGACGCATTCGCCAGCACCTGTGTGCGCTCCATCATTGATTTTTACGATAACAACATGGGCGCTGGTTTTACTGCCGCGCGAAATGCCAAATGCTTTTGCGAGGGGCCACTCTTCAGCTTGTGCGGTCAAAATGATCATAGAGGCAGAATGGCCCGACGCGTGCGCCGGGCCAAGTGTTTCTTGAAAAATATTCGCCTAAATTCGGCCAACGTAGAACTTCCCATCCCAGCCAGGGGGCGGGGGGGAGGCCTCATGTTGATTTACGCGGGCTTCGTAGAAATCGTACAGTGTTGAAATGGCACCGCTTAGCTGGCGCACACGGGCGATGACGGCGCGGGCCTCAGTCCAGTTTTGGGCGCTGTAAGCGGCAAAGAATTCTTTTTGTCCATTGGCGAGCGCTTGGAATTTTGGACTTGCGCGCACGATTGAATCGCCGAGCAATGCGTAGACAGCGCGGCCTTTGGAGTGGCGCGGTGTTGAGATGCGATCTACTTCTAGCAACGCAAATGCAGAGCCAACAAGGTCTTTTGTGCCCTCGCCAACGATAATCGCTGGGCCGTAGTCTCTGGCGTGGCGTTGCAGGTAGGAGGCGAAGGTGACAGGTTCGCCGGTGACGCCGAAATCAAAGCCTTGGGTTGCACCAATGTTGCCTATGATGCCGCCACCAGAATCGATGCCGATGGAGGCGCTGAGGGGGACGTAAGATAGGTTTTGGCGACGCGCATCTTCTTCGAGGAACTCGTTAAGCGCATCGAGCTGTTCTGTCATGCGCAGGGCGCTGTCGCAGGCTTTCATCGCATGGTCTTTAAGGTCTAGTGGAGCGTTCCATACCGTCAACATTGTATCACCGACATGACGATCAATCATTCCGTCACGCTCGTGCACCAATTTCGTCATGGGCGTGAAGAAACGGTTGAGAATGTCGGCATAGGCGATCGGGTCGTCCAAATAGCGATCGGCAATGACGTTGAAACCGCGCAAGCCTGTTACCAAAGATGTAATAGGGCGAAGAGTGCCCTCTGCTTTTACCAAGTCTGGATTGTTGACCACTTTGCGGAATGTTTTGGAAGCCAATCGGTTTTGGAATTGCGCTTCAATAAACCGTGTGCCGCTTTCTCTATAGAGGCGGTTGAAACTTGCGCAAATGAGGAATGTGCCCAGCAATGTCAACGTAGGGAAGGCGGGGTCAATGAGCAGGTTTAATGTGGAGAATGCGTACCATGAGCCATAAATGCTGCCGCCAATTAGGAGGGTTAGGAAGATAAAGCCCCAGTTTCCACGTGTGGTGGCAACGACAAGGATGATGAGAAAACCGCCCACGAAAATTGTGAGTTGTTCAGCTAAGGGTGCCCATTGTGGGCGGACAAGGAAAACGCCTTCTTGGATTTGGTCAATGGCTTCGGCGATGATGTCGCCTGAGGCCAACCTACCGACGACAGTGTCATAGGTTTTTTCTATGCCGTTTACAGAGCGCCCAATAACAGCGATGCGTCCGGTGAGGTCGAAGTCTTTTTTCTCAAGTAATTCCCATGCCGGAATACGTGTTGAGCTGCGTTCATTGCGGTAGTAAAGGCGCAAGCTGCCGTCTGGGTCTGTTTGCACCAGTGCTTTGTTTGGGGAAGCTGCTGGGTTATTTAGCGCGATAGACTGGATGCCGGGAATTTTCATCAACGCGATGGCTTTAACCGGCTCTATCAAACTGATTTTATAGCCGTCGGCCTTTTGGGAGAGGCGTATTGCTTCTAGGGCGCTGGCCGGTTGGACTTCGCCGCTGAGTGCGGCCAAAAGCGGCAAATTGCGCACGCGTTCGCTATGTGCGGTAGGCGGCAGTGTGATGCCAATACCGTGGGCGGCATCTCGAAAGATATCCAAAGCAGGTTGGCGGGTTTCGAAGGTTGGCACGTGGCGCAACATGTTACCGCCTGATTGGGCGATCGGCGTTGAGCGGCGCAGAACATCTTGCCCCCGGCTTTTGCCGGGCACAATAGAGACGATGGTGATGCCTTCATTGAGGGCATCAGCGAGTTCGTTGTCATGGTCTGGTAGCAAAGAGAGCGTATCGTCCAAAGATCCAAATTCAGGATTGAGGGGAAGCTCCCCCCATGCTTTGACGGCTTGTTTGGGTGAGGTGACATCGCGGTGGGCTAAGGGCAGATCCAGAATGATCGCTTGGGCACCGGCTTCGATGGTTTGGCGCACAATGTCGGCGACAATTGTGCGGGGCCACGGCCATGCACCCAATTTCTCTGCGCTTTCAACGTCAAGGTCTATGTAGACGGAGTGGGGCGCGGTGGTTGCACGTGGTTTGAGCTGTTGATAGAGGTCAAAAGTCTGGTTTGAAATGAATGTGGTGACATTCGATGGGTTCTTAAATGACACGCCGGTCGCCGCTATGATGAATAGCAGGGGCAACATCCAAGAAAGCCGTTTCATCCAAATAGTCTTTTGCATCAATTCGGTACTCAACTAACTGGCCATCACTAGCCGATGGTTCACATTAACTCATTATCACCCTAAACTGTGCCAAATGAAGACACAGATTGGGCTTGTAGGGAAGAAAAAGCAGAAACTGGGCCAGCCAAACGATGTTCACAAACTTACCGGGCATAAACGCGATTTTGATGGGGTGTCTTACCTGAATGAGCCTAATGGCTGGGATTGTGAGAGCGAGGGGGCGAGATTAGTGTTTGAGTTCATGGCCTAGATGCGTAATTGTCATTTGAGTTGTTTTGGGAGGATGCTTTCGCAAAAAGACCCCGGTTTCATAAGGGGCGTGATGTGAAAGCACGGTATGTAGGAAGCCAACATGAAAAAATTAACCGGTTTTGTCGCTGCGTTTACAATCGCGGCGGGTCTTTTGGGTGCAGGTTCTGCGCAAGCAGCAAGCGGCACATTCCTCACGATTGGAACAGGAGGCGCGACTGGCGTTTATTTTCCTGCGGGGGGCGCGATCTGTCGGCTTATGAATAAAGCCCGCAAGACACACAAAATTCGTTGTACGGTAGAGAGCACAGGTGGGTCCATTTACAACCTGAACGCTTTGCGCGGTGGTGACTTGGAAATGGGCGTTGCCCAATCTGATTGGCAATATCATGCCTATAAGGGCACTGCGAAATTTAAGAAAGCGGGTGCTTTTGGAAAGTTACGCAGCGTCTTTTCTCTTCACCCAGAGCCTTTCACCGTTGTTGCGCGGGCGGATTCCGGCATTAAAACCTTTGAAGACCTGAAAGGGAAGCGGGTGAACATCGGTAATCCGGGGTCTGGCCAGCGGGCAACAATGGATGTGTTGATGAAAGCCTACGGCTGGACGGGGCGCACATTTGCCTTTGCTTCAGAACTTAAAGCTGCGGAGCAAACAACGGCTCTTTGCGATAATAAAGTGGATGCCATTGTGATGGCGGTTGGTCATCCAAGTGGGGCTATTGTGGAAGCAACAAGCACGTGTAAAACCGTGCTGGTGTCTGTTGACGGGCCGGTGGTTGATAAGCTTATTAAAGAAAATACCTATTATGGGCCTGCGACCATCCCTGGTGGTATGTACACGGGCAACCCAGAAGACACCAAGACCTTTGGGGTGGCTGCAACAATGGTCACGACTGCTGATGTGAGCGACACGATGGTTTATGAATTGGTGAAAGCTGTTTTCACTAATTTTAATGCTTTCAAAAAACAACACCCAGCCTTTGGTGTGCTCACCAAAGAAGGTATGGTGCACAATAATAATTCTGCGCCCTATCATCCGGGGGCTGTTAAATATTACGAAGAGGCAGGGTTGCTGAAATAGCAGTCCTTTAGAGACTGTATGACGCAAAAAGAAAATCTGCAGACCACGCTTGAGCAAAATGCCCTCGACATGGTTGAAGCAGAAGATACTGGTGCAAGACACGCGGGCGGTTTAACCGGCCGCGTGATTGCGTATGTGGCTGTATGTTGGTCGCTATTTCAGCTTTGGTACGCCTCTACGCTGCCCTTTCTTTTTGCGCATTATGTGCCGATCTTAAATGATAGCGAGGCGCGGGCTGTTCATTTAGCTTTTGCGCTTTTTCTTGGTTTTCTGACATACCCAGCTTTTGCAAAATCGCCGCGCGCTTCTGTCCCTTGGAATGATTGGCTGTTTGCCCTCTTGGGGGCCATGTCGGCGGGTTATCTTTGTGTGTTTAACGATGCGCTCGCCGAGCGGCCTGGCCTGCCGACAACAGAAGATATTGTTGTGGCGGGAATTGGCTTGGTATTGCTTTTAGAAGCAACACGCCGCGCCCTCGGGCCGCCTTTGATGGTGCTGGCGATGGTCTTTTTGGCCTATGTGTTTTTTGGCGACATGGCCCCTGAAATGATTGCGTGGAAAGGGGCCAGCCTTAACCGAGCGATGAGCCACCTTTGGCTGACCTCGGAAGGGGTGTTTGGGGTGGCGCTGGGCGTGTCTACCAGCTTTGTTTTTCTGTTTGTCTTGTTTGGTGCTTTGCTCGACCAAGCTGGGGCGGGGCGTTATTTTATTCAACTGTCGTTTGCAGCTGTTGGACATATGCGCGGCGGACCTGCCAAGGCGGCCGTTCTGGCCTCTGGCATGACGGGGCTTATTTCAGGCTCCTCCATTGCAAACACCGTCACAACGGGCACTTTTACTATTCCGCTGATGCGCCGGGTTGGCTTTAGTGGCGAAAAAGCAGGAGCGGTGGAAGTGGCCGCGTCTGTGAATGGGCAGATCATGCCACCGGTTATGGGGGCGGCGGCGTTTCTTATGGTGGAATATGTCGGCATTCCCTATCTTGATGTGATCAAGCACGCCTTTTTACCTGCCATTTTATCCTACATTGCGCTGCTTTATCTTGTGCACCTTGAGGCGCTTAAAGCGGGCATGGAAGGCATGGCCCGCCCTGAACGGCGTGGGGGCTTTCTGGGGCTTGCGGTCATGTTGATGCAGGCGGCGGGACTGATCGTGCTTCTCAATGCTTTGTATTACAGCATCCAATTTGTGCAGTCTGTTGCGGGCGAACATGCGGTTTGGTTGATCGCGGCACTCTTGGGCGGGGCCTATGTGGCTTTGGTATGGGTTGCAGCGCGTGCGCCTCATACGGAGAAATTGTTAGAAGGGGACGCGCTGGAGCATTTGCCAACCACGGCTGAAGTGGCGCGCACGGGCCTTCACTTCTTGCTGCCGATTGGGGTACTTGTTTGGTGTCTTATGATTGAGCGTCTCTCGCCGGGGTTATCTGCCTTTTGGGGAACGGTGACGTTGCTTTTATTGACCTTTACGCAACCCTTGTTGTTGCTATTTTTGCAGCGTGGGGAATTGGCCTGGGCAGCCCTTTTGGAGGGGCGTGCTCAGTTGATTGAGGGGCTTGGTACTGGTGCGCGAAATATGGTTGCCATCGCTATTGCAACGGCAGCGGCGGGCATCATCATGGGCACGGTTTCGCTTACGGGTATTGCGCAAGTCTTGACGGAGTTGGTGGAATTTCTCTCCGGTGGCTCTTTGGTGTTGATGCTGGTGCTTGTGGCTATCTTGAGTTTGATCTTGGGCATGGGGCTTCCCACTACGGCCAATTATATTGTGGTGTCGGGGCTGCTGGCCGGTGTGGTGGTTGAGCTTGGGGCGGCTAATGGACTGGTGGTGCCTTTGATCGCGGTTCATCTGTTTGTTTTCTATTTTGGTATTATGGCAGATGTGACGCCGCCTGTTGGTGTGGCGTCCTTTGCGGCTGCAGCTATTTCACGTGGTGATCCGCTTAAAACGGGTGGGTACGCCTTTTTATATTCGCTGCGTACGGTGATCCTGCCTTTCTTTTTTATCTTTAATACCAAGCTACTGCTTATTGGAGTGGAGGGACCCGTTGATCTCGCGTTGACGGTTCTAGGCGCTTTAGGGGCGGTGCTGTTATTTTCTGCCGCGACTCAATCCTTTTTTCTGGTGCGCAATCGTTTGTGGGAAACCGGTGTGTTGCTGCTTATTGCGTTCACGCTGTTTCGACCTCAGTTTTGGATCGACCAGTGGCAGGCACCCTTTGACGAAGTTCCTATCGTGCAGGCAACGTCTCTTATTGAAGAGGTTGAGGAAAATGGTAGTGCACGTTTGATCATGCGCGGTGAGACGCTAGAGGGGGATGTTGTGACGCGGCGCATATTGTTGCCCCTCGGGCCGGCCGGATCGTTGACTGAACGATTTGCATTTTCGGGTTTAGCTGTGCGCGCGGAAGGTGAGCAAACAATCGTCGATGATGTTGATTTTGCGAGTACTGCAGAGAAACTGGGTGTTGATTTCGATTGGGAAATTCTTGCGTTGGAAGTGCCGGTTGATCGGCCCAATGCATATTGGAGCTTTCTGCCCGCTGTGGTTCTGTTTGGCTTGGTGCTGATGTCTCAACGGCGACGCCGACGGGAGCATGCTGCTTGATAGGCTGGTGATGTCATAAAGGCGGCTCGTTGAAGCCGCCTTTATTTGTGTATAGTCCCGCGTTTGCTTATTCAGCTGGTGCAGGCGATGTTTCTGCTCTTAGGTACGCAATGATGTTGACCCGTTGCTTTTCTTTACGCAAGCCAGCAAAGGACATTGCAGTGCCTTTGATATATTTGGATGGCTTGGTGAGATATTCTGCAAGCGTTTCGTCGTTCCATTCGGCAATTTCAGGTGCTTTTGCCCGCATTGCTTTTGAGTAGTTGAAGTCTTCAACAGAGGCGACGCCGCGCGTGAAGATGCCATAAAGATTGGGGCCAATTTTGTTGGCTTCACCTTCTTTGAGGGTATGGCACGCTTTACATTTTTTGAAAACTTTTGCGCCTTTTTTGAGGTCAGGCACAATGTCGTCAGCCATGACGGGGGTGCTCAAGGCCATGCCAAGACCAATGGTCAAAGCGAGTGCGGGGGCGGCAATACCCTTCCAAACGATTTTCATGACGACTTTCTCCTAATCTAGATCTTGTGTGTCGGTGAAACTTTATTTTTTCTTTGTTACCCTGAACTTAGCGTGAATGTTATACATGTCGATGTGGTTTTCTGACGCGTTAGGCTAAAAGTCGTATTGCGAGGTTTTTGTGGACGGTGAGGCTCTTTCTTTCCATGTGATTGATGAAAATGGCACTTTTCAGGTGGATTTCGCCGGAGAGTGGACCGTTCGGCATGTTCAAAGTGTGGATGATCGGCTGAAAACCATACACAGCCAGCGGGTTGCGGGTCGAGAGGCTGTCTTGTCCTTGGGCGAGGTTTCACGGTTAGATACGGCTGGGGCTTGGATGATTGAACGCACGGCGTCTCAATTGGAAGCGCTTGGTTTTACAGTTCGCCGGGCTGGGGTTTCACCAGTTCAGCAAGCTTTATTGGACGCGATTGAGCACACGGGCACATCTATAGAGATGCATCCAAATGAAGGCCCTTGGTATATTGCTGTGTTGGAACGCATGGGTGCGACGGTTCGCCAGATCGGTAACAACATTCTTGAACAGCTTGCATTTTTTGGTCTTGTGATTACCACTTTGGGGCGTGCCATACGGCGGCCAAGCCGGTTGCGGGTTGTGCCATTGGTGCACCATATGGAAAAGGCTGGTCTTGATGCGTTGCCAATTGTGGCGCTGATGACATTTTTGATTGGTGCTGTGATTGCCCAACAAGGAGCGGTGCAACTGCAAAAGCTTGGGGCTGAAGTCTATACGGTCAATTTGGTGGCGATTGTATTTTTGCGTGAGGTGGGACTATTGCTGACCGCCATCATTGTGGCTGGGCGCTCTGGGTCTGCTTTTACCGCTGAGATTGGGTCGATGAAAATGCGCGAAGAGGTGGATGCCATGCGCACTCTAGGGTTAGACCCTATTGAGATGCTGGTGGTGCCGCGCGTTTTGGCACTTGTGATTACCCTGCCTCTTTTGACCTTTATAGGCGACATTGTGGGATTGATTGGGGGCGGTGTGGCTGTTTGGACCATGCTGGATACAACTCCGGATGCGTATTTGGTGCAATTGCGGGAGGCGTCAGGTTTTTGGACCTTTGGGGTGGGCTTGCTCAAAGCCCCCTTTATGGCGCTGGTGATTGCGATGATCGGGTGTCGTGCGGGTTTGAATGTGTCAGGTTCGGCGGAATCTGTGGGGCGTCAAACAACCAGTTCGGTCGTGCAATCAATCTTTATGGTTATCGTGCTTGATGCGGCATTTGCCATATTCTTCACCGGGGTGGGGATTTGATATGAGCCAAACGTCTAGACATACAAACGAACAAGACGATTTCATTATTCAGGTTCGCGGCCTTGACAATAGTTTTGATGGGCATGTCGTGCATCAAAACCTTTCGCTTGATGTGAAGCGAGGGGAAATTCTAGGGATTGTTGGGGGCTCTGGGACAGGTAAGTCTGTTTTGTTGCGCTCCATTGTGGGTTTGCGCGAACCCCAAGCCGGGGATTTGTCTGTTTTTGGCCAGCGCCTAAAAGACCTGACGGAAGATGAACGCCAAGCTATCGAGCAGCGGTGGGGCATCTTGTTTCAGGACGGGGCGTTGTTTTCTGCGTTGAGTGTGGCGGAAAATGTGCAAGTTGCTTTCAGAGAGCATCTGTCTATGAAGCCTAGCCTTATGGATGAATTGGCGGGATTGAAAATTCGGCTGGTGGGGCTTGATGAGGGGGCCTGTAGTAAATATCCGTCAGAGCTGTCTGGGGGGATGCGTAAGAGAGCGGGGCTGGCGCGGGCTTTGGCATTGGACCCGGAGATTGTTTTTCTGGATGAGCCAACGGCTGGTCTTGACCCCATTGGTGCCCACGCTTTTGATATGTTGATTAAGGATTTGCAGCGTGCACTGGGGCTAACCGTCTTTATGGTGACGCATGACTTGGATACGTTGTCGACGGTGTGTGACCGTATTGCTGTGCTGGCGGATAAACAGGTTATTTTAGTCGGCACGATGGATGATATGTTACAAAGTACCCATCCATGGGTGCGTGAGTATTTTCATGGGCCGCGTGCACGTGCTGCGCGATCTTCTGGATAAGCTGATCGGACGATGTGTTTGACGGCTGTTTAAGCGATAAGTAGTAGATGTGGGCCGGGCCCGCGCAAAGGCCCTGAAGGGAAATAAAATGGAAATACGGTCCAACAATGTTTTGATTGGTGGTTTTGCACTTCTGGTTGTTCTTGGGGCCTTTTTGTTTTCGTTCTGGATTGCGCGTGTGCAAATCAACCGAACCTTCAATCATTATGAAGTCGTATTTCAAGGGTCTGTTTCTGGGCTGACGGATGGCGGCAGTGTGCAATATAACGGTATTCGTGTGGGTAAGGTTGTAGACCTGCGGTTGGATGAAAAAGACCCCAGCCGGGTGATTGCGCTCATTAGAACGGAATCTGCCACGCCGGTTAAAACCGATACTAAGGTGAGTTTGCAATTTACCGGCCTGACCGGCGTTGCTTTGATACAGCTAGAGGGTGGCTCGCAATCGGCGCCGCGTTTGGTGCGGAAAAAGGGGCAGCGTCACCCTATTATCATTGCCGAACCATCCGCGTTTCAGGAACTTTTTGAAAGCGCACCAGCTGCTTTGGATAATGCCAATAAGTTGATTATCGACTTGCAGGAAATGGTGAAGCAAAATCAGAAGAATGTATCTGGCATTGTGAAAAATGTAGAGACGTTGACGGCGGAACTTGCGGGCAGCTCTGCTGACATTAAGCAGACCTTGCGCAATGTAAACGATATCACCGGAAATGTTGCTCGTGCTTCTGATAGCTTGGAGCGGTTGGCAAAAACCAGTGAAACTTTGCTGGCCGGAGATGTGGCGGGTGTTGTGCATGAAGCGCGCAAGGCTGTTAAAGCTTACCGTGCGCTTGGGGATGAGCTTGGCCAGATCATGCAGGACAACAGGGCTTCTATCGATAGCTTTACGCGTGACGGCCTTGGAGAGGTTCCGCTTTTGCTGGAAGATACGCGTAAATTGATTGATACGCTGGAGCGTATTGCGAAGACAGCCGAGGACAATCCGGGCCAATATCTACTTGGTAAAGATGTCGTTGAATATGATGTGCCACGTTGAGCTGACTGGTGCGAGTGAATGAGCGTAGGACAGGATAGTAGGATGGCACGGGCAAATATGACAATGGTCACAGGTACGCAGACTGCTGCGCGTAAGCGGACATCTTTAAAGCGCGCTTCTTCCCTTGCCGCTTTAGGTCTTCTCGGCATGAGCCTTTTGTCGGGATGTGCTTTGGTTGATATTGGCGCTGGTGAGCCTGCGCGGATGTTTGTGATTACGCCTGTGACGGTGGACCGTGTGAACGTGCCACACGCGCGAACAGCGGTTACCATCAAAGAGCCGTATGCAGCGGCAGAAGTTAATACACCCAAAATTCTTTATCGCCCTTCGGCTCATGAAGTTGTCTATATCGGCAATGTGCGATGGTCGGATACAGCGCCGGTGATTTTTCAAACGGCATTGATTGATACATTTGAGCAGTCTGGCAAGTTTGATGCAGTGGCACGCACGGGGAGTGGTTTGCGGGCGCGTTATGACGTGCAGTCGGAGTTGAGGGAATTTGGTTTTACTCAGCAAGACGGCAAAATGATTGCTGGTGTGGACTTGCGTGTGAGCCTTGTTGATATGCACAAGGGACGGCTGATTGCGGCGACACGCTTTGCCGCTGAGGCGCCAAGTGCTGGTAAAACACAAGACGACCTGATCCTTGCCTTAGACGGTGTGAGCGACGATGTGATGAGCCAGCTTACCATTTGGGCCGCTCAGACGTTGTCGGCGCATACTCAATCGGCTGAACTTGCGGGCGGTTAGCTCAAGTGACCGCTGGCTTGTGCAAGCATGAGATAGACTTTGCCTGTGTCGGATGTGAGATATGTTTCCACAAGGATATTGTCTCGGTCCCGCTCTGAGGCGTGGAGCATCAACTTTTCAAATAAACGAATGAAGCGTTGCACGTCGTCCCGGAATTCTGGTTCGCGTGAAAAACGCTCGGCGATGGTGTCGTATAATTCGCGGCCTTGCAAATTATAGAGACGGCGGGCAAATACATTGCGTTCCCCTTGTTGGTACCGTTGCCATAGCTCTGCAGGAGGGCTTTGTTCGAGGGCGCGGTCCAGGTCAACGGCTAGGGATTGCAGCGTTTCGATGATGTGCAATGAGGTGCGGTTGAACTCTTGTTCGTCGAGTGGCTTTTCGGTTGAGGGGCCTTCGGACTGACGGGCCGCAGAGAGCAAATCAGAAAGCGACCACTTGCCACCTGCTTTTTTCGGTTTCGTGTTATCGGCAGGCGTGTGTGCTGACCGTGGCGCTGCCATTTGCGGTGCGGCTGGAACGTAGGTGCGCGCTGCATTATCTAATGAGGGAGTGGACGTAGAGGCGGGCGCATTCTTGTCGAATGTGCGCGAATGGCGGACCACAATTTCTGCAATGGAGGCCAGCGTCGTGATTTGTTCCTCAAGGACGGTTTGGAGAGCTTGTGCGCCTTCTGCTGCCTCATGGGGTAATGTTTGCATACGTGTTTCGAGGTCTTCGCTTGCGGATTGCAATGTGCGTGTTGCGTCGCGGGCAGCCCCACCAATGCGGAACATCACACTGTTGAGCTTTTCGCCCACGCCTTCGAGGTCAGAAGCGGTGCTCTGAACAGTGCCTCTGATGTCGTCTGTGCGGTGCGTGACTTCTGCTTGCATGGCGTCGGCAGCTTGCAGAACAGCTTGATTTATTTCGGCCGAACTTGTCGTTAGGTCTTTTGCCAATAGATCCATCTGGTCGCGTAACATTGACGCCATTGTGCTGGTTTGCTGGTTGATGGCTGAATTGAAGACTTCTGTCTCTGAGGTGAATGTTGCTTTTAAGGCGCCGGTTGCTTGACGGATGTTGCTTTCAATCGCTTCAGACTCTTTACGTACCGTATCTGCAAGGTGAGTGATTTCTACTTGGGTTTTTCCCGTCAGCTCGCTCATGTCGCGGGCGGCTTTCTCGGATTGTTTGGAAATATCAACGGCGTTGTTTTTTAATTCGGTGGCCACTGATTTGACGCGGTCTGAGGCACTGCGCAGGGTGTCTTCAATGTTGATGCCCGCTCCCTTGGCCGCAAGGCCGATCCGCTCAGCTTCGCTTTGGAAGGTTTTTCCTAATTCCGTTGTGCGTTTGGCAGCGGTTTCCATGGCATGGCTCAACTCAGTGGAGAGTGTGCTCACGGATGCATTGATGTCTGCGGTACGGGCCGCCAGCTCTGCACTTGTTGTTTCAATGGTGGCGCGTTGGCGTTCAAAGGTGGTCTCGAGGTGTTGCCGCTCATTTTCAAGGGATTGGCTGGCAGCCACCAGATTTTCACGTTGGTTTTCGTACCGTTGAGACAGCGCATCTGCTTTGTTTAGGGCTGCACTGGCGACAACTTCCAAGCGTGAAGATTGGCGGTCGAGCATAACGGTTGTATTGTCGGCACCGGCTGCTGCGGTTTCGGTGATACGGGAGAGGGCTTCTGTTTGTTTACGCAACCGTTCTAAGTTGGCGTTCATAACTTCTTCGGCTTTGCGGGTCACAGAACGCACTTCATCTGTTTGAGTGCGGACGGCGCGGCTGATGGTGTCGCTTTCTTGCCCAAGCTTTCCTGAAATTTCATCGATTGTTGCGCGGTTGCGTGTGAGGGCATCGCCAATTTCTCTTGCGCGCAATTCTGCGCGTAGAGCAGAGCGATCGACACTGTCTAATCGTTTGCTAAACATGTCGTCGAGGGTTTGGGTTTGCTCAAAAACTTCTTGGAGGCCCGCATTCATTTTTTCAATTTGAATGCGAATGGTTGAGGACATCGAGGAAATACGTTCTTCAGCTAATTCTTCTGGTTCCGTTAGGCGCAGGGCCGCACGGGCCAATGCGTCTGACATCATATGGAGGTGCTGGGTGCGCCAGCTCATATAGGCAAGTGCCCAAATCAGAAATGTCGGGACAAGAGCGCCGATGATCACAGGCATCCAAGTGGTTGCCGGGCGTTCTAGGACTGTTTCGCCGTAGAGGCCCCAAAGATAAGCTGCTGCAGTGGCCAAAATGAAAACGGTTGCCACGGCTGCCATGTGAAAAATAGTGCGCGTTGGCTTTCGATTAATCAGTCGATAAAGCTCGCCCGCCGCTGGATTGTCCTCGTTGGCAGGTTGTGCCCGGTCAGAGGACGGGGCAGGGAGCGTGTTTAAGACGGGCTGATCGCGCCGATCTATTTGATTCATCTGATTTATTTCCTTTTGGCCTCTCCTCTAGGGTGTCTGAAGTGCTCGATTAGGTCAACCATTCTGATGGGGCAAAACGAGGCTTTTTGCTGATCTTGTAAGGGCTTGCGCATCGCCGCGTGCGGGGCCACGATGGGAAACCACAATTGTTGCTGTGTGATGCCGAAAATGCCTGTGTTGGGCTTTGAGTGAGTAGCGCTGAAATGGATTGGGGAGAGCAAAATGCAGGACCACGCCGAGGATCAACCCGGCTCCCCGGAAAAGGCGGGGGAGGGGTCCCGTAGGGGGGATAAGCCAACATGGGCGCAAACCCGTTATTTATTGCGAGGTTTGAAGGAGCCGGGCGGCAAGCTTCCGTTGTTTGACAAAGAGGGCCAGCAAATTGACGTGCGCACCATCCGTTCATGTATTGAAAAAGGCTGGGTTGAGCCATGGTTCAAAAACCCTATCAAACCATATTGGTTGGTATGCCGACTAACGGCCACTGGCTATCAGGTTTTGGGAGCGAAAAAGCCTAAAGCCTCGTGATCTACCTCCTCCAAAAAAGTGCGACAGGGACCGTGACCTAGTATGGGCTTTGAGCAAGTCTGTGCCTTGCTTTTAGACTGCTGTGGCACTGTTGAGGGGGCATGCAAAACCCCCGGCGTGGGGGGCGCCGAGGGCTGCTACGAGGGGTTCTTTACGAATTCGCGCGGCAGTCGCCGCCTCGAAACATCCTATATTTACGAAAAATTAACCATAAAGTCAAGCAAAATATCCGTGTACGAACAAGGTGGGTTAGGCTGCTTTTTGAGGGGGCTGGGTTTGCGGCATTGGGGCGCGATTAACCCATTATTTATCCTGTGGTTGCTTTTTGTGCAGTTCAGCTTTCGACTAATGTTTTGGAAGGGTTTGCTCGATAGTTTGGAGGTCTTGCCAGTCAGGCGCGTATGGAGGGGATATGAGTCAAGTTGTTGAAAGTGTTGAAAACCAAGAGGGTGCTATGATTGCGGGGAATGTATTGCGGAGTAGTCGATTGAAAAACCCATGTACTGATGCACCGCGTCCAATTGACCTGGTTCATCTTTCTAAGTTTACGTTGGGCAATAGGGAGTTGGAGGCAGAACTTTTAGGCCTCTTTAAGTCTCAATCTCACATTTATTTGGATCGCATGAAGCTTGCCGAAACGGAAGAAGAGTGGGTGCGTGCTGCCCATAGTCTGAAAGGGTCTGCACGGGCTGTAGGGGCATGGATTGTTGGCGATATTTCTGAACGCGCTGAACAGACAACCTGCGATACAAGCTCTGAACGCCATGCTTTGGTGGGCGATGTGCGCCGCGAAGTAGATTTGACCAATCGCTATATTGAAGACCTTTTTGCTGAATAGATCAGCGGCACCGTTGGGCAACGTAGTCGGCAATTGCGAGACTTGCTGTTAAGCCCGGTGACTCAATCCCAAATAAATTTATCAAGCCCGGTACACCATGTGTGCCGGGTTCTTGTATTTGGAAATCCTGCGGTTTGTCCCATGGAGAAATTTTGGGACGGATGCCCGCGTAATCTGCTGATAGATTTTGAGTTGGTAGGTCCGGCCAATAAGCTTGAATGGCGGCAATAAAACTATCACGGCGGTTGGGATCGACGGTGTAGTCAATGGTCTGTGTCCATTCGACATCCGGTCCGAACCGTGCGCTCCCTCCCATGTCTAACGTGAGATGTGTGCCCAAGCCGGCTTTTTCGGGCACCGGGTAGATGAGGTGTTGGAAGGGTGGTTTGGAAGAAAGGGAAAAGTAGTTTCCTTTGGCGAACCGGGTTTGCGGGATGTGGTGGTGTGGGAACCCAACTAAGGATGTCGCAAGGTGAGGCGCCCAAAGACCAGCGGCATTGATGATATGACGTGCCTGCAAATTTATTGGAGCGTCATTTTCGGAGGCGCTTGTGACTGTGAGGATGGCCCCAGTTTCATCTACGGTGCCGGAAGTGACCACGGTGTTGAAGGCGATGGTGCCGCTGTTTTCTTCTAGGTCGCCTTGAAGTGCTAGCATGTATTGATGACTGTCTATGATCCCGGTGGAGGGAGAACGTAGGGCGCCAAGGGAATTTAAGTGTGGCTCTAGTTGGCTTACGTCGGATTGGGAGAGATGTTGAAGGTCGCTCACTCCATTTTGCCGGGCGTGGTGCGCAATGGTTTTGAGTTCCCCTAGTTGTGCAGGGTTGGTGGCGACGATGAGCTTGCCAAGCTTGCGATGTGGCAGGTGGCGTTCGTCCAAATATTTGTAGAGGGCGTGACGGCCTGCGACGCATAATTTAGCCTTTAGGCTGCCTTGGGGATAGTACAGGCCCGCGTGAATAACTTCGCTGTTATGGGATGAGGTATGAGTGCCTATTGCGTGTTCTTTTTCTAGGACAAGTACGTCGCGCCCTTGCATGCTGAGAGCGCGGGCAATGGCCAAACCAACGACACCTGCGCCGATGACAATGCAGTCGAGCGTTTCAACAGTTTTGGGTGAGGGAGAAGACACGGGCACTCCATGGTTTGGGTTGTCTGTTTATAAGGGGCTGGGGAAAAGGTGAAAAGCTTATCTTCGAGTTGGGGCCCGAGTGGGGTTTTGCCCCATCCGGTGCTGATTATGGCTTTCGGGTAGAAATGAAGGCGTTTTAGCGTTAATAAGCTCTTAAATGAAGGGGCTGTTAACCAATTTTCTCGTATCTTGAGGGCAGACAGGTGGCCCACTCATAGGGCTATGATCCTTTTGGAAAGGTGCCCTTGTGTCTCAAATAGACACTTCTTTGGCTGATGCGCCGAGGCTCGTGCCCGGCATGCTTGCTCGACCGCGCAAAGTGGCGGTGGTGAGTGGATCGCGTGCGGACTATGGGTTGTTGCGCACTTTGATGGGTTTTCTGAAAAACGCCCCCTCCATTTCCCTGCAAATTTATGTAACAGGCACGCATTTGTCTCAGCGCCATGGGATGACGATTACGGAAATTTTGGCGGATGGGTTTGAGGTGGACGAGGAAATACCTTTGCCACTGGATTCTGATGGGCCGGTTGGGTTGAGCCATGCGATGGGCGTGGCTGTGAGCGGGTTCGGGGAGGCATTTGCCCGTCAAGCCCCTGACGTGGTTGTGGTGTTAGGTGATCGGTATGAGATTTTGGCGGCGGCGCAGGCAGCTATGTTAGCGCAATTGCCGATTGCGCATATTCATGGCGGCGAGGCGAGTGAAGGGCAAATAGATGAAGCTATTCGTCATTCGTTGACTAAGATGGCGCATTATCATTTTGTTGCGGCAGAACCTTACCGTGCGCGTGTGATTCAAATGGGTGAGCAGCCTGAACATGTATTTACGGTTGGGGCGCCGGGGCTTGATGACTTTGTCGCGCAGAGTGGATTGCCTTTTGCTGATATTGCACGAGACTTTCATTTGCCAATGGTTCGACCTCTTCTCTTGGTAACTTACCACCCGGTGACGTTGACCCGTGACCCGACGCAGGGCGTGCGGGCGTTGCTTGGCGCACTGGACCAATTTCCTGACGCTGGATTTATTTTTACAGGCACCAATGCAGATACGCATGGGGGGGAGGTTGCTCAGTTGGTGGAGGCTTATGTGGAACGCCATTCCACACGTGCGATGCTGGTGTCTTCATTTGGGCATGGGCGGTATGGCAGTGTGTTGGCGGAGGTCGATGCGATGATTGGTAACTCGTCAAGCGGCATTATTGAAGCGCCCCTTATGGGCACACCGACTGTGAACATTGGGCCGCGCCAGCAAGGTCGATTGCGTGCCCCCTCTATTATTGATTGTGCTGAAGAAACGGATGCGATTGCTGAGGCGATCTGTACTGCGTTAAGTCCGGCGCATGTTGCGTGTGCAAAAAAGCGTGTCTGTGTTTATGGGGTTGGCGGTGCTTCTGAAAAAATCGCTGACCTGTTGATGAGTTTACCGTTGGACGATGTGTTGATGAAACGGTTTTATGATTTGGAGGACGTGACATGAGCCACCTAGCCCAGCGCGTACAAATCATTGCGGAAGCAGGGGTCAATCACAATGGGTCGCTTGAACGTGCTCTTGAGTTAGTCGATGTTGCTGCTGAGGCGGGAGCGGACACTGTTAAGTTTCAGACGTTCAATCCCTCTGCTCTGGCCTCTCAGAGCGCGCCAAAAGCAGATTATCAAAAAGAAATGACCGGCGGCGCGCAAAGTCAATTGGCGATGTTGGAAGCGCTCGCGTTATCCGATGACATGCACGAAGAAATTATTGGGCACTGCGGTTTGAAGGGAATTGAGTTTCTCTCTACGCCTTTTGATGTTGGTAGTATGAATTTACTCATCAACCGATTTGGCTTGTCTCGGCTGAAATTAGGGTCGGGTGAGCTGACCAATGCGCCTCTGCTTGTGGCGGGGGCGCGTACGGGCCGAGATCTTATTCTGTCTACGGGTATGGGTAATTTGGCGGAAGTGGAAGCTGCGCTGGGCGCTGTTGCCTTTGGCTATTTGGGGCTGTCTGATCCCTCATCTGTAGCGTTTGGTCGGGCCTTTCGGTCTGAGGCCGGGCAGGACATGTTGCGTGCAAAAGTAACTGTTTTGCAATGCACGAGTGCTTATCCCACACCAGACGAAGAGGTGCACTTGCGCGCCATGGATGC
Organism: Parvibaculaceae bacterium; assembly: GCA_029209985.1. Classification (GTDB taxonomy): domain Bacteria; phylum Pseudomonadota; class Alphaproteobacteria; order Parvibaculales; family Parvibaculaceae; genus NORP139. The sequence continues at coordinate 111,115 of JARGNZ010000001.1, forward strand.
CTTGAGGGACGCCTTTGGTTTAGCCATTGGGTTCTCGGATCATTCCCTTGGGGGGGAGTTAGCCTTGGCGGCGGTCGCACGGGGGGCTGTGATGATTGAAAAACATTTTACCACAGACCGTTCTTTGCCGGGACCTGACCATAAGGCTTCGCTTGAGCCAGATGACTTGGCGGCTATGGTGCGCGGCATTCGACGCATCGAAGTTGCGTTGGGAGATGGGCAAAAGATTCAACGAGGTGTTGAGCGCAATACCGCCGAGGTGGCGCGAAAAAGTTTAGTCGCTGCAGAACCGATTGCATGCGGTGACGTTTTTACTGAAAAGAATTTAGGGGTGAAAAGGCCGGGAACAGGGCTTTCACCTATGCAGTATTGGGCGGTGTTGGGACAGACTGCGCAACAGGATTTTGAACCGGACGATTTGATCGTTCATGACACAATGGGTGAGCTTTAAAATGGTCGAGTGGAAAAAGACAGTTCTATCGCTTGATGCGAAGATGAGCGATGCGGTGCGCTCTCTTGAAGAGAGCCGCTTACAAATTGCACTGGTTGTCGATCAGGTGAATATGCTGAAGGGCACCATTACCGATGGTGATATACGGCGGGGTATTTTGCGTGGAGAAACTTTAGACACGCCGGTTCTTGATATTATGAAAGCCAATCCAATTACCGCTGGGCCAGAAGTGGACCGGGCAACGGTTTTGAAATGGATGAAGCAATTCAACATTGGCCAAGTGCCGCTGATTGATGCGGCCGGGGTGCTTATTGGGCTGGAAACATTGTCCACGTTGAAAGGAAATCGGTCTGAGGATAATTGGGTTGTGATTATGGCGGGGGGCATGGGAACACGCTTGCGGCCTTTAACGGAACATATGCCCAAGCCGATGATACCGGTGGGCGGCAAACCCGTATTGGAAGGTATTATTGAGCGGTTGGCAGGCCAGGGCTTTCATAAGATTTTTCTATCGGTCAATTATCAAGCTGAAAAAGTTGAAGAGTATTTCGGTGATGGGTCTAAGTGGGGGGTGAACATCTCCTACCTTGAAGAAGAGCAACGGCTTGGCACTGCCGGGGCTTTGTCGCTTTTGCCGGAGCGTCCTCATGCACCATTTTTGGTGATGAATGCAGACTTGATGACTGATATTGATTTTCGTCGGTTGCTTGATTTCCATGTGGAGCAGGTTGCGGATGCCACAATGGGTGTTCGGGAATATCGCTTTCAGGTGCCTTACGGGGTGATTGAAATGTCTGGGCACAAGATTACGACCATCAACGAGAAACCAACCCAGAGCTACTTTGTGAATGGGGGGATTTATGCGCTGTCACCGGATGTTCTTGGCTATATCCGTCAGGAGCAAATGCATGATATGCCTGACCTCTTTAACGAAATTATTGAAGACGGCGGGATGTCCGCAGCATTTCCCATTCATGAATATTGGATCGATATTGGCCAATTAGATGATTTGGAAAAAGCCCGCGATGAATTTCCTGCTGTGTTCGGGAAGAAACAGGCGTCATGACACGACTTTGCACCATACTTGCGCGGGGCGGCTCTAAGGGAGTTCCGGGCAAAAATATACGACCTTTGGGCGGCAAGCCGCTTTTGCTGCACAGTATTGAGCAAGCAAAGGCCTCTGGTCTGTTTGATGTGATTGCGGTGTCGAGTGATGACACGGCTATTTTGGCACTCGCTAAAGAGGGCGGGGCGGATGAGTGTGTGGAGCGTTTGGCTGAGCATGCAACGGATACGGCAGCGAAGTTGCCAGCTATTCGTCACTGCGTTGAAGAGGTTGAACAGCGCCGCAGTTGCTCTTTTGATGTGGTGGTGGATCTTCAACCAACTTCCCCGCTACGAGAGGCACAGGATATTAGTGCGGCTGTTTTGCTTGTGGAAGTGCTGGGGGCGGAAAACGTCATTACCGGCTCTATCGCGAAAAGTTCCCCCTATTTTAGTCTGGTGGAAGAACGGACCAATGGCACGGTTGGCTTGTCTAAGCCAACGGACCCTCCTATTGTGCGTCGCCAAGATGCCCCTAAATGTTTTGATATGAATGGGTCGATCTATGTTTGGCAACGAGCGGCCTTGATGGAAAAGGATGGCTTGTTTTTGGCGACGACGCGGCTTTATGAAATGCCCGAAGAACGCTCTATCGATATTGATACAGAGCTAGACTTTGAATTTGCTGAATTTTTGCTTGAGCGCACGACAGCTTAAAGCGTGATCGGCGCTTCAAGGTCTTGCTTATTGCGCGGCGGTGTCGTTCTGTTCGTGCGCGTCAAATTCAACGTATTCGTGTTCAATGCTTTTTTCGATCAGAAGGCGCCAGACGGGTTCTGCCATCGCAGGGGAGAGGCCGGCTTCTTTTGCTGCGGCGAGGACTTTTGCGACTACATCTTCGATGCGGGGCACGTCGCGGACTTTATCGCGCGAGGCTTTTATGCGCCCGGCTTGCTCAATATAGTTCTGTCTCTCTGCCAAGAGTGTCACCAATTCCCGGTCAAGTCGGTCGATTTCGCGCCGAACATCGGTCATTGTTTCGCATTTGACAGCCACAGTAGCCCCCTTTAGGTCATTTTCGCCTGTGTTGTTAGGCAGTGGGTGAAGGCGTCTGATTTGGCGCTTTCTTCGGTTAACATAGGCATGTTGCCCGATTTGTCACGTCCCTATAAGGGGCGAATTGCCCCAGTTGAATGATTTTTGTCTTTATAGGCGAAGGGGCTGCCTTTTTGGGCGTGTTGGCTATGTATTTGTCCTTTTTGCTAGATGACTTTCTCCAATAAATGCTTACGTAGGGGCGGCAGGTGGTTGACGGCTGGTTTTGACAGATGAGCACTTGCGGTACGTGGTTTCCGCTTTTAATGTTGTGGGAGGGCACCTTATGGAGGTGCCTTTTGCTTTGAGGGGCGAGGTGGTCAGGTCATCTCGAATATGTATGTTTCAGTTTCAAGATGTTTCCATTCAGCTTAGCACTCATGGGGAAAAGGCACAGGTTCAGGACCAAGCTTGGTTCGCAGATGTGCCTGCTTTTCTTGAGGGGTTGGTTGGAGACTGGCAAAGCGATGAAGAGCTTTTGTCTGCGCGGGGGGTAGACGCGCTGCCGCGTGGAATGCTCGGACGGACTGTGGCTGAAGCTGCGCGTAATGTGCATCAAGCTTTGCGTGTGACTGACCCTTCCAGTCTGCCGACGATTGCGGACAGTTATCGGGGAGCGGTTGTTGACCTTATGATGGAGCATGTGCCTGACGATGTGCCGGTACTTGTGAAAGTGGGCGATGTTGCTCGTTTCCGATTGGTTGGCGACAGTACGCTTGAACAAATAGGCGCAGATGATGCGGCTCTTCTCTTTGAGTCTGTTCGGGGACTGGAAGTGCCAATCCATGCGGGCGCGGTTGGTGTTGGGGGCGCTCGGTGTGAAGATTTTACCGACGGGGTCGCCGATGCGATTGCCTTGGTTGGCGGTGGGGCCGCGACCACGGCTTACGGGTTGAAGGTGCTGCATACTCAAATGTCGGCGGCAAGTCAGGGATTTGATGGTACGGATGTGGACCAAATTTGGTTCCTGCTGTCACGGGGTGTGAAAACCGTCTCCATGTTGCAAGCGGGTGGCTTGGTGCGTGCTGGGGCTTTATCCTTACGCGGGCGTGGGCGTTTGGTGGGGCCGCTCAGCGGCGATCATATGCTGCGATTTGGTGTTTCTGACTGGCGATAGGAAATGATATGGGCTGTTCTATAGTGCTTCGTGAAGATGACTTGTGCGGTCCTGATATTGAAGCTTTGCTGGCAATTCATTTGGACAATGCGGCGCAGCACTCTCCGCCAGAAAGTGTGCACGCCTTGGATATGGCGGCCCTGCGTGCCTCCGACATTACTTTTTGGACTGCATGGCAGGGAAGTAACCTGCTTGGGTGTGGTGCTCTAAAGGAATTGGAGGCTGGGCATGGAGAAATTAAATCCATGCATACGGTTGAGGCTCACCGAGGCAAGGGGATTGCCAGTTTACTTGTGGCGCAGATTCTTCAAGCCGCTGCATCGCGGTCGTATAAACGGGTCAGCCTTGAAACAGGTTCAATGGCGGCTTATGCCCCTGCACGCGGGTTATATAGACATTTCGGTTTTGAAGAATGTGCCCCATTTGGTGAGTATGAGGCCGACCCCCACAGCTTTTTTATGACGCGACTTATTTGAGGCACCGCCTTTTTACTTCCTTTGAGTGTGGATTAAGCTAGGTATCGAGCGGGTTTTTGGGTATGCTTTTTGAAAAATAAAGGGAGAGAGCCATGGGCATTTATGAAAAATATGTTGTGCCGAAAATTATTGAAGCGGCGTGCGGTGTGGGGCCCATTGCTAAGCAGCGGGCAAAAGTTGTTCCGATGGCTGAGGGGCGAGTGCTGGAAATTGGTATCGGCACCGGACATAATTTAGAATTTTACGATCCTTCCAAAATTGAAAAAGTTATTGGACTTGATCCGTCTACGGAATCTTGGAAAATTGCCGGTGAGCGGGCTAAAAATTTGCCATTTGATGTTGAGTTTATTGGCTTGCCTGGCGAAGAAATTCCGTTGGAAGCCAACAGCGTTGATACCGTCATGATGACTTTTTCTTTATGCACTATTCCGGGTACCCAACAGGCTTTGGAAGGCATGCGCCGGGTTTTACGTCCCGGTGGCCGGCTGATTTTCTGTGAGCATGGGGCGGCCCCTGATGCGGCTGTGCGCAAATGGCAGGATCGGATTAATCCTGTGTGGAAACCAGTGTTCGGTGGGTGCCATATCAATCGCGAAATCCCTCGGCTGATTGAAGAGGGTGGCTTTGGCATCGAGAAAATGGACAGTATGTTTTTGCCTAAGACGATCAAAATCGCGGGCTTTAACTATTGGGGCACTGCGGTTGCCCGTTAAAATGATGCTGTTCTGTTGGCGTGTAACGCGAACAGAACAGCACCTATCAACCCAATATACTGTGTGCCTCTGATCGGCTGCTTTCTAATCCTTGTCTTCGTCGTCATCATCGCTGTCGGGAATAACCATATCGACAGCGCCCGTTGTCACATCTACTGCCGTGCCGACAACGCCGGTTGTGACGTCTACAGCTGTTCCCACAATCTCAGCGGCGACACATGCGTTCAAGGTGAATGCGATGAAACACATGCCGAGCAACTTGGTGAGTGTGCGTAGGGGATTGAATCTATTTGTCATGACGTCTCCTATGGTTGCTTTTGTCCTGACAGATAGAGATTACAAAATTGCTAATGTGCGCGGCATGCAGCTTGCCCGGCTGGGGTCGTGGTCTTTCGTGCCTTTAGTCGGCAGGCGTTGCAAGGGGAGCAGGCTTATGCCAAATCAATTCATTTCCCGGTTGCGGCACATGAGGAATGAGACGCGCAAGGACAAGTGATATAGCCGCCATGCCTGCACCTAATAGAAAGACAAGGCTTGGATCATAGAGCCAAATAAGGCCGAAGGTTGCGGGAATGAGAACGGCTGCGATGTGATTGATGGAAAAGGCGACACCAGCAGTTGGGGCAATGTCGGCGGGATCTGCGATTTTTTGGAAATAGGTTTTCATGGCGATGGCCATGGCAAAGAACATATGGTCGATCACGTAGAAGGCGGCAGCCCATATTGCATCTTCGACAAAGGCATAGGCCACAAAAACTGGGATCAAGCCAAGGTATTCAAAGGTGAGGGCTTTGCGTTCTCCAAACCGGGAAATCATTTTTCCGATATAGGGGGCAATGAACATATTGAGAGCTTGGTTGATGAGGAAGAGTCCGGTGATGGCCGCAACGGAATAGCCAAACTTTTCGACCATCATGAAGCCTGCGAAGACAACGAAAATTTGTCGCCGGGCGCCTCCCATGAAGGTGAGAGAATAATACAGCCAGTAGCGTGGGCGCAGTACAAGGTGCTTGTGTTGTGGGGTGTGTGCTTCAAATTCTGGAAAGGCGCGCCACGCAACTAAAGCAATCAGCACAGTTATGGCACCACCGGCCAGATAGACCCATTTGTAATCCAGCTCTGCAAGGGTCCAGATTAGAAAGATCAAGCCGTAGGCAAGTAAGCTTGCAAACCCTGCCATGGCAATGATGCGGCCCAGCATGACGGGCGCTTCCTTTTTGGGAAGCCATTGCAAGGTGAGGGACTGTTGTGCGGTTTCATAATAATGATAGCCAACAGACATGAGAACTGTTGTGCAGTACAGGCCAATCTCTGATGGGAAAAAGCCTGTTAACGCGGTTCCAATGCCCAATACGGCTAAAGAGAGGAGCGCAAAACGCTGCTCTTTTATGACCAGTAAGACAAAGACGAATGTGAAGGCAAGAAAACCAGGCACCTCGCGCAGGGACTGCAACATGCCCATTTCTGCGCCCGTGAAGGCGACACGTTCAATTGCGAAGTTGTTGAGGAGAGATTGCCACGTGGCAAATGAAAGAGGCACGCCCGCTGCCATGAGCAGTAGGAGCATCTCTGGACGTTTCCAGTCTTTTCGAGTGATTGATTTGAGCAAATCGCGCATGTGTTCTCTCTCCATCTTTGCCGGGAGTATAGCTAAGTTTTGGAAAAATTATAGAATTAGGCCCGTGGCCTGTGCTGTTACAAAAATGGCCCCCCAATTTCTTGGGGAGCCATTTGAGATGTTTATAGAACCAATGTTTACGCGCGCGAGAGTTCTCTCATGGCGCCGTCTAGCCCTTCAATGGTGAGAGGGAACATACGGTCCGCGAAGATCTGTTGAATGATCTGGGTGGACGGTGTGTATTCCCAATGCTTTTCTGCCATTGGATTGAGCCAAATAGCGCTCTCGTAGACTTGCTGAAGGCGCTCGAGCCAAATGCCACCGGGTTCTTCATTCCAGTGCTCAACGGAACCACCTGCATAGGTGATCTCGTATGGGCTCATGGCAGCATCGCCAACAAAGATCACTTTGTAGTCATGGGGGTACTTATGGAGTACGTCCCATGTGTTCATGCGCTCGCCGTGGCGGCGGTGGTTGTCTTTCCAAACGTATTCGTACAGACAGTTATGGAAGTAGAAATATTCCATATTCTTAAACTCAGAGCGGGCTGCAGAGAACAGCTCTTCACACAGTTTAATATGACTATCCATAGAACCACCGACATCGAAGAAGATCAAAACATTGATCTTGTTCTTACGCTCGGGCACCATTTTGATGTCGAGGTACCCATGGCGTGCGGTTGCATTGATTGTATCGTCTAGGTCCAGCTCTGTGGGGTTGCCTGAGCGTGCAAATTTACGCAGGCGGCGCAACGCCACTTTGATGTTGCGGGTGCCAAGCTCGACACTGTCGTCGAGGTTCTTGTATTCCCGTTTATCCCAAACTTTAACAGCCTTGCCGTGACGACCGTCTTTTTGGCCGATGCGGACACCTTCGGGATTGTAGCCATCTGCACCGAAAGGCGAGGTCCCGCCTGTGCCGATCCATTTGCTACCGCCCTCATGGCGTTCTTTTTGTTCCTCAAGGCGTTTTTGCAGCTCTTCCATGATCTTTTCCCAACCACCGAGGGCTTCAATTTGAGCCTTCTCTTCTTCGGTTAGGAATTTCTCAGTTAAAGATTTGAGCCACTCATCAGGGATTTCGGCAATGTTATCTTCATCGCCGAACCCTTCAATGCCTTTGAAAACCGATCCGAACACTTGATCAAATTTATCAAGGTTACGTTCGTCCTTCACCAATGCGGAACGAGAGAGGAAATAGAAATCCTCAATTTTGCGCTCAATCACGTCACGGTCCAACGCTTCCAGCAGGGTCAGATATTCCCGCAGAGAAACTGGAATTTTGGCTGATCGTAATTCCTGAAAGAAATTAACAAACATAGCTGTTCCTCCTAGTTGCGCTCCCGGCGTGCCAGGAATGCAAGACGCTCAAACAAGTGTACATCTTGTTCGTTTTTCAACAAAGCGCCGTGCAATGGTGGGATCAGCTTGGTTGGGTCTTTTTCACGCAGTGTTTCGAGCGTGATGTCTTCAACCATCAAGAGTTTGAGCCAATCGAGCAGCTCAGATGTTGAAGGCTTCTTCTTCAAGCCGGGTACTTCGCGGATTTCATAGAAGATTGACAAGGCATCTTTGACCAAGCGGTCTTTAATGTCTGGGAAGTGTACGTCCACGATTTTGCCCATCGTGTCATCATCAGGGAAGTTGATATAGTGGAAGAAACAACGACGAAGGAAAGCGTCTGGGAGTTCTTTTTCGTTGTTTGAGGTGATGATTACGATAGGGCGGTTGACCGCTTTAATCGTTTCACCCGTTTCGTAGACGAAAAATTCCATGCGGTCGAGCTCTTGGAGCAAGTCATTTGGAAATTCAATGTCGGCTTTATCAATTTCGTCGATGAGCAAAATGCACCGCTCAGGAGAGGTGAAGGCTTCCCAGAGTTTGCCTTTGTCGATGTAGTTGGAAATGTCTTTGACGCGCTCATCGCCAAGCTGACTGTCGCGCAGGCGGGACACAGCATCATATTCATACAAGCCTTGTTGGGCTTTGGTTGTTGATTTGACGTGCCATGTGATCAAGTTCACATCGAGTGCTTTTGCGATTTGTTCCGCAAGCACAGTTTTACCGGTGCCTGGTTCCCCTTTAATGAGGAGAGGACGTTCCAATGCGATGGCTGCATTGACGGCAACGCGGAGGTCTTCGGTGGCGACGTAGTCTTTTGTTCCTTCGAACTTCATTTTTCTTCTGTCCCTATTTGGCCTGTGAGGGCTTTATCTCAGTTACCAGTGGCAAGTTTCAGTTGGCAAGAAACTAGGGCGGTTGGGCGTTGGATTCAAGGTTGCGATCTTCTGTTCGCAAATTTGAAGACCCACCTTTGCATTCTTGGGGTTCTATTGGGCGGTCGAGCGTGCATTCCGCAGGGTCAAGGATCAGGTTGGGTCGGCGTGTTGGCTGAAAGTGCAGGGAAAATGGCAAGGGCTTTGATTTGCCCTTTTCTTTTGAGGGAAAGAATCTATCGGCAGAAAGCGCCCCATGACCCGGCAAAAATTGCTCGTGAGGACGTGTTTTACCCTCCCTTTTTCGCCGAAACCCAAGATGTTTTTCTCTAACTCATTGATTTTATTAAATATATTTTCTGGCACTGCTCTTGCTCTTCCTAGACCAAACCCGAAGATTCCGCCTTTTGGCAGAGAATGGAGAGAAAAATGAGTTTTGCAGGTGCAATGACTACCGCGGTGAATTCTATCCAAGCGCAATCAAGTGCGCTGGGACATATCTCGGACAATATTGCTAACTCATCGACCACTGGCTTTAAGCGCACTGACACAACCTTTTCGGAAGTTGTGACGGCCTCAGGCTCAAGTGTTCATTTGCCTGGCTCTGTTTCTGCGGTGCCGGCTTACACCAATTCGGTGCAGGGGGTGATCAATGGCTCTCAGATCGATACGCATATGTCCATCAACGGCGATGGGTTTTTTGTGGTCTCCGACAGCCTAGGCACAGTTGACGGCAACGTCGTTTTTGATGGCACGGACTATTATACCCGGCGCGGTGACTTCTCGGTTGATGCAGATGGTTATCTGGTCAACGGCGGTGGATATTTTCTGCAAGGCTATGCGGTGGACCCGGTTACGGGCAACACGACAGGGACTTTGCTGGAGCCGATTGAGGTTACGCAAGGGTTCTTGGCGGCGAATGGCACGACAACCATTGATTATGAGTTGAACCTGCCAACGGTGCCCGAGACAGCTGTTTATGATAGCGCAATTGCAGGGAGTGATTTGCTCGCTTACGGGGCACCCTACAGTAATGACCCAACGGCTGCGGGTGATGGGTTTGTGACAGCAACGGATGAGGATTCCTTCCTTGATCGCTCTATCTCTGGTGGTTCCATTACGACCTATGATGATGTGGGTAATGCGGTCGATGTTCAAATTCGATGGGCAAAGACGTCTGATGATAATTGGGAAATGTTCTATATGTCCGACGACACAGCGACGGGCGTAGATGCAAAATGGACCAATGCGGGACAAAGTTATGCGTTTGATGGCACGGGCCAGTTGTCGCCTGCTGTTTCCTCTATCACGATCTCTGCTTTGACAATCAATGGCATTGTGATCGGTGACACTGTGTTTGATCACGGGGGCGGTGGGGTAACGCAATATGCGAACTCCCAAGGGAATGCGACCGTTAATAAGATTGATCAGAACGGATATGCTGCTGGCGAGTTGGTGGGTGTTTCCATCTCTAATGAAGGTCGCGTCGTGGGGAGTTATTCCAACGGTGAAACGTTTGACCTTGCAGAAATTGCAGTGGTTGATTTCAACAACCCTGATGGCCTGCAGAAAATGGACGGTACGGCTTATGCCGCGACGGAGGAATCTGGGGCAGCTCTGACGGGTGGGACCGGTGACATTGTCGGCTCTTCTTTGGAAGCCTCAAACGTTGATATTGCCGATGAGTTTACAAAGCTGATTGTCACCCAGCAGGCCTATACAGCCGGCACGCGGATTGTGACAACCGCTGATGAGATGATCCAAGAAACGCTCAATATGAAACGGTAAGTAATCGGAAGCTTTAAGTTGAAGTAGCCGATGGAGATGGAATATGGGCCTTTACAGTTCTATTAGTACAGCATTGAGTGGATTGCAGACTGCACAGTCTGGGATGTCGATCGTTTCGCAAAATATCGCGAATGCGAGTACGCCGGGCTATACTAAAAAAGTGCTGGAAGTTGAGAACGCGGTTGCTGGGGATACCAGCATGGGTGTTCGCATCGCGGGGGTTACCCGTGAGGTTGATAAGTTTCTGCAGCAGCAAATGCGTACGGAAGTGGCTAACACGAGTAAGTTGGATGTGGCTTCTGTATATATGCAGCGCATTGAAAGCCTCTTTGGAGCGCCTGAGGATGAGCTGTCTATTGCGTCTGCTATCGATAATCTTGGGGCGGCATTACAGGACCTTTCCACACTTACCAATTCATCTTCTGCGGCGTCTTCTGTGTTGACTGCGGCGCAAAATATTGCCGATGAATTGAACCGACTTTCTAACGAAGTCCAGGAAATGCGGTTGAATGCAGAGCATGAAATTGCAGATGAAGTGGCGGAAGCAAATCAATTAATGTCTCAGATTGCTGAGCTTAATATTATGATTGGCCAACGTCAGGATGGCTCCACGTCCACAGCTGACTTGGAAGACCAACGCGACAATGCTCTGGATGCTTTATCCGAAATTTTCGATATTAATGTGGTTGAGCAGCACAGTGGCACTGTGAGCGTCTTCACGAATACGGGCCAGCTGTTGGTTGATACGCAGGCGGCCACGTTGAACTTCGATGAGCGTTCTGCCATGGGGGCAAATGCTCTCTATGAAAATGGTGGTGTGGGTACCATTACCATTACCAATGGCTCCACAACTATTGATCTGATTGCTGCGGGCGCGTTCAGCGCGGGAAGCATCGCGGGTTACTTGGAAATGCGTGATGAGGTTCTTGTGGAAGCTCAGGCGCAACTTGATGAACTTGCAGCAGAGCTTGCGCTTGTGTTGTCGGAAGAAGAGATTGCGGGCACTGCGACGACTGTTGCGGGGGCAGATGGGTTTGAATTTGATATAGGAGAGCTTGAATCTGGTAATTCTATGTCGCTTACCTATACCGTTGGGGGTGTGGAAAGCACCGTCACGATTATTGCGGTGACGGACGCCTCGCTCTTGCCGCTTGCCGATGATGTGACAGCGCAAACGGGCGATAGCGTTATTGGTATCGATATTACAGATACGCAGACAAATATCGTGGCAGCTTTGAATGCTGCCTTGCCTGCTGAAGTTGTGGTGACAGATGAGGGCGGTACAACCATCGCTTTTACTGATGATGGGGGCGCGGGCACGTCGGATATTAATGGCTTGGTTGCAACCGTGGTGCCGGATGTTCTTCAAGGCGAAGGCACGGGGCTTGCTCTCTTTCTTGATAGTGAAACCAGTTCGGCTTTTACAGACAGCCTTGATGGGGATGGCCAGCAGCTCGGGTTTGCGGGACGTATCGTCGTCAATTCTGATTTGATCGAAGACCCTTCTTTGTTGGTGTCTTATGCCAGCACAACGGCTGAAGGGGATAATGCACGTCCGCTAGATCTATATAGCCGGTTAAAAGAAACCAGCAGAACCTATGCGACAAGCACCGGTATTGGTGGGGTTGCGTCCCCTTATGAAGGGTCCATCGATTCATTCGCGCGAGAGTTTATTACTTATCAAGCTGCACAGGCGGATGCGACTTACGCTGCCCGTGATGCCTCGGCGATTGTTTCAGATGCTTTAGTTGAAAAGAACATGGGATCTTCCGGCGTCAATATTGACGAAGAAATGTCAGATCTCATCATTTTGCAAAATGCCTATACGGCTAATGCTCGGGTTATCAGCGCGGTCGAAGAAATGTTCGATACGCTCATGACTATTGGAAGGTAATTGATCATGCAGATTTCATCTCTCGCTCAAGCAATGAATTTTATCAATGACATTGGCAGTCTTTCTGAAACGATGGATGATTTGACTCGGCAATTAGCTTCGGGGAAAATCTCAGAAACTTATTCTGGCTTGGGATCAAATGCGTCACTGGTTTTGAGTATGCGCAGTGACATCAGTGAAATGAGCGCTTATCAAGACAATATTTCCTATACGCAGATCCGTGTGTCGACCATGGTGGATGTGTATAGCCGGGTTGATGAGATGGGGCGTTCTTTGCAATCTGATTTGTTGGGGGCAGGGTATGAATTGCTTTCGGATGGCCGCACGTTAGAACAACAAATGGCGGGTGCTAACTTTGACGAGTTGGTTGCGCTGATGAATACAGAACTTGAAGGCTATCTGTTCTCTGGTGAGGCGACGAGCACGGCGCCAGTTGCCAATAGTGAAGAGATGCTGAATGGCACGGTTACTCAGGATGGCGTGTCGCAATATATTGCGCAATATCAAGAAGCTAATCTCGGGGCGAGTGGGCTTGGCCGAGTTACTGTGAATACAACAACAGATACAGTGACGCTTGCTGAAGATGCGGACCCAAGTGAATTTGGTTTTAAGCTGACAGGGTCGAGCACGGATAGTGCCGCTGTAACTTTAACCGATAATGGGTCTTCACCTCCCTCATACGACATTCAATTTGGGGCACCTCAAATTACCAGCGGGGAGCTTATCGAGTTGGAATTTACGTTGCCTGACGGCACGACTGAAACGATTAGCTTGGAAGCCACTTATTCTGATCCAGCAGCTGAGGGCCAATTTACGATTGGTGCTGATGCTGACGCAACGGCGGCAAATTTTGATACTGCGTTAACTGCCGCCTTGACGGAAGAAGCCGCGACCTCCTTGACAGCCGCAGCGGCCATTCAAGGGACGGATGCTTATTTTGATTATACTGTGAATGATGTTCCCTTGCGTGTTGATGGTCCTCCTTATGCGTCGGCGACAGGGACCGTCGAAGCCACAGAAAATGACACTGTGCTTTGGTACACGGGGGGTGATCCATCTTCTGCCGATAATACAACGATTGTGCAGATCGATGATGGGACTTATGTTTCTTACGGGTCAAGCGCGTATGAAGAAGCAATGCGCGACATGTTCAAGTCAACTGCAGTGATGGCGGGCACAACGTTCTCAGAAGTCGATCCCTATGCGGAGGAGGCGTATAACGCGCTTTCTTCTCGGGTGGCTTCTACTTTGACCTTCGAGTCGTCTACGTCTCCTGCGGACCTGGCAACAGAGTTGGGGCTTAAATCATCTCGATTGGATAATACCAGTGCACGCCATGCCAATTCTATTACTTTGGCGGAAAACCTGATTGGTGATGCAGAAAACATTGATGAGTATGAAGTGGCTGTCATGTTGACTGAAGTGCAAACCTCCTTGGAGGCCAGCTATAGTGTTACGGCTATGATGCAAGATATGTCGCTTGTGAATTACATTTAGATCTTTGGACTGCTCGAAACGAAATAAGGCTCGTCTTCTCAGACGAGCCTTATTTCGTTTTAATCCAGTGGGCGTCACATTTAGGGGCGGCGCTCATTTTATGGTTGTGTTTAGTCTTTAGAGCCTGCGGGACGCGCAAAGAGGCCGGCTGCAATCTGTCGATTGATGTTAATCAGCGTATCCAACTTCTCAGGCGTGGGTTGGCTGGTGATTGCACTTGTTTGTTTGAAAATGAAAACAGACAAATTGGCAATATTTTCTCGAATTTCTTTGGGAAGGCCGTCATCGTGCTCAACCACAGAGGTGGCAAATACGCTCCACAGTTTGCGGTTATAAAGCAATGCCTCCGTCAGCGTAGGGTCCAGCTTTGCGCAGGTATCCTTTGCTGTTTGCAATTTGGATGCAGCTTTTATCAAAAGAGAGCCTTCAAACTCTCTTGGATCAGAAACCGTCATATTGGCGGTTTTGCCGTAGGCCTCAGCCGGATTTCGCATTCGCTAGTAACTCCCGCTCGTACTCGATCAACTTTCGAGCTTCCTTCAATGCTTTATACATTTGTCCGGTTAAGATTCGGTTGTTAACAGCGTCCAAATAGTCTTTTGTACTCGGAGCAGCTTCCAGAACTTCTTTAGTTATTTGGAAGTAGAGTTCGTGATGTCTTTTTGCATCAACTGCCAAATACATCATCTGTACGACTACATATATCTTCTTGCAGGGAGTGTTGGCATCTTCCAATCGCATGATGTCTTTTTCACGCAGAATTGGGGCATTGCCCTCAATGAAGAGGCGGGTGCGTTGATCATCATTTGTGATCACACTATCCCCTAGAATAATGCGCTCGCCGGGCTTTAGTTCAACTTTCAATGCCATGTGAAGGATCTCCGCTTCTGCAGACCGACAGTCAATTTTGACTGCGTGAATTGATTCGTTTTGAATATAGCGGATTTCGCAGGTTTGCGTCAGCTTCGTTAAAGGACAACGAAAAAGGGCGGAACCGAAGTCCCGCCCCATATTTCTCGACTAATCAGTCTATTAGAATAGACGTAGAACTGATTGGTCTGATTGGCTAGCCAAGGACAATGAAGTTGTACCCAAGCTTTGACGTGTTTGAAGAGCCAGCAAGTTAGCACCCTCAGCGTTGGTATCAGCCAAAGTCAAGTCAGCCGCACCACCTTGAAGTGTGGAGATCATGCCGGATGTAAAGTCATTCCGGTTTTCAGCCACAGCCAAGTTGTTACCGAAGGTAGATGATTGGCTCCGCAGAGTGTTTGTTGCGGTGTCCAATGTGTCGATCAGGCCTTCAAGGCTTGTGTCGCTTTCAAGCTCTGATTCACTTGTTTCCGACAGACCCAAACCTGCAGCGTCAAATGTCACACCTTCAATGGTCAATGAAGATGAACCATCTTCGTTGAAGTTCACTGAAAGGTCATCACCGTTTAGCAAGTTAACACCGTTGTAGGTGGCGTCGCCTGCCAATTGGTCGATTTGAGTGAGAAGGTCGTTAAAGTCGTTTACATATGAGTCACGGTTTGTGCCTTCAACTGTACCGTCGATGCCAGCCGCAGTCGCCGCTGCACCAGCCACAACCAATTCACGACCATCGGCCGCTGCAATTTCGATTGCGCCATCGCTGTTCACTTGAGCAGTGATGCCAGAAATGTTGCCGATTGTAGATGCAAGCTCATCAACAGTTTGGTTAGAAAGTTCGATAGATGTTGTTGAGCCACCGTGTGTAATATCGATGGTGGTTGTTGATGCGACACCCAATTCCGCCAGGGCTGTACCAGAACCGTCAAGATCTTCAACTGAACCTGTTACGTCTGATTCATCGATTTTTGTGTTCAAGGCAGAGTTTGCAGTAGATTTCAGCTGATTGACCAAGCTAGACAATGAGCTAATGCCTTCTTCAGCAGCTTGCAGTGTACGTACACCGTTATCGATGCTGTCGAGCTGAGTGTTCAAATCAGATGCACGGTTGCTCAAAGATTCCGAAGTGAAGTAAGCATTCGGATCATCAAGCGCGCTGTTCACGTCCAAACCAGTAGATAGCTTGAATTGTGTGTCCGCCATCATAGATGCAGTTGTTTGCAATGAAAGCAGGTTGTCACGCACCGCGGAAGAGAGAGTAATATCTGACATCACGTATTTCCTTTTCTAGGACAAATTTCTGTTTGGCTCTTCTGAACCTGTCGCCAGTCTTGCGTGATGAATCTTAAGCAAATCTGAATCCGAGATTGCGGTATCGGATTGATGTTTAAGGAAGGGTAAATGGGTTTCGAGAAATTTTATCTATTTCTCTATCTCAATCCTGGATTTCTGCGGTTTTTGACCTGCGGACATACAAAAACGGCGGAGGTTTTTTTCCTCCGCCGTTTTGCCGTTGATGTGGTCTTTTGTTGCTCTTTTAGAAGAGTTGCAACACTGATTGGTCAGATTGGTTGGCCAAGGACAGTGATGTCGTACCCAAACTTTGACGTGTTTGCAAAGCGAGCAAGTTGGCAGATTCACCTGTTGTATCAGCCAGTGTAAGGTCAGCGGCCCCACTGTTTAGAGTGCTGATGATGCCATTTGTGAAGGTGTTCCGGTTTTCAGCAACAGCCAAGTTGTTACCGAAAGTGGAAGATTGGCTTCGCAAGGTGTTGATGGCAGTGTCAAGATTATCGATCAGAGCTTCAAGGCTTGTGTCGCTCTCTAGTACTGATGCAGTTGTTTCTGATAGACCCAAACCCTCAGCGTCAAATGTCACGCCTTCAATGGTCAAAGATGAAGAGCCATCTTCGTTGAAGTTCACAGTGAGATCATCGCCTGTTAGCAAGTTGACGCCGTTATATGTGGCATCGCCAGCCAACTGATCAACTTGTGAAAGTAGGTCGTTGAAGTCATCGACATATGAGTCACGGTTTGTGCCTTCAACTGTGCCATCGATACCGGCAGCCGTTGCAGCTGCGCCCCCAATAACCAGTTCACGGCCATCAGCAGCAACCACTTCAATTGCGCCATCGCTGTTCACTTGAGCGGTGATGCCAGAAATGTTGCCGATTGTAGATGCAAGCTCATCAACAGTTTGGTTGGAAAGCTCGATAGATGTTGTTGAGCCACCGTGTGTAATATCGATGGTGGTTGTTGATGCGACACCCAATTCCGCCAGAGCTGTACCAGAACCGTCAAGATCTTCAACTGAACCTGTTACATCAGATTCATCGATTTTAGTGTTCAAGGCAGAGTTGGATGTGGATTTCAACTGGTTGACCAATGCAGTCAAGCCTTTGATGCCTTCGTCAGCCGCTTGCAAAGTACGTGTACCATTGTCGATATTATCGAGTTGGGTGTTCAAGTCTGCTGCGCGATTGGTAAGGGCTTCAGCTGTAAAGTAAGCACTTGGATCATCTAGCGCGCTGTTCACGTCCAAACCAGTAGAAAGTTTGAACTGAGTGTCTGCCATCAATTTAGCAGTGCTTTGCAAAGAAAGCAGATTGTCGCGGACCGCAGATGAAAGGGTAATATCAGCCATTGTGTCGTTCCTTTTCTAGGAGCTATATGTTGCGCGCTCTTCCTGAGCACGGGTGAACATTGGGCTTGTGAAGCTTAATTTCGGGTAAACAGGTTTGTTTTTTTTTGAATCAAATTGTCTAAGCTTTTGAAAAACATGAGAAAAAAAGCCAAAAAAAAGACGGAGCTGATGCTCCGCCTTTCAAATATGAAACTACTTTTCGAGCTGAGACTAGAAAAGTTGTAATACGTTTTGTTCTGCTTGTGAGGCAATCGAAAGGGCGGTGGTGGCCAAAGACTGGCGTGTCTGCAAGGCCAAGAGGTTCGCACTTTCTTCGTTGAGATCGGCAATCGTCAACTCTGCCGCGCCGGTCTCAAGGTTCACAATGAGTTGGTCTGTGAAGTCAGATCTCACTTCCACAACACTCATGTTACCGCCAAAAGTAGAGGCTTGGGTGCGAAGTGTTTCTTTGGCTGAATCCAATTCAGCAACTGCTAGGCTAATGGATGATTCACTTTCCCAGGCACTGCCCGTGACTTCTGAGATCGAGAGATCGCCTCCAACTGTCAAATCAGCACCGCGAATAACAAGTTGGCTGGTTTGGTCCTCGTTGAAGTTCACAGTTAGGTCGTCGCCCGTTAGGATGTTGACGCCTTTATAGCTGGCATCACCAGCCAATTCATCGATTTGAATGCGCAATTCATTGAAATCAGCTTCGAACTTGTCGTGGTTCGTGCCGTTGTCATATGTACCTTCAAGTTTCAAGTCAGCGGCAATGTCGCCCGCGCTGCTGCCAATGATGAGCTCTCGCCCGTCGTCAGCTTCGATGCGGAGGGCCCCATCAATGGAGATGTCGGCCGTCGCACCTGAAATTGCGCTGATGCTGCTGACCAACTCATCAACCGTCATATTGGACAATTGGATGGATGTGATGACGCCGGTGACTTCGATGGTGATCACATCGGATGTTTCGAGACCTGAATCCATCGCGGTCGCAGACATTGTGCCTGCGGAGATGAGTTCGCGGTCAGAGGCGATGTAAGAGGGGACAATCGGTGTGTCTAACGCTTCATTCGCGGTGGCCTTCATGGTCTCCACTAGCGTTAGGATCGATTGAATACCTTCATCGGCCGTGTTCAATGTTTCGGTTGCTAGGTTCATATTGTCTAGCAACTCGTTGAGGTCGGAGGCGCGCGTGCTCAATGTCCGTGACGTGAAAAACGCCGTTGGATCATCGATCGCTCCGTTGACCTTTAGACCTGTCGAAAGACGCGACTGGGTTTGATCCAGTAGGTTCGACGTATTTTGTAGACTTAGCAAGTTGGAGCGCATCGCCCCTGATAGAACCACCTCAGCCATGGTATCCATCCTCCCGGTTAAGGCCGGTCTGTATCATTCCGGCACGTTCCGTATACTCATAATTAATGATTAATGTCGCGTAAACGAACGCGCGAGATTTACGGGTGGGCTGTGGATGAATTGGTGTCCATGCCCTTTCTTTAGGTCTGATATTTTGACGTGATGCAAACATTATCGTCTCCTTGCCGAATATCGGCGTCCTAGTGCTTCTATATTAGCAAGGAGCGTGCCATTATTTTTATCTAGTAAAAACAATGGGTTAGATTATTTTTATTTGGGCGAGGCAGGCAAAAAGTGCAGGGGTGGTGGAAATTACCCTGCCCAAAGGGCGCCGTTATCTGGTTGTGGATAAGCAAGCAACGGTTCTTGGCGTTAGAAATAGTCTTTAGCGGCCTGCATAATTTTATTTACAGTTTCGCTCATGGGCGTCTGTGCATCGCGTGTTTCGTAGTGCATGGACGTAAACCACGGCATTTGGCCTGTGCCCAGGCACATGGGGTCACTTGCGGGACCATAGGTGAACGTAGGTTTGCCCAGCGCGCCGGCCATCACGGCGACGGCGGTTCGGGGCGAAATCACAATATCTACAGCGGCCGTGAGCGCGGCAATGGCTTCCATGTCATCTTTCAGGTCGATACCGTCGGGTTCATGTAGAGGCGTTTTCAATGCAGTGGTGAGGGTCTCTCGTTCCTGTTGTGTGACGCCGTATTGTAAATTCACCAAGCTGACGGTGGGCTGCTCGAATAGAGCTTGCCAATCTAGGAGGCTTCCGTAGTGATGCTGGCGGTGGCTTGCCATGTTGCCGCTGCGCCATGCAAATCCAACACGGCATGAGCCTGGGAGGGAGCTTACAAATGCTTTCATCGCGCTTAAAGGCTCTAAAGTCGGGATTAAATAAGCTGTTTTGTTCTCAAAGCTTGCGAGTGTGGGGCGTAGCAGCCGTGGTAGAGAGCCAATAGGCAGTTGCAATGCGACTTGTTCTTCATCTTCTGTCGTGTGTTTTGAGCTTACGTGGGCCTGTGGGAAGGTGTGTCTAAATAGTGGTATGAGCCTTGGTTCTGTTTTGATGTAAACCGTGCTGCCTTGTTCTTGAGCGGTTGTCATCACTTCAGGAATGCAGGTGGCAAACCTTAGAGTGTCGCCAATCCCTTGTTCGGTCCAGATAAGTAGGTTGCGCCCGGCAAGAGGGTCTCCCTTCCATCTTGGAATAGAACTGGAAGCATAGGCGTCTTCCATCTCTGTGCCTAAGAACCGTGCTTCGTAATGATGCCAACCCTTTTTAAGGTCTCCGGTCGCGAGCAATGACAGAGCTAAGTTGGCTTCGATTGATTTATCCCCACGCGAAAGTGTGAGGGCTGTTTCTAGCTCTTCGATTGCCTCTGTCTGCTTGTTTTGGTCTGCGAGAAGTAAGCCAATTTGAGCATGAATGTTGGCATCTTTGGGGGCCAGCTCAAGGGCACTTTGGTAATGGGTGGTTGCTTGGGAAATTTGCGCGAGATTGCGGCAGGCATTTCCGGCATTGAGATGGGCACTAAAAGAGGGAGAGATTTTAAGCGCGTGCTCTGCACATTCCAGCGCCTCGACAGGCCGGTCTAATTTTAGGAAGGTGGCGGCCTTATTGGTCCATGCGTCGTACATGCCGGGGGAGAGGGCTAACGCCGCCTCATATGACAGCAAAGCGTCGTCGAGGAGGCCCTCATCCTTAAAGGCATTGGCTAGGTTGAAATGAGCCTGTGCAAAATCTGGTTTTAGGTCGATAAGCTTTTCGAGGGTCACAATGGCTTCGCTGTTTTCTCCAGCTTCACGTAATACGACGCTTAAAGACAGCATGGCGGAGGTGTTATCTGGTTGGAGGGCGAGCACATTATTGTAGCCTTCGATTGCCGCTTGCTTTTGTCCCATGCGAGCCAGTGCATTGGCGCGTAGTAAACAGGTGGACGGCATGTCAGGTTTTTGCTTTAAGGCTCGCTCTGCTAATTGAAGGGCTTGGCTTGTTTTGCCCAACATTAAACTTGCTTCAGCCATCAGGTTGAGGGCGAGCAGGTTTTGTGGGTCTTGTTTGAGCACCTTTTGATAAATCTTGGCGGCTTTTAAGTAATCACCTTGGCGGTGTAGCGCCATTGCAGTGTCAATAGAGCTTTTTAAGAGGGCGGCTTTATTGCTCATGGTCATTATTCCTACAGCAGGGGCGCGGTGGCGGATCGCCAAATGGATTATGCCGTGAAGGCTTTGAACTCGACTTGAAAATCTGCCGTCATCGTTTTTACCATTTGCTCGCGTTGGGTTACGCCGGGCTGAATTGGATAGAACTTAGAATTTGGCGCCCATGGTACATGGGGCTGTCCCAATTGAACTGGATGCCTGCCTTGTCCATAAAAGAATGTTCGTATGCCTTGAGAGTTTGCAATTTCAGCGACGGACGAGCCGGAGCTGACAACAAATTTCATGAGAGAGGTGAGGGCAAACACACCCTCCATGTCGTCCTTCATATCCATCCCCGGCATTTGGTGCACGGTGAGGCCATACTTGTCTTGTATCGCAGCCAGTTCCTCATCAACATCAGTGTATTGAAGATTGATCCAAATGGAATTTTTGGTGCGCATCAGATCGATCCAATCTGTCGGATCGGTGAAATAATTAGACCTTCCATCGTCCACTTTTCCTGACCGCCAAGAAAGGCCACACGGGATGCCGGGGCCTAAACTTTCTAACCACTGCCGGCACTCTTCGATGCGTTTTGGGTCTGGTATCAGGTACGCATTTTGCGCAGGGAACATATTAAGAGAGCGACGGAAATAACTGGCGGCTAAACCAGCTGGTGCCGTTACGTCGAAATCGACTTCTTTCATGTTGCCACGGCCTGTTGAGGTTCTGGTTTCTGGGCGGACCAATGCCTTTGGAAAGGAGCGTTGATAGAGCGAGACTAGGCGTGGATCTGTTTCAATGATGAGCTTCTTCACCCGGTCGCTCAATTCGTTGTAGATCGAGGCGAACCGCATATCGTCGCCAATCCCTTGCTCGCGCCAGACCATAAAGGTTTTGTCGGAAACATCTTCGCCTTCCCAGATCAGACCAGGAAAAGGGCGGTAGGGCAGGCGCTGACCGCTTGCAAAGCCAAACCCAAAGAGGTCCCAGCCTTGTTCAACATATCCAGCCGCAAGGCAATTGAGCGCTAAATTCCATAAGGCACCGTCGGCGTTTGGTTTGATTTCCAACGCACGTTGACAGGCCTTCATGCCTTGTTCCGGCATACAGAGCGAGTGATAGGTAGAGGCCAAGTTGACCAATGCCTTTGTATCTGTCGGGTCTAATTGAAGCGCCTTTTGGAGAACAAGCAGCGCTTCTTTATGCTGACCCACTTTGTTCAGGGCAAACCCGATTGAAATGTAAGGTGCCGCATAGTTTGGGTCCATCTCAATGGCCGTTTGTGCATAATCAACAGCTTCTTGATAGGCCCCGCGCTTGCCAGCGTTTGAACTCATGGAGACGTAAAGCATGGTCATGTCGGGAAATAATTTGAGCGCCTTCGTCAGGACTTCTTTGCCTTCTTCCAATCTATTTTGATTATTTAGCAGGGTCGCTAAGTTATTGAAGGAGGCTGCTAGTGTATTATCGAGTGCTATCGCGCGCTGGTAATAGATGATCGCTTCATCGAACAGTTCCACTTTGCGGCAAATCTCAGCGAGAAGTTGCAAGGTTTTGCCTTCTAAGGTCACTGCATTTTCTAATTCGGCGAGAGCAGATTTGACGTCTTCAACGCGCTCCATATCTGCCAAACAGGAAATCTTTAATTGGTGGGCTAATACGTTGTCTGGCTCCAAGGACAATATGCGCCCGGTGATTTCTAAGGTTTCGTCATAGAGCGCGTCGGACAATCTATTTGAGGCTCGTTGGACCAAAGCTCTCACAAAATTTGGATCTATATCGAGGGCACGATCTGTGTATTCCATGCCTTTAGTCGTATTGCCCATCCGATTGTGATTGATGGCTAGATTAAATTGGCTGGCCGCATCATCTGGTGCCAACGCGGCTGCTTTTTCAAAGTAGGGGAGGGCTTCAAGCGACTTACCGGCTTGCAGTAAAATACTGCCGATACGGGTGATAGCGGGAATGTCATTGGGATGATGATCTAAAAACCGTTTGTAGCGCGCAAGGGCTTGTTCCTTGTGGCCTGCAAAGAATAGTTTTTCAGCTTGCTGCCAAATACGCTCACCTGTGGTGGATTTGCTGGCTAATTCTGAATTCGCTGCCCCTTTGGGCGCCTGATTGGACATAGACCCGCTCCACTTCTTATCCAGCTCTATGAGCATGGATTTCCCAACCTTAGGAATCCCAGATTAAGGTTAGTGAGTGGTTAATTTATACTATCTCCTGCACGGAAGAGTGGCCCTTACACTTCTTGATCTGTGAAAACACCGACGGTTTGGCGAAAGTGGGCCACTAAAGTCAGCATCTCCTCAGATGGGAACTGATTGACGACCTCGCCACTGGTGCGATCGACGGATTGAAAGACAACCCGTTTGGTGTCGTCGTCAAATTCCACATTCATATATTCATTGTCTTTTAGAAGATCTTGAACAAAGTCGCTTTTGCTTTGTTGTGCCTGAAAGGATTGCTCTTTTTCAGGTGCCCCCTGCGCTGGCTGTGTGGCTGCAGACGGTGTCGTCTGCGTTTGGGCCTGTGGAGGTGCGGCGTTATTTTGCTTTGGGATATCTACGGATGCTACGGATTTCGTTTCCATTTCGTACCGGCCTTACTTTTCCCCCCATGGGTTGCTGTAATTCCCCGATTCGATTTTAGTCTTTCGTGTAGAGGCTACTAAAGCCTTAAAAGAAACATAACAGTTGATAGCAAAACGCCGTTTAAGAAGGTAAGCCCTCTCAAACAGCGTTTAGCGTTAAGAATGAATTAAACCGATTGTTAAATTTTTGAATCAAGCGCAATCGCATTTGAACCGACCTGACGTGAGGGGGTCATTGCGGCGTTGCGTCCATATCCCGTTACAGGGGCTGAGCGTTTGCCGGAAATTTTTGCGACTGACTTGATAAGTCCTTCTGATACGGACCGTGCGGCGGCGAGCAATCTGCGGTTCTCTTCTAGCCGAGTGCTGAGAGCGCCAATGGTTGACTTCAGCTTTTTGACTTCTTCCGCCGGAACCCGGTCGACGAGGAGTGGGTTCATTTTGATGACGTTTAGATCAGCCGCATACTCATTTGAGAGTTTTATTTTGTTGTCGTGGAGCTTTGCAGCGTCCCGAATTTTACGCTCTTTGAGGGCTGTGCTCTCTTCATCGATGAGGGCGGTGAGGCTTTGTGTCACTTCGATTAAGCGAGCAACACGGGCGCCGGGTGTGATAGTTTCTTCTTTAGAAGCTGAAGGGCGAGCTTGATGTAGTGACATTGAACAGGTTCCTATGAGTTAGCTTCTTGCATTTCTAGTATTTGGCGGTAGATCGTGTCTGTGAGACCAAGGCCCCCGGACTTCACCATCTCGCCGCTATATTCTTCAACCAGCATGGAGCGGAACATTTCTTCGCCGTGTCCGCCGCCAAAGTAGCCATCAGTTTCAACACCCGCGAACATGCTTTGATTAAGAATTGACAGCACTTGGGCTTCAAAGTCGGTTGCCGCTTGAAAGGCTGCATCTTTATCCATGTTAGCTGTGTTGGTGAGGGGGCTTTTCACCGATTGAGCTGTTTGTTGCGCCAAGTTTACATTGGCCATAAGAGCGTCAATTTGCATTACATCACCTCGATTTCAGCTTGCAATGCGCCTGCTGCTTTGATGGTTTGAAGGATGGTAATCATGTCGCGTGGCCCGACACCTAGAGCGTTTAGACCGTTCACAAGGTCGCGTAGGCTGACGCTCTTATTGAGCAGTGCGAGCTTATTCTCAGCCTCATCATCCACTTCCACATTGGTGCGAGGCACAATTGCGGTTTGCCCGTTTTCTGCAAAGGGTGCGGGCTGGCTGACTTGCGGTGTTTCGGTGACGCGGACGGTGAGGTTGCCTTGTGCGATGGCAATTGTGCTGACGCGGACATCTTGCCCGATGACAATGACACCGGAGTTTTCATCAATAATAACACGCGCTGGCATATCTGGTTCAACACGTAGCTGCTCAATCTCGGTGAGAAGGCCGACGATGTTGCCGGTATAAGTGCGCGGAACGGACAAGGCGATGGTTGTGGTGTTTTCAGCAAGGGCTGCATCGGAGCCTAAGAAGGCATTGATTGCTGAGGCGACACGTGTTGCGGTGGTTAGGTCTGGGTTGCGTAGTGATAAGCGAAGACTAGAACGATCTGCCAAGTCGAATTCAATTTCGCGCTCTACGATGGCGCCATTTGCGATGCGGGCGGCCGTTGGCACGCCGCGCGTAATAGAAGCCGCATCCCCGCCAGCGGTAAACCCGCCAACCGCCAAAGAGCCTTGGGCAACGGAATAAACTTCCCCGTCAGCACCCATCAACGGTGTGACGAGCAAGGTGCCGCCTTGCAGGCTACTTGAATCGCCAAGGGCGCTGATGTTGACATCCATCCGGCTGCCTTGCGCTGCAAAGGGGGGTAAGTTTGCTGTGACCATGACGGCTGCGACATTGGCTGTTTTCAAATTTGAGTCACGGGTGTTGACGCCAAGGCGTTCTAACATTGCGGTCAAACTTTGAAGTGTGAAGGGGGCATTGTTCAGTGTGTCGCCGGTGCCATTCAGGCCCACAACGAGGCCATAGCCAACCAGTAAGTTTTCTCGGATGCCTTCAACGTCGGCAATGTCTTTAATGCGTGACGTTGCCTGTGCGGGTGCGGCTAGCATGAGCATTGCTGCGGCGATGCAAAGTGTGCGCGCCATCGAAGCTGTTATGTTCAAAAAATGTAAAATCGTTTTTCTCACTTTACTCTCCGGGGTAAACCCTTACTGGGTTGGCTCTAACAAAGCGAAACTTGTGCCAAGTGGGCTTTCTGAAAGTGGGGTGCGGTAAGTTGCTGAAAATAAAGGAAAAGTTTCTTGTCTGTCTGGTGCTGTTCACGATGTTTGGCTGTCGGCTAGGCAAGCAAAGGGCGGCGAAAAATGTCGAAGAGGCAAAACTTGCCGGGCATGTTGCAAAAGTTTGGGGCTGGCAAATAGGTTTTCATTTAACCGCTTATTAAGCCTGACGGTTCATGGTTAACCCGTAGCCAAGAACATGTCTTGGCAGCATTTGAGGCGAAGACTATGAGAGTGAATTCAACGCACCAATCAACATCTGTTGCACGCAAAGGGCCAGTCCCTGGCGGTGCGAACGGTGGTGCTGTGTTTTCTCTTTCTGCACCTATGAGTGCGCCAGCCCCAGCTCAAACAAGACCGAGCGTGTCGATTACATCGCTTACCTCCTTGTTAGCAGTTCAAGGGGTAGATGTTGTTGAGGATGCAACCACGGCACCCAAACGGGCTGTCGCACGGGCCGAAGAGATGTTAGATGCTCTGGATGGCCTCAAAGTGGCTTTGTTAGCGGGTGATTTACCCAAGGACCAGCTGCAAAAACTGGTTACTCTTGTTGAGTCGGAACGCGGTAATTTTGCTGATTCTGAGTTAAATGGGGTTCTCGACGAAATTGACCTGCGTGCGCAAGTAGAGCTGGCTAAGCTCGGTCAATAGCTAATTCATTGAAAATTATAGACTTTTCCGTTGGTCATCAAAATTTATTGGACTAATGGTTGTACGGAAACTGTTGAGAATTTATCTACAGACCCTATACTCCTGCGCAAATTCGGGGGGGTTCAGTGGAGGAGATCTGTAGTCCTATGGGTGATACACTACCAGTTGGTTTTAAGCTGTCAGATGATGAGCCTTTCATGAATGAACGGCAGCGAGAATATTTCCGCCAAAAGCTCATTGGATGGAAAGAAGATATTTTGCGTGAGTCGCGTGAAACCCTTCAGCATTTACAAGATGATTCAGGGCAACATCCTGATGTTGCAGATAGAGCTTCTTCTGAAACAGAACGGACGTTGGAGTTGCGTACGCGTGACCGGCAACGGAAGTTGATTTCCAAAATTGATTCAGCGTTAGAGCGAATTGAAAATGGAACATACGGTTATTGTGAAGAGACAGGCGATCCGATTAGTCTCAAGCGTCTTGATGCGCGTCCGATCGCAACGCTGTCGCTTGAAGCGCAAGAGCGGCATGAGCGTCGAGAAAAAGTTTATCGCGACGATTGATGTTGTGGATTGCAGTGGTACAAATTGAAAAGGCAGTTTCTGGGGAAACTGCCTTTTTTTTGGCGACGCTCAAGTCTGGGGACTTAAAGCGCAGCCGTACTGGGTCTTATTGGGTCTGGAGTTATTATTAGTTTTGTGGCTCCTCTAAATTTCTAAGTATTTCAGTTGTGTGTTGGGGCTTAGAACGGCATCAAGATGTCGTAAACTTGTTGGCCGTAGCGCGGTTGTTGTACGTCTGTGATCTGCCCGCGACCGCCGTACGAAATACGGGCTTCAGCAATTTGTGTGTGTTCAATGGTATTGATGGCGGTAATGTCTTCTGGACGCACCACCCCCGCAATCAGCAGTTCGCGTACTTCAAAGTTTACACGGACTTCTTGGCGCCCCTCGATGACCATATTGCCATTGGGTAGAACTTGCACAACGACTGCGGCAACAACCAGCTCGATTTCTTCTTTACGATCGACGGAACCTGTTCCTTGTGAGGAGCTGTTGCTTGTCGCGCCGACGAGACTTGAGTTGTCTACAGTGTCGGGAAGAATTTTTGCGAGTGATGCTTCGAAGCCCAACAAGCTATCCAAGCCCGCGTCTTCAGAATTTGCTCGGGACCGGGCGGATGTGTTTTCAACTTCTGCTTTGTCGGCAATGTTGATGTTGACCGTTAAGATATCTCCGATGCGGGACGCGCGTTGATCTTTGAAAAATGCCCGTGAGCCGGATCTCCAAAGAGAATTTGATTTGAACACAACAGGCTGCGGCGCAGGCATTGGCATTGATACAGGTCTGTAGCCTGGAGTTGTTTGTGGGTTCTCAATGGGGGAAAGGGGAGGGGCATTTCCGACTTGAGATAATTTGTCTAAAGATGAGCAGCCGGCCAGCGCGAAAGTTAAAGCAGTGAGTGCTAAAGCGCGTGAGCGTATCTTAGATTTTGATGACATCATTTTCTTGGACATAACGGCCTCATACAATCAATAAACAATCTTGAATTTGGAAATTTGTGTAACGTTTCCGCTTAGGATTGGTTCACATCGCTTATTTGGAGCGGTGCAATCGGTTCAATGCGGGCAGAATTTGGCCCCATAACGATGGCTTGAACTTTTTGGCCGGAACGATCATTGACCAAGGTGACAAGCTCACCAATGCCTGCATCGTTCAAGGCGCGCCCGCGTGTGGCAAGGGACATTGCGCCGACGTTGTAATGAATGGTCACCAAATCATTCTTGGTAATAACCATTGGCATTTCAACTTCATTGATACGTACCGGGGCGTTTGTTCGTATTGACCGGCGGGGGGTCATGCCAATCAATCGCGCTTGGTCGGTAATCATATTGGGTGCAATGCGTTTGACGGGTAAGCGGACAAAATCTATGTCGGTTGCTCTGATCGCATCTCCTGCGGAAACGCGCCGAGATAGAACAGGCACTTCGATGGCTCGGTATGCCTTGCCTTCGATGCGGACACGCGGCGCATTTAAGTCGTCAGCTGGTGCTTTCACAATCGCGGCGAAGCGTCCCGTGCGGGGGCTGAAAGAAAGGCGTTCCACCTTTGCTGTTGGCAGTGCATCTTGCGCTGTGAATAGGCGGTTAAAGCCTGCGCTTAAATCTATCTGCAAGGTCGCTCCGGCTGGCATGTCGAGATAGTGATCTTCGAGAGACAAGGTCAAGGCCTCGGTCAGCACTTCATGGGGAACCAATTTGCCTGTGCGGTGAATGGCAATGCGGGTCGCCGGTGTGCGGTTTGTCCATTTTACACCATTTGAGCGGGCCATATAGGCGACTTTGGAGACAGAGATTTCCTCAATCCGACCAGGGGCGGGCGCGTCATCGACAATGACGGATGCTGCGTCACCTGCTCCTTCAAAAAGATCGCCAAGGGTTACGCTGGGGCCTTCGACAGTGATGCGGTCTCGTAGTTGGGCCGCACTTGCGGAGCCCGCTGAGATTAGAACACTGAGAGCGACGGCCACCACGGCAACACATTTTGAGTGCTGCGGTTTTGCAGTGGGATGGATCATCTGTGTTTTTGTCTGAGTATTCATGAGGCCACTCACTTTTGAAGTTTGAAGTGATTTTGAAAACGCATTCAATGCGAACGGTGAAAGCTGTTAGCGAAGGTTCGAGGTCACTGACATCATTTCATCGCTGGTTGTGATGACTTTTGAATTCATTTCGTATGCTCGCTGGGCAGTGATCAAGCTGGTGATCTCTGCAACAGAGTCGACGTTTGATGTTTCCAAATACCCTTGCAACAAGCTGCCGTAACCGGTGCCACCGGGATTGCCGGTTGTGCCTGATCCGCTGGCGACTGTTTCCATATACAAATTGTCACCGATCGGGTTGAGGCCCGCGTCATTTTGGAAAATGGTTAGATCAATGGTGCCGACGGTGGTTGGGGTTGTCTGGCCGTCTAGGGTGACTTCCACATCGCCGGTGGCATTGATAGAGATGCTGGTTGCGCCTTCTGGCACCGTGATGCCCGGTTGCAGCACATAGCCGTCACTTGTGACCAATTGGCCGTCAGGACTGCGGTTGAAGTTACCCGCGCGCGTATAGGCATCATCGCCATTTGGCATTTGAATGTGGAAAAAGCCATTGCCTTGAATCGCCAGATCAAGCGGGTTTTCTGTGTTGTCAAAATTACCTTGCGACATAACCCGGTAAACTGACCCAGTTTGCACACCCATGCCGATTTGAATGCCTGTGGGGACCACTGTTCCCGCGTCGGAAGAGGAGGATCCCACACGACGTAGATCTTGATAGATCAGATCTTGGAATTCCGCACGCTGGCGCTTAAAGCCGGATGTGCTCATGTTGGCGATATTGTTTGAGATAACTTCAACATTGAGTTGTTGGGCTAACATTCCGGTAGATGCGATGCTTAGCGACTGCATGGGCTATTCCTTCCGAGTAACTTGTGAAGCGTTGGCTTCGAATTTGAAAAATCAAGGTGATCGATTGCGTTGACCTGTGCGTCTTAGCTTTGCTGTCCAGCAATTGTGGAGATGGCTTTTCGCTTCATGTCTTCGGCTGTTTCAATCATTTTATTGGCGGATGTATAGGAGCGCAGGACTTCGATCATGCTCGTCATTTGCTCAATGGCGTTGACGTTTGAGGCCTCAAGCGCGCCCTGCACAACTGCAGTGGCTTTTGCGGGCTGGCCCTCTTCTCCCGTTTGAAGAAGGTTGCTGCCAATCTTGCGCATTTCGCGGGGGTTTTCGAAGGTCACAATTGCTAGTTTGCCGCGCTGGCCATTATCGGTTGAAATGGTGCCATCTGATGCGACAACAATTGCGCCGTCATCTGCGGTAAATGAAATGGGTGCGCCGCCATCGCTCAATACAAGGTCGCCGTTGGGGGTAGATAATTGCCCTTGCGCATTGAGTTGGAAGTGGCCGTTGCGGGTGTAGAAGGTGCCGTCTTCATTCTCAACTTGGAAATAACCAGCTCCAGAAAGCGCAAAATCCAGTGCGTTGTCTGTTGTGGTGAGACCACCGTCGGCCATGTTGCGATACATGCCGATGTCGTTGACGAATGAAAGAGTGCTATCTGCAGAATCCTGTTTTGCCGTTGGCATGATGAATTCTTCAAAGACAGGTGTCTCTTCTTTGTAGCCGATGGTGTTCATGTTCGCGAGGTTGTTCGCGATCACATCCATCTCACGTCTTAACGTCATTTGACGGCTCAAGCCGATCAGTAACGAGTTTTCCATCTTAGAACCCCAGTTCTGTTGTCGTCACCGTCCCCAGATGACGGTGGCGAAAGCGTCACTTCATTGCCCCCCAGGGCAGGTGTGCTTTCACAGGGAAGGGTATTGCATGGGCCATGCCAGAAAATTTACCTAATAAAATCAATGCCTTATGTCTTTTGGGCGGCGGCAGTAAAGCGCACAGGGCAGGGTTGACCCGGCAAAAACTGCCGCTTTTTGCTCAGGCATTAACAAATTTGCCTTATCTGTGTGGAAAAAAAGGTTTCGTTAACCACACTAGGTCAATATTTACAGCAACTTATGGCGTTGTCCGCCCGTAGAGATGGGGGGACTGGATACGCAATGACTGATTTGGGTGCGCTGGGAAGCGATGTTGAGCAGTAAATGCTTAAGGGGTTGATATGAGCGATACTGATGTAGATGGACAGGGCGAGGGTGCTCCTAAGAAGTTTTCCGGTAAAGTGATCATTCTCTTTATTATCCTGCCGTTGTTGCTGATTGCCGGCATTGGCGGGGCTGTTTTGATGTTTGCTGGTGGCGATGAAACTGTGGCCGAGGGCAGCGAAGCCAGTGGCGCAGGTCCAAAGGTTGAACCGGTCTTTTATGAGCTTCCTGAGTTTTTGGTGAACCTCACAACATCGGGCAATGCGACACGTTATTTAAAGATGCGTGTGTCTCTTGAACTCCATAACCCGGAAAATGTAGCCAAACTGGAAGCAGTTTTGCCGCGTGTGTTGGACGGGTTTCAAACTTATTTGCGCGAGCTACGGCCAGAAGATTTTGAAGGTTCGACGGGTATGTTCCGGTTAAAGGAAGAATTACTGCGTCGGATTAATATTGCTGTTGCTCCTATTGAAGTGCACGACGTGCTTTTTAATGAGGTCATTGTTCAGTAAAGCCAATAGCTTTCTGGGTGGCGGGATGATCCTATGATTGATGATGAAGAAGTAGACCAAGAAGCAATGGCCGCCGCGTGGGGCGAGGGGGCTGATGATGAGCTGTCGGAAGATGGTTCTGCCGATGCAGCTTCTGGCGAAGATGATGTTGATCAAGATGCGCTTGCTGCTGAATGGGGTATTGGGGCAGATGACGATGTGGATGATGCGGACGATGGTTCTGCCGGGTTAGATAATTCAGGTACTGCTGAACGAGTTCTGAACCAAGATGAAATTGATAGTCTTCTGGGTTTTGAAGCTGAGGAGAGTGAAGGCGCGGATCGCAATGGTATCCGAGCGATTATCAATTCTGCGCTGGTTTCCTATGAACGCTTGCCGATGTTGGAAATTGTTTTCGACCGATTGGTTCGGTTGATGACGACGTCGCTGCGTAATTTTACGTCTGATAATGTTGAGGTGAGTTTAGACAACATCTCCTCCATTCGATTTGGCGACTATCTAAATTCTATTCCATTGCCTGCTATTCTGTCTGTCTTTCGAGCTGAAGAGTGGGACAACTACGGCCTATTTACGGTCGACTCCAATTTGATTTATTCCATTGTGGATGTGCTTTTGGGCGGTCGCCGGGGTACGGCGGCGATGCGTATTGAAGGGCGGCCTTATACGACGATTGAGCTGAACCTTGTGCAGCGTATGATTGAAGTTGTGCTTGCGGATGCGCGGGCCGCTTTTGAACCTTTGTCGCCTGTGAACTTCCAACTTGATCGGATGGAGACCAATCCACGGTTTGCTGCGATTGCCCGTCCCGCAAATGCGGCTATTTTGGTGAAGTTGCGGATTGATATGGAAGATCGCGGGGGGCGCATTGAAATGCTCCTGCCTTATGCGACGCTTGAGCCTATTCGTGAGCTGTTACTGCAAATGTTCATGGGGGAAAAGTTTGGGCGTGACTCAATCTGGGAAAGCCACCTTGCAACAGAGCTTTGGTCTACGAAGGTGCAGCTTGATGCGGTACTTGATGAACAGAAAATGAGCCTCCGTGATGTGATGAACTTGGAGGTTGGGCAGACAGTTCTCTTTAATAGTAGCCCTAATGACCCTGTTCAAATGCGCTGCGGTGGTATTCCGTTGGTGTCGGGGCGTCTGGGGCGCATGGGTGCGCATGTTGCGGTGCGGATGAACGAAAGCATTTACGATTTACGAGGCCGGGGGCAATCTGCCCGTGACGATGATGACAGTGACACGAAAGGGGCGGACGCATGAGCGGTTTTCCTTGGAATATGCTGGTTGATTTGGTGGCGATCGCATTGTTGGGTGCCACGGTGTTTTATTGTGTCCTGCTTGACCGCCGTTTACGGGCCATGCGCGATGGGCAAGACGGCTTAAAAGATACAATCCATACGCTGAATGAAGCCTGTGACCGCGCGGCGATGAGTGTGCGCAATCTATCGGGCGCAACAGAACAAGTGGATGAGGAATTGGAGCGCCGGCTTGAACGGGCACGTGCGCTTGCGGATGAATTAGGGATGATTTTGGAATCCGGCAACAATTTGGCTGATCGCCTAACTGGTGCGTCAACGGATGCAGCACGTCGGGCAAGTGCGCCGGTTGAGTTGCGTTCTAATCCTACCGCCGACACGCACCGCACGGTGGCATTGGATGATGTGATGCCTAAAGGCATGACCTTTTCAGGCTCGGACCCGATGGAATCCAAAGAAAGTGCGAGTGAAGCTTTGCGCCGCTCCCTTGATGATGGGGTAGAGCGGGGCGGTATGCCGCCAGAGCTAGAGAAGCAATTGTTAGATACATTACGCAGAGCGCGTTGAGGGTATGATTGTGAAATTTCTACAGAGTGCACGAGTGCGAAATAAAGTGAGACTGCTGCCAGCGGTCATTTTGTTTGCGCTTGTTCTGATGATTTCAAAGATTTTTACGGTCGGACAAGACGTGACGGATATTTTCACCACGCAAGGGGCATCGGCTGCTTTGGAAGAAACAGCTTCTGCTGATACCGCTGATGAGACGACGTCGTCGGCTAGTGATACGACCGCCGATACCGCTAATGATAGTGCTCAAGCTGGTGTGGCGGGGCAGATGGACAAGGGGGCCATGGTGCCCAAAGGCTCTATGGTTGGATTTACTCCTGAGCCTGAGATGTCAAGTGCGGAGCGGAAGCTTTTACAAAACCTATCAGCCCGCCGGACGGAGTTGGACAAGCGCGAGCGTGAAATTAGAATGCAGGCCAGTTTGTTGAAAGCGACTGAAGCCCGTATTGAGAAACGCATTGGTGAGCTGAAAACACTGCAAACGCGGATTGAAAGCTTCTTTGGTGAAGAAGACACCCAGAAAAAAGATCAAATCGCGTCATTGGTGCTTATGTATTCTTCCATGAAACCCAAGAGCGCTGCACGTATTTTGGAACGCTTGGATTTGGATATTCTGGTGAAAGTGATCCGGGGCATGAGTGAGCGTAAAGTTGCACCGATACTCGCCGCAATGGACCCTGTGGCAGCGCAAGAGTTGACTGTTGAGTTGGCTGCAAGTGCAGAATTGCCAAGTGATCTGAGAGATTTACCTACCTTGTAAAATATTCAACGTCTAGGCCGCCAACTCATTGTTTTCTCTGAGATCGTGGGGAGGTCTGGCGTGATAGTTAATCTCGAATTAACTCCGTTTCTGTTAGGCTTTTCAAGGTGTCGCGTTTCAGATGGGTAGCCTTCTGGCGTGATACGATGGGATGGGTGAGAGAGGCGTAATCTGTGGAACAGGTGCCGCCCCTAGGTGTGGGGCAACAAAACGGACAGGGTGGACCTATTCGCAACGCTTTACGGAGTGCGCGGATGGGTGAGGCTGTGTCTGGCCTGCAGGGCGCGCGCGGTTTTACACACTCCATTCACATGCAGCAATTATCGCTGTTTTTGCTTCTTTTTACCTTCTTTGTGGTTTTGACCGCTAAGGCTGACTTCGATGTTGGGCGCACGGGGGCTGTTTTGGGCAGTGTCCAGCTCGCTTTTGGGGGAGAGGTCGGTTCGGTTGTGTCGCAAGAGGGGGCCGCGTATCAGGATCCGGCTTTTGCACCGGAAGATATTTTGCCACTTGATCCACTCTTTGAAAAAGAGCTGGAAGTTGTTTTTGCCGAAGCCAAAAACTTAGGGGGCACCGCACAAAATAGTCGGCGTCCTGAAATTGAGTTGTCGTCTCAAATGCTCTATCTGTCTGGTTCAGCGGCTCTGTTGCCTCAGAGTGATGGCTTTGTGAACGAGATTGCCAAGGTGTTGGCAGAACGCCAGACAGTGCAGCGGCAAATTTCTATTCTGGTCAAAGCATCTAGCCCAACTTTGGCATTGTCACGGGTACGCTCATTGTCCCGTGCGCTTGTGCAAGCAGGAGCCCCGGTTGACGGGGTGGTGAGTGAAGTGTCTCCAGAGAATGGAGATGTAATCTCTTTGCGCTTGTTTCGGATAAAGGGGACGCGTGCATGACCTTGTCTCCTCTCTTGACCAAACGACCTTTGGCGCTTCCGACTGATGGCGGCGAGGAGGTGGAAGCTGCCACACCGTTGTGGCTGGTTACTTTCGCTGATTTGATGGGCATCTTAGTGGTCTTTTTCGTTTTGATTTTTTCTATGTCAAAACCAGAAGGCAGTTCTTGGTCATCGATCTTTCCAAACTCTTTGATGGGGACATCTGTTCAAGCGCAAAAACTGCTGCTGGCAGAGGGAAAGTCCGATACAAAAAGTTTACAGCCACAGTCCAAAGCTAGTTTGGACTTGGGGTATTTAGCTCATGTCTTGGCCCAAGGGGGCATCACGACCGGTGATGACCAAGGACCGATTGGATCCATTGGGTTTAGACCAAGCTACAGAGGTCGCTCTTTACTTCTTTCGAGGTCTGCGACAGGCATGTTTGTTACATTTACCGACGAATTGACTTTGCCTGCGTTGACGGCTCTGTCAAACTTCGCGGGTGTGATGGATAATGTGGGTAATCGCTTGTCCGTCGTTATTTCGGTGTCTGCGGCTGAAAGTGATGAGCCTTGGCGGCTTGGACTTCAGCGCGCGCAGGGTGTGCGTACCTATTTGGAACAAGTTGGGTATGAAGGCGGTGTGACGCTTGTGACAAAAACAGTTTCAAATGGACAGGGATTGATTGAATTGGTCATTGCGCCACGGCAGGGGACGGATACATGAGACATCTACGTTCTGCTTTTGTGTGGGTCTCCTTGGTGTTCAGCTTTTCGCTGGTCGCTCCTCTTTCTGTTTGGGCCTCGACGGCTGTGGATACTGTGGCTAGCCAAGAAGAGGGCTATGGACGTATTGTTTTTCAATGGCCAACGGTGCCCACAGTTGAGTTGTTGGAAAACCCCGACATGCCTGAACTGCCTGCCCATAATGCTGTGGTTGCTGCCAATGTATTGGTGTTGACGTTTGATGAGCCTTTCGATGTGGATATGAAAGGTCTGTTGCGTCAAATGCCAAGCTATTTGGCTTTGGTTCGACGGGACCTTGACGGCAAGACGTTGCGATTGGCCATGAAGGCTAACTACCAAATCAACACACAAGAAGCGGGTAGTGCTCTCTATCTCGACTTGCTGCCAGCTGATTGGAAGGGGCCTTTACCGGGCTTGCCGGAAAAGGTTGTGACAGCACTTGCTGAGCGTGAGGCTGCGTTGCAATTGGCAGCAGAAGAAAAAATTGATTCATTAGAAATTGCCGAACCAAACCAGCAACTCGATATGCGGATTGGGGAGCATGAGAACTTTACGCGATTGGTTTTTGATTGGGGACAGCCGGTTCTCTACACAATGGCGCAACGCGGCACGCGTGCGACGATTACTTTTGACCGGGCCGCAGCCTTGTCTCTGTCTCGACTTCGTGTTGATCCCCCTCGGTTTATCAATACGGCGACCTCTTTTGAAAAAGATGGGCGGCTTACTGTTTCTATCGGTATGCCCAATGGCGTTGTTGTAAGTGATTTTCGAGAAGACCTTTCCGTTGTGATGGACTTCTCAAATGGCGGACAAGTTGTGGAAGCTGACCGCCGCGCAAAGTCTGGCAAACCATCGGGCGAAGCGATTGTTAAGCCTGAGAAGGTTGCCTCGAAACCGGCGCAAGCGGGTCAGGAAGTGAGCGCCTCTCAGGACGCTTCTACGTCTGCCACTGGACCAGATCAAAGTGGCCCCAAAAACATCAAGTCTGCGTCGGTTCTCCCGGATGCGCCACGACCTGAGGATGTGGCTTCAACAGATGCCGGGGAAATTATTCCAGAGGGGCCGTCTCAAGTTCAAGTTGATGTGCTTGGAACGAGCGTACGTCTGACCTTCCCTTGGGCGGAGCGTGTGGGGGCGGCTGTTTTCCAACGGGCAGGCAAGGTTTGGATGGTCTTTGACACAACAGATGGGGTGGACCTTTCTGGTTTTGATCAAGAGGCGCGCCTTCTTATCGGTGAGCCAGAAGTCATTCCTGTTGATGATGCGACCATTGTTCAGTTCAGCCCTAAAGATAGAGTGTTGCTGACGGCGAGTGAGAAGGGCCGCAGTTGGATTGTGACCCTGGGGGATGTGATTGTTGAGCCCATGCGGGCGGTGACATTGAACCGTGGTTGGGCTGAAAATGGCGAAGCTAAAGTGTCGCTCGACTTACGTGGCCGGGGGCGTGTGCACTGGGTGCGGGACCCGGAAGTGCGCGACGTGCTTGCGATTGTAACGGCCAATGGGCCGGGGCAAGGGTTGGTGGCCCCGCGTAATTTTGTTGAATTTTCTGCGATGGCCACAACACAAGGTTTGGTCTTTGTGCAATTGGCGGATGACCTTTATGTCCGTGCTTTGGAAGATGAAGTCATTGTCTCTCGTGGGTCAGGTTTGACGCTATCTGCGGCGAATGCTGCTGAGTACGGCAAGCAGGGGCAACGGGACTTCAACACGGGTGATCCGGGCAAGATGGATTTTGCCCGGTGGCGTGAAGTGCCGGGGGATGATTTTTTTGAACGTCGCCAATATTACCAAAAAATGCTTGTGGACCGGGATGGGGACCCGATCGAAACCACTATTCGGTATGCGCAATTTTTGATGAGCTACGGCCTTGCAAGTGAAACTCTTGCTTTGCTGAGAAGCCTGTCGCGGAAATATCCAGATGTTTTGATTGAGCCTGCTTTTAAGGCGCTGCGGGGGGTGGCGAGCTTCCAGCGTGGCAACTTAGAAGAGGCGATGACAGATTTATCTGAACACGCTTTGTTGCGCGACCCGCATGCTGCTTTGTGGCGGGGGGCATTACATGCTGAATTGGGACAATGGCGCGAAGCGCGTGAGGATTTCGCGCGGGCAAAAAATACGTTTGAAGAATATGAGCCTAACGAACAAGCGCTGTTCCGCATCCGTGCAGCAGAGGCTGAGCTATCTGCGGGCGACTTGCCTTCTGTGGCCTATAACCTGAACCAAATTCCAAGCGGCGTTACAAGTGAGCGCTATCAGTTGGAAAAAGAGATGGTGCAGGGGCGTATGTTTGAGGCAGCTAATCGCACGGATGAGGCTTTGGAGAAATTTGAACGTGTGATCCAGGCCCATTACAGACCTGTTTCCACGCGTGCACGGTTTGCGAAGGCAAAATTGCAGCACCGAAATGGACTGATTGATGACCAAGGACTTGAAGAAGAACTGGAACGATTGAAATTTGCGTGGCGTGGTGATGATTTAGAGCTGGCCATTCTTGAGAATTTGGCAGAGATGAAGCTGGCGCGCGGGAAAGTTAAAATGGCGCTTAACATGATGCGCAAGGCGGTTAGCCATTATCCTAATACGGACCGGGGGCGCCGCATGGCGTCTCGGATGACGGAAATTTTTACAGATCTCTTTTTGTCCGGCGGGGCGGACCAAATGGATTCAGTTGAAGCGTTGGCGCTCTATTATGATTTCCGGGAGCTTACGCCGATTGGGCGGCGCGGGGATGCGATGATCCGTCGATTGGCGGACCGTTTGGTTGATGTTGATTTGTTGGACCAAGCAGGAGAGCTGCTTCAGCATCAGGTTGATCATCGGTTGCGCGGTATTGCGCGGGCACAGGTTGCCACAAAGCTTGCGTTGATCCGCTTGATGGACCGACAGCCAGAACAAGCCTTGGCAGCTATTCGGAGCAGCCGACAATCTCTTTTGCCGGATGATTTGGCTTTGCAGCGGCGCTTGATGGAAGCGCGGGCTTTGGCGGAGCTGGGTTTGGAAGACCATGCTTTGGAGTTGCTTGAAAATCAAGAAGGCAGAGAAGCCCAATTGTTACGGGCGGATGTGTTGTGGAGCTCCCAACAATGGGAACAATCCGGCACCCAAGTTGAGAGTTTATTAGGACGGGTTTGGGCATCGAATGAGGCCTTATCGGATACAGACCGGGCCTTGGTGATGCGTGCGGCGATTGCATATTCTTTAGCGGATAATCCGGTGGCACTTGAACGGCTGCGGAAGAAGTATGGCGAGAAGATGCGGGCCAGTGAAGACGGGAATAGCTTTGCTACGGTTACCGAGCCCATCGAGCGCCAAGGGGTCGAATTTCGTGCTTTAGCGCGTGAGATCGCTGGCGTTGATACGCTCGATCGGTTCATTAACAGCTTCCGTGAGCGGTATGACCTTAAAGAGGGGGCGACAGCGATTAACTAAATCGTTTTGTGACAGTGTTCGCGCTTGCAGCCCTCTTAGTTAAAACATAGTCTTTAGCTTGGCTAAATTTCTTTCAGGGGAAAGACTGTGAATTATTTTTTAACTTGCCTTACATCAAAGTATGTAGCGTTTTCGGGTCGTGCTCGGCGGGCTGAATATTGGTACTATACGTTATTCCTAATCATAGCTTGGATTCTTGCGTCTGTTGCGGACATGCTCTTGGGGGTCACGATTGACGGACCCAATGGCGTCTCGTCTGGTCTGGGTGCTTTTACAATTATTTTGAGCCTCGGCACACTCTTGCCTAGCTTAGGGGTTTTGGTTCGTCGTCTTCATGACACTGACCGGTCTGCATGGTGGTTGCTGCTTTATTTAATTCCACTTATCGGGCCTCTTGTCATGTTGGTGTTCTTGGTACTGAAAGGTACAGACGGTGAAAACCAGTATGGTGCCGATCCGATTACCGGTGGTGTCGATCAAGAAGTTTTCAAATAGAGATTTAGTTTCTGACACAAAAGCCCGCTAGAGATTTCTAGCGGGCTTTTTGCTGCGTCATTGTGTGATGTTTCGCTAAAGGCCGAAGCTTTGGACTAAGCTGCCAGTGATTAAATGCCATCCATCAACAAGCACGAAGAAGATCAGCTTGAAGGGGAGGGAGATCATAATCGGTGGCAGCATCATCATCCCCATGGACATGAGGATTGAGGCGACAACCATGTCGATGATGATAAAGGGGAGGAAGACGAGGAAACCGATTTCGAATGCGCGTCGTAACTCGCTAATCATGAAGGCGGGCACGAGAACGTGTAAGGGCGTCTCTTCAACGGTTTCCGGCATTTCAGCGCGGGCGAGATTGACGAATAACTCCAGATCTTTGTCGCGCACCTGTGAAAGCATAAAGACCCGGAAGGGAGCGGCAGCGCCATCAAAGGCTTCTGCCATTTCCATTTCTTGGTTCATCATTGGTTTGACGCCAGCTTCATACGCTTTTTCAAACACAGGCATCATGACAAATGCGGTTAAGAAAAGCGCGAGTGAAATGATGACAGAGTTTGGTGGTGACTGCTGAACGCCCATTGCTGTGCGCAAGAGGGACAGCACAATGACGATGCGTACAAATGATGTCACCATGACCAAGATGGACGGTGCCAAGCTCATGACGGTGACGAGCAAAATGATTTGCACGACGCGGTCTGTAAGGCCAAAGCCTTCCGCGAAGTTGACTGTAACGCTTTCGGCTAAAGCTGGTGTCGCCACAAGGGACGCCATCATAAATAAGGCGGGGGCAATAAGTTTTTTGTAAGAGTTCATGATGCCGTCCGTTCGCGAATGAGGCTTACAACACGGTTCATTTGAGCCAGAACTGGCCCCCCAATCTCATGGGTGGCTTCTTTCTCACTCGCCCCATTCCCAGCTATTTGTTGGGTAATAGATGTGGTGGGTTGTGCGACAGGTTGCACGGCATCAAACCCACCTTCAATGGTGATGTCATTATCACCGAGAAGGAGGAGGTGTTCTTTGCCATCACGGCGGATGAGCATGAGCTTGCGCTTTGTGTCGAGATTGAGTGTTTCGATCACTGCAAGGCGTTTGTTGTTTTCGGTGGCACCAATCTGTGGTGTCAGACCCATGCGGCGCGCGCCCCATGCGCAGACCAGGATCAATCCAATGATGAATCCGAAGGCCGCTACAAAACGAAGATAGTCTGAATACTCCATCACCCGATGCTCACTTTTTGCCGGGGCAGGGTTCACTTGTTAATGAATCTGCGTCCCGATTTAGGATTCCCTAGGCACATTTTTCCCCCTACATGTTTAAGAAGAAGTTAAACCTGAGGCATTCCCTCAAAAAACTTGGTGAGTCATTTATTAACTCGTTAATACAATCTTAGGGCTGAGGGGTCATATTTGCCTACACAGCTACACAAGGATTGCGTGGCCCCTTTACGTTCTTTTGCTCCTGGATGGAAATAGGACGATATTTGGTTGAGAGGTTGAGCCCATGGTTGTGAGCGATATCCCCCTTTTTGGGATGATTAAGGACCGGATGCATTGGCTGTCTGAACGCCAAGGGGTGCTGGCGCAGAACGTCGCGAACGCAGATACACCAGGCTATATTGCGCGCGATCTGAAAGAACTTGATTTTAATACGATGGTTGAGAGCGCCAATATCGGCAAGATGGGTATGGCGCAAACCCGTGAGGGACATCTTTCTGGTACAGCGGCCGGGACGTCTAGCATGAAGACCGTGCGCAGCCCAGACTCTGAAACATCACCAACCGGGAATGCGGTGGTTTTGGAAGAGCAAATGGTCAAAGTCGCAGACACGCAGTTGCAATTTGATACTGCCACCGGGCTTTATTCTAAAAGTATGAATATTCTCAAGACGGCATTGGGCACTAATCGTTAAGTGCGCGATGGATGAAGCGTGATTTGAAAGGATTGATCTAATGGATTTGATGACATCAATGAACATTGCGGTGTCTGGTTTGAAAGCTCAGGGCGGACGCATGCGCGTGATCGCCGAGAATATCGCAAACGTAAACTCCACGGCACAAACACCGGACGGTGATCCGTATCAGCGTAAGATTGTGACGTTTGAACAGCAGTTAGACAAAGAGCTGGGCGCGACCACGGTTAAGGTTGGGAAGCCAGCTCTCGACAAGTCTGATTTTGGTAAAAAGTTTATGCCGGAACATCCAGCGGCTGATGAAAATGGCTATGTCAAAACACCTAACGTCAATGGACTGATTGAATCCATGGATATGCGTGAAGCTCAACGGTCTTATGAGGCCAATCTGAGTGTCATTCAAACATCGCGTAGCATGGTCACACGGACCATCGATTTACTGCGTCGTTAAGGGAGCACTAAACAATGGCTATTCCAGCTTCAGTTGCACTCAATGCCTATGCGAGCGCCGCCCAAGCGGGGTCTGTTAGCTCAGGTGCGGGCACCGGGGCCGCTAAATCAGCGCTTGGTGGCGGGGATGAAGGTAGTTTTGGGAATGCCCTTCAGAATGTCATGGAAGGCATGATGGATGCGGGTAAAAAGGGCGAGGCCGAAATGGTTGGCGCCGTCAGTAACCAAGGCAATCTCGTGGATGTGGTGACAGCGGTGTCTGAGGCCGAGGCGACAGTGCAAACTGTTGTGGCTATTCGAGACAAAGTTGTGACGGCGTATCAAGAAATTATGCGGATGCCTATTTAAGGCACGTGTTTGGCGATGGCTTGCTTGCGCAAGCTAGGGGGTGAGTATGAATGGTGCTGAAGTTTTAGATCTCTCACGAGAGGGTATTTGGGTTCTTCTTCAGGTCTCCGGGCCGATGATGTTGGTGGCGTTGGGCCTTGGCCTTATTATCGCGCTGTTTCAAGCTTTGACGCAGATTCAAGAGATGACTTTGGTGTTTGTGCCGAAGATCTTTGCGATTTTCATCACCTTGTTGATTACCCTCCCTTTCATGGGATCAACTTTATCGTCTTACATGACGTTGGTTACTGATAAAATTGCGGCAGGGTAGGGCTGCTTTATGGACTTCGAACTTTCCATTTTGCCGCAACTCTCTCTTGCTTTTATCCTCGTGTTTGCACGCATTGGGACAATGATCATGCTTATGCCGGCATTCGGGGAGCGCACAATTCCTGCGCAATTCAAATTGACCTTTGCATTGATGTTGTCGGCGGTGATGCTGCCTTTGGTGGCGTCGAGTTTTGGGGACGTGCCGAGCAGTCTGTTCGGCTTAGGCTTTCTTGTTATTGGTGAGATATTGACCGGCGGTTTGGTGGGCATGGTTGCCCGCCTTGTCATGGGTGCTTTGCAGGTTGCGGGCACAGTGATTGCCTTTCAAACAGGCCTTGCATTTGCCCAAAACATGGACCCGACACAAGGCGTACAAAGTGCGTTGGTGGGATCTTTCATGTCGATGTTGGCTGTTACCCTGTTGTTTGTGATGGATTTTCACTATCTGCTGATCGCTGCAATGAAAGACTCCTACACGCTCTTTACGCCGGGGCAGATGTTGCCAGCGGGTGACTTTGTTAAAATGGCAGTGGATGTTGTGGCAGGGAGCTTTCAGGTTGCCCTCCAGCTTTCTGCTCCTTTCATTGTGTTTGGATTGATTTTTAATTTGGCCCTTGGCCTGTTGTCTCGTTTGATGCCGCAGTTGCAGGTGTATTTCATTGCGATGCCTGCAAACATTCTGATCGGCTTTGCTCTGTTCATGGTCCTGATGGGATCGATGATGATGTGGTTCCTCAATTATTTCGAGGAAACCATGAGTCATTTTTTAGTGTGAGTAGAGCGTAGTCATGGCAGACCAAGACGACAGTGAAAAGACCGAGGACCCCTCCAGTAAAAAGCTCGAAGAAGCTCACAAAAAAGGGGATATGGCCAAGAGCCAAGAGGTCAATACTTGGTTCATTCTATTGGCGGCAGCCATTATCATTGGGTTTAGTGCTCCCAGTATGGCGGACGGCTTGATGAAAAACTTACGTCTGTTTCTCGAAAGCCCTCACGCCATTGCCACCGACCCGGAGCATTTGCGTCTTGTATGGTGGCAAGCAGGCCAGATTTTGCTTTTCTGTCTGGCGGTTCCCTTTGGCGCTATTATGATTGCCGGGGTTGCAGGCAATTTGGTGCAAAATGCCCCGACCTTCACAACAGAAACAATTCAACCAAAGCTCAGCAAAATTTCTCTCCTTGGTGGGGCCAAGCGCATGTTCTCGGGCAAAAGCTTGATGAACTTTGTGAAGGGGATTCTAAAAATCACCTTGGTTGGCATGGCGACCTTTGCCATTGTTTACCCGCAACGAGATCAA
Source organism: Parvibaculaceae bacterium (assembly GCA_029209985.1). Lineage (GTDB taxonomy): Bacteria > Pseudomonadota > Alphaproteobacteria > Parvibaculales > Parvibaculaceae > NORP139. The sequence goes on from JARGNZ010000001.1 coordinate 155,121, forward strand.
CTGGGAACGATGGTCAGTATCGACCTGCACCACTTGCTTCCGCTTATTCATGCGCTATCGATTAAAATTTTGGTGGCCGTGATTGTTATCATGGGGGTGATCGCGGCGGCTGACTATATGTATGAGCGTTATGTGTGGATGCAGAAGCAGCGCATGACCATGCAAGAGGTTAAGGACGAGCATAAGCAAGCTGAAGGTGACCCGATGGTGAAGGCCAAATTGCGGGCCTTGAGACGTCAGCGTGGTCAAAAACGGATGATGGCGGCGGTGCCAGATGCGACGGTTGTGATTACCAACCCGACCCACTTTGCTGTGGCGTTGAAATATGAGCAGGGCATGTTGGCTCCTATTTGTGTCGCCAAAGGGATGGATGCGGTTGCGCTGACTATTCGGGGCATTGCGACCGAGAATGACATTCCGATTGTTGAGAACAAGCCATTGGCCCGTGCGCTTTATGCGCAGATTGAAATTGATGAGCCTATTCCTGCCGAACACTTCCAAGCTGTTGCTGAAGTTGTTGGCTATGTGATGCGGTTGCGTTCCAAAATGGCGTGGCGCTCTTAGTCGCTCCAACTCCCCCTAAATAGTCCCATTTGGCATGAAATGAGCTGGATTTGAGGGTTTTCAGCTTTCAATGTCGAATAGGAGTTGCGCTGGCGGGCTGGTCACATAAGAGTGCTTAGATTGATATTTCGAGACGATTCTTCTGGCTGGAAGCGTTTCAGGGGACTTAAGGCACAGCGGCTTTTTGATGAGTGACACAGATTGATGAGTGACACAGAGACGAAAATTCTAGACGCAGATATGGCGGACACACAGACGCGCGCGGGGATAGGCTCTCTATCCTTGGGTAAATGGGCCTTGCGCGGCGCGGGGCTTGGGGCGGTTTCGCTTGCGGGTGTTGCAGGTGGTTTGGCGCTTATTGATTTGGAAACGGCGGGTCCTGCTGGCTATCTCTTGGTGAGCGGTTTGGCTCTTGCCGGGGCGGCGGCGTTGGCGGCTGTTGCTGCCGGACGTGGACGCGCGGCTGGCCTGTCCGCCAATAAAGCCTCTGTTCTTGCCCTGTCTGCTTTGGAAGTCATCCCGGACCCCTGCGCGGTGACAGATTGGCGCGGCGGTGTTCTTTTTGCCAACCAAGCGTACCGCCAATTGGGTTTGGATGAAAATGACCGTCCTATTTCCCTTGAACGTTTAATGGCCGGAGATGACCGGGTGTCGGAGGCGCTTTATCAATTGGCGCAGGCCGCACGCCTAGGCTTGTCAGATGAAGCTGAATTGAGGTTTCAGCCGCCTGCTGGGCGCGGTGTGCGGGTGTATCAAGTTACGGTGCAGCCAGTGCATGAGCAGGCCAACGGTGGCAGCGGCAAAGGGGCGCTGTGGCATTTGCGCGATGTGACGGGCGAACGTGAAGCGACAGACGCCGCGCACCGGGAGCAGGGCCGTTTCATTGGGTATTTGGATACAGCCCCATTTGGGTTCTTTTCTGCACAACCTTCCGGTGTCATTACATATGTCAATGAAACGCTGGGCACGTGGCTTGCGCTGGACCCGGACCGGATTACGGAACGCGGGTTGGCGCTGAGTGATTTGGTGCAGGGAGATGTTGGGGCGCTTGCGCCGCCTGTGGTTAATGAAGGTGAGGTTGGCCAACCGGTGCCAGAGGTGCTGGATGTGGACCTACAGGGGCCAGAAGGCATTGTTCCGGTTCGGATTGTGCAATCTTATTCCTATGACGGGCAGGGAACGCCGATAGCGTCGCGCTCGTTGGTGTTGGATCGCTCGCCGGGCGACAAGGTGGAAGCGCACCTGCGGGATGCAGAGATGCGGTTTGCGCGGTTCTTTAACACCTCTCCCATTGGCATTGTCGTGCTGGACCGGGACTTGCGCATTGAAAGCGTCAATGCGGCCTTTACTGGATTGGTGGGGGAGCAAGTGGCCCGTGGGGCTGATTTTACAGCGCTTGCTGTCTCCGATGATATTGCAGACCTGAAAGCGGCGATTGATGATGCGGGTGGGAGCACGGGCACGGTTGCCTCGACCGATATTCGCCTTGCAGGGCAGGCGGACCGTGTAGCGCATGTCTTTGTGAGCTCTCTTGCCGGGAACGAAGAAGAGCAGGGTGGGATTGTTTTGTATCTCATTGATGCGACCGAGCAGAAAAACCTCGAAATTCAATTTGCGCAATCGCAAAAAATGCAAGCTGTTGGCCAATTGGCTGGGGGCGTGGCACATGACTTTAACAATCTTCTCACGGCCATTATTGGGTTTTGTGATTTGCTGTTGGCACGGCACAAAGCCGGGGATCCGTCCTTTGCGGACGTGATGCAAATCAAGCAAAATGCCAACCGGGCGGCAAACCTGACAAGGCAATTGCTGGCCTTTTCGCGCCGTCAAACGCTGCGACCAAAAGTGTTGGCGCTAACCGATGAGCTGGCTGAACTGTCCAACTTGTTAGCGCGGTTGCTGGGTGAAAAAGTAGAACTTAAAATTGTGCACGGGCGCGATCTCTGGCCGGTGAAGGTTGATCAAAATCAACTTGAGCAGGTCATTATCAATCTAGCGGTGAATGCGCGGGATGCGATGCCGGATGGCGGCAAGTTGACGATCCGCACTGCGAATGTGACGGAAGAAGATTCCCGCGCGCTGGATCATTCGATGATGCCGGATGCGGAATATGTACTGATTGAAGTGGGCGATACCGGTGTTGGTATTCCTCAAGAGAATTTGGCAAAAATCTTTGAGCCGTTTTTCACGACAAAGGATGTGAACAAGGGAACCGGTTTGGGGCTGTCGACGGTTTACGGGATTGTGAAACAAACGGGCGGATTTATTTTCCCCTTCTCGGCATTGAACAAAGGAACCTCGTTTCGGATCTATTTACCGCGCCATGTGATGGAGGCGGGAGCTGTTATTGAGGCGGATTTGGAAGCCGAGCAAGAAGTCGCGGAATCCAAGAAAGATTTAAGTGGGCACGGCACCATTCTACTGGTTGAAGACGAAGACGCAGTGCGGACCTTTGCGGCGCGCGCGTTGCAATCGCGTGGGTATGACGTGTTGGAAGCTGAGGCGGGTGACATCGCTTTGGAAGTTGTGGAAGACTTTGATGGCGAAATTGATTTGGTCGTCTCAGATGTTGTGATGCCCAATATGGACGGGCCAACGATGATCAAGCATTTGCGCGAAATACGTCCGGACATTAAAGTCATTTTTGTTTCAGGTTATGCAGAAGATGCCTTTGAAAAGAGCTTGGACCCTGACCAAGAATTTCGTTTTCTGCCCAAGCCTTTCAGTCTCAAGCAGCTTGCGGGCGCTGTAAAAGAAGCGATTGAAGAAGGTTAGGGTTGCAGTCATAGCCCGGCTTTATGTGCCCTGAATAGTTGATTTCTGACACTGATTTATTCTCCCGACCGAGGTTCTATGCGCGTTCTATATGTTGGTAATTTTAACGAAAAAAGTGACGGTGGACGCTTCTACGATTCAAACCGTAAATTGGCGAACGGCTTCACGCGCAATGGGCATCAGGTCTATCAATTCAGTGATCGCGATATTGCGCGCTCCTCAAGTTGGTTTGAGTCACGCAAGTTTGGTATTATTCCGGCGAACATGCGGCTGTTGGCCACGGCCAAGCAGTTCAGCCCTGATTTGGTGATTGTCGGGCATTCTCAGCAGATTTTTAACAGCACACTCAAGAAGATCAAAAAGGCACTGCCTTATGTGAAAATTGCTTTGCGCAACATTGATGCGATTTGGCAGCCGGAGAATGTTGAGAAAATTATGGAGCGGGCGGATATTGCCGACGCGATTTTTCTGACAACGGCCGGGCCGGGACTTCAGCAATTTGCCCGTAAAAATAATGTGGTGAGTTTCTTTCCAAATTTGGTTGATAAATCAATCGATAGCTTCCGAGCCTTTGAGAATGATGCGCCGACGTGTCGTGTTTTTTATGGCATGGGTCATGCCGCAGCAGATAGTGAGCGGTGGCAGGTTTCCAATCGGTTGCTTGAGGCGTTCCCTAAGGGGGAGATTGATATTCGCGGCATGAAGGGTAAACCGGGAATTGGAGGCATTGCCTATCTTGAACGACTGGGCAGTGCGCGGATGGGGCTTAATCTCAGCCGGGAGGAGGGAGCAAGCGAGCCGCTTTATAGCTCTGACCGGATGGCGCAATACATGGGTAATGGGTTGCTGACGTTGATCCATCGCCGTGTTGGCTTTGATCAAATTTTCAAAGAAGACGAAATGGCGTTCTATGAGGACTTTGATGATTTGATTCAGAAGATCAAATATTTCAACGCGCATGATGATGAGGCCCGCGAAATTGCGGAGAATGGTTGGCGCCGCAGTTTTGAGATTTTCAATGAGCAGCTCGTTGCAAAATACGTTGAAGAGGTCACGTTCCGTAAGCCGTTGAGCGAAGACTACCAATGGCCCACGACGTTATATACGGGCTAAGAGAGGCGCTTGATTTGTGCGGTGATGGCTGTGTGAAGGTGGGTGTGTAAGCTTAGTAAGACTTTAAGAAAAATGGTTGGTTTTTGTGAGTCGCATAAAGATTTACATTCATCAATGAGAACCTATTAAGAACATATTTTATTTTATCTTTTTATTTCAATGCCTTACATGGGGCTTGCCAAATAGAACAAAACCGGTACATTAACCCTCGTTGCGCATTAACCTACGGTGTGAAATAAGGGGATGAAAGATTATGGCGGAGAATGTTGTGAGCCTGCGTGGAAAAAATAACGGTGACAAGCAAAAGGCGCTTGAAGCTGCCCTAAGTCAAATTGATCGTTCCTTTGGTAAGGGCTCGGTCATGAAGCTCGGTAAGGACCAGCAGATTGTAGAGATCGAAAGCATTTCTACAGGGTCGCTGGGCCTGGACATCGCGCTGGGTATCGGCGGATTGCCGAAAGGCCGTGTGGTAGAAATTTATGGACCTGAGAGTTCTGGTAAAACAACGCTGACCCTCCACGCTATTGCGGAAGCTCAGAAAGAGGGTGGCATTTGCGCCTTTGTTGATGCTGAGCATGCTCTGGACCCTGTATATGCCCGCAAACTGGGTGTTAATTTGGACGAGCTGTTGATCTCGCAACCGGATACGGGCGAGCAAGCTTTGGAAATTACAGACACTTTGGTGCGCTCTGGTGCTGTGGATGTCATCGTGATTGATTCCGTGGCGGCGTTGACCCCGCGTGCGGAGCTTGAAGGGGACATGGGCGACAGTCTACCGGGTTTGCAGGCGCGTTTGATGAGTCAAGCGCTGCGGAAACTGACAGCCTCTATTTCGAAATCTAATTGTATGGTGATTTTCATCAACCAAATTCGGATGAAAATTGGTGTGATGTTCGGAAGCCCAGAAACCACTACCGGTGGTAATGCGTTGAAGTTCTATTCTTCTGTTCGCTTGGACATTCGCCGTATCGGGGCGATTAAAGACCGGGATGAGGTCGTGGGCAATCAGACGCGGGTGAAGGTTGTCAAAAACAAGGTCGCGCCTCCGTTCAAACAGGTGGAATTTGACATCATGTACGGTGAGGGCATTTCCAAAATGGGTGAGGTGCTCGATCTTGGGGTAAAAGCCGGGATCGTTGATAAGTCTGGTTCTTGGTATTCCTACGATAGTACGCGAATCGGTCAAGGGCGTGAGAATGCGAAAATCTTCTTACGGGAAAACCCTGACATGGCTGAAACCATCGAAAAAGCTGTACGGGCAGACGCAGGTTTAGTCGTTGATGATTTCCCTGCGAGTGAAGCCGAAGACGATGGCACAAGCGAAGCGACAGCGTAGCGGATTGCCCTAAACGTCGTTGAAATGACTTTGAAAACGCTCTTTCCTCGGGGAAGGGCGTTTTTTTGTCGAAATAGCGACATTTTTGGCAAGTTTCTTCGCCCTTTCGTGCGTGCTTGCGCTCTTTCATATGTTGCAATCTTGCCGACTCTCCTTTTGTTCGCAGGCTTAAAGAGCTGTTTTTGCGGGTTAAGCTTATCGCCTTAAACAGGTTGGTTTTTGGGAGCTGGACGGGGGGCAGTGGTTTCAGTAAAAGCAAGGTAGTTTATTGTCTTCTCGGTTATGGTGAGCCTGACAATAGTACCGCTAATAATATCGGATGACGCAATGACCGGCCTAAACGACATACGTAGTAAATTCCTCGATTTCTTTGGGGAGAATGGACATGAGCAAGTTGCATCATCTTCTTTGGTGCCTGCGAATGATCCATCATTGTTGTTTACAAACGCGGGCATGGTGCAATTCAAAAATGTTTTCACTGGCACGGAGCACCGTCCGTATAATCGGGCTGTTTCGTCTCAGAAGTGCGTGCGCGCGGGGGGCAAACATAATGACCTTGATAATGTTGGCTATACGGCTCGTCATCACACTTTCTTTGAAATGCTGGGAAACTTCTCTTTTGGCGATTATTTCAAAGAAGAAGCGATTTATTATGCGTGGCAATTGATCAATAAGGAATTTGATATTCCCAAAGACCGTCTCTTGGCGACTGTTTACGCCGATGATGATGAGGCTTACGCGCTATGGAAAAAAATTGCTGGGTTCTCCGATGATAAAATCATCCGCATTGGCACCTCGGACAATTTTTGGTCGATGGGGGACACGGGGCCGTGTGGGCCGTGTTCTGAAATCTTCTTTGATCACGGCGACCATATTCCTGGGGGGCCTCCGGGCAGCCCAGATGAAGATGGCGACCGGTTTATTGAGATTTGGAACTTGGTCTTCATGCAATACGACCAAGGGGCGGACGGCGTTCGCAGGGACTTGCCGAACCCGTCGATTGATACCGGCATGGGGCTGGAGCGCATTGCGGCCTTGATGCAAGGCAGCCACGACAATTATGAAACTGATTTGATGCAAGCCTTAATCCGTGCATCGGCAGAGGCCACCTCTACGGATATGAGCGGCCCACATGCGGTTAGTCACCGGGTGATTGCAGACCATTTGCGCTCGGCGTGTTTCCTCCTGGCAGATGGTGTGATGCCGGCGAGTGATGGCCGTGGATATGTTTTGCGCCGGATTATGCGCCGGGCGATGCGCCATGCTCAATTGGCTGGGGCAAAGGATCCGTTGATGTGGCGTTTGGTGCCTGCATTGGTGCGTGAGATGGGGACAGCGTATCCAGAGCTTCGCCGTGCTGAACCTTTGATTACCGAAACTTTGAAGCTAGAAGAAAGCCGGTTCCGTGAAACATTGGTGCGCGGGCTTAAATTGTTGGACGAGGAAGTTGTGCAGCAAGGAGGCGCTGGAACTCTTAATGGGGAAGTGGCCTTTAAGCTTTATGATACCTATGGCTTCCCATTGGACCTCACACAGGATGCGCTGCGTACCAAAGGTATGGACGTTGATCTGGATGGCTTTAATACAGCTATGGAACGCCAGCGGGCGGAAGCACGCAAGAATTGGTCTGGTTCGGGCGAGCAAGCCACTGATACGATTTGGTTTGATATCAATGAGCGCGTCGGGGCGACTGAATTCCTCGGATATGAGACGGAAGCTGCTGAGGGCAAGGTGGTTGCTCTCGTGGCTGATGGTGCTGAGGTTGAGGCTGTTGAAGCTGGGCAATCCTTTGCGTTGCTGGTCAATCAAACACCTTTCTACGGTGAGTCCGGTGGGCAGGCTGGTGATGCTGGCATGATGTTTACGACTGAGGGCGCTGAGATCACCATTACAGATACTCAGAAAAAGCTTGGTGCACTGCATGTGCATATTGGGACTCTCACACGCGGGCGCCTTGCGGTCGGCGATGTGGTTGACCTGCGGGTGGATCATGGACGCCGTCTTGCGACACGCTCCAATCACTCTGCGACCCACCTTGTGCACGAAGCGCTGCGCCGGGTGCTTGGGCCACATGTGGCTCAGAAGGGGTCTTTGGTCAATGATGAGCGGTTGCGGTTTGATTTCGCCCATCAAAAAGGTATGAGCGTTGAAGAAATTGCTCAGGTTGAGGCTATTGTAAATGCGCAAATTCGTGGGAACAGCCCGGTTGATACGCGCTTGATGACCCCCGATGAAGCCATCGAGGCGGGAGCTTTGGCATTGTTCGGCGAGAAATATGGCGATGAAGTGCGTGTGCTCTCTATGGGCGCTGAGGAGGCGGCTGCGCCAACTGATAAGGCTTACTCCGTTGAACTATGCGGGGGGACACATGTTGCGCGATTGGGTGACATTGGTGTGTTCAAAATCATTTCTGAAGGGGCTGTTGCCTCTGGTATTCGCCGGGTAGAAGCGTTGACTGGTGAAAGTGCGCGGCTTTATCTGACCCAGCAGGAGACGCTTGTGCGGGATGCGGCGGCTGTCCTTAAAACCACAGTTGAAGATTTGCCAAGCCGTATTGGTGTGCTGATGGATGAGCGCCGCAAGCTTGACCGGGAGCTGACGGAAGCCCGTAAGAAACTGGCTATGATTGGTGACGGTGCCAGCAACGAGGGCGGTGCGGATCAAGTTGACGATATCAATGGCATTAAAGTATTGGCGCGCAAATTGGATGGTGTCAGCCCGAAAGATTTGCGGGGCTTGATCGATGACGCCAAGCAACAGGTGGGTTCGGGGGTGATTGCATTCATCACGGTTACCGAAGACGGTAAAGCTGGCCTCGCGGTTGGCGTCACAAAAGACCTTTCAGACACATTGAGCGCGGTGGACTTGGTCCGAGCGGGGTCTGAAGCTGTCGGTGGTAAAGGTGGCGGTGGTCGCCCGGATATGGCGCAAGCAGGGGGACCAGATGGGGCGAAGGCCCTTGAGGCGCTCACTGCAATCAAAGAGAGTGTAGGAGCCCTTGCCGGAGCATCTTAGGAAAATTCGTTCGATCTCAGCGGATCCTCTTGAGGGAAAAGGGCGCGAGCCTTGGTTGCTACGTGTGCGCCATCGGCTCTACATAATTTTGGAAGCTGGCAAGACCAGCGACCTCCCCAGTTTGATTTTCGATATCTTTATGATGTCGTTGATCTGCGCGAATATCGTGATCTTTGCGATGGAAACGGTTGAGGAATTCAGTGCGGAGAACCGCAACTGGATTGGCTACTTCAACACGATTTCCATTTTAATTTTCACCATTGAATATGTTGTGCGGCTTTGGGTGTGCATTGAATTTCCTTTGTTGCGGCCAGCCTCGCCGCTTCAGGCGCGATTCATATGGGCAAAGACCCCCTATATGTTGCTCGACCTTCTTGTCATTTTACCCTTTTATCTCGGCTTTTTCTTTACCATCGATTTGCGGGTTTTGCGCATTTTTCGCTTGCTGAGATTTTTGAAGCTCATTCGATTTTCACCTGCCCTGACGACATTAGGGCGCGTCATTGTTAATGAAGCGCGCGCGTTGTTGGGGGCAATGGTTATTATGCTGGGCCTGCTGTTGTGTGCAGCTACGCTAATTCATTGGGTTGAAGGGGATGTGCAAGCAGAAGCCTTTGGCAGTATTCCCCTGTCGATGTGGTGGGCGCTTTCCACGCTGACGACTGTTGGCTACGGGGATGTGGTGCCTATTACAGTGGCGGGGCGCATTGTCGGGGGCGTTGTTATGGTGTTGGGGCTTGGCATGTTTGCGTTGCCCGTTGCAATTTTATCATCCAGTTTTGCGCAGGAAATTCATCGACGCGAGTTTGTGGTGTCTTGGGGAATGCTTGCGCGTGTGCCGTTGTTTCAAGGGCTCACCCCGCTGGCTTTGGGGGAGTTGCTGGACCTGTTGCAATCGCAAATCGCTCAGCGGGGGACTGTCATTGGCCATGAAGGAGAGCGGGCGGACGGGATGTATTTTATTGTGCTGGGGCGGGCTGATGTGATGTTCCCAGACTTCACCATGGAATTGCATGAAGGAGAGTTCTTTGGGGAGGGGGCGCTGCTCAACCATGAAGTCCGCACAGCCTCGATCGTGGCGAAAACGCGTTGTCATCTTTTACGCTTACCGGTTCGGGACTTTGAGCATTTCATCGCACGAAACCCTGCCGTGCATGAAACGATTTTACGGGTTGCGGAAGAACGCCGCCTTTTGCGTGAGGAACAAAGTTCCGGGCGTCCAACAGATGCTCTCGCCCAAGAGCTTGTTGACGAAAAGAGCCGAGAAACGAAAGAAGAGCAGGGCGAGTAGCCGCTGCTCTTCTTCAATAATCAAGACTGTTTGTAGGAGCGGTTAAGCGCCCATCGCTTTTTGCAGGTTCTCGTCAACTTTGTCGAGGAAGCCGGTTGTTGAAAGCCATTTTTGTTCCGCGCCCACAAGTAAGGCCAAATCTTTGGTCATGTGGCCGCTTTGTACGGTGCTCACACATACTTTTTCAATGGTGTTTGCGAAGTCTGTCAGGGCTTGGTTATCGTCCAATTTACCCCGGTGTGCGAGGCCACGTGTCCATGCGAAGATGGAGGCGATGGAATTGGTTGAGGTTTCCTCACCGCGCTGGTGCGCTCTGTAGTGGCGGGTCACGGTGCCGTGCGCTGCTTCGGCTTCCATTGTTTTGCCATCGGGGGTCATCAAAACGGATGTCATCAGGCCCAGTGAGCCAAAGCCTTGGGCAACAGTGTCTGACTGTACGTCGCCATCGTAGTTTTTACATGCCCATACATAGCCACCGTTCCATTTCATTGCGGAGGCGACCATGTCGTCAATCAGGCGGTGCTCATAGGTGAGGCCAGCTGCTTTGAATTTCTCTTCGAATTCGGTTTCAAACACTTCCATGAACAGGTCCTTGAAGCGGCCATCGTAGGCTTTCATGATTGTGTTCTTGGTGGAGAGATATACAGGGTAGTTGCGTTGCAAACCGAAGCCCATGCAAGAGCGGGCAAAGTCGCGAATGCTTTCATCCAGATTATACATGCCCATTGCGACACCGGAATCTGGGAAGTCATAAATTTCACGTTCGATGGTTTCAGAACCATCTTCGGCTTCCCACGTCATGGTGAGCTTGCCTTTGCCGGGTACGAGGAAATCTGTTGCACGGTATTGGTCGCCAAATGCGTGACGGCCAATAACGATTGGGGATGTCCAGCCGGGTACAAGGCGGGGAATGTTAGTGCAAATGATGGGCTCACGAAAAACAGTGCCGCCGAGAATGTTCCGGATGGTCCCGTTTGGGGAGCGCCACATTTTTTTGAGACCAAATTCTTCAACCCGCGCCTCATCAGGTGTGATGGTCGCGCATTTTACGCCAACGCCATGTTTCTTGATGGCTTCAGCCGCATCGATTGTTACTTGGTCATCGGTCTGGTCACGGTATTCCATGCCAAGATCGTAATACTCTAGGTCGACGTCTAGATAAGGGTGGATCAGTTTCTTTTTGATCAGATCCCAAATGATGCGTGTCATCTCATCGCCATCGAGTTCGACGATTGGATTTGCTACCTTAATTTTAGACATATAATTGACCTCTTCGGGTACTTGATCTCTTCGGAATGGCGTTTGCTCGGGTTGTATTCATATACAGCAATAGTTTAAGCGAAACGCTAACATGGCCACTCATAGAGCGGGTAGGGGGCAATCCTCTTATCTGCGACTCAAAAGCAGGGAAGACGGTGAAGCCAATGGCAGCTATAACACTCTGCGCGGATTGATTAAAGGGAGCATATCCCTTATTCCACGTCGGATTTTTAACAGTGGCCCGGCTTTTCTTGACCCCTATAGACGAATGATGATTCACATAAAATGCCTCAGATAGATAAACGTAAGAGCGACGCAGCGCAAAATTTGGATATAGCCCCAGCTGTGGTGCTGGTTGGCCCTCAATTGGGGGAAAATATCGGCACAGCGGCGCGTGCAATGTTAAATTTTGGGCTCACCGAAATGCACATTGTGGCACCGCGAGATGGCTGGCCGAACCCTAAAGCGGTCTCTTCTTCAGCCGGGGCCGATTCGGTTATTGAGAATGCGCGTATCCATACGACAACCGAAGAGGCGATTGAGGGCAAGACGTTGGTTTTGGCCACAACTGCGCGGCCCCGCGACATGACAAAAACCGTGATTACCCCACATGAGGCGGCTCGCCAGTTGCGGGAGCATATCGCCCAAGGGGGCAAACCGGCTGTTTTGTTTGGGCGCGAACGCACAGGGCTGAAGAATGATGAGGTGGCTTTAGCGGATGCGGTTGTCAGTGTTCCGCTTAATCCGGGGTTCTCTTCGCTCAATTTGGCGCAAGCTGTCTTGTTGATGGGGTATGAATGGTATCAAGCCGCAGACCAGACACCAGCTGTTGATTTGCCGCTTAATGGCACTTTATTGGCTGAAAAACAGGAAATATTAGGCTTTTTCGAGCATTTGGAAGGTCAACTTGATGAGGCAGGTTTCTTGCGCCCGCTTGAAAAACGTCCGGTGATGGTGCGGAACCTGCGTAATATCTTCCATCGCTCAACCTTGACGGAGCAGGAAATTCGGACCTTGCGGGGCATGGTGACCTCGCTGACCAAGCACGCGTATTGGCGGGCAAAAGCTGAACTTGAGGGCCGGGACTTTGAGTCAGACGGGCCGGGCAAGTCGAAGTCGTAAGGGGATGTCCGTTCACGGTGGTTCCCGAAGCAAACTCTAGGCCCTGCCTGATGTCCGGCATGTATTTGAGTGCTTTACATGGGATGTATTGCGGTGTAAATCATGGCCACGACGGGTCGCTTGCGGCCCGTTTGGTCATTTGGCCATCTTAATTATTTAACTTGATTACGCTCCCGTGGGGGTCTGGGCCTCGTGTCCCATTCTCTCTGTCGGCCTAAGT
>JARGNZ010000001.1:167826-232185 GCA_029209985.1 Parvibaculaceae bacterium
TAAGTCTTTGAAATATAAGGCTGAAGCAAAGGAGGGCGCGTTTCCTTGAGCTTACCTTTGAAAGGAAACTGCGATGACAAAACGCATGCAGTCCAAATATAAAATCGATCGTCGTTTGGGCGAAAACATCTGGGGCCGTGCTAAATCTCCAGTAAACCGCCGCGAATATGGCCCAGGTCAACATGGCCAGCGTCGCGCGAGCAAATTGTCTGACTTCGGTATTCAGCTGCGCGCTAAGCAGAAGCTGAAAGGTCACTACGGCGAAATCACTGAGAAACAGTTCAAGCGTACATATAAAGAAGCTGAGCGTATTAAAGGCGATACAGGTGAAAACCTTGTGGGTCTGCTCGAGCGCCGCTTGGACGCTATTTGCTACCGTTCAAAATTTGCACCAACAATCTTCGCTGCACGTCAGTTCGTGAGCCACGGCCAGCTTTTGGTCAATGGTACACGCGTAACTGTTCCGAGCTACCGCGTGAAAATTGGCGACGTGATTGAAGTGCGTTCGAAAATGAAACAGCACCCAATCGTTCTTGACGCGATTGCAAGTGGTGAGCGCGACACACCTGATTACCTGCAAATTGATACTGACAAATTGACTGTCAGCATTATTGCAGTTCCAAGCCTTGCGGACATTCCGTATCCAGTGCAAATGGAACCAAATCTGGTTGTCGAATTCTACTCCCGTTAAGGGAGTGGGGTTCGCCCCACATCAGTTGCATACGAAAAACCCGCGAAGATCACTCTTCGCGGGTTTTTCTTGGTCTGGTCTTTGAGGAAACTGTTATTCAGCCGCCGCTTCTAGCGCAATGTTTTTGCCTGCGAAATATTCACGCAATTCGCCGTTCTCAAACATTTCGCGGATGATATCGCAGCCGCCCACAAATTCGCCCTTTACGTAGAGCTGTGGAATGGTTGGCCAATCAGAGAAATCTTTGATGCCATTGCGAATGTCCTCATTTTCCAAAACGTTGACACCTTTGAACTGTACGCCCAAATAGGTCAGCACTTGCACAACGGTGTTTGAAAAACCGCATTGTGGAAACACAGGCGTGCCCTTCATAAAAAGGACAACGTCGTTGGCTTCAAGGTTCGCTTTGATTTCGCTAAATACTGCTGGTTCACTCATGTCTTTAGTCTCCTTACCCGCCGGCTTCAAATGCTTAGGCGCGACCTTTGAGGTGTCTCTGTTGTGAGGGCCTCTTCAGGCTTATGCCTCGGGGGCAGATGTTTGTAATGCAAGGGCGTGTAAATCGCCGCCCATTTGTCCTTTCAAGGCTTTGTAAACCAGCTGGTGCTGTTGCACGCGGGTTTTACCCTGAAATTCTTTAGAAATTACCGTGGCTGAATAGTGATCGCCGTCACCCGCCAAGTCGCGAATTTCAATAATCGCGTCGGGGAGGGCTTCTTGGATCATCCGTTCAATTTCGCCGGCGGCCATTGCCATAGGTATTCTCCATTCGGTCGGTGTTAGGCCCAATCATAGTATAATTGGGCCCACTGTGCTCGTTTTTCGGGACTTTCAAGCGTCTCAAATTTATTCGTTGATGTCTGGTGCCGCCATATAGGTTGGGAACCAGCCCTCGTAGGCTTGTGTTAGGCTTGCCAAGGATATGGGGGCTGAGCCTTCGAGTTTCAAATCCCCTTGTGCTGTTTGGCCAATTTGGCTGGCAGGCACACCGGCAGCTTTTGCGTCAGCCAAGAAGGCGTCGGCAGCTTGGGCGGGAAGGGTGACGATGTAGCGGGCTTGGTCTTCACCAAATGCCCAGCCTTGCAGGGGCACATCGGCATTTGGTGTGATGTGCGCGCCGATTTGACCGGCAATGGCCATTTTGGCTAAAGCAACCAAGAGGCCACCATCTGAAACGTCATGAGTAGCTGTTAGGCGACCTGCTTGAATGGCGTCCCGCACAAATGCGCCGTGTGCTTTTTCTGCGGCCAGGTCAACTGTTGGCGGTGTGCCTTCGTTGCGGCCTAATACGTCGCGCAGGTAAGTGGAGCAGCCAAGGTGCCCCTCTGTTTTACCAATAACAATGATTGCCTCACCGGCTTGTTTGAAGGAGATGCTCATGGACTTATTAATGTCCTCAAGCAAACCCACACCGCCGATGGCGGGTGTGGGCAAAATACCTTCGCCGTTGGTCTCGTTGTAAAGGGAGACATTGCCGGACACGATTGGGAAGTCCAATGCAAGGCAGGCTTCGCCGATGCCTTCGATGCAGCCCACAAGTTGGCCCATAATGTCGGGTTTCTCAGGGTTGCCAAAGTTAAGGTTGTCGGTTGCTGCAAGCGGCAGTGAACCTGTCGCTGTTAGGTTGCGCCAGCATTCAGCAACGGCTTGTTTGCCGCCCTCAATGGGGTCTGCCACGCAGTAGCGCGGTGTGACGTCGACTGCGAAGGTGAGACCCTTTTTCTCATTGCCGTCAACGCGGACCACGGCAGCGTCACCACCGGGGCCTTGTTTGGTGTTGCCTTGAATGAGTTGGTCGTATTGCTCCCATACCCAGCGACGTGAAGAGAGCTGGTGCGATCCGATCATGTCGATCAAGGTTGCACCAATGTCTTTGGGAGCTGGGACGTCATGTGTCGCAATGGGGGTGCGGTTTGGTGTTGGAATCGAAGGGCGATCGTATTCGGGGGCTTCGTCACCGAGTTCTTTAATTGGCAGGTTGGCCATTTCTTCGCCGTGACGGAAAACGCGGAAGCGTAGGTCGTCGGTGGTTTTACCCACAACAGCAAAAGAGAGGTCCCATTTTTCAAACACGGCTTCAGCTTCAGCCTGCTTTGATGGATCGAGCACCATGAGCATGCGCTCTTGGCTTTCAGACAACATCATTTCATAGGCGGTCATGCCTTCTTCGCGGCACGGCACCATGTCGAGGTTCAGCTCAACACCCAGATTTCCTTTTGCGCCCATTTCCACAGCAGAACAGGTCAGGCCAGCGGCCCCCATGTCTTGAATGGCAATCACGGCTCCGGTTTTCATCAGCTCAAGGCAGGCTTCGAGCAGCAGCTTTTCTGCAAAGGGGTCGCCAATTTGAACGGTAGGACGCTTTTCCTCTGAATCGTCATCAAATTCAGCAGAGGCCATGGTTGCGCCGTGAATACCGTCGCGGCCTGTTTTAGAGCCAAGGTACACGATGGGCAGGCCCACGCCTTTGGCTTCGGATAAGAAGATACCGTCTGCTTTGGCAAGGCCGGCTGCAAAGGCATTGACCAAGCAGTTGCCGTTGTAGGATGGATCGAAGTTTACCTCGCCACCTACAGTGGGGACGCCAAATGAATTGCCGTAGCTGCCGACACCTTCGACAACGCCCGATACGATGTGGCGGGTTTTTTCGTGGTCTGGTGCCCCAAAGCGTAAGGCATTGAGGGCTGCAATTGGGCGGGCGCCCATGGTGAAGACATCACGTAGAATGCCGCCGACACCAGTTGCCGCACCTTGCACTGGAGAGATATAGGAAGGGTGATTGTGGCTTTCCATTTTGAAGACCACAACGTCGCCGTCACCGATATCTACAACGCCCGCGTTTTCGCCGGGGCCGACAAGCACGCGCTCGCCTTTGGTTGGGAGGGTGCGGAGCCATTTTTTGGAAGACTTGTAGGAACAGTGTTCGTTCCACATCGCAGAATAGATACCCAATTCCGTGATGGTCGGCACGCGGCCTGTCAGTTCCAAAATGCGGGCGTATTCATCTGGCTTGAGGCCGTGTTCGGCGATCAATTCAGGAGTGATTTCTACAGCGTTTGACATTAGGCAATTGCCTCCACAACACTTTCGAAAAGACGACGGCCAGCGGTGCCCCCGTTTAAGTCTTCGATGAGGTTTTCCGGGTGTGGCATCATGCCGAGAACATTGCCAGCGGCATTGGTGATGCCAGCGATGTCGTTGAGCGAGCCGTTCGGGTTGGTGCCTTCTGCATAACGAACCGCCACTTGGCCTTCGCCTTCAAGGCGGGTCAAGCCGTCTTCTTGTATGAAGAAGTTACCGTCATGGTGAGACACTGGACAATCGATGATTTCCCCTTGCTTATAGGCACGGGTGAAGTCGGTATTGGCGTTGGCAATTTCAAGACGAACTGTTTTGCACACAAACTTCAAACCCGCGTTGCGCATCAAGGCGCCGGGGAGGATGCCTGTTTCTGTGAGGACTTGGAACCCATTACAAACGCCTAGGATACGCGTGCCCTTATCGGCTGCGGCTTTGAGCGCGGCAATGATGGGGGAGCGGGCCGCAATGGCGCCAGAGCGTAAATAGTCGCCATAGGAAAAACCGCCGGGAAGGGCGATCAGGTCCACGTCAGGCAGAGACGTTTCTGCATGCCAAACGGTTTGTGGTTTTGTGCCGGTAATCTGCTCTAGTGCGTAGAGCATGTCCCGTTCCCGGTTCGAGCCAGGAAAGACAATGACTGCGCTTTTCATTAGGCATCCCCATCCAGCTCGATGGTGTAATTCTCGATGACCGTGTTGGCCAATAGCTTGCGGCACACTTCGTCGAGTGTTGCTTGGGCCTTGGTGCGATCGGTTTCGCTCAGATCAACTTCGAAGTATTTTCCCTGACGCACATCATCGATACCGCTCATGCCAAGCTGGTCGAGGGAGTGTGCAATCGCTTTACCTTGGGGGTCGAGGACACCATTTTTTAGGGTGACTTTGATGCGCGCTTTCATGTCGATCTGTCTTTCATCATATCGCCGTTGCTGGATGCCGGGGAGGCAATGAAGGTGCAAGGCTTAGGTCGCTGTTCAGGTCTGAAATTCGGTTGGTCGTTGGTATTGGTCAGGTGTGAGTGAGGATGCTAAAAAGTGAAAACGAGGCAAGTGCCCCGTTTTCATATTCGCGTGTCTCAATCAGATTTGACCAACGTCGGTCCTGGTCGGGCACCGGGGTCATTTTCAAAGAGAATGCCAAGGCGTCGAGCCACTTCTTGATAAGCATCAACCATGCCGCCAAGGTCTTGACGGAAGCGGTCTTTGTCTAATTTCTCATTGGTTGCGACATCCCAGAGGCGGCAATTATCTGGGCTGATTTCATCAGCCAACAAAATCCGCATTTGATCGCCCTCAAAGAGGCGGCCAAATTCGACTTTGAAGTCGATCAACTTAATGCCGACACCATAGAAGAGGCCGGTTAGGTAATCATTGATGCGCAGGGTTAGGGCCATCATGTCGTCAATCTCTTGCGGCGTTGCCCACCCAAATGCGGTGATGTGCTCTTCTGAAATCATCGGGTCATTCAGCTCATCCTTCTTATAGAAGAATTCGATGATTGAGCGCGGCAATGGTGTGCCTTCTTCTAGGCCCATACGTTTGCAAATGGAGCCAGCCGCAATATTGCGGACGACAACTTCTACAGGAATGATTTCGACTTCCCGCACCAATTGCTCGCGCATGTTGAGTGAGCGGATAAAATGGGTCGGAATGCCAATTTCATTCAGGCGCGTAAAAACATACTCGGAAATGCGGTTGTTCAGCACGCCCTTGCCATCGATGGTGTCTTTTTTCTGAGCGTTGAAAGCTGTGGCATCGTCCTTGAAATGCTGGATCAGGGTACCGGGCTCTGGGCCTTCATAAAGTACCTTGGCCTTGCCTTCATAAACGCGTCTGCGTCTGCTCATAGGAGTGATTCCAATAGTTTAGCCCAAATTAGAATGACGGGTGTTCTGACGGCCAGGGAATTCCTTGGGTGCCAGTTTGCCAGCCTAACGGGTGGTGGGCGAGGGGTCTTGCGACTCGGACCTCATCAATGGGGGGAAATTAGCGGAAGCTTTCCACAGATACAATCTCGCTCAGAGCGAATCTTGCCCCATATCGGTGGAATCTTGTCGCAGATCAATTGAAAATGATCATTTTTGTGTATTTATCACGATCTAATGTGAAAAAGCCATCTTTTGGATGGTGGGAATGGTTGAATTGCACGTCGCTGGGGGCTATGCCTAAAGCATATTGATGGCTTACAGGGCGGCTTTTGGTGTATTGTGAACTGGTCCCTGATTTTCTGGAGTTAAGAGGTCCTATGTCCGGATTCGATAAGCGCGAAGAGAGCTTCGAAGGCAAATTTGTACACGATGCTGAGCTGAAATTTAAGGCAGAAGCGCGCCGCAATAAGTTGCTAGGCGCATGGGCTGCTAATTTGATGGGTCTGGAAGGCGACGCAGCCGTCGCTTATGGCGCGTCATTAATCAAAGCTGACCTAGAAGAAAAAGGCGATGAGGACGTGTTCCGCAAATTGCGCGCTGATTTGGATGCCAAAAATGTTGAGCAGTCAGATCACCAAATCCGTCGCACGATGGATGAGTTCATGACGCAGGCGGTTTCAGAGCTGAAAAACGGCTAAAACTTCTTGCTTTTTTCAGATTGCAAAAAGGCGCTACTCGAAAGAGTGGCGCCTTTTGTGTATGCGAGAAGCTTACTGTTGAACGCTCTCTGATGCGCCACTTGGAGTATGAAAAAGAGCAATGGCGCAATTGATTGCTGCGTGACGGATTTGGACCTCGTCTTCTTGAGTGTGCCCTAATTGGTGTAAGGGCGTTTCTCGGTGCCGATGCATGGACGACCAAGCAATAGTTTCCAATATGAGGCGGGCGGAGGTTCGGGTTTCAATCTCTGATCGTTTATGTTCAAGGTCTTGGTCTATGAGGTGGATGAGTTGTTTGAACATATCAAATACACGCCCACGCATGTTCGCTTTGGCCAAAACATCTAGCTCCGGCACATCGATTGAACATCGATCTATCATCCAAATAGCTTCTCGGTTGGTGCTTTGTAGATCGTATAATTCAAGCAAGGCCTGTCTTAACTCCTCATCGCTCGGTTCACGGTGTGCGTCAAGAAGCGCATCTAATTGGGGCCATTTGGCGAGACGCTGAATGTTGCTTTGGATGATTTCTACTGTCTTCTCAAAACCGGGCGGGGATACCGGTTGCTCAAGCGCAGTTAAATCAGCGTTTGTCGTCGCCAAGACGGCTAGGTGAAAGAGGGCCTCTTTATTGGCTGCGTATAAGTAGAGCGTGCCGGTAGAGACGCCTGCTTTTTGGGCCACATAGCTCATCTGAGTGCGTAAATATCCAGTTTGACCAAAACAAATGATGGCCGCCTTGGCAATTTCATTGATCCTATTCTTAGCTTTTCTGCGCATTTCTTCTCTGTTTTGTCATGGGCCGCATTCGTGATTTGATGAATTTCATTTTATCTCTTGCACAAGCCGATGACCAGTATTAAATAAATGAATAGTTCATTTATTTAATACTGGTCATCGATCAGGGAAGGATAAGTATGTTTAGGAAAATACGCGGTCCCCAAAAGCCTATCTCTCCGGTGACTAGGTTTCTTTTTCTGCTGCTTTTGAGTGTTGGCTTTGGTGCTGCGCTTTCTCTTCCGGCCAGTGCTTTTGAATGGTCTAGCTACGGAGGCGATGAAGGGGGGCAGCGCTATGCACCTTTTTCGCAGATCACCGCTGAGAATGTGGCGGGGTTGGAGCCGGTGTGGACTTATCAAACCGGTGACCTTGCAAACAAACCAGAAGCGCTTGCGCGTTCGGCATTGCAAGTAACCCCAATTCTGGCAGAGGGAGCATTATATTTATGTACGCCCTTTAATGATGTGATTGCGCTTGACCCGGCGACAGGTCAGGAGATGTGGCGGTTTGATCCAGAGGTGGATGAGGCGCAATTTCCAGCCAATCATTTTAAGTGCCGTGGTGTCACATTTTGGCGAGATGAAAATGCAGCAAAGGATGAGGTGTGCGCCGCTCGTATTTTTTCAGCGACTGCTGACCGCCGTGTGATTGCACTGGATGCGGGCACGGGTGTGCCCTGTAATGACTTTGGTGAGGCGGGGCAGGTCTTAATTGATCCCGGTATTGAGTTGCTCTGGCCCGGTGAAATGCAAATCACTTCAGCCCCAGTGGTCACTCAAACGGCTGTCGTTATTGGTTCTGCTATTAGCGACAATGCACGGGCGCAAGCACCTAAAGGCACTGTGCGTGCGTTTGATTTACGTAGCGGTGCCCCTTTATGGTCATTTGACCCTGTGGTACGTGATGCGTCGGCGCCTTATGCCGATACGTGGTCTGAAGAGGCGCGGGCGACTGTTGGACATGCCAATGTGTGGGCACCGATGTCTTATGACCGTGAACGGGACACGTTGTTTTTGCCCACTTCTAGTCCGAGCCCAGATTTTTATGGCGGACGACGTTTGGGGGATAACCGTTATGCCAATTCTGTAGTGGCGCTTAATGGCACAACAGGGGCAATCAAGTGGCATTTTCAGACCGTGCATCATGATGTGTGGGACTATGACCTTCCGGCCCAACCAACTTTGATTACATTGGAGAGAGAAGGGCGTGATGTTGATGTGGTCGCACAGGTTACTAAAACTGGGTTTATGTTTGTGTTGGACCGGGACACTGGCGAGCCCTTTTATGAGGTGGAAGAACGGCCTGTGCCACAAACCGATGTGCCGGGCGAAGTGACTTCTCCAACTCAACCGTTTCCTGTTGCGCCCCCACCATTTGTGAGCCAGCGTATTACACCTGAAGATGCTTTGGGATTTGTTTTGTTCGATAAGTGGGCGTGTCAGGACCTTATGCGCAGTTCGCGCAATGAGGGTTTGTTCACGCCGCCTTCCTTAAAAGGCACAATCGTCTATCCGTTTACGGGTGGCGGCGCCAATTGGGGAGGGATGGGGTTTGATCCTGAACGCAAAATTGCGATCATAAATGGCAATCAGATGGCGCATTTGATTAAGCTTATTCCGCGAGCAGACTTTAAGGATACAAAAGAAAATAGAGGGCATGAAGCAGAGGTGACGCCGCAAGCTGGTACGGAGTATGGCATGTCACGTGAGCTTTTGATGTCTCCCTTAGGTGCGCCGTGTTCCCCTCTTCCATGGGGGAACCTGACCGCTATCGATTTGAATGATGGCACTATCAAATGGCAACAATCATTCGGCTTGGCAAATGAAATTGTGCCTGCGCCATTTGATCTTGAATTTGGGACGCCAAGCTTTGGTGGTCCAGCTTTGACCGCAAGTGGGATTTTCTTTATTGCAGGCACAATGGACCAACGCTTGCGGGCTTATGACATCAATACTGGTGAGGAACTTTGGCAACATAAATTGCCAGCAGGAGGGCACGCCACGCCGATGCTTTATGAATGGGGCGGGCGTGAATATGTTGTGATTGCAGCGGGTGGTAGTAGTTTTGCTGATACGAAGCTAGGCGATTATATCATTGCTTTTGCTCTGCCTGAACGCCCGTAGTTGATTTCTGATTTAGTTGTTCTTGGCTTGCAATCGGGTGGCGATCATTTCTAACGCAGTAAGATGCACGTCCTTTTTTGCGGGGTCATAGGTGGTGAAGTTTACGCCTCTAATGAGGGTGCGCACGTGGTCGCCTGTTTCGGGATGTGTGTCGACATCAATGATGTTTAAGCAGCAGGTGTTCTGGTCCATGCTTTGAAAGCCTTTGAGGCCTGCACCAGCGGCCCACCCTAAAATAACTTTGTTGACGCCGCCATGGGCCACCAACGCGAGGTCATTCCATGTTCTGTCTGCCAGCAGTTGGTTCAGTCCGCTGAGGACACGGGTTTCAAATTCTTCAAAGCCCTCACCGTCGCTGTAGCGTGCGCCGGGTTCATGGGCGCGGGCAAACGCATAGGCCACATCAATGAGGGGTTGGTTCATTGCTTCGCGTTTGGGGTTAGCTTGAATTTCCTCAAAGGCGGGCATGGTTTCAATCTCGAGTGTGTGATGGGTAAGGACGCCAGCGGCAGTTTGCACGGTGCGGGGCAGGCCGGATACGACCGCCTTATCGAAGGAGAGTTCTTTAACAAAGTCACCCATCTGGCGGGCTTGTTCTTGTCCCCATTCGGTTAGGGGGACTGCGCGGCTGTCGGCCACTCGGTTGCCTTGGTCATCGACGTAAGACACATCACCGTGGCGGAAGAGGTGGATGCGACGGCGGTGGCTGCCATCAAAAGCTGTGCGCATGGGATCCTCGTTGACTTGTTTTTATAATTCTAAGGCCCCTTTGTATCCTTTGTGTGATGGATACGGCAAGGGGAGAGGCGTTGGACCCATTTTATCAAACAAAAAGCCCGACCATGAGGCCGGGCTTTTCAAAACTTTGGAATGTGATCGGCTGACTTAGCCAAAGACGCGTTGGAAAATCGTATCAACGTGTTTGGTGTGGTAGCTCAAGTCGAACAGATTATCGAGTTCGTCATCGGACAACTTAGAGGAAACGTCTTTGTCTGCTTTGAGCAAATCAAGGAAATTGCCTTCGCCGCGCCAAACAGGCATCGCGTTGCGCTGTACGAATGAATAGGAGTCTTCGCGTGACACGCCGCGTTGGGTGAGGGCCAATAGAACCCGTTGTGAGAACACGAGGCCGCCCAAGCGGTCCATGTTGCGCTGCATGTTTTCTGGGTACACCAAAAGGTTGTCCATCACGTTGGTCAAGCGCACAAGGGCGAAGTCCAAAGTCACCGTTGCATCAGGGCCGATCATGCGTTCCACAGAAGAGTGGGAGATGTCCCGCTCGTGCCATAGGGCTACGTTTTCCATTGCTGGTACAGCGGCAGAGCGCACGATCCGTGCGAGACCTGTGAGGTTCTCGGTCAGGATTGGGTTGCGTTTGTGTGGCATTGCGGAAGAGCCTTTTTGACCTTTGGAGAAAAACTCCTCGGCTTCCAAAACTTCTGTGCGTTGCAAGTGGCGGATCTCGGTGGAGAGGCGCTCGATGGACGAGGCGACCACCCCCATAGTGGCAAAGAATTGTGCGTGGCGGTCGCGCGGGATTACTTGGGTTGAAACGGGTTCAACTTCCAAGCCCAAAGCTTTGGCAACGTGCTCTTCAACCCGTGGGTCGATGTTTGCGAAAGTGCCAACGGCGCCAGAAATGGCACAGGTTGCGATCTCTTTGCGCGCAGCAATCATGCGCTCTTTGTTGCGTTCAAACTCTACGTAGGCTTGCGCCAATTTTACGCCGAAGGTTGTCGGTTCAGCGTGAATGCCGTGTGAGCGCCCAATGCAGACAGTGTCTTTATGCTCAAGCGCGCGTTTTTTGAGAGCGGCGAGCAATTTGTCCAAGTCTTCGATGATGAGGTCGGCGGCACGGGCCAATTGAACGCTCAAGCATGTGTCGAGCACGTCAGACGAGGTCATGCCTTGGTGGACGAAGCGGCTGTCTTCGCCGATAAATTCTGACAGGTGGGTCAGAAAGGCGATGACGTCATGTTTGACTTCGCGTTCAATTTCGTCGATCCGGTCTACATCAAAAACGGCGGCATTGCCCCGTTCCCAAATGTTTTCTGCGGCTTCCTTGGGAATGACACCCAATTCGGCCAAGGCCGTGCAGGCATGGGCTTCAATTTCAAACCAAATACGGAATTTCGTGGCTGGCTCCCAAATGGAAGTCATTTCTGAACGGGAATAACGCGGGATCATGGACGTCTCGATCTGCTATGTGTGGGAATAGGCAGGGTGTAGCAGAAGCCGTCCGGATGCTCAATAGGCCAGTTCGGCTTTAGACGAGGCGTTCTAAGTGACGGGGCGTGTTTTGGGCGCTATCCGACGTTGAGGGTGGCTGCGGTGCCATCATGAGCGGCTTTTTCCTCGATGAGGTCTAAGAGGTGCTTTTCGGGTTCGCGTAGGTTTCGATTGGCAGACCAAATGGCGGCATATCTTTGACTGGGGTTTTCATTGATGTCGCTACAGGGCAGTTTTACCAACTTTCCTGCATCCAGTAGGGGGCCGGCAATGGTGCGCTCTACATAGCTCCAGCCTGCGCCTGCCACCAAGCACTGGGCGAGTAAATGGGGGCTGTTGACGGACCAGAGGTCGGTTGTGTGCACTGTATAATCATAGCGGGTTGTATCTACGGGCATGTGGGAGAGAATGATTTGACGATGATTGTCTAATTCCAACAGGGCAAAGGGGCCCATATTTGCGAGGGCATGGGTGGGTGCAGCCACCAAAATTTGGTCGCGCATGGCAATCTGGCGGCCATCTATGCGGTGGCCGGGCATGTGGTCGCGTAGGTGCATTAAGGCAATGGCTTCGGAACCTTCGCTGAGCTGTTCGATGGCATCATTGAGAAAACACTGAATGAGCGAGAATTGAATATGTGGGTAGGATTGGGCAAATTCCGCAAGGGCCTGTGCCAAGGCTTCTTCTGGAAAGGTTACAGCCAGCAATAAGGTTAAGTTCGCTGGTTCATCCGCCGTCATCGCTTGTGCGCGGGCGGACAGGCGCTCCACTTTGCGCGAAATCATTTCCGCATCGCGCAACACCCCTTTGCCAGCATCGGTTAAAGCTGGACGGTAGCCTGATCGATCAAACAGGGTGAGGGCGAGTTGGCTTTCAAGTTGGCTGATGGTGTAGGTCACCGCCGACACGGTTTTATTGAGTTCTTTTGCGGCTGCTGAAAAGCTCCCACATTCGGTCACAGCTTGAAATGTGCGTAATTGATCGAACAGATTGGGATGCATCATGTTCAAATTCCTTGAATAAGATGTTCGTATTTATCTCATTTCTTTGTAATTGTAGCTCGGGCATTCTTTCATTGAAAGCTTAGAATAATTAATCGGAGGAAATGGCATGAAACGTTGCGCAATGGATCGGCGACAGTTTTTGAAGGGATCAGTCGCTGGGGCGGCACTCGTGGCGGGCAGTTCAACATTGGGGAGTCTGTCTGCTTTTGCAGCAAGTGATCCCTATGTGAAGCTCGATGCGACGGCACAAGCTGCTTTGGTACGTTCGGGGGAGGTGAGTTCTAAAACACTTGTCAGCGCTGCAATTCGCCGGGTTGAGGCGTTGAATGATAAAGTGAATGCCGTTGTGACCCCTGCTTTTGAGCGGGCGCTCAGCGCCTCTGAAGCTGTTGAAACGACAGGTCCTTTTGCTGGGGTGCCGACGCTGCTTAAAGACCTCAATGATTGGAAAGGTGTTCGCACTGCTTACGGGTCTAAGATGATGATGGGCAATGTGTCGACATCACAAACACCTTATACGGATGCTCTGGAGAATGCCGGACTGATTGTTTTGGGCAAATCCAATACGCCTGAGTTTGGCCTGTTGGGCACAACGGAACCCTTGTCGGTGGGTGCGTGCCATAACCCGTGGAACTTGGACTATTCAACAGGTGGTTCTTCCGGTGGGTCGGCTGCGGCGGTGGCGGCGGGCATGGTGCCCATGGCGCAGGCTAGTGATGGGGGCGGCTCTATCCGCATTCCCGCTTCATGTTGCGGGGTCTTTGGATTGAAACCTACGCGTGGTCGTATGGTGATGCAAAGCCATAACCCGATGCGTGGTGATATTTCTGTTAAAAATGTTGTGAGCCGGTCCGTGCGTGACAGTGCCTTGGGCCTTTCTATTGGGGAACGGACAGACAATGACGCGCTTTATGCGCCGATTGGCATGGTTGAAGGAGCATCAAAGAAACGGCTGAAAGTCGCTTTCAGCACCATGAATTATATGGGCGTTGAAGCTGCTGCTGATGTGAAGGCGGCACAAGAAAATGTGGCTCAGATGCTTGAGGCTGCCGGGCATGAAATCATTCCGGTTAAAGAACCGGTTGATGGGCATGAGTTTATTGAGCACTTCATGGCGGCTTGGGCATCGGGGCCAGACGCTTTGGTGCGTGATGGGGAAGCCGCGACAGGCATGCCCATTGAAGAGAGCCAAATTCTTGAACCGTGGACGGTTGGTCTGGCAAAATGGTATCGGGCGAAACCAAAGGATACGTTGGATAAGGCGCTGGTGTACTTCAAACAGGTTGAAGCGCAAGTGGATGCTTTTCTTTCCAACTATGATGTGTGGTTGAGCCCTGTCTTGCGGACCACTCCGCCAAAATTAGGGGAGCAAGCGCCGACGGTTCCCTTTGATACGCTTTATGCCCGCACGATTGATTACGTGTCTTACACGCCGCTGCATAATGTGGCGGGGACGCCTGCAATGTCTGTCCCGTTAAGCTGGAGTGCGACGGGTTTGCCGATTGGCAGTCAATTTTCGGCTCGTAAGGGGGGCGAAAAAATGTTGCTGGAATTGGCTTATGAGTTGGAGCAACTTCGTCCGTGGGCAGATAAATGGGCGCCTCATTCTGCAGCTTTCCTCTAAGCCTTATTGAGCACTGCTGACGTTGACCTTTTCAACACCCTCTCTGTTTGCGCGAGAGGGTGTTGTTATATCAAGCCGAGAGATTTGAAGCTGGCGTGGTTGCCCTTACCGATGATGAGATGATCGTGAAGCCGGATTTTGAGGGGGCGGGCTGTTTCTGCAATTAATTTGGTCATCTCTATATCCGCGCTCGATGGGGTTGGATCGCCACTTGGGTGATTGTGCACCAAAATGATCGCGGTGGCGGCGAGTTCTAAGGCGCGTTTGACGACTTCGCGGGGGTATACAGGGGTGTGATCGATGGTGCCGGTCTGTTGCACTTCGTCTGCGATTAAACGATTTTTATTGTCGAGAAACAGAATGCGAAATTGCTCGGTGGTGTTGTAGGCCATGGCGGCTTTGCAGTAATTGAGCAGAGCGGACCATGAACTGATGACGGGCTTGTCCATGATCGCGGCTTGGGAGAGGGCAAGGGAGGCTGCTTGCACGATCTTAAATTCCACAGCAATGGCTTGCGACACGCCGGGGACTTCCATTAGCCGTGCGGGGGCGGCTCCAAGGGCGGCACCCGCACTACCAAATTTTTCAATCAGGTCTTTGGCCAAGGGTTTGATGTCGCGGCGTGGGACAGCTCGAAAAAGAATAAGTTCTAACAGTTCATAATCAGCGAGTGCTTCAGGGCCTGCTCGCATGAACCGATCACGCAGGCGCTGGCGGTGGCCTGCGTGATGAGGTGCTTTCGGTTTTGTTTTTGGCGTTTCCTCTGGCTCGGGATCAGAAGACGCAGATGCAGCGGTGTCAGCGCTCTCAGCCATAAGGCGGTTTGTCTAACCCGGCAGGGGACTTGGTGAAAATTTCATAGCCATCATCTGTCACGCCGATGGTGTGTTCAAATTGTGCAGATAGGGAGCGGTCACGTGTTACCGCCGTCCAGCCATCAGAGAGGATCTTCACATCATACCGACCTAGGTTGATCATCGGTTCGATGGTGAAGAACATGCCTTGTTCCAGAACCGCCCCTTGCCCCTTGGTGCCATAGTGGAGAACATTGGGATTGTCGTGGAAGACTTGGCCAATGCCGTGGCCACAAAAGTCACGGACAACCGAGCAGCGTTCGCTTTCCGCGTAGGTTTGAATGGCGGCCCCAATGTCGCCCAGCGTTGCGCCGGGTTTTACGGCTTGGATGCCGCGCATGGTGGCTTCATAGGTGATGTCGATGAGGCGGGATGATTTCCGCTTCAAATTACCTACAGCGTACATGCGATTGGTGTCACCATGCCAGCCGTTCTTAATATAGGTAATGTCGACGTTGACCATGTCACCGTCCCGCAGCACTTTGTCTGAGGGAATGCCGTGGCAGACAACGTGATTGATGGATGTGCAGCACGAGTGGCGGAAACCACGGTAGCCAAGCGTGGCTGGAACGACCCCGTTATCCATGGCAAATTCAAACACTAGGTCATCAATCCGTGCGGTGGTGATGCCCGGTTTGATTTCTCCTGCCAGCATATCGAGCCCTTGGGCTGCAATGAGGCCAGCCGCACGCATGCCCTCAAAAGCTGCCGGTCCATGGCGGGGGATTTTGCCCGCTTGGCGGAAAGAGAATTCATGCTCTGCAAGGTCATTCATCAAGTCGTTGGCTTTCAAAGTTAAAGTCGGATCGGAATTGGATGATCCAATACTATTTCTGTTGGGTCTATTCTACAGCAATAACAGATTGCCTCAACGCCAGATGCAATCGCATTACGTAGTGCCGTCCCATAGGCTGGATCAATGTCCTCTGCCGGAGTGAAATGATCCGTTTTGGTGCGGCTGACCAAGAAAAACACAACTGCCCGGTCCCCGTCTACTGCCCGTCGCGCGAGTTCTTCCATATGTTTCGTCCCTCGGGCAGTAGTCGAATCGGGAAACTCTGCTTTTCCCGGTTCTCGCGAGAGGGTGACGCTCTTAATTTCGACGTAGCAGGGGGGCTTTTTTTCGTCTTCGAGCAGTAAATCGATGCGACTGCCGGTGCCATATTTCACTTCTGGGCGGCAGCTTTCATAACCCGCCAATTCTGGAATAGCGTTTGCGCGGATGGCGTCATGCACAATATGGTTGGGGCGGGCGGTGTTGATGCAGGCCATGGCGTTATTGGGCAGCTCAACCAGCTCCCATGAATAGCGCAATTTCCGCTTTGGGTTTTGGCTGTCTGAAATCCAAACGCGCGCGCCTTCCTCCTTCAATCCCATCATGGAGCCTGGATTGGCACAATGCACGGTCATTAGCTCGCCTGTTTCTAGCTCCACATCTGCGAGGAAGCGTTTGTAGCGTTTGAGTAATGTGGCAGGTTGTAGTGGCGGGTCGAATTTCATAAGGACTTTCGCGGTAGGTTTCTTTAGAGAAAAGAGCAGCCAGACTAAAGCGAGGGCTTGGTCTGGGCAAGGCGGGCCTATAAAGTCGCCTGAGCAGGCTGGCCTGCGGCGACACGAAAGGTTGGTAGGTGATGACGGATAAAATAGTAACGGCATGTGTGGTGACGATTGGGGATGAAATCCTGTCGGGACGCACGAAGGATGCAAACCTTTCTTATATTGCCCGCCACTTGAATGAAATTGGTGTGCAAGTGCGCGAGGCGCGGGTTATTTGCGATGTGGAAGAGGTGATCGTTGCGACGATCAACGAGGTGCGGGCGACATATGATTATGTTTTCACCACCGGAGGCATTGGGCCGACGCATGACGACATCACCGCTGATTCTGTTGCGAAGGCTTTTGGGGTTGAGATTGGACCTCACCCGGAGGCCGTTGCTGTGCTTGAAAAGCATTACGAAGTGACAGGCCAAGAATTTACAACGGCACGGCAACGCATGGCGCGTATTCCTCATGGGGGCATTCTGATCGATAACCCGATCAGCCGGGCACCGGGCTTCCAAATGGAGAATGTGTTTGTCATGGCCGGGGTGCCAAAAATTATGCAGGTGATGTTGGACAGTTTGACCGACCGTTTGGACGGCGGGGCTAAAATGTTGTCGCGCACGTTGACCGCGTCCATTGGGGAGGGGGCAATTGCCAAACCTTTGGCGGCGTTGCAGGAGGCGTTTGAAACCGTTTCGCTGGGGTCATATCCCTATTTCAAAGACAAAGCTTACGGCACCTCCATCGTCATGCGCTCTATCGATTCGGCGCGGCTTGATGAGGCTGCTCAGGCCGTTCGGGCGCTTATGGTGGAGCTTGGGGCCGACCCAGTGGAGGGGGAGCTGCGTTAACCTTTTTGCGCACAAAAGCCCAGTTTTCTGCGAGGTTTGACCTCAATATGTCACCGATTTGCAACAATGATGGTAACATTACGAAAGATTCACCTGTATCGGGTTTGAAAATGCGTAGAATAATTTTCATAACTGATTAAGGTGCTTGGCAGTGGCTTGACGCATCCGGGTTTGTTCTTGAGGAGAGAACTGCACGGGGGGACGCAGAAACTGCAACGCGCAAGCCGGAATAATATGGTCCAGTGGGAGAGCCCACACTGTTAGGGCCGCGTATGGGTAGGGAACCCGGAGGGAGAACCAGACTATGAAAAAGATCACAGGTATTTTGGGAATGACAGCTGGCGCAATGATGCTCATGAGCGCTCCAGCGATTGCTTTGGATAGCAGCTTTGATGCGATGTCAAAAAGCGGCAAGCACCAGTTCTACGTTTGGTGCACAGGCGCAGCTGACTCAGTGAAAACAGCTGACGGCTCCGATGCTAAAGACGCGCAAGCCAAGCTCGCAACTGCAAGCTGCTGGCCTGTATGGCAAGGTCTTGCAGGCTAATCGCCCGCATTCTTTGCATTCGGTTTTGAAAACGGTTGTCCATCTGATGGGCAGCCGTTTTTACGTTTAGGCCCTTCAAGGCGGGGGCTAGTGATACCTGCTTGGTGGGTGTTGAGGCGCAAATTTAGGTGTTTTCACTCTTGCCATTTGGCACCGGGCAAGGCATACACGGTTGGCTTAGATACCAGCATCCACCTTGGATGCAGCCCTGCTGGCTCCTTTTAGATACTCACAGCCTGAATGAATTTGTAAATTTCAGAGTGCGTGACACATAAGAGCACTCAAGGTATACTCGCGCTCTCACTTATGATATATCGCTTAATAGGACATTGACCGCCAATGAGTCCATCTACCGTCACTGAAAGCACAACATTTCTAGATTATCTTTGGTCGGTTGTGAGTGGCCACAGGCCTTTATGGAGTACTTACTGGCTCTGGTGTGTTTTACCTAAGTTTGTGTTTATGAGCGGCGATGCTCTTTTAGCTAATCTTCACAGCCTGCAAACTTCTTATATTTCTATCGGCCTTTTATGCCTGCTTTGGTTTTTTATGATCGTGGGGGGCTTTGGTGTTTGGTGGAACCGATATGCTTCTCATTGGCTACTTAAAAACTTAGCGTGTATCAGCGTTCTTTTAATTTGGGTTGGTCTTATGGCCAAGACTGCAGAAGTATTCAGATAATGAAATCTAACGAGATTAAGCGTCTAATCACGGCGATCCAGTGTTTCAGCGAATTAGATACGAAAATGCAGGCAAGCATGATGCTCACGTTGCTCGAAGTAGCTAACGCTGAGGCAACTGGGACGCCAATCAGTGTCAAAGACCTAGAGTCTAAGGTCAATATTCTATCAGGGCGTTCTACGCGTAACGTTTACTACTGGGAGGACGGTCACCAAGAGACACGAGGTGGTTATCAGTTTGTTGAAGTCCATATTGATCCATTGGACCGTCGTCGCCACCTGATCAGCATGACCCGTAAGGGGAGAGCGTTCGTGGAAAAAGCGGTCTCTATCTTTAACTCGGGCGATAGAAAACATGATTAAAAGCCTGATGTTAAATGGTAGGTAGATGTGTCGAGTTTGGTTTGTTTCCGCATTCTTTGCATTAGGTTTTGAAAACGGTTGTCCATCTGATGGGCAGCCGTTTTTACGTTTAGGCCCTTCAAGGCGGGGGCTAGTGATACCTGCTTGGTGGGTGTTGAGGCGCAAATTTAGGTGTTTTCACTCTTGCCATTTGGCACCGGGCAAGGCATACACGGTTGGCTTAGATACCAGCATCCACCTTGGATGCAGCCCTGCTGGCCGCGTGGTGAAATTGGTATACACAGCAGACTTAAAATCTGCCGCTCTAACCGAGCGTACCGGTTCAAGTCCGGTCGCGGCCACCATCCCCCAAAAATTACTCAACAAAATCAAACCGTTAAATTCTACTGTGTCCCACGATATTTAGGGCCGTGGGACACTCACCATTTCATACCCTCTAATTTACTCATCGCGTCGGCTGCCATATTCCAACGCTCAACGCCTTTCGTGTAAATCTCAGAGGTCTTTGCCTGAGTGTGACCGTGAACGGCCATAATCTGATATTGGGTGCAGCCCTCTTGTGCGAGTAGATGGCCGGCGGCTTTGCGGATGCCGTGGCTGGACAGGTGTCCAATGCCTGCTGCATCGCACCACTTCTTTAAGCGGTTGCGCAATCCCTCCGGTGAAGAGAAGGGCTGGCCGTTTTCTTTGAGCAGGTAGGTTTCTCCAACCACGGACACGGCCCGCGTCGCTCTGTATAGTGGGGGAAGCATCGGGATTTCTACGCTGGCGGACCCTTTCTTTTGCGGTTGCCAGCCGATGGCCCGAATATCTCCGCGCATGAACTCATTTGAACGGCCCAGCTTCACTGCATCGCTAATCCGGCAGGCTGTGAACATAAACAGGGTAAGGCATAGGTGGGCGGGTGTGCCTGGTGGGTGTGCTCGCCTGTAAGCATTGAGGTCTTCAATCGTCCATGCGGTGGCGCCACCTTTGCCCGCGTCAATTTTAGTTACGCCGGTTGCTGGGTTCACATCGCAGATTTGCAGCTTGCAAGCCCATCGGTACATTGAACGCATGCCCTTGACCAGATTGTCAGCGGCGGCGGGGGTGCTTTGCATTGCGTTGCGCAGTTCAACGATTTTGGACGTGGGCATATCCATAGAATAATCCCCATAGTCTTCGACCAGCTTCCCAAGCAGAGAGCGGCGCTGGGTGAGGGTGGCCTTTGAGGCAAGCCCGTCCTCAACTTCCTGAGTAAGGGCTGCAAGGTACTTGGCCACTAGCCACGCAATAGAGCCTCGAATTGCCCGGGCTTCGGGTGCGCTGTCAGGCTTAAGCGCAACACCTTGTCGGGCGGCTCTGTAATGTTCCAGAAAATCCTTATGGTCCAGAGCAACATGCAAGCGGATTCTACGCGTCTTGTCGCCTTCAACGCGTACACGTATGCGAGAATTGCCGCTGGGTAGCTTTTCAATAATCAGACCGGGAAATTCTACTTTCATGGTGCGACTTCAGTCCATTCTTTGGGTTTCCGATTGTCCGGCTCAAAGGTTGTGCCATCTGCATCGGTGCATATCACACGAAAAGCGCCGCCTTCAATCCGACATTCTGAAACAGTCAGCCCAGAACGTCGAGCAGCGTTTATTGCTCGCTTCATTTGGGCTTCTGTTACTGATGCTTTTCTAGTCACCCCTTTCCCCTTCCATCCGTTTCAAGGCTCGTAATAGTTCAGCCTGCAATTTCCCAATCTCAAATATTTTATGCGGGGCGCTTCCATCCAAATAAGGGTTCTTGCCGCCCCGGAAGCCACCGGCAAAACAATCATCAACAAGGCGGGCAGTCATGGGCTTGTCTTGGGGTGCCCAAGCCTCACCGCTTTTGTTCATGCCCTCAAGGTCTGGCTCAGTCATTCTGGCTTTCCTTCTGTATTCAACTCTTCCATTCATCTTCTTTTCGCTGCGTGGTCATCCGGGTTAGTAGATAGGCCAAGCCTTTGCTGCCTGATCTGGTGAAATTTGACACCATATATCTGAAACAGACGTGCAGGACAGACAAACGCCGCGAGCATGTCGGTTGTGCTTTATGGCGCCAGCCTTTCGGATAGACATGCCTATCTCGGGCCAGTGATTGACAGAGACCCCGTTCTCGCACTCGACCCCAAACTTCTCGCAGGCGTCCGCGGCCTCTGACAGATTCCCTAGAGGTATGTAAGCCCAGTCGAAGGTTGTCATCAGTGCAATTTTTTCATGCTGCAAAAGCCGTTCCCCCAACGATAAAGTCATCACCGCATCCAGATATGGGAAAGAAAAGCCCCGACCTAAATACTTTTCTGCAAGGTGATCCCAGCAGCGCGGACCAGATCCCCATCCATTACTAAACTCGGCAAGGTGCGTCGTTGATTTCTTGTTCAAAATATAAAGGTCACTGGTGCTCATTCTGGCTTTCCTCTCTGCGCTCCACTGTTCCATCAAATTTCTTCCTGTACGTCCGATCAAAGCCCCGGCTCTTCACTTTCTGCTTGGGCTTGGCAAGGTGAGCGGCTTTTCTCTCCGCATCCCTAAGTAGCTTTTGGGCTGGCGTTAGGGCCTCTTCTTCTAGCCGCGCCCGCTCTTTCTTTTTCGTGTCGGCAATTCGATACTTAGAGCTGTTTTTCTTCGTCGCCTTCGTGCCGTTCGTGACTATGTCGTGGCAAGACTTATGTGAAAATCTACAGTTGTCCGGCTTATCCTTACCGTCTAAGCCCATCTCGTGCAGGTGCTCTTTTTGGATCGCATTAGGGGCGCTTGGTTTTGTTCTCACGTCTTCTACTGTGAATGCCTCTCCGCATCGATAGCAGCAGAAGCTAAACAGCCCCTTGTCGGCGAACTGCCAAATTACAATCTCCAAGGCGTCTTTGTATGTGGTCGATTTACGCGCCATTAACGCCCTCTTCACAGGCAGGAATGACTTGCTCTCTCCAATGAGAAAAACGGCAATCTAATGCAAGGTATCCTTGCGGGCCAATTAGCTCCTGCCAAATACCTACACAGGGTATAAAGCGAATGGTCAGCCAAATTCTTTGCTCTATATGCCAAACTTCAAACGGTGTTTCAGTTTTTGGTGCTGTACTAATAGGCTTGCACTCAGCTTGGCGGTAGGTGCGGATTGCTGAGCAAGTAGCCCCATACGTCCCAATGCGCTCTTGGACTGATTCAAATTTATCTTTAGCCGCAAAGGCTGCGTCGTGGTCTATCTGTGTCATTGGTATTCAACCATCCATTTTAGTGGCTTTGCCGGCGTTGACTGCTCGCTCTGTTGCCAATCAAAAAAACCCAGCGCACCTTTTGAGCTGATGAAATTGCATGACTTAGGGTTTTCAAGCACCAATCCCATAGGGCCAGAAAACCAAGGGTTTTCACTGTGCTTTACAACCCCCTTGATGTGGCATGAGCCTATTACTCCGCCGCGCAAAAGCTGGTCTGGCGGAGGACACTCAACCCCAATTGAACGCATAAACGCGGCAGCGCCTTCGTACTCATCGCGTGTCATTCCTTTTGAGGCGTGTATCGCGATGCTTTCATGTTTTGCTGAGGCGTTCGCGACAGGCCAAGTGCGGTTTTCTACGCTCTTTCCGCCGTGGATAATCGCCCATGCCCATGGCTGTTTAATCGAAAGGGCTTTAACTGGTAGTTTGTTCATATCGGATTCCTCCTCAGTCGATTGCCATGCCAAGAGCATGCAGGTAAAGATCAAGCAACGATTGCTCTTCTTGGCGCTCGGCGGTTTCCTTCTTCCGAAGAGCGATCACCTTGCGCATGATCTTCACGTCAAATCCGGTCCCTTTTGCCTCTAGGAATATTTCTGAAATATCGGCTGCAATCGCCGCCTTCTCTTCTTCCAAGCGCTCAATGCGTTGAATGAAAGCGTGCAATTGATCTTGCGCAATTGTGGATGCGCCTACGGGCGCTGCTGTGTCTGTCATTAGGTGTCTCCTGTTGGGGATGGAAGTAGGCTTTGTGATGTGACTTCATCCTCATTTGGAGTAAACCAACAATTGGTAAGACGCTCCACCACGGGCCAGCATCCGTCAGATTGAAAGCAGCCAAACTCGCGGCATGGGGAGTAGCCAATCACAAAACGTTTGCCGTAAGTTCTGTCTTGATCGCAGCTTATGTCTGAATTTGCTCCCGCCATCAGACACACCGAACCAACTTCTGGGAGTGTATCCTTGGGAACCCAAGCTCTCTTTGCTAATCGGCTCATATTGCGTCCTCTTTCATGTTCTGGCGGTTAAGCTGGGAGGGAGCAATATCTTCCCATATAGCTTGGTATCCAGCTTCAATTTGGCCCCGTGCTATTTTTCGGGATTTA
This sequence comes from Parvibaculaceae bacterium, assembly GCA_029209985.1. GTDB lineage: Bacteria > Pseudomonadota > Alphaproteobacteria > Parvibaculales > Parvibaculaceae > NORP139. The sequence goes on from JARGNZ010000001.1 coordinate 191,113, forward strand.
TCATCCGGTTCGCCACACTCGCCGACAAATGCAGCGGTTAAATTTCCGTCATGGTCGCAGTATCTGCAATAATCGGTATGCGGCTGGCGACAATTCGGGCGGCTATAATAGCTTGGCACATGAGGCCATCCATTCAGGCAATCAGCCTTGCCTGTGTCATACGAGAAGTGGGTTTGGGTTGTGAAGGTGAATGTATTCTCACAGGCAAAGCATTCTTGCTGGTGAATTGCCATTTCGTCGTAGCCATACCCATCATCATGATTGATTTCCTGCCCTTCACCACAATAAGGGCATCTAACGTCTGTCATATTGCGTCCTCCTTCATGTTCTGGCGGTTAAGCCGGTAAGGAAGCCCTGTGGCTCCGTTCAACGCTCGCATTTCTTTCTTTGCCGCTATCGGGCACATATCCAATTCTACTGCGACCTCGTGAGAGGAGGGGGCGCGTTTCCGCATGTGCATAAATTCTTTACACGCACGGAAAACAATGAAGCGGCGGGCGGCTATTCTTTCGGGTGAGATGGATGTCATAATCAAACAGCCTCATATGTGGCCGCAAATATTTCAGGCTTGCAGGGGTAATACTCACCAGACACACCCTGAATAATCCAATCTCCGGGAGAGGCCAGCATTTCACCCTCAAGGGTGGGGATAACGACTCCACAATCGTCATAATCCCAGTTATTATCACGGACGATTTCCGCAAGGTCCTCGCACGGCTGACCGTCACTTTCCGGGGTTTGCCATGCGTTAATTACGATGGGTTTTTTACGAAACTTCATGATGCCTATCCTTTTCTATTTCTAAGTGTTGGGGATCACAGTGGGAATCAAAATGGAATCTCGCTATCCATGTCTTGATTAAACGTCCCGCCGCTTTGACCGCCAGAAGCCCCGCGATAGTCAGCGCTATCACTCTCAGCTGAATTGCCTTGCTGATTGCCTTGGCCATCATTCCGGCCATCCAGCATGGTGAGCGTCGAATTGAACCCTTGCAGCACAACTTCGGTGCTATAGCGGTCGTTGCCGTTTTGGTCTTGCCATTTGCGGGTTTTAAGCTGGCCCTCGATATAAACCTTCGCGCCTTTTTTCAAATATTGCTCACACACACGGCATAAACCTTCATTGAAAATCACAACACGGTGCCATTCTGTGCGCTCTTTACGCTCCCCAGAATTCTTATCGCGCCATGTTTCAGAGGTGGCGATGCGCAGATTAGCGATTGGACGCCCATCTTGTGTATTGCGGATTTCAGGGTCAGCGCCCAGATTACCAACCAGAATTACTTTATTTACAGAGCCAGCCATTGTGCGGATTCCTTCTTCGTTTCAGTTAAAATGTCACGAACATCGCGCCACTCTGGCGCGTCTTCGATCCAAGGGGCGAGGGTGGTGCGAACATAATTCATGCAGTCTTGGACAAAGGCGCTGAATTGGGTTTCGTCCATTTTGGCGAAGCTGATAGAGCAGGGCTTTACACCAATCGGGATCATCCCAGCGGGGAGGCTAAGGTTTAACCTCGCTGTCTCAGTCAGCTCAATAAGTTCACAATGATCGGTTGCAATCTTGAGGGTGCTGTCAACGGCGCTGGAATCCCAAGTGCGATTTCCGGGGCCGCCATTCAAAGCCTCAGCAATCAACGTGCACATAGCCCAATAAAGCCGATGAAACTTGCCGTTACGCTTTTTCTTCGCTTCAACAAAATATTCACTGCCAACATGCAAAGCCTCAAGCTCAAGTCGCCCGGCTTTGGAGATTGGGAAAAGCCCGCCGTTTCTGTATGTCATTGCGGTTTTCATTCTGCGGCCATCCTGCTTGCTTGGCTTATTGCGTCTTTCCGATCATCCTTTGCTCTCGTTAAAGCTTCTCTTTCTGCGTCGCTCAGGGAGCGGATCAGCTCTTGATTGTCGCGCCAGTGTCGGCCAAGCGCATCCATAGTCGTTGCCCCTTCGATGGCCTTCTCGATCTCTGGCAATCTCTCCTCGGCCTCATATCGCAAAGCGAGGCTGTGGACGTACTTGTTGTCATCCCATCTTCCTAAAAAGATGTTCGCTGCCACGCCTACGTATGACGCGGCTTTAACAATTGCATCAGTCAAACTCTTCTTGGGGGCGTCTTCGTCTACAAGGTTTTTACCTTTTGCTGTTTTGTAAGCCGCCCTTGTCTGGCCGTAGCTCTCGATTGAATGAGGGCCTTCTTCGTCGCGCCACCAAAATTTAATACGGCACCAGTGCAGGGTTTCAGCGCCAAGCGGCTCAAAGGATTCAGTAATAACCTCCCATCCGAATCCCTTTCCAGCGGGACCAAACATTTTCGTCAAGCACTGGATGACATATTGAGGACTTGGAGATGTCCCGCTATACCCCTTGCCAGTAATAGCCTTGGTCATGCGCGGGTCTATGTCGGAAAACTGGTTCCAATACAGAAGGTTGTCAGACATTAGAAAACCTCCTTGCTTTCGATCACCTCAACACCATCGATATTGAGACGACCTTCACGAACAGCCCGGCGCACATAATCATCCATAAAGGCTTGAAGGGCTGGCTTATCGTTTGTGTTGATCCAATTAATACAGGCGCGGGGGTCTGTGATATTCGGGGTACGGATTGTCCGCATCCCCTTGACCGTGTCGCGACCAGCCTTGTTGGCAAGCTTTTTAGCCTTGGCGGCTTCGTCAGCCTTTTCTTGTGCTGCGCGGGCAGCTTCAAGATCTGAAGATTCACGGGCTGCGAGCGCGGCTTGCTGGGCTTCATGCGCGATACGCTCCGCCTCTTCACGGGCAAGGCGTTCTTTCTCAGCTTTCGCCGCCGCAAGCTTTTTCTTATACGGATCAATGGCCGCTAAGAGGCAACGGCGCTGGCGGTCCAAATCTTCAAGGAACGGCTTCCACTCAGCCACAACAGCATCACCAGCTTCCTTGTGAGGGCGGTACTCTTGCTCTTTTGCAGCTTTAGCGTCTTTTGTCGCGGCTTTGATTTGCTTAACCAGCTCTTCAACGGCGCTTAACTGCTGCTCGTTTTCAACCTCGGACCCATCGGCCCAATTACCAACCTCAATAAAAGTATCATCGTAATTGGCTTGGACCTGTTCCATGGGAGAGGGTGGATTGTTGTGACCTATTGTTGCTACTTGGCTCAATGTACCACTCCTTTTAAGCGCTTCAACTTCGTTTCAATTTCTTCAATGAGGGTGATTTCCTCGCGACCAATGAGAGACCGAGAGAGTCCACCTAAAGCGCCCGCCATCCAATGAAGTGTGTAAGCGGCCTCATCTTCTGGCCCCAACTGGGCCTCAGGTTCCATTGCCAGTTCTGACATTTTGCTCATATCATTTACTCCACGTGTTCTTGATCCACTTGAGCCATTGGCCTAGTGGGGTTGGGGGAGGGGTCGGCTTTCGCACGGCAGGAAGGTTGTAGTCCTGACGATTGAAGCAATGCGTGTCTTTTCCGATCAACATAGCGCCGCTCCAATTCCAAAGCCGATGGCGAAAAGGCATCCAGCAATCACATACATAATCAGCGCTGTTTTTCGCCAGAAATTCCGGTCGGACCTCAACCCACGGATAAGACCATCAATTTGGTTGCTCATGACTGGCCTCCGGTTTTGGTTGATGTTTTTGCACGCGCCCGATATTCCATCGCGCATGTGACGTGTTGCGTTCTCCATCTGCCTTTGAAACGCTCAAAATACCCATCACCTGCGGCAACGTCTCTGCCACACCGATAGCAGGTTCCTTTGAATTTATTTCTCATGACTGGCCCTCCGCCTTAACAACCACCCGCCAGCCTTTGCCAGATTGAATGGACTTGAATAGATATGGCGAGCGGTCCCACGGGACGACGCGCCAATTCAAATTATCCAGAACTAGATCGCCCTCATTTGTCGCGACCACTAGAACCGCATGGCCCGCGTTGTCCCATGTCTCGACATATGCGATTGACAGAGCGCCTTTGGGCCAGCCTGCTTTGATCAGTAGACGGCGCTTTTCCAAGGCGTAGTCTTCGCAATCACCAAGCCCTTGGCGGGGCAGCGACCAGTAATCAAGTTTTTGCCAATTGCTTTTGTCGGATAGCGGGAATGTGTTACGGTTTACTAGGTCGTCGACCTCAGTCAGCTTTTCCCACTTACCCTCATTCATCACCACGCGGGCAGGCTCAACTTCATCGCATAGCCCTTTGATGCGCTGACAGGCTTGTGAATATCCGAGCGGCGGAGCAACAGCTTCACCTCGCTCTAAAGAGGAAGACGCAAGACTTGCCGAAGCGCATCCAGACACAACCAGAGCTGCCATAATTAGATGTAGGGAGGTCATCGCAATACCCCCGGATATTTAGCGTCTACCGCTTTAGCTGCTTCAATGGCGGAGTCACGAGTAGGAAAATAAACAGCAAAAGGCGGCTTAGATGTTTTAGCCTCTGCCGGGGAGCACCATTTTTCAAAAATGTAGCACCAAACAGGAGTGTATTTTTCCTGGCCACTTCGAGTCCAATCAATGGCGTCTTTCTGTTCATCCCAAGCCTTTTTAGCCGCAGCCCGAAATTCATTCATAGCAAGGCAAAGCTGGTCTGCCTTTTCAGCTTCTTCTCTGGTGCGGTAGAGGTTGCCGCGCTCTTGAATGTCTTTGTTGAAGTCGTTGTTAAGCCACGTGTAAACGGTGATTTCCCCGTCAGGGTAAGCGCAAAAGTATTCATCTTCTACTTGAGGCCAAGGCTTATCTACAGCCTCGCTTTCAGGCTTAACCTCTTTGCCCTGATTGTTTTCTACAGCTTCAAGGCGGGCGCTAAGCTCACCAACAAGTCTAGTCAGCTCGATATTTGTTTTTGATGTTATGTCGGTCATTCTGCTGCCTCCAGTTGGAGCGCACGCTTGGCGCTGTTGATTTCTTCCCACTCCGGCAAGCATCGCTTTACGGCTTCCGGGATAAATTGAGGGGGGAGGGAGTGGCTTCGCATGTTCATCCAGTCCATGCAGAAATCCTCTGTAACGTCTGAAAGGATTCCATCGCCAGCCCGGTGATCAATGCGGTCAAGGTCTTTGTGCGAGACAAAAAGCACGGCTTCTTCTCTCCGGTGCATGCGCAAGGCGGTGTCATTGTGAAGCCAAACTTGAAACTCATCGCCTTTAAGCGGGGCGGGGGTGGTCCATACATTTAGGGCTTTACTCATGACGCGACCTCCATTGCTTTTGCCCGGCTCTCCGCATAATCGAGAAGCGCAAGAGTCTCTTCTGCCTTGGCGGTGTCAGGGTAATCGCGACCCACATGCTCGCGGTAATCTGAAATCAACCGAGTCTGACAGCCTGCACGGACAAGCAGGTCGTCGCCTTCGATTTTGAATATGAAAAACTCATAAGCGTCGGCTTGGCGCCACATTTGGCAGACGAGCCTTTTGATGACGTGCCCGTCGATTTTAGCGCCTCTAAGTCTCGCGCCTTCAAGGTAAGTGCTTTTGAGGTTCGCGCCTTTGAGGTTAGCGCCTTCAAGATTCGCGCCTCTAAGGTCCACGCCTCCAAGATTAGCGCCTTCAAGATTCGCGCCTCTAAGGTAAGCAGCTCCAAGATTAGCGTCTCTAAGGTTCGCGCCTCTAAGATCAGCGCCTATAAGGTAAGCAGCTCCAAGATTAGCCCACGCAATATTCACGTCTTCCTTCAAAGCCAATAAGACCGCTTTTGCCTTCTTTCTGGCGTCGCTTAGGCTCGCCGCTTCGTCTGGCAGTGTGGCAGTGTAAATAACTTCGCCGGTACGGCTGTGTTTGATTTCATATGGGAAGCTCATGACGCGGCCTCCATTGCTTTTGCATAAGTTTCCTCAAAGCCTTTTAGGATGGCTTTTGTGGCTTCGGCCTTAGGGGTGTTGGGGTACTGGGCCTCAATGTGAGCGTAATATTCATCAACAAGCATGGTCCGGCACCCAGCCCGAATAAGAGGCTGGCCTTGTTGCGTCTCGAAGCAAAAGAACTCGTAAGGGTCTATGTCTCGGAAGGTCTGGTCGATGAAATGCTTAATGGCGTATAGTCCAATAGACGCGCCTTCAAGGTTCGCGCCTTTAAGGTAAGCGCCTTCAAGCTCCGCACGTTCAAGCTCCGCGCCTCTAAGGTTCGCGCCTTTAAGGTAAGCGTATTCAAGGCACGCGTATTCAAGGCAAGCGTCTTCAAGGTTCGCGTCTTTAAGGTAAGCGCCTTCAAGATAAGCGTTTCTAAGGTCCGCGCCTCCAAGATAAGCGTTTCTAAGGTCCGCGCCTCCAAGGCTCACGCCATCTTTAAGCGCCGCCAAAACTGCTCTGCCTCTCTTTTCTCCATCGCTCAAGCTCGCCGCTTCGCCCGGTAGTGTGGCGGTGTAAATAACTTCGCTGGTACGGCTGTGTTTGATTTCATATGGGAAGCTCATGACGCGGCCTCCATTGCTTTTGCATAAGTTTCCTCAAAGCCTTTTAGGATGGCTTTTGTGGCTTCGGCCTTAGGGGTGTTGGGGTACTGGGCCTCAATGTGAGCGTAATATTCATCAACAAGCATGGTCCGGCACCCAGCCCGAATAAGAGGCTGGCCTTGCTGCGTCTCGAAGCAAAAGAAGCAGTAGGGGTCAATATCTCTAGAGGCTTGGCCGATGAAACGCTTAAGGGTGTGTGATCCAATAGAAGCTCCTTCAAGGTCCGCGTATTCAAGGTCCGCGCCTTCAAGGTCCGCGCCTTTAAGGTAAGCGCCTTCAAGGTCCGCGTCTTTAAGGTAAGCGTATTCAAGGCCCGCGCCTTTGAGGTTCGCGCCTTTAAGGTTCGCGCCTTCAAGGTCCGCGCCTCCAAGGTAAGCGCCTTCAAGGTCCGCGCCTTTAAGACTCGCGCCTCTAAGGTCCGCGCCTTTGAGGTAAGTGTCTTTAAGCCTCGCGCCTCTAAGGTAAGCGTCTTTAAGGTCCGCGCCTCTAAGGTAAGCGCCTTCTAGATTCGCGTCATCTTTCAGCGCCGCCAAGACTGCTCTGCCTCTCTTCTCTCCATCGCTTAGGCTCGCCGCTTCGCCCGGTAGCGTGGCAGTGAAAATAACTTCGCCGGTACGGCTGTGTTTGATTTCATATTCGAAGCTCATGATAAATCTCCCTGAAACGCGCCGAAGGTTTCGTCCATCATGTCGTCCAAATAATCGGAGACAGTGGATTGGCAATCATCGCTCAGAGAGGCACCCGCAAGCTCTTTAAGTTGGTTGCAAAGTGACCGCGCCTTATCCAGCACTTCTTGTTCTTCTCTCAGGTTCAAAGCTGCTTGAGCTTGATCTCTGGTGAGGGGGCGAGGGGGGCGGGGGTCATTTGGTGTCGTTGCGTAGCTCATTGGGTGTTCCTCTCTGGTGTGAGAAGAATGTAGGATTTATCACACAAGAAAGCAATAGGAAAAATCACACAACACAAAAAAACTTACACGGCTTGCGGCAAAATGGCGCAATTCAGCTAAATTTACGTGAGAAATAAGAGGAGAGGGGAGGGGCTAGGGGCGACCCGGCAATAAAAAACCCCGCGTCAAGCGAGGCTCTTTCATTGGTGTTTGATGTTACGTCATAATTTAAGCGATTTAGGACGTCTTGGCCGAGTTTTGCCCATTTGCCGCAACACCAAGCCTTTGACCTGCACATCATCGCCAGACTTATCGAGGAAAACTGGCGCGTCGTATTTCGGATTGGTTGAGTCGGGCCACAACTCAGGGCCGTTTGATGTGAGTCTGAGTCTTTTTATAGTCGTTTCGATTTCAGAGCCACCATGACGGCGCGTTTCGACGACAACATAGTCACCGTCCTCTAAGTCGATCCCGGCGTTAATATCAACGCAAATTGCGTAATCGCCGTCTTTTATGAAGTTATCGACCGAATCACCAATGACTTTTAGCGCAAATTGGGGCACGTCTCTATAGTCTTGGTCGCCCGGCACAACTTGGCCTTTTTTCTTAATTTCTTCTGCTATATCCCTGCTCACCCAACACCCCCCTTGCACGTTGCCTATTAAAGGTACACTAAAGGTTGTAATTGGGGAGCCTAAATTAGGATTATTAATGTCGCTCATTGGGCGAGATTGTGGCGCGCCACGCTCTCTAAGCTCGCTCTCATTAACGCCGAGCAATCTCGCAAGATCATGTCTCACCTGCTCCGGCAATACTTTGGGGCTGCGTTTCTGGCCAATATACTGAGATAAGTAGGCAGAAGCCTTGCCAACATCCTTTGACAGGCTGTTAAGGCTCTTGCCTTGCTCCAACGCGAGTCGGGCTATTTTTTCCCTCGGCGATTCCATTTTTGCACCTTGTATAAAAGCGGGCCAGAAGGCAATTAGGAAGTTTCCTGCGCAATGTGTGAAATTGCACATTGACGCCGTAGGAATTTTCACATAGATTAGCCTTCATGACAGAAGAACAACTCTTAATTTCAGAAATCGAAGCCTTTTGCGAGGCTTACGGTTTTTCACCTTCCGGCTTTAGTCGGCAAGCAATGAGCGGCGATGGAAAATTCGTTTCCGACGTCAAATCAGGCAAGCGTTCCCCAACAACTAAAACAATGAGGGCGGTGAGGGCTTTTATCTCTTCATATGCCAAGCAGAAAGAGGGTGCCCAATGACAAATCTCCAAGACACCCCCCAACAAGCCCTTGCAGGCTGGCTTCACCAACGCGGTGGAGAGAAGGCTATCGAGAAGATGGCCGAGGATCTTGGGTTGATCGAGAGAAACTTTCAAATCCTACTTGATAATGGTGCTGGCGAAGAATTTCCGCCCGACGTTGATTTAAGCCCCGGTGTGCGCCTCTCCATTTCCATATGCCTTTACACCGATGGAGAGGTGATTTTTCCCAGCTGTCCTGCTTGGGCGGTGGAGAAGGTGAAGGGGCTTTCCCATGGCTGACATCATTCAATTTCCCCTGCCTGCGACACCCAACGCGGGCAACCACGGTGCAGAGGGTGGGGCTAAAACCCCGTCCGGTTCCACTCTCTGCGACCGTTCCTATTGCGACATAAAAAGCGAGCGGCGCACACCCTGCAACCCGCTCGCTCGTTTTGATTTTGACACCACTATACGCCCCAAGCTCTCAAAAATGATTGAGCATTTGGGGGTTGTCACATGAATCCCTTCCCGCGAGCCGGAGAAATCTCCTCCGCTCTGGCTGCGGTGGAACGGCGGGGTTTTGATTTTACACCCAAGTCCCGCCGTTCCTGCACCTTTTTCAATACACGTGCTGCCGCTTCTGCAATTGGCCGCATGCTGAATATCCCTTTCTCGCTGTTGCCTTCGCTACTTGGCAACATTAGCGAGAAGGAATTTCGAAATGCGCAAAAAGTTTTTGCGAAATCTGACAAACCAAAAGGATCAGGCCATGAGTATTACGCTTGATGCCACCCGTGAAGATGCCCGTTCTATGGCGCGGCGGCTGGCTACACCAAACGGCTATGAAGATACGAAGGGTGCAGCGATGCACCGTGCTGCCCGCTCGCTTGGCGTTGGGCCTTCATTTTATCGCCGCTTGATTGATGGGAACTTAAAGATCATTCCCGCCCATATCTATCTCCAATTGAAAGCAAAGCTTGATGAGGCTGAGGCCAAAACTGCCCGTAAAGCCGAGCTTGCAAAACAAAGCGCCGATGCCGCGAAAGGGCGACCTCATGAAGCAGATTTGGAACACGTTAATCAATCTATTTCTGCTGGAATTGAGACGCTTGAGAAGGCGCTTGAACGGCTCAAATTCAAACGAGACTAAGCCGCTTGGTGACCTTCCAAACGTGCCGGAGGAGTTGAGAAAATGACCCCAGAAGAGATCAAAAAGAAACGCCTTAAGGCCACCGGCGATGATGGACGCTTCTTGTCTCATTGGCAGGAAGCCCACAAAGGCCTCTTGGAAATGGTTGAAAATATCGAGCGCCGGAAGGTTTTGGCGCGGGTGTTGGGAGTGCAGTTTGATGAGCAATGAGCGAGAGAAAAAAACGAGGAAAGATAAGGCTGTTGTAATGAGCCTTTTCCACGTAGCCGCTGCCAGCAATGACTTCGCGCCATCTAAGGCGCGTATAGCGGCCGCAATTGGACTGCAAGAAAACAGCGTCTATGAGTTTATTTGGTCGTTGATCAGAGATGGTGAGTTGATCCAGCACGGAGGGAAGGGTGCCCGCTTTTACACCGTCACGTCAACAGGCCGCAAAACGAAGCAGCCTAGCTTGAAAAACCTGCCCCCCGTTTCTGAAAAATGGACAGGGAAGCCCCCTTTGAAGCTGCCCATGCCAAGATCGTTGACCAAGGTAGACGCTACGCTTTCCAAGATAGCTCGTGAGGAAGCTGCGAAGACTCAGAGCGAAGCCCCTTGGTGGTCTAAGCCAAAAGCAAAACAACCCATCTATACGCAAGCCGTAGGAGCGCAGAGAGATAAGTCCTGGTGCTTTGACACGCGCGCAATCATTGATGTGATCGCTGATGAATGCGGTGTGTCCAAAGAGGCCCTGATGGGGCGCGTGAGAAGCCCTAAATTATCATACCCCCGTTGGCTTGTTATGTATTTCATGCGTACACGGTTGGATCTGAGCTATCCACAAATTGGCTATAGAATGGAGCGCGACCATACCACAGTGATTTATGGCATAAGAAAAGTCCAAGCCCGTATTGAAACAGACGAAGCCTACGCTGCTGGCGTGAAAAAACTCCATGACAAAATCAAGTGGAGGGTTGCCGCGTGAGTGCTGCCCTAGAATGGTATAAGCGCGAACCAAGCGAAATGCTCAAGGACACCTTTGGGCTTCCTGCTGAGGTGCGCGGCTACTACTTCATTTTGCAAGATGTAATCATGTCCCACAACGGGCGCATACGATGCCACCCGCAGGATGTTGCCGGCGCATTGGGTATCAGTGTGCGCAAGTGGAACTCAGTCCGAAAAGTGCTTTTAGAATTTACTGTGGAAGTTAAACCGGATGTGTTCTCGGCTTTATTGAAAGATGATAGCGAGTTTATCTCGACATTACATACAGATGATCTCCTGTTTAAACAAAGAACATACCGAAATCAAAAGGCCGAAAATAGAGCCGGACCCAATAAAAACAATGACTTAGAAAAACGGGCGTCCACAACTCGCGAAGAGCTTAAAGAGTCTGAAGAGATTAAAGAGATTACTACACTAGACGCGCGCGAGGGTGCGCCGCCGGGTAATGGAAAACTGACAGCCAACCAGCTCCATAGAAAACTCATCGATGCGGTCGGGGAGGCGGCAACGCATCGTGCGCCGAGCCAGCTCGATGAAATCTGGTTGGTGGAAAGCTGGATAGCCAAGGGCTGGGATTTGGAGAGTTTAATCCTTCCCGCAATTCGCGATCGATGCGCCAAGGCTGCGCCCAGAAGCATTCACAGTTGGAAGTTTTTTGAAGACGCGATTGCCCAGCGCAAAGCGGAAATTGACAAACCTTTACCGAAAATGGAGACCGGAAATGGCACAGGCAGTTACAGCCATCAGCAACAATCAAGAGCTGGCGAGAAGCGGTCCACTCACCTTAACGCGATCCGTAAAGGCGGCGATAAGTTCCGCAGAAATCAACTGGCAAGCCAAGACTGTCTGCCTGTCTCGGACGGCTGAAATTCAGGAAATTAGAGACGCGGCCGAAGCCTTTAAGGCTCGTCTAGCGCCCGCTACAGTTGATGAAATTCAGGTATTACTAGGCACCCTCAGCGTGTCCATGCAGCTTGAAAACGCCTCCGCTATGGACGAAGACGCGCTTGCTATGCGTTACGAAGCCTACGTTGAGGCGTGGCAGGGAATACCGCTTGATATTTTGAAAGAGGCCACAAAAGAATGGTTCAAGACCGAGACATTTTTTCCTCCTGCAAACAAAATCATTGAGCTTACCAAGGCTCGCCACGGACGGAGGCTGGGGGCATATCATCGGTTGAAGGCTCTTGTTGAGTTTGAGTATGTCAAGCCTTTTGAGAGCGAAGGCACCCAACAAGATCGACGCAGGGCTATTGAGGCCAGCTTAGGCCGTGTTGGAAAGCCGTTGCTTATCCCGGCAACTCCCGCAGACATTCAAGCCCTCAAACAGGGCACGCGAAACAAAATATTTCTGCTCAATGGTGAGCGTTGGAACGCGACAACATGCTTCGCCGGACGCCCCGTGTTTCTTTCCAAGGGCTATGGCAAAGGAGGGTTGGGCGGCGTTATTTCGTCTTTTGAAGCCCTCCCCATTGATGAACTTGAGTCAGATGATCAAAAAACCGTGCGGAGCGTTTTCGGAAAGCTGAAACCGGATAGCCGGATAGCTGTTATCGGAATTTCTCACCTTCGGAATATTAAGGAGCGGATAAATGGATGAGACGACCTTTCACGGCATTACAAAAATACAGATCGACGCCATACAAAAGAGGTTGGCGGAGAGCGAAGAGGAGGTCAAAAGGCGACTAAAGCAAGAGTTTTCTAAAAAACCCCACAACACCACAAAGGAGATGAACATGAAGGTTGAGTTGAAAGAAGAAGAGAAAGTTGAACGCGAATACCCGTGGCTTGGAGAGTCAAAGGAAGGTTCCATCGTTCTCTTCGTTTCTTGGGGTAGTGGAGTTGCACTTAAACATTCTATCCACCCGAAAGGAGAGTTTCTGAAATGTTGGGATATGAAATTCTTCACCCCCTTCAACGGCGAGGTAGTGCTTAGCAATGAATAAGCGCCTGGTCTTCTACAATGAAAACGACCCAAAGGCCGCGGCGTGGCTGAGAGAGTTAATCAAAGCAGGATTGATTGCGGAAGGTATTGTTGATGAGCGAGACATTAGAGACATTAGGCCAGATGAATTGGTTGGATTTACCCAATGTCACTTTTTCGCCGGAATTGGAGGCTGGTCCCTTGCCCTCCGACTTGCAGGATGGGCCGACGACAGGCCAGTCTGGACGGGGTCGTGCCCCTGCCAACCTTTCAGCGCGGCAGGCCGAGGAAAAGGGGTTGCTGATGAGCGGCACCTATGGCCCCACTGGTTCCATCTTGTCCAAGAGTGCCAGCCTCCAATCGTCTTTGGCGAGCAAGTTGCGTCAAAAGACGGCCTTGGGTGGCTCGACGTTATACAAGCGGACTTGGAAGCTACGGGATACGCCGTCGGGGCGGCAGATTTGTGCGCTGCGGGCCTCGGCGCTCCGCATATCCGGCAACGGCTCTGGTTTGTTGCTGAAACCGTGGGCGACACCAACCGTGAGGGACCACAAGGACGGTTCGGGGTGTCCGAACGTGCCAGTAAACAGCCTGTTGGGCCGCGAGGTCTGGGTGACGGGCTGGCCGACGTGCAAGGCGCGGAATGCGAACGCCCCGAGCATACACGGGCAGGGAGGGCAGGACCTTCAAACGGTGGCGACGATGCTAGCGGGCTGGCCGACCACCAGTTGCAGCAACGATCGAGCCGCACGGCCAGCGATAATGAAGAGGGCGGACGGGACCAAGAACCAACAGCGCTTGCAGGATTTTGCAGCGATAGCCGGACCGGCCCGACTAACGGCTTTTGGGGAGCTGCTGACTGGCTCCACTGCCAAGATGGAAAGTGGCGGCCCGTTGAACCCGGAACATTCCCGCTGGCTCATGGGATACCCGGTCGAGTGGGGCAGTTGCGGGGCTACGGCAATGCAATCGCTCCCCCGGTCGCGCAGACGTTCATAGAGGCGTGCATGGAGATTTAGAGTTTTACCCCAACCGGCGGGGCCTTGAAAAAGGGTAGTCCGGGAGGCGTCAAGACGGTGAGTGATGCCACATGAAACAACCCCGTCAGCCGGTGGGGCAAAGACTTTTCGGGCTATCGGCGGCGCTCTGGCGCTGCACGCCTTCGTCCGCGACCGGCAATTTTAACCGCCCATAGGGGCAGAGAGGAATAGAGCTGTGGGAAAATACAAAGGCTTATGTATTGGAGGCCCAAAGGCAGGGCAATGGATTGAAAATTACAGCCCATTTATTGAGTTTCCTGATTTTCCAAAGGAGCTGGCAGAATTATCAATAGACCCCAATCCTCCTGAGACACCAGAAACTTACAATGTCGATAAGTATCGATTTATTGATAATTTCAGCTCGTCCACTGGAGGAGGCCAAATTAACGCTTGGCTGCACTATTCAATAAGAACGTTAGAGCAAGCCTATGAAGAGGTTTTGCATTATTACGCGGCAGGACAGCACTAGGGGCAGCAAGCTCAAGCCGATAATATTCACCCAACCCAAAGGGAGGAGAGAACCTTTGAGGGATAAGTGGGAAGACCAAAGAAGAAGAGAAAGCCAGCACGTCGCCGGAAGTCTGTAAACGAGGGGAATACGCCGGCAGATCGGTCAGATCCCAAAAATTGGGGTGGACCTGATGAGCTGCCGGGGGGGAGGAAGAGAAAGCAGGGGAGATCGCCTCTAGTGATAATGCATGATGCAGGAACTCTCACCAATGCCCAGCTAAGCGCGGCGTGTGACATACAGAAGGCCTATTCATACATTGGTAGAATGCTTGAGGTTCGCGTGGCCTGCTACGATGGCTTTGGCGGTGCTGATGTCGGAGTCCCGGATTGGTTTGAGGAGCTTCGCTACCCTTATGAAGAGTTCATGAACAAGCACAAGGACCTCAGCTTTACGGCAAAGGTCATTTATTCAATGGTGATTGGCGAGAGAACCCTAGTGGAGACTGGGGTGCGGGTAGGGGCTAAAGCGGATCAAGTCAAAAGTTGCCTGCGTTCTGCCTTGTCTGATTTTGTCACCATCCGTGCGCGGTGGAAGTTGGAAGAATTGCCACCCCTCAATTTGTCGGATTTAGAGCGAATAGAGGGTTGACAGCGCATAAATCAATAACTAGTAATTGAAGCACGGTCATTACTGCGTCTAGAGGTAAGTGACTCTCAGAAAATACAACCCCGCAAGGTTTATCCTGCGGGGTTTTTCTATGGAGGCACGGGTTGTGAGCCATTTTCTAAGCTGGTTGCGTTTGAAGCTTTCGCGGTGTCAAAAACATATAGATAAAAACTTTAGTGATGCTGAAGCCAAGTCCACGCGCGGGTGAAGCCAAGGCCATTAAATTCTTCTCCGACCTCGATAACGAGGAAGGAATCGTCCCGTAGCGTGCCTGTGCATTGTTCTAGACGCGACCTTATAACCGCGGCTGCGCGGGGCGATTTCATGAAGAACCCGAACAGTCGACCGTTGTCAGAGCGGAAGGTGGCTTCAAACTCGTTTCGGGAGAGCTCGCTTATTAAATCAATAATTTGTGGAACATCCCTGCTGATGCGGGCCGTGCCCGCGTGTTGGTTTAGCTCGACAATAACGAGGTAGGTCTTGGTCTCACTGTTCATAAATTTCACCCTGTGTAAAAACGCAATTTTAAGGTCTATCCCTTCGAAAGGAAACCCATGCTTGATCTCATTATGTACTCAATAGCGTTGTGGCTTGCGTGTGGAACCGGCGCTAACTGCCTCCGAGACGCAGAAGACTTCTACGAGTGGAAATATGTCATGGCCGCTGGCCCATTCGCGCTGGGGCTTTTCGCGTATTTCAAAATCTCCGGCGCAGATAAGGACTGATTAATATGAGTGTTGACCTCACCCCATATTTTAATGGAGATGTAACGGACGCAGATACAGCTATGTCAGCTCGCTCTGGCTCTATCCAGCTCTACGGCGGGTTTACTGGGACCGTCGCATTCAAGCGGAAAGACCCCGACGGGACAGCTCACACGGTGAAAAGCTCCGGCGCTCACGATACATCTGCGCTTGTGGATGGCGATTACTTCCGGTTCGACTTCGGACGTGCGCGGGATATTTACCTAGATGCATCGGGCGCAACCGGGACAGTAAAAGCCGAGATGATTGGCGAGCGGGATTATTAACCTGATTGCGTGGTGATTGTATGGCTGAAAAACTCCAACCAAAGCAGCAAAAGTTTGTCGAACAGTACCTTCTACACGGCAACGCGACACAGGCTGCGTTAGAGGCTGGCTATGCCAAAGCAAGCGCAGGCCAGATGGGCGCGGAGAACCTTAAAAAGCCTAAGATAGCTGCGGCTATTGCGAAAGAGCAGGCCGAGCGTACGCGGCGTATCCATATTGACCTTGATTACGTGTTGCAAAGGCTGGCGATCGAGGCGGAGAGGGAGGGTGAGGGGTCAAGTCATTCGGCCCGTGTTCAAGCCCTTGGCCAGCTTCGTCAACACTTAGAGATGGCAGGATCGAACCCAGAAGAGGCACCACCTTTGCAAGTGAATGTGACCGTGAACAATCCTGTCGGCGACGTTCGTGTCACTCGACCTGACGCTTAGCGCCCCGCAGAATGTCTTTCTGAATGGGCTTAACACGAAATATAGGGCTTATGTAGGCGGATTTGGCAGCGGCAAAACCTTTGTTGGCTGCTTGGATTTGGCTTTGTTTGCGGGCAGGCATCCCGGACTTGTGCAAGGATACTTTGGCCCGACATACCCGGCTATTAGGGATATTTTTTACCCGACCTTTGATGAGGCCGCATGGAGCCTAGGCTTTAGAACGTCTATTAAATACACTGACAAGGAGGTTGCCCTCTATCGAGGCGCTGCTTATTACGGCACGATCATTTGCCGCTCTATGGAGAAGCCCAATACGATTGTCGGCTTTAAGATAGCGCGGGCTTTAGTCGATGAAATTGATACTTTGCCGAAAGACAAGGCGGCATTGGCTTGGAATAAGATTGTCGCCCGCCTTCGCTTGGTTGTGCCGGGCGTCGTAAACGGGATTGGGGTTACAACTACACCAGAAGGCTTTTTGTTTGTCTATGAGCGTTTTGCAGTGGACCCGCAGCCGTCTTATTCGATGGTGCAGGCGAGTACGTACGAAAACGCAGCTTATCTGCCACCAGACTACATAGACAGCCTGCTTGAGACGTACCCGGATGAGCTTATTCGGGCGTATCTGGATGGTGATTTCGTCAATCTGACAAGCGGTTCTGTCTACCGTTCTTTCAGCAGGCAGAAAAACCATAGCGATGAGGTTATCGCAGAGGGTGAACCGCTTCTGATTGGCATGGATTTTAACGTGGGCAAGATGGCGGCGTGTGTGAACGTGCGGCGCGGGCAGAATTTTCACTGCGTTGGTGAGATTGTTGGTGGGCTGGACACGCCAAGCGTTATCGAGACAATCAAAGCTGAGCACCCGGATCACGATGTAACCGTTTATCCTGACGCCAGCGGCGGGAATACAAGCTCAAAAGGGGCTAGCGTTTCAGACATTGCGCTTTTGCGGGAGGCGGGGTTTAGCGTACTCGCTAAGGCGTCCAATCCGCGTGTAAAAGACCGGGTTTTGTCGGTCAACAAAGCCTTCGAGACGGGGCGTTGGTTTGTAAACACGCACCTTTGCAAAGAAACAACTAAGTGCCTTGAGCAGCAGTCATACGATAAAAACGGCCAGCCCGATAAGAAGTCGGGGGTTGATCACCAGAACGACGCCTTTGGGTATCCAGTTGCATACGAAATTCCAATCCTACGGCCTTCGTCAAACGTGAGATTTAATCTATGAGTAATTCCGTTGCTGAAGCTTCGACTGCCAGCCAGACTGATAGCATTGCGCTGCGTAAGGTCCGCGCCTTGCGCTCTGGCGTTGAGGCCATGCGGGCGGCTGGTGAGGCATATCTACCGCGCGAAGAGCTTGAGACATGGAAGGACTACAAAGGCCGCCGCGACCGTTCTTGGCTCTATCCGGGCTTGGATAAGGCTACAGAGGATATGGCCGATAAGGTGTTCGCGCGTCCTGTTAAGCTTGGTGATAATGTTCCCGCAGAGCTTAAAGTTTGCGCAGAGAACATCACAAATGACGGCCAGACCTTGAATGAGTTTGCTCGCCTTGTCTTCGAGGATGCTATTGATGCGGGTGTGAGCTATGTGCTTGTAGATGCACCAGAGCGGCCAGACGGGCTGACCAAGGCAGAAGAGGACGCTATCAATTTCCGTCCTTATTTGAACCACATTCAATCCGAAAGTATATTGGGCTGGAAAACCGACACGGTCAATAATGTGACCAAGCTTTCACAAATCCGAATAAAGGAAAGCATTGAAGAGGACGATCCAACCGACCGCTTTAAGTGCAAAGAGGTTGACCAGATCCGCGTTTATGAGACCACCGAGTCTGGTGTTGCCTGCTCGATTTACCGTAAAATCAAAGACAACTGGACTCTGCATAGCGAGACGCTAACCGGGCTTGATGAAATCACCATCGTTCCCGTCTACACCAACAGAAAGGGCTTCTTCAAAGGGTCCCCGCTGCTTGATAAGCTTGCAGATTTGAATATTGCTCATTGGCAATCAGCCTCTGATCAACGCAATGTTCTGCACAAGGCCCGCGTTCCCATACTCATGCTTTCCGGCGTGGATGAAAAGGCGGTCAAGGCTTCGGTCAATTATGCGATCGTTGCCCCCGATGCAAAGGCGACGGGTAAATTCATCGAGCATTCAGGCGCCGCCATCGCTTCGGGGCGTGATGACCTGAAAGACCTTGAGGCGACCATGCAGGCGCTTGGTATGCAAATGATGATGCCCAAGACGGGAAGTGTTACCGCCACATCAGACGCGCTTGATCAAGCCGCAATGGACACACCGCTTTCTATGATGGCCCAATCTCTTGAGGATGCGCTGACAACGGCATTTCAATATATGGCTGAATATAAAGGGCTGGCTTCTGGGGGCAATTTAACCGTTAACAAAGACTTTGGCCTTGCGATGCTGACGCAAGCTGATCATGAGTTGCTTCTGAAGCTCTATCAAATTGGGGCGATTACGCGCGAGACGTTGCTAAAAGAGATACAGCGGCGCGGCATCCTTATGGATGACTTTGATCCAGAGGTTGAGTCTGAGCGCGTTGCCGATGAGGCAATGGAAAGCATCCCGGAAGTGCCTGACGAAGAGCAGGGCGGCGAGCAGGAAGACGAAGACGAGGCCGCATAATGGCTAGCGTTAATGAAGATGTTTTTGATAGGCAAGTAAGTCACCAGATCTATTTGCAGCGGTACACGTCGCAGGTGATCAAAAAGATCGTGGCACTGCTCTCTAAGATCGATAGCAGGCTAGCCGCCGAGCTTGAGCGCGTTGACTTGACGACGGTTAAACAGGCGAGGCTTGATAAGCTGCTTGAGTCCGTGAGGGATATAAACGCAGAAGCATATGGAGCCGTTGGAAAGGAATTGAAGGCTGAGTTAAAGGGCTTCGCCGCATATGAGGCCGAGTTTCAGGAGCGTATTCTACTCGAAAGCATTCCGGTTAATGTCGATTATGTCCGGCCTGCGCCTAACCAACTCTACGCTGCGGTGAGTGCTAGGCCTTTCCAGGGTCGGCTGCTCAAAGAATGGTTGCGCGATGTGGAGGCTAACACCTTTAGGCGTGTGCGCGATGAAATTAGAATGGGATTTGTCGAAGGGCGCACCACAGACCAAATGGTGCGGGACCTACGAGGCACAGCGAAGAACAAATACAGCGACGGCATTATTGCACGTGGGAAGCGCGAGACCTATGCGATCGTTCGCACGGCTGTCAGTCACACCGCCAGCGTCGCCCGCGAGATGTCGTATGCTGAAAACGAAACGATCATCAAGGGCGTAAAGTGGATTTCTACGCTGGATAGCAGAACGTCTGCGATCTGTCAGGCGCGGGATGGCAAGATTTACAAGCCCAGCAAGGGGCCGCGACCGCCTGCGCACGTCAATTGCCGGAGCGCCACAACCCCAATTGTGAAGAGCTGGGCGGAGATGGGTATAAGCCTCAAAGAGGCCCCAGCGGGCACAAGGGCAAGCATAAACGGCCAAGTGCCAGAAGATATGACTTACGGCCAATGGTTGAAGAGGCAGCCTATCGAGGTCCAAGAAGACGTTTTAGGTGTTGCGAAGGCTAAGCTTTTCCGTGATGGCGGCGTGGGTGTTGATCGTTTTGTTGACACGTCCGGCCATGAATATACTCTTGATGAGCTGCGTTCTAGAGACGCGGAGGCATTCAAGAGGGCAGGGCTTTAGTTGGACCGATTTAAGATTATTGAAGGGGGCGGAAAGCCTAAGAAGCATCGCAAGAAGGGCAAGGCTGAAATGCTTGTGTGCCCATGCGGTTGTTCTGAGACAATTGAAACACGGACTGCCCGTTTTGTCAGGGATGGCAAGGTTTCAGCTGGCACGAAACAAATACGTTGCTTTAGGTGTAACAAGATATTGGTCTAGCGCTGACCAACTATAAATAGCGTTTTCAACAGGCTCCCTTGCGGGGGCCTTTTTTGTTGGCGAGATGCCACAGCCCTGCCGTTGAGCGGGTTTTTTTATGTCCGCGCGATGCGGCGAGAATGATAGCGAGATGCTAAATGGCTTTGAAACTTGAACTAGATAGCCTTGACGGCTTGGACGATGCAATGAAGGGCCTTTACGAAGAGTCCGACGGTAAATTTAAGCTGGCCGTTGAAGGGCTGGAAGACACAAGCGGGCTGCATTCAGCTCTGACTGCCGAACGCGAAACGCGAAAGAAGGCCGAGAAAGAAGCGGCCATTTTCAAGCGTGCGGGCAAAACCCCAGAAGAGATTCAAGAGCTTATTGAGGCTCAACAGAAACGCGAGGAAGACGACGCGAAAAAACGTGGCGACTTCGAGGCTATCCGCAAACAAGACGCAGAGAAGTTCAACGCTGAGCGCGAGCAGCTTACTTCTGAGCTTGAGAAAATGCGGGCCAGCGAGCGGAGTGCGATCATCGAGACGCAACTTACAAGCTCACTCGCAAAAGCAGGATTTACGGAAGAGGGCTTAGGCCTCCTACCCGGCGTTCTTTCCAATCGCATTAAAATCGAGACGATTGACGGCAATCGGAAAGTCCAAATTTTCCAAGAAGACGGCGAGACGCCGCTTGCTGGAAGCAACAAAGACGGCACTGCCAATTTCGAGGATTTAGCGAAACTGGTGGCGACGCAATACCCAAGCCTTGTCTCTAGCACGGCAAAGGGCGGCAGCGGGAAGCAGCCGGGATCTGCGGGACGCAGTGATCAGAAACAAATGCTCCGGTCAGAATTTGACGGTTTGTCTGCGGCTGAGAAAGCCGAAATCGCTCAAAGCGGAGTAAAACTCATTGATTAATTTTATAGGAGCCTATCATGGCTGAAAATACACTTACCGATCTGATCCCGTCCCTTTATGCCGGGCTGAATCAGGTTTCTCGTGAAATGGTTGGCTTTTTGCCAGCCGCTAGCCGCCACGCTGACGCAGATCGCGCAGCGGTTGGGCAATCTGTCACAGTGCCAATTGCACCGGCTGCAAACGGTAGTGACATCACGCCAAGCATGACCACGCCTGAGCCTACCGGGCAAACGGTGAGCAATGCTCAAGTAACAATCACCAAAGCCCGCGCCTATGAGTTTGGTTTTGTAGGTGAGGCCGCTTTGGGCTTGAACAATAATGGAGCTGGATACAATACAGTCCAAGCCAATATGTTTGCTGAGGCTTTGCGTGGCATTGTGAATGAGATGGAAAGCGATATTGCGCTGGCCGCCTACAAAGCGGCCTCCCGTGCGACTGGTACGGCGGCTACTGTGCCGTTCGCGTCTTCTGCGGGCATCACCGCTGCGGCTCAAGCTCGGAAGATCTTGAACGACAACGGTGCGCCTATGGTTGACCGTTCTCTTGTCCTCAACTCTTCTGCTGCTGCAAATGTGGCTGCAAACACCAACTTGACTTATGTCAATCAAGCGGGCGACGACAAGACGTTGCGCGACGGTGTGCTGGGTCGATTGAGCGGCTTTAATTTGCGTGAGAGTGGTGCCGACCTGAACCACACCAAAGGCACGGGGTCTGGCTATCTCGTGAATAGCGCAGGGTTGGCACTTGGCGACACAACCATCCCAGCAGATGATGGCTCCGGCACTATCTTGGCTGGTGATGTAGTCACCTTTGCGGGAGACAGCAATAAGTACGTTGTCGCATCCGCTTTGTCTGGCGGCTCCTTTACCATCGCCAAGCCGGGTTTGCTTGCGGTTCCTGACAATGATGCCGAAATCACTGTCGGGGCTTCTTACGAAGGCTCTGTTGCCTTCTCTCGCAATGCCTTGCTATTGGCCGTTCGGTCGCCTGCGCTTGAAGGCGGCGGCGATGCCGCAACCGACCGGACAACGATTGAGGACCTTGTATCCGGGCTTTCTTTCGAGGTCTCCCGGTATGCTGGCTACCGGAAAACTCGCTATGAGGTTGCTGCGGCTTGGGGCCAGGCGGTTATCAAACCTGAGCATGTTGGCCTTCTCCTTGGCTAACGTCTCCTACACAAGAACGGGAGGGGCGGCTTCGGTTGCCCCTGCCAACCACAAACACATAACTGAGGCAGTCAATATGTCAGTCATTCCGACGATGAAAGTTAATTGCAGCAACAGCCAAAGCGGCTATCGGGTTATCAATAAGGATGACTTCGACCCGGCCCGCCATGAGGCTTTCGGCGTACCCAAGGCTAAGCCTGCAAAAGCGCCTGTTGCCAAGAAGGTAACGCCCAAGGCTAAGCCTGCAAAGGCCGCTGACTAATGGCGGTGACAACAACTGCGGGCGGTGCGACGTCCGACGCCTACATTGATGCTGATGAGCTGAGTACGTATGTGACCAGTGTTGGCCTCTCGCTTACTGGTGACACCGACGCGCAGGAAGCTAATATTCGCCGGGCCACGCAATATCTGGACCGGGAATATACATGGCGCGGGTATAGAACCAACGAGACGCAGGCCCTTAAGTGGCCGCGCGTAATCTCTGATGGCGATGAAGATGGCTACAGTATCGATAGCGACACAATCCCACAGGCAATAAAAGATGCCTGCGCAGAAATTGCATACCTTTACAACTCAGGCGTTGACTTGCTGGCTGTTGATACGTCCGGTCCGGTAAAGCGGTCGAAGGTGAAGGCGGGTCCAGTTGAGAGTGAAACCGAATATCTCAGCTCCAAACGGATAGCACCAAGGGTTTTGATTATTGACGGGCTGGTAGAGCAATACAGCCTATCTGGCCCACGAGCTGCAACCAGCTTTGTAAGGTGGCTACGCGGATGAGTATTACGGTTGATAGCATCGTAGAGGAAGCGTTCAACGCTGTTGCCCTTGCGGTCAGCGGCGTGATCAAAGACGCGACCCTAAGCAAGGTGGTGAAGGCCGCTTACACTCCCTCAACAGATACATACAGCGAGACGACGACGGAAAGCTCTTGCCGCCTTGTCTTTGATGTTTCTGACGCGGCTTTTGACATATTTCCGGGCTACGTTGCGGGGGCCAGCGATAAAGCCGCCTATATCCAAAGCGCCAGCGTTGCCCCAAGCGAAAACGACACGATTGCAGTAGGCTCTGAAAGTTACGTCGTGATTGCATCCTCTGATATTGCGGGCGCTGGGTCCTTTTACGGGGTTGTGCTGCGATGAGTGATAACAACGCAAATGATTTCATCAAGGAACTTAACGTCGCCTACGAGGGGGCTGAGGATGAGGTGAGGGTGGTGACGCAGACTGTTGCCTTGCAAGCGCTGCGCGGCGTTGTGAATATGAGTCCCGTGGACACAGGACGATTTAGAGGGAATTGGAATGTCGGCGTTGGCCAGCTTGACCCCTTAATAACTGACAAAGTGGACAAGTCGGGCGCGGCAACGATCTCGCAAGGTTCGGCTGAGATTAATAGCAGTAAGGCATACCAAGTAATTCACCTGACCAATTCGCTCCCATACGCCCAAAAACTTGAGCTTGGCAGTTCAAAACAAGCACCGGCTGGCATGGTCTCGGTCACATTCTCAAACCTTCAAGCGCAGTTTGGATAATCAACATGGATTACAATGACGCGGCGGCGGCAATTCAGGGTCGGTTCCAGACGCAATGGGCTGGCGCCACAGACGTTGGCTATGATGGTCACGACTTTACCCCGCCAGAGGACGCTAATTCTGTCCGCTTGACCATCGTGGATGGTGCAGGCTTCAACAGATCAATCGGCTCTCCCGGATCTAATCTTGTGAGATACGCAGGCTCTATTCTGGTGCAGATATTTGTGCCGGGCGGGGAGGGAGCAAAGACAGTTCGCGGGCTTGCGGACGATGTTGCCGCTATCTTTCGCAATGCGACTTTTGACGGCGTGCGTTGTGGAATTTCTCAAGTCCAAGGCCGCGTTGAAGAGCCGCCTTTTCTACAATGGACGCTATCTATCCCGTTCCAATGGGACGCACATCACGGCTAAGGAGGCCGATTAAATGACTTTTGCAAATGCGAGTGACACACGGCTTGCCTACATCGCCGAGGTGACTGCTAACACGACACCGTCAAGCCCTGCCTTTCAGATCCTGCGGGCAACAGGAGAGGCGTTGCGTCACTCAAAGCAGACGGTCGTATCTAACGAAATTCGTTCAGACCGAAATGTCTCAGATTTGGCTATGGCCTCTACGTCTGAGACCGGCGAAATTCCTTTCGAGCTTTCCTACGGGACTCTAGACTCCTTGATGGAGAGCGCCCTTTTCTCTACGTGGTCTAGCGATGTTCTGAAAAACGGTGTCACACCAAAGAGCTTCACCTTCGAAAAGACCTTCGAGCTTGGCGCGACCGATCAATATCACCGCTTTACCGGCATTCAAATCGACACAATGGCTCTTAGTTTTGCCGCCGGTGCGATTGTGACTGGCTCCCTCGGCACTATGGGGATGGGGCACACAACAGGAACGGCTATCTTAACAGACGCAACCTATTCAGCCGGCAACACCAATGAAGTTTTGACGGCTGCGGCCCATGTCGGGTCTCTTACGGCCACGGGTATTTCAGGAACGCCCGTTATCACCAAGCTTGATCTGAATATCGCGAACGGGCTGCGTGAGCAGCGTGCAATCGGTAACTTAGGCCCCGTTGGGCTTGGGCGCGGGCGGTGTGTTGTCACCGGCACGCTCGAAGCTTATTTCGAGGATGCAGAGCTTTACAGCGCCTTTGTCGATCACGACATACTGGGCCTATCTTGGGATGTTGGCGCCGAGACAGGCGAAAAGTACAACTTTGACCTCCCATCTATTAGGCTGGGTGATGTTGAGGTTGTGGCGGGTGGAAACGACAGTGATGTGATGATTTCAGCGCCATTCCAAGCAATCTATGACGATGATCTGAGTGCAACCATTGCCATTACAAGAGAGGTTGCATAAATGGATTTCGACGGTTTCAAACGGTTCAAGATGGACGATAACCTCGAAGCGGGCGAGGGCGTGCGCGTCGAGTATGAAGAGGGTAAGGTCATCACCATGCGCCGAGCTGGTGGGTCCAATACGGCCTATAACCAAGTGTTGGCCGAGCGATGCAAACCCCATTTAACCGCCTTGCGGAACGGCACGTTATCTGCCGAAGATGACAATTTGCTTATGGCGCAGGTCTATGCCGATACCGTCATCGTTGGGTGGGACGGCATTACCTCGGATGGCAAGGCGGTGCCCTTTACAAAAGAGAACGTGGTTGCGCTGTTGTTAGCGATGCCAGACCTATTTACGGCAATTAAACGGGACGCCTCTTTGGCATTGATGTTTGAGGCTGCGGCTAAGGATGCCATCGTAAAAAACTAACAGAGGTCCTCGCTTGGCAGGTCGAGTGGGGGCCGCATGAAGAGAAGTTGCGGGGAATAGCCGCTTCAACTGGGAAGATGCCGCGTTCGTTGAGATCAAAGCCCAGCTTGATGCCCCGTTTTGTACATTATTGGGAGGCGTTTCAGATACTTTCCGCCGCCCGCGTTCCGGGGCTGCCGATCGCAGTTTCGGAAATTGCCGCATATTGCGAGATGATTGGGATCTCTACCATTGGACAGAAACACGACCTTTTGACCGTCCTGCAGGAGGTTGATGCCACATTCCTGCAGGACGTCAGGCTAGATTAAGGCTTGAGGTAGCCGTTCTCTTCGAGCCACAATTCAAGCACTGCACGGATGGCGGCGGCTCTATTTTTTAAAGAAGGATTGTCTTCCATGTAGGCGTCTATTCCATCAAGGATAGGGCGCTGCAAGCGTATGCCGACTTGCTCGCTATCCACCGTGGGTCTGCCCATCTTAGACTTTTTGTGATCATTTAGTGTTGACTTGTTCATGACTAAATCCTAACATAAAGTCATCAAGCCGCGCAAGGTGCTGTAACACCCGACGCGGCTCTAACCGAAACCCGATTAAGAGGATCGAGTAATGGCTGACCACACATTTACACAAGAAACCCAAAAACCTCAATCAAAGCAGATGACCTCAATGGATTTAAGCTCCATTAGCATCACTGGCTTGATTGACCTCTATGAAGCGTTTGAAGCTGAACAGGGCGTTGTTCTGGGGATTTTGAACCGTCCGCGCTGCCATTCTGATGAGACAGGCGGGCGCACCATCCTTGAAGATAGATTTGAAAAGCTTGGCGACGCGTATTGCGACGTGGGTAATGAATTGGCACGTCGCTCACCTGCCGATGATGATGAGCGTGAGGCGCAAGCCTATTTGCTACTGCGCTTTGCCCATGCGTGCGGTGACAGTTTGACTGATGCCCTGTCGATAGTATCAAACGCCATTGCGGTGAAGCACTAGCGACCTTTGGGATGATTTGGGTGCTGATGATCAATCATCTGTTGATAGTTAGCAGTAGAAAGCAGCTTTTTCCTATGCGCAGCGCGGCGCGGTAAATAATACTAGAACATTGAAATTTCGGGGGTTTGCGTCCTTGAGATACCCCTCGTGCCCCGCAAGCATGAGGCGGGGAGTACGAACGTCTTTTGTGCATGGGACTCTTCGTACTCCCCTTTCGATGCACCCGGTTTTGCGGACCGGATATTGGAGGTCTACCATGATAGACACTCAAAACAAAGTTGCGGGCGGCTCATTGAGCCATATTGTCCCGTTTGAATTTGAAGATTTTACAATCCGTGTGATGGAGGTTGCAGGCGAGCCTTGGTTCGTCGCAAAAGATATTGCGCGGGCTCTGGGGTATGCTAAGGAGCGCAACGCGGTCCAGATACATTGTAAGCGGGCAACTCCTGCCGCAAATCTACTAGATGCAGTAAAACCCTATAGCGAAACACAGGATATAGGGGGGCCCCAATTCAGGGCCCCCCCTAAATATCTACCTTTAGGTCTTGACCCTCAAACGGTCCTCATCCCTGAAAGTGATATGTATCGGATGATTTTCCGATCCAACCTTCCTAGCGCCAAGCGCTTTGAAGAAAAGGTTGTTTCTGAAATTCTGCCCGCCATTCGGAAAACTGGCGCGTACATCTCTCCTGCGGCGACTGGTGTTACTTTTAGCGCTGAAGACCGCAAGGTTATGGGTGGCATCGTAAAGAGCATCATCCATAAGGAGTTGGGTGAGGTTATGCCATCGATGGTGCAGGCCGTTCTCTCTGAGAGAAGCTACAGCCTTCGCTCTGGTCGGACTGCCGGTCAAATCTGGAAGGATTTCAATCTGCCAGTGCTAAAAGGTGCCGCTGTTTGGTTTGGCAATCGCCTTGATGAGATGGGCTGCTGCATTCAGAACAAGGCGAAAGGCGAGCTTGGCTTAACTTCTGCTCGTTTGTTTGACCCTGACAAAGTACGAATCTGCATGAAAAACGGCTTATTAGAAAAGGCGAAATCCTATGTTGATGAGCGGTATGGGCAGGGTAAACTTCGCCTCGTCTCAAGCGGTGAGGTGAAAGTATGAGCGAGAAAGCTTTCAATCAAATCAAAGAGGGGCTTGAAGAGGCGTTAGCGGTGGCTCAAGGCCCGGAAGTTGACGTTGCGACTGATGCTCTGCTTGATCGGATCGAGGCTGGCGGTCTTATTGCGGGCATTCTTTCAAAGGGTGTGCAGGGTTATGAGCTTTATTGCCAAACCGGCTGGACGCCCTTTGACCCCGATGCGTTTAAGGCTTTTCAGGAGCTTGAGGCTCGGTTTAAGGGCGGCAAGATTGTTGCCGAAAAGCTGGCCGAACACTTCATAAATACGGGCGGTTTCTTCCAAGAACCCCCGGAAATAGAGGCTTAAACCAATCTGTCCAAATCTGGACTGGTTAAAACCACAACGCAGAGGCCTGCTCAAATATGGGTTGGCCTCTGCGTTATATAGTAAACCAAATGCCACCAGCTCCATGATTGGACTTATCTACAATTTAGATTTTGGCGCGCATGCTTTGATCACAGGGTTCACCGCTTCGGACATCCCTTTGGTGTGATACTCCACGGCCCTTGTTGTTGTTCCTTGTACGTCAGTTGCTTGTATCAAGAATGTCTTTGAAGTCATCAACTTCCGTACAATTTTTCTCGCCTTTTGGGCGACGACATAGAGACGGTCGTTGTTTTTATTGGTGTGGAACATCGTTTTTTTCGCAGGGGCCTTATCTCGGCGGTAAGTGATTTCTGTGCCGGTACTTGGAAACCTGTGATGACCGAAGGAAAAGGTTAGCAGTAGCATGCCGCGGATACAGCCAATTTCGACTTCTTCAGTCCGGCGGCCCGCGGACGTATTCGACCACAGGTACGCTGAAACTATTTTTTCATCGGTCATTGCGTCCGTGTTCACGCTGGTTTTCCAGTCGTACTCAAGCGCGGAGGCGTTAGTGACCGTGGCGATTACGGCAAGGCACGTGACAAATCTGATTGCACTTTTTTTCATTCGATTTCCCCATTTCCCAGTAATAAAAGGACAATTTCATGTCGAATGCAACTATTGGTATTAAGATTGATCCGACAGGCGCTGTCCAAGGCGCTCGGACGGTGCAGAGCAGCTTCAAAAACGTAGGAGACGCAGCAAGGACAGCAGAAAACGCAACGCTGCAATATGCCAACACCAGCGCCCGCACCGTTAAGTCAATGTCAAATACGATGAATAGCGCTCGTAAATCATCCATTAACATGGGAATGGCTGTTCAGCAGGCCGGTTATCAGGTGGGTGACTTTGCGGTGCAGGTCGCCTCTGGACAGGGAGTGTTGCGGCCTTTTATTCAGCAGGGCACGCAATTGGTGTCGATGTTCGGTCCTATGGGCGCTGTTATCGGTGCGGCGGGCGCGATTGTGGGGGCTGTGGCTACGGCCTTTATTAATATGGGCGATGATGCCGAAGACGCCGCAGATACAGCGGCAGAGGCGATGCGGAAGTTAGAGCGAGAAACGCGGAAGACTCGCGATGCTGCGTATGAGATGGCCAACGCCTACGAAAAAGCCCTTATTAAAGCCGGTGAATTTGCGCAATCGGAAGGGGAACGTCTTGGCAAAAGTGCGGCGGCGGCGCTTGAGTATGCGACGAGCGTTGAACAAATCTATGAACAATATCGAGCCCTTGACGATGCGCAGAACCTAGCAAAGAATGGCACGCTTGGGTTTGCCGCCGTAGTTGAGGGCGTGACCAACGCTAAAGACAAGCATCTGGCTGTCATCCAAAGAGAAATTGACAATAATAAGTCTCTTTACGACGCCCTAAAAATTTCAGAGCGAGAGTACGAAGTTACCCAAGAAAAGCTGCGTATTCTGGCGGCAGACGGTTTTGCAGGCACCAAGGTAGAGGCTCGTGGTCTGGCCGAGCAGCTAGTTGATGGCGAACGCGCGATGACCGCGTTTCGGGACGCGGCAAGTGAGGCCGAGCGATCACAGAAGCAGTTCGCGCGAGAGCTAAAACGCACCCAAGACAACTTTGCAGGGCTCCTAACATCGACCAAAGAGGACATTGAGTGGCGTCAGATAGAGATTGAAACGCTGGGGATGACGGCATCTGCTCGAGAGGTGTATTTGCTTGGCCGCAAGTTAGAACTCGAGGCGGCTCGAGCGGGTGTCGAATTGGCACCGGAAACTATTGCTCGCTATCAGGCTGAAACTGCCGCTGTTCTCTCTGTGGCCGACGCCTTTACCGAAGCAGAGGCACGAGAGAAAGACCTGCGCGATACAGGCAAGTCGTTTGCATCCTCCTTTATCAATGACATGCGAAGCGGTGCGAACGCAGCGGAAGCTCTTGGGGGTGTGCTGGACAAACTGGCAGACAAGCTGATCGACCTTGCGTTGACAGCAGCCTTTGACAGTGAAGGCGGTAGCGGTCTTATCTCTGGTATTTCGGCAGCTCTTGGATCTACCAGCGCCAATGGGAACGTGTTCTCGGGCGGCAATGTTGTCCAAGCCTTTGCAAATGGCGGGATTGTCAATGGCCCGACCACTTTCCCGATGAATGACAATCAATTTGGTCTCATGGGGGAAGCTGGACCAGAAGCGATCATGCCTCTTTCGCGTGGGTCAAACGGACGCCTTGGAGTTGAAGTTTCAGGTGGGCAGCAAAAGCCTGTCGTTGTTGCTCCGGTGGTTAACATCCAGAACAATTCGAATTCGGAAGTCAGCACCGAAAGTGGCACCACCAGCGGCGGACAGCCCTACACGAATATCATCGTGCAGACGATGCAGAATGCTACCAACAAGGGTCAGATGGACGGTGTGAATGCGGCCCGCACCGGCGCACGACCTAAAGCGATTGGACGGTGATCTATGCCTCTTAACTGGCCCTCTGCCGTGCCCACATATGTTGCTCCCGGCTCATGGGTGGAGGCGCTCGCGAATGGCGGTGTGACCTTCCAGCCCGAATACGGAGCGCCATTAGAGCGCAAGCGCGTGACCATTAGCGGAAGCTCTCTTTCTGTCTCTATGGAATTGAGTGCAGCCGAGAGTAAACGCTTACGGTACTTCTTCGAGCAGGAATGCAGCGGTCGAGCTAATAGCTTCTATTTCATTAATCCGATCACGGGCGAACGCCATGAATATCGGTTTACAGGCGATGAGCCGTTTCGTGTGTCCGACGCTCAAAGCTTGGGTCGCGTGAATGTGGCCATGACCTGGTATCAGCAGCCGGGCGGGGCTGTCATTCTGGACGTGGCCGAGCTTTCGCCGACACTCTGGATTGACGCCTCAGACGGTGATTATGTCACCGAAACGAGCGGTGATGTGTCTGCACTGGCGGATAAAAGCGGCAATGGGAATGGTTTCGCGCAGGCTTCCGGGGCTTTGCAGCCGACTACGGGAAACACAACGCAAAACAGCCTCAATTTCTTGGAGTTGGATGGATCGCAATATATGGCTGCGGGCGGCGTCCTTGATTATCAGGCCGAATTTACCAGTTTCTTCGTCTTCAAGTCCAACACAAGCGGCGAAGCGTCAGCTGCGATCGTGGCAGGGTTTGGCGGGGCCGATGAGGCGATCGATTGGGACACGTCGGAAGGTGTCGGCTACTGGTATGACGCAGCTATTGCGCAGTCCGGCAATGACTCCTTAGACGCGTTTCACGTGGCCTGCATCCGATACGCAAGCGGTGTGGCAACGCTTTATCTGGACGGTGCGCCCGTCGCGACCGGAAGCATTGAACGCGTGGCCGGGTCAGACGCGGCTACCATTGGCCGCCTGACTTCTGGCGCTGGAAATATCTTCTCAGGCGGGGTAGGTGAGTTCTTTGTCACAGACCAGCCTCTTGCCCCAACCCAAATCGCGGCTGTGACAAGCCTACTCAATACGAAATGGGGGCTTTGATGATAAATGGCATTGATAACGCCCTCACGGCGCAAGGCACCGATGAAGTTGTCTTGCCGCTCCTCACGCTCCGGCATAATTCGATCTCTGAAACGCTCCGATTTGTGGCCAATACAGAGAACATTGTCGCGAATGGCGAGACACATATTGCCTTTCCGTTCGAAATCACCTTGCCAAGCGATGACGGAAATACCCCTCGTTGCCAGCTCACCATCCCGAATATTGATCGACGTATCGACCAAGCTGCACGAGATATAGTCGGGTCGCCGATCGCAGACATTGCCATCATCGCAACAGATGCCCCGGACAGCCCTTTAACCGAGATTCGAGGGCTTTTGTTGAAAGACGTGGAAGGCGACGTTGAGCGCATTCAGGGGACGCTGCAAGCCCATGACCAGACACAAGAGCCGTATCCATGGCGTCGAGTGACAGAAGAGCGGTTTCCCGGAGCGAGGAAGCCCACATGATCGCCTTTCACAAGATCCCCTATGTCGATGGAGGCCGAGACGTCGAAGGCTGCGATTGCTGGGGATTGGTTCGGTTGTATCTTTTCGAGCTGGCAGGCCTTGAATTGCCGACCTATGGAACGATCGGCGCGACTGAGTTTGCCCAAATAGATGCCGCGACGGCGCAGGGCGCAGCGGGTGCCCCTTGGGGTGCTGAAATCCAGCCCGGATCGTACAAAAAGGGTGATGTTGCATTGCTTAAATCGGTAGCGCGAGTGGATGGCAAGAGCGTTGTTCTCCCCGTGCATATGGGTGTTTTCGTAGACGGTCAGAGCGTCATGCATACCGAGCCGGAATTGGGGGTGCAGGTATTGCCTGTGAGTTCCCCCTTTCTCAAAAGACGTTTAATTACAGTGAGGCGCCATGAGCAGCTCGTTTAACGTTGTATCGATGCCATTGCCTCTTGGTATTGGGCCACGCCACATAGAGCCGATGAAGGTTGGGCGGTCAATTCGCCAGATCATCGACGCCATCCCAATGGACAAGCTGCCCGTCCGCTCAAATATGCGTGTGATCGTGTCCAACCCTTCTGGTGAGACAGAGATACATCATAAAATGTGGGACCTTGTGCGCCCAAAAGAGGGTTCAATTGTCAGCATCCAAATGGCTCCGGCTGGTGGCGATGATAGTTCGATCAAGACGGTTATTGCCGTCGTGGTGGCGATCGCGATTATTGCGACAGGCCACTTGGAGCTGTTGGAGATCCCGGCTTGGCTGATGGAGGCAGCAACCGCTGTTGCTATCTCATCGGCTGCGGCATTAGCAACGTCAGCCCTATCGAGGCCCCCGGCTGCGCAGGCGCGAGGTGAGGAAACTACGACAGACACAGCGTTGGGGTCAGCGAGTGCTCAAGGTAATGTCCTAAGTCCGGGCGGCTCTATTCCCGTGGTATTGGGGCGTCGAAAGGTGTTTCCACCCCTTGCCTGTGAGCCTCTTGTAGAGACGATCAATCGTGATGAGATTGTTGAGGCGACATATGTGCTGGATGGGCCTCATGACCTTGAGAATATCCGTATTGACGATGTTGCGGTTGAAGAGCTTGAGGGCGTCGAGATCGAAACCCGTGAAGGCTGGGACGATGATTTGAATGTTCTGTTATATCGCCGCTATGGGTATTCTGACCAAGTGCAGAAACAGTTGCAAGGCTATCGGGTTAATGAAACCAGCACGCAGCAGCTTGATGATCAGACCTCGCCGGAAAACTCATTGCCAAGCTGGGAGCAATTTGCAACAGAAAAAAGCCCAGATGAAATTTGGCTCTCCCTTTTCTGGGGTGGTTTTGTGTTTGGCGATGATGCCTCTTCGCGGGCGGGTGTGCCTGTACGCTTCCGTGTTCGTGAGCGCGGGGAAAGTGATTGGAAAAACCTGCCAGAAGTCCATTTTGTTGGCAGTGAGCTGCAAAACTATCGAATACAGGTGAAGATCAAATGGGGTGAGCTTGGCAGCGTGCCAACGCCACCGACGTCTACGGGGCCTTTTGTGGCCTTCAAGGAAGTGCCGGGACAGACGGGAACCGTGACGGCCGGATGGGAAGCGCATTCAAGCTTTGATGATGGCAGCGAGGACTTGGACGGGGTGCAGAATGTCGCTATGTATCCAGACTTGCTGGAGTTCTATCTTGATGAGGCCGACTTCCCGCGCGGTGTGAAGTACGAAGTCGAAGCGATGATCGGCTGCATGTATAAGCAGGCAAGCCTAAACACAACGACATACGCATACAAAAGCAACGTCCGAGATCTGTTTTATTATTACGAAAACGGGGGCGCTCTTGAGGTTGCCGAGGATCAGGACACGGTTGCGAACCGTTGCACGGTCGCCCGGATTTCCAGCGTCTATAATGATCTGATGATTAAAGAGCGCGGCTTTTGCACCATTGTAATAAGAGGTCGGAATATCGCCGTGCAGAATGTCTCAGTTGAGGCGGCGGCATATGTTCCTGACTGGGATGGAGAGGACTGGTCTAATTGGGTGGCGAGCGAGAACCCGGCTACTCACTATCGCAACGTGCTGGTTGGGGATAGAACGCACCCAGCGCGGCGCGAAAACCCAGCACAGATTGACGAGGCAAGCATTCTAGCGTGGCGCCAAGCCTGCATCGATAACGGTTGGAAGATTTCGGCGATTATAGAAGGGCGCACGGCTCACGAAGTTCGTGAAATGATTGCGTCAACCGCATACGCCCGTCCCAAGTCGCCAATTTGGGGGTGGGGGGTTGCTTTAGATGTGGACCGGACGGAAGAAATGCCCGTTCAATATTTCACGCCACGTAATAGCGCTAATTTCCGCTGGCGCAAGCCCTTTGCTGAGACGGTGGACGGCTACCGGGTCACTTTTGACGATGCGGACAATGATTATCAGACGCGCGAAATCACGGTGCTGCATCCAAACACGCCAACCAACATGCAGCAGACGCTGGAAGCGTTGACCTACGACACAATCACCGACGAGGACTTGATCCGAGCGCGGGCGCTTCATGACCTAAAGACACTGAGAAAGCGATCCGTTCAATATTTACTGGATGTGCCGATGGAAAGCATCGTTTGTGAACGTGGCTCATTGGTCGCGATTGCAAACGACTTGCTTGTCTATCAATCCGGCTCCGCAAGAGTTCTTGAGGTCATAACGAACGATTCCGATGAAGTGACGAGCTTACGCATTGACAGCGATTTGGAGTTGATTAACGAGCCTGACTTCTGGTCGATCACCGACTTCTGGGCGGTAGAAAATATCTGGAATATAGGCGTTAAAACTGCTGCAAGTATTCGATACCCCTTGGACAGCGCGACTGCTGAAACGAACAAGAGGGTAGGCATCCTGACAAAAACACTTTCCAACAGCACAGGACGAAGTGGCTTATTAGCGTTTGAAACCCCCTTTGCTCGACCCGAAGGTTTGGCCGAAGGAGCCTTGGTTTCAGCAGGTCCCGTGGATCATGTGGAAGGCCGCTTCATTGTTACGAATGTGCAGCATAGCAAAAACCTAAACGCGACGTTGACTCTGGTTGACGAAGCCCCCGACTTATTCACTTAAGGGAATTTCATTATGGGTAGAACCACACCAACTGCTGATAATTTCAGCGGCATAAAATCGGCTACGCAGGTGTTCAACCAATTAGCGAGTGTCCTCGACCCGGCGCTATTGACGGCGGCGCATAATCTGACGGTTTCAGGCTCAAGCACCGCGAACGCGCTGGTCACAACGTCGCCATCGGGTGCGGAAATCGCGGCCTACGCGGCGGGTCATACTTGTGTGCTTATCCCAACAGAGGATAACGATAGTACGGTCACAATCACAGTCGATGGGCTTGCCTCGCGGGCAATCGTTGATATTGAGGGGAACGCCCTCGCTGCGGGTGATTTGAAGACGGGCCGCATGACAATCTTGCGGGATGATGGGTCGCAATACCGCATCACCAATATAGCAAGTTCTTCGTCTGGCGGGTTTGTGGCTAACTACCAAGAGTTTACCTCATCCGGCTCATGGACAAAGCCTGACATCGATGGCCATTGGGTTGAAATTATTGCCATCGGCGGTGGTGGGAGTGGTGGGCGGAGTAATACTGTAACCAAGCTAGCATCCGGCGGCGGAGGCGGAGGCTTTGTTCATGCCAGAGTGCCATTTAGCTCGGTTGGCAGCTCTGTGACGGTGACTGTCGGCGCGGGGGGGTCTACTACCAGCAATTTAGCTGACGGGGTTGCCGGTGGAGACACGTCTTTTGGGTCGCTAGTTGTCGCTGAAGGTGGCAGCGAAGGGGTTTATCCAACAACCGCCACAGGCGCAAGCAAGCAAGAGCCTGGCGGCGATGGTGGTGCCTGCTCTGTGTCAGGTGACGCTCATGTAATTTCTTCTGAACTTGGTGGGACTGGCGGCTTTTCATCAAACAGTGATGAAGGCATTGATACGGATCTTCTGCTTATAAATGTTTTCTCCAACTACTCACTCAACGGAGAAAATACAGGTATGTCCGGTCCGGGCGGGAGTGGCGTTGATAGAACAACTCTTGGCTCCGTGAGAACTTACGGCAGAGCGTCTCGTAACGCGATTGGCGCTGTTGGTGGGGCCAACGGCACGAACGCCTCTGGGTATGGTTCTGGCGGCTCTTCGGTCTACGCGTCTGACACAGAGCAGGCGGGAACAGATGGCTTCTGCGCCGTGTGGGTGATTTAGATGAAATATGCACTTGTGAATGAGGCAAGCGGTGTCGTCATAAATATTCTTGTCTGGGATGGGGAGAGTAGCTACGCGGTCGCGCCCGGTCATATTCTCGTTCCGGTCGCGGAAAATGCAATGATTGGCGGGACATATCTTGCCGGAGCCTTTACGGCCAAAGAGGAAGGATAGTCTTATGTCGATATTACCAGTTATTTTTGACCCTGTGAGCGATGCTGTTGAGTTGGATTCGATGGGTTCCAGCTCGGTATGGTGGCCCCTTGGCGAGAACTTCGCCTATGACTTCGTGAACCGCCGCTACATGCGATCTGGCTCAACTACGTCGCTCGCTTTAAGCCTAGAGGAAACCCGTTCGAGTTCAGCTTGGGTCCTCCAAGGCGATGGGGTTTATGATGAGATTGCCTCTGGTGAGCTTGCTATGGGGCAGGGTGTTGGTCTTCAGGTGAGCCAAGCGGTTGAGCCTAAGGTTTTAGATAGCAGACGCGTCACTGGCATAAACAGTGACACAGCCGGTTCCGTCGCCTACACCGGTATGACCGCATTTGGGGATGTAGGCGGGTGCGTGATGGAGACGCTGGGCGGTATTCGCCAAACCAATTATAGCATCCCTAGTGATGCAGGCGTTTGGATGCTTTCACGGATGTTTTACCCCTTGCAGGCTGGTGCCAAATTCACAACCGACTCGTTCGGCGTGCACGGCGGCGCAAGCAGCTGGCGTGATGTAGCTACTTGCGTTTTTGATTTTGATAGCCAGACAACAGAGTCGGGCCGTGCCCCGGCCTACATTGAAAATCTTGCGTATGGAGGTGTGCGACTAACTTGGCGGTTTGAGCATGATGGCGTTGGCAGTGGTAGCTCTGTAGTGCTAAACGAGCTGAATAATGAGAGCGCGAATTATGCTGCGGATCAGACCGATGTGTGGGCGGGTGATTTTCTCGCACCCCCTATTATCACTAATGGGTCACTAACCACCAGAGCCGCAG
Source organism: Parvibaculaceae bacterium (assembly GCA_029209985.1). Lineage (GTDB taxonomy): Bacteria > Pseudomonadota > Alphaproteobacteria > Parvibaculales > Parvibaculaceae > NORP139. The sequence continues at coordinate 228,185 of JARGNZ010000001.1, forward strand.
ATAACCCTGTGGTTATACAAGGGTATGGGGAGGAGAAAATACCCTACACAGACTTTAGCAGTTTGGACGGATGGGTTTTTGTAAATTCAGACATAGATGTAACACCCGGCAGTTTGAAGGTGACTAATACTGGGGCTTCCGAAGGGTCCGCGACCATAGCCCCATCTATCCCACTTATTCCGGGAGCGCTTTACGAAATATCCTTCACGATTGCGGAACTGTTTGCTACTGGAGGGGGCTTCGACGTAGGCGGCCAGCGGATATCCTCAGGAGGAACTGAGGGCACAAAAACGATCTACGTAGTGGCAGGAGCGGCAAACTTCTTCCGGGTAATCACTAACAGCGCGAACACCGGTGGGTACGTAGTCTTATCCGCTTTACAAGTAAAACAAGTCTTCCCATACCCCGGCTATAACCCGGAAGGCATTCTTCCAATGGGTCCGGGGCCTGAGCTTTTGGCTGATGGTGACAGCCCCGAAACTTGGGTGGCAAACAATTCCACACTAACCGTCAACCCAGATGGAACGCTGGCAATAGCTAGCCATGGTGATTATTGGAATAGGGCACGATCATTTTTGGCGGGGGGCTTAGCAGAAGCCGCTACCTTTTTGGCGACCTACACTTTTGAGGCTGGCACGTCTGGCGAAGTGTTTTGTATGGTACGGGATAGCGGGGATAGTAACAACTTTTACGCGTCGGTCAAAGGGCCAATCGGGGCTGTTGTCGAGGACTTATCCAACTCCAGCACGATAACTGAGATCACAGAAACAGTGATTGATGGTATTCACACGGTGTCTTTCCTCGTTACCTTGGACAATTCCGTCGTCGCTGGACGTGCCATGCTTGGTCTTGGCCCTAATAGCGCAACGATTGGCGAGGACATTATCGGACATTCCATGTCACTCAAGCGTGCAAGTGTGGCTCTTGGGACTGAGCTTGTAGAAGGCGGCGGCTTCGATGGCACTCTAGATGCTGCATGGGAGGTCACTAATGAAGCATCGCAGGATGTGTTCATCTCTGGTGGCGTTCTCAATCTACCTCGCGATCCCGACACAAGTTGCTCCTATGTTGACCAAGAGCTATCCGGAAAGATTAGAGCCGGAGGGGTGTTTAGGTTCTCCCTAGATGTAGTAGAAAGTACGGTCCGCGCTAGAGTTAGTTTGACAAGGGGAGCACCGGAGATAACAGGAGCAGGTCATTCCAACATCGTCACCACAGGTGCCAAAGAATACCATGCCCTGACCCCATCCGATACGGTGTGGGTGCGTCTGTTCCCGATGACCAACGATTCCGTCGCGCAGGTTGACAATATCTCTCTCCAAGAAATAGAACCCGGCGTTGTCATTGAGGCCGTGGGGGTGTGGGGCAATGTCGAAGACAACCGCTTCTTAAAACTCACGGATAACGATGACAATCACATAATCGTTCGGCGAAGTGCTTCTGGAAAAGTGCATCTGCGCTTGATTATCGGCGGGGTGCTCACCGATTTAGTGTCTGTGACTGATTGGCCTGATGACCTAGAAGCAACCTTCCGGCTTGAACTAACCAACACAGATGATGGCTGTTTTGCAGCGGTCTTCTTGGATGATGTATTTGTCATTGGCTCTGATGCTTTCGACTACCCAAACGAGATCAACCAACTAAGCCTTGCTCCTGTGGCAGGGACAACCATCATTAAAGAGGTTTACGGCAAATGAGTATGATCGAGAAGCACGGCCAAGCTGCACAAGACACGGCGAGGGTCGTTGATGTTGCTGCGGCGAGCACAATGGTAGGGAGTTTGATGGGGTATTTTCCGGCTATTGCCGCTCTATTCACAATCGTTTGGACGGGCATTCGTATTTATGAAACGGATACCGTTCAAAGCATTTTAATGCGGTGGGGGCTGGTTAAAGCCAAGCCGTCACAGGAGGCGGACGATTAAGTTCCGTAACCAACTTATTCGATGTTTCAGCTCCCTTTCTGGGGGCTTTTTTTATGGGAGAAGCCTATGCCTTTTTCACTCAGTAAACGCTCTCTAGGCCGTCTTGACGGTGTTCACCCGGACCTTGTGAAGGTTGTGAAACGAGCGATCGAGATCACGCCAATTGACTTTGGTGTAACGCAGGGCGTGCGCTCTATCGAAGAGCAAATAAAACTGGTTGAGGCAGGAGCCAGCCGAACCATGAAGAGCCGACATCTTACGGGGCATGCCGTTGACGTTGTCGCATATTTTGAGGGCGGCGTTTCATGGCATGGCCCGCTCTATGAGAAAATCGCGGATGCCATGAAGGCCGCTGCGGTTGAATTGAACGTGAACATTGAGTGGGGCGGAGACTGGAAGAGCTTCTTTGATGGCCCGCATTTCCAGCTTTCGCATGGGGAGTATCCGGCCAATGACGAAGCTTGATAGCTGGCGTGTGATCCCGCGCGTTTTAGTGGCTCTTTATGCCTTTCAATTTGCCCGTGTGTGCGAGTGGTTCATGGGGATTCCTGATCCGAGCGCAACACAGGCGGCATTTGTTTCAACTGTGGTTGGCGCCGCCGCTGCCTTCTTTGGGCTGTATGTCAATTCCGGGGGCAAGAGAGAATGATCAGCAAGCTTGTGAAGTTGGCCGGGGGCGGCTCGACACTCTGGATTTATGGGGCGGTTCTGGTCTTTGGAGTCAGCCTTGGCGGCTATGGCGTCCATAAACTCTATCAAGCCTCACAGGTTGGGCAGCTCAAGGCTGAAATAAGCCGCATAGAGAGGCAAGCCGATGAGCGCGTCTTGCTGGCCCAAGAAGCCGCCGGACGCGCCATGGCCCGCGCCAATCAAACATCTACCACCATTAAAGAGGTGAAAGTCTATGTCCCGTCTAATCCTGCTTGCAGTCTTGGCCTTGATGCTCTCCGGCTGCTCAACCGTGGCCGTCAATAACTGCGCCCCACCAGACTTTGCGATGGTGCAGGCCGCGCCCCTTGCACCGCTACCTGCATCAGGCATGACCATGCAAGAGGCCGTGGAGCAATGGCAAAAAGATACAGGTCAATATCTCGACTTGGCGGATAAGCACGATACGCTTGTTAGTTGGGTTTCGGAGAAGTGCTAAAGCCTAGCTTCTCCGCCTGGCTCTCACAGTATTTTTTCACATGAGACCTGTATGAGGGGTTGGGGTATTTACCCCCGCACCGCCGCCCCACGTCGATAGGATCTTCTGGGGTTGTCTTGTTATCCATCATTCATATTCCTTTCTATTGCAGCCTAGTATGGAAGTCGCGGCATATTAAACTCAAACGGATTTCCGTATAATTTGGGAGGCATCACCACTGAGCCGGATTATAAGCAGGGTCCCAGCCACATGAATTGCAGTACAAATACGCGGCATCACACGCCTCACAAGGTGATGAGGGGCATACGCAGCCTTCTGGCTCTGTGTATTCAAGCCGCCCCTTGCACCCGCTAACAGGGCATGGCTGGCCGGGTTCAGGGATAGGTGGGGGTGCAGTGCTGTGTGCCATCATTCAACCTCCTTAAACTGCCTATTACGCTCTTCGCGGCTGAAATAAGCCTCAAGCTGCTTACTCACGCCTTCCGGTGGGTTTTTGAGAACCTCAAGGGCCGCTGCCATACACTCAATCTTAGCCGCCTTTGCTCCGTTTGGTAGACTCTCCCATTGAGCGGCAATAAGGGCCTCTTCTCCAGCCTCAAGGCCAATCCATTCAATGTCTTTATTATGGTGAGCCTTAGCCATTGCTTCGAGCAATTCCGGCTGAGAGCAGGGGGATACAAACTTGTCTGTCATCACTTCATTCTCCATAAAATCATGGGACACCCTCGCGCTAACCTATTGATATGATTAGGTCGGTTGGGCTGCCCCGTGGGACAAAATGTCTTTGATTTTGTTGGAGTTTTCAGGATTTATGTAGCCCGGTCGCGGCCACCAAATCCCTCTTGAAATATTGTGAAGCTCTTTCTACTTCGGCATCATTGCCGGGCTTGTTCCGGCAATCCATGTCTCCTCAAAGGTATGCAAATGGGT
>JARGNZ010000022.1 GCA_029209985.1 Parvibaculaceae bacterium
TTGAATTGGTTTGCCTTTGAACTTGGGTAAGTATCATGCCTATCTATTAAAATTTCTTCTAAATAGAACGAACCACCTATTAGTTATTTCGGTGCAGGCCGTTTTTGAGCGCCAAATAGGTTTGGGTGAGGGCGTTTGGGCTTTGAGGCATATTATAATGGCGTATTTGGCGGACTTAGGCGGGTTTTGATCAATGGGTGGGGCTGGCTTTGGGAGCCATTGGGAAGTGGTTTTTGGCAAAACTATAGTTTTATCTTGAGGTTGCTCGGCGGTTTGGCTCTTTGATAACGTCGCGGCGTCTGGCTCTTTTCAGTTCGTTGTCTGGGAGCCATTGACCCCGTGGCGTGGTTTACCGATACTCCGGCAAAATTTCCCTCTGCTTTGCGTGAGGGCCTTGTTTCATTGCCTTGCAGGCGCCTGTATTGGATCGGATGACACCGCATGACCGACACGAAAAAAACTGTCCAAGATTGGGAAGCGCTTGCCGCTAAACAGCTTAAAAACCGTACCGTTGATGATTTGACGTGGGAGACCCCTGAAGGGATCGACGTGAAGGCGCTTTATACGGCGGAAGACCTTGAGAAAGCCGTTGATGAGGGCTACGAGGCCGACACAATGCCGGGCATGTTCCCCTTCTTGCGGGGGCCGCAAGCGACCATGTATGCGGGCCGACCTTGGACGATCCGCCAATATGCTGGGTTTTCTACTGCTGAAGAATCGAATGCATTTTATCGCCGTAACTTAGCAGCGGGCCAAAAGGGCCTCTCGGTTGCTTTTGATTTGGCGACGCACCGTGGGTACGACAGCGACCATCCGCGTGTTGTGGGGGATGTTGGTAAAGCGGGCGTGGCGATTGATTCTGTTGAGGATATGAAAATTCTCTTTGACGGTATTCCGTTGGATGAAATGTCGGTGTCTATGACCATGAATGGGGCGGTGATCCCCATTTTGGCAAATTACATTGTTGCAGCCGAGGAGCAGGGTGTTAGTCCCGAAAAGCTGACCGGCACGATTCAGAATGACATTCTCAAAGAATTCATGGTGCGCAATACTTATATCTACCCGCCGGAACCTTCCATGCGGATTATCTCCGATATTATTGGATATTGTTCTGCCAATATGCCGAAGTTTAATACGATTTCGATTTCGGGCTATCACATGCAGGAAGCTGGCTCGACGCAAGTACAAGAGCTTGCTTTTACGTTGGCCGATGGGATGGAATATGTGCGTGCGGCCCAAAAGACTGGGTTGAACGTGGATGAATTTGCGCCGCGTCTTTCGTTCTTCTTTGCGATTGGGATGAACTTCTTTATGGAAGTTGCCAAGTTGCGTGCGGCTCGGTTGTTGTGGGCGCGGATCATGAAAGAATTTGGCGCGGAAAATCCGAAGTCATTGATGCTGCGCACGCACTGCCAAACCTCTGGCGTGTCGTTGACGGAAAAAGATCCTTACAACAATGTGATGCGGACAACGCTTGAGGCGCTCGCCGCTGTTTTGGGGGGCACGCAGTCTCTCCACACGAATGCGCTGGATGAAGCGATTGCTTTGCCGACTGAATTTTCTGCTCGTATTGCCCGTAATACGCAGTTGGTCATTCAAGAAGAGAGCGGCGTATGCAACGTGGTGGATCCGTTGGGCGGGTCTTATTATGTGGAAACACTGACCCATTCGCTGGCAAATGAAGCTTGGAAAATTATTCAAGAAGTTGAAGAGATGGGCGGCATGACGAAGGCCGTTGAATCTGGCATGCCGAAGCTGCAAATTGAAGAAGCGGCTGCACGTAAACAAGCCCGGATTGACCGCGTTGAAGAAGTGGTCGTGGGCGTGAATAAGTACAAGCTCGAAAAAGAAGATGATATCGATATCCTTGATGTGGACAACGATATGGTGCGCGAAGCCCAGATTGCACGCCTGACTAAAATGCGGGCTGAGCGTGATGAAGCGGCAACGCAGGCGGCTTTGACGGCGATTACTGAAGGCGCACGCGGGAACGGCAATATGTTGGCGCTGGCTGTTGATGCAGCGCGCTTGCGGGCATCGGTTGGTGAGATTTCAGATGCGATGGAAGCGGTTTTTGATCGCCATAAAGCGGAGGTGCGGTCTGTGTCTGGTGTGTATGCAAATGCGTATGATGGGGATGATGGGTTTGCTAAGTTGCAAGGCAATATTGAAGCCTTCGCGGCTGAAGAAGGCCGTCGCCCGCGTATGCTGGTTGTGAAGATGGGGCAAGACGGCCATGACCGGGGCGCTAAAGTTGTGGCGACTGCCTTTGCTGATTTGGGCTTTGATGTGGATGTTGGTCCGCTTTTCCAAACGCCAGAAGAAGCGGCACGCGATGCGGTGGAAAATGATGTGCACGTGATTGGGATTTCTAGCTTGGCGGCTGGACACAAAACATTGGTGCCAACGTTGGTGCAAGCCCTTAAAGATGAAGGGGCGGACGATGTTGTGATTGTGTGTGGCGGTGTGATCCCGGCGCAGGATTATGAGTTCTTGTATAATGCGGGAGCAGACGCGATCTTTGGTCCGGGCACAAACATTTTGGAAAGTGCGGCTGAAGTTTTGGACGTGATCCGCAAGAAGCGTAACGCTTAGTCTTATGTTTGACCCCTTACGTTCGACGGTCTTTACAGCATGATCAACAGGCGCTGCTCTTTCGGGCAGCGCCTTTTTGGTGGGCAGATGAGGCCGGGAGGGTTTAGCGCAAACGGGCTTTGACCAATGTATCTCCATCAATGATGGCTTGGGTGAGGTGGGCGGTGGCGTTCATGTAGCTGGTTTCCACGAGCACTTTTACTGGGATTAGAAGGGGCTTGTCGAAAAGTGTACTTTTAGGGGTTTTGATTTCAGCAATCCAAACCGTGAAAGGCTTCATCGGGTTTTTGGCTTCTTTGAGGAGCCATTTGCGGGCGTATCCGGCAACCGGCTTAAACACGACTTTGCATCGCTGCACGTGGCCTTTGTAGCCACCGACCCGGCTGGCATCTATGTCATCGGTGCCGTCCTTCGTGAAGCTGAGGTCAAAGACACGGCGTCCGTCGAAGATGGTTATTCTGCCTTCGCAGGGTTCTTGTCGCGTGTTCAACGCGGTGTAGATGGACGCTGTTAGGGGATCTACGGTGCCTTTGAGAGAGCTTTTGGCAAAGTCGGGTTGGGCGTGAATGCCGTTTCTCGGAATTGCGAGGACTGTGTAGATTTCTTTTTTGTCGCGGGCCATGAAGACCGATTGGTCGCCGTATTTTCCTCGGTAATCTTGGCTATAGGCATGAAGGCGGGGGCCTGTATTGGTGAGCAGGCCACGGGCTTGGGTGAGCACTCTGCCTTTGAAAATGCTGTCGACAATGCCTTGAGTTTTGATTTGCGAGGCAATTTCATAGGTGCGCGGGGTGAGGACGGCTTGCGTGTCGAGGGAAAAGACTTCCATGCCGCCACCAAAGAACCGATAGGACAAATCGATCGAGGTGATGCCAAGAGTGCGGGTGTGCAACTCAATGGCTTCGTTGAGGGTGGTGATGCCGCGCTCCGCTTTGGCTTGGGTAATGGAGAGGGGCTGTGGGTCGGCTGCGAAAACGGATGGACTGGCGCATAGGCTGAACAGCACGGCCAGTGTCGGCGTGCTGTAAGAACCACATGTCTTGGTGAATTTTTTGAATAAACCCATAGCTTGATCTACGCCCACCCTTGAGCTGGCGAAAGGTTCATTGCGTGGCCAGCACGCCAATCATGCGGGTGCGGAGGGGAGACTGCAAGGGCGGGTGCATTACATTTTTGCGGCTATGGTTTACGGCCATGAGAAAGGGGGGACGCGGGTGCTTAGGCGAGGCGTCACTATTTGCTCAATGCACGGGCGCAAGGCTTGCGATTGGCCGGGGGGGCGCGTATTTATGAGGGGTATTTCTTCCGATCATGGCCCAAAATTGGGTGTGTTTCGAGCTAAAGGGACTAAGGGTCTTGTCCAAACGCCGTCGTTTATCTGAGCTATCCCCCGAAGAACTTGCCACGCATGTGCTGGCGGGTGATCGCGCTGCCTTGGCGCGGTCCATTACGCTGATTGAGTCCACACGCGACGACCATCAAGTAATGGCGCAAGAGGTGCTGGCGCGGGTGTTGCCGCAGACGGGGCGGGCCGTTCGGGTTGGTTTGTCGGGTGCGCCGGGGGTGGGGAAATCTACGTTTACGGAAGCCTTTGGGCGGTATCTGACCGGAACGGATAAGAAGGTCGCGGTTTTGGCGATTGATCCCTCGTCGGCGCGCACGGGTGGCTCCATTTTGGGGGATAAAACCCGGATGGAAGAGCTGTCGCGCGACCCGAATGCCTTTATTCGTCCGTCTCCTGCTTCTGGCACCTTGGGGGGCGTGGCACGGCGGACGCGAGAGGCGATGTTATTGGTGGAAGCGGCGGGCTTTGACGTGGTGATTGTTGAGACCGTTGGTGTTGGCCAGTCTGAAACCTCCGTGGCGGATATGGTGGATATGTTCATCTTGCTGTTGTCACCGGGGGGCGGCGATGAATTGCAGGGGATTAAGCGCGGCATCATGGAGCTGGCTGACATGGTCATCGTCAATAAGGCGGACGGGGATTTATTGATGCCTGCGAAACGGTCGGCGGCAGAATATAAAGGCGCATTGCATTTGATGCGGCCCAAGTATGACGGTTGGACGGCAGAGGTTCTCTTGACCTCGGCGCTTAAAAATAATGGGATTGCTGAGGTTTGGGAGGCGATTACGCGCTTTAGAGGGATATTGGATGCGGCGGGCGATTTAGCGGCCTTGCGGTCTTCTCAGTCTAAGGCGTGGATGTGGACCGAATTGCGGGCGGGGTTGTTACACCTTGTGCATGAGGCCCCAGCGGCGCGGGCAGCCTTGCCGGAGCTAGAATCAGATGTGATGGCGGGGCGGATGACGCCCACTGTTGCGGCTCAAAAGTTGCTAAAAATGGTTGCTGCAGGGCTTTCTGCACGGTCTTGAAGGGCAGATTTGGTGTTCAGGTGAGAATAAAGCTGTACGGATCTGCTCGGTATAAGGCTGGGGGAGCCGCAGGAAGGCTGGCATGTTGGTGCGAGCGCAGGATTCTGCGATAAATCATCGGCGCATAGAGGCTATCAGGGCTTGACGAGCGGCGGGCTTGCCGATATATCTCCCGGCTCAAGCGGTCCTTTGGGCTGCTCATCTTTTTCAGATCAATCCTTCTGATCGAGTAGACGCACTATCAGCTTTGCTGGTGGAGGCTTTGAAGATCGAGGGTCAAACGTAAGGAATATGTCCATGGCGCGCCGTTGCGAGCTTTCCGGTAAAGGAGTTCAAACTGGGAACAATGTGAGCCACGCGATGAATAAAACGCGTCGCCGGTTCCTGCCTAATTTGTGCAATGTTAACTTGATGAGTGATGCTTTGGGTAGCCAGCATCGTTTGCGCGTTAGCGCACACGCATTGCGCTCTGTAGAGCACACAGGTGGTCTCGATGCTTTCTTGTTGAAAGCCCGTGATAGCCAGTTGTCACAAAAAGCACTTCGCTTGAAGCGCTCTATTGCAAAAGCGAAATTGGCTGCAGCCGCTGCTGCATAAGCTTCTTTCAGGCTTTGACGAATTGAACCCCGGCAACGTCGTTGCTGGGGTTTTTCGTGTTTCTAGGTTTGGAGCTGCGGCCTGTGGGGCCGGACTTGGCGAGATCTGATTGCTCTACGCCCCTATTAATGGTTAACATAAATGGCACCGATCTCTGGGTTATCAGAGAGCGACGGACTGGGTAGAGTGGGCCCTAAGGGGAACAAGATGACATTGATTGATGAAGGACTTCGGCAGGTGCGACCCGTTGCAAAGGGGCCAAATCTGTTTTCACTGATATTTGGTATTTTCCTGCGGTTGATCGTTCCAGTCGTTGCCCTTACCGGTGTCTTTCTTGCGGCCTATTGGGGCATGTCATTTTTCGTCACCAGCTTTGATGTGTTTCCGCTTGAGCAATGGTATCTCAATCCGGGTTACTGGCTGACCTATGGGCATATTATTTTGCCGGGTGTGTTTGTTGTCATCAATTTGGTGAACCGGCGCTTTGGACCGGGGTTGACGATTGGGGCCGTTGTTGCCTCATGGCTGGTGTTGCTCGGCATTTTGATCTGGGCCACGCAAAAATTTGGTTTTTCAGAGGTTGAAGGCCGATTGGCTTCTTTGATGATGGTGGCCAGTTTCGTGGGGGCGCTTTTTACAGGCCAATTGGTTTGCACCTATTCCTTTGACCGGCTGCGGGGCATTCCGTGGTGGCATGCTCCGTTCTATGGCAGCTTGCTGGGCGGGCTTGTGTTTGCTTTTCTGTTTTATGGGCAAATGAGTTTTGGGGCGCAGGAGCCATGGGCCAACCGTATTGTGGTGGCTTTTAGTGTGCAGGTTGCGTGGGCCTTCGTAGGGCTTGTGCCGTACCAATTAATGCGTGGCTTTGTGCGGCCTTTGCCCGGTTTCGGTGGGGCTTAATCGTGGGATTTAGGCAGCGGGTTTCAATTCAAACGTGAGCAAAAGCGTGCGTTGTAGTGAATTGAAATTATCGTCTGAAATCACGTGCAACCAGACGGCGCCATCTGGTTTTTCCACCACACTCAATCCTTCCATATTGTCGATGCTGTAGCGGTTGCCGACATTGAGCAGAACGTCTCCCTTTACGGGGTCGGATGACGGCTCATACCAATCGGCTTCTGAAATGTGGCGCAGTGACAGGCCAACCCCTGCAAGGGGGGAGAAGCGGCGTTCTAAAAGTATGATATCGCCGGTTGAGGGGACGCGGGCGGCATCTGTGATGGCATATGGGGGCTGTTCGGCAATTGATTTTTCAATACTGACGTCGCCGGTGATTAGGAGGGCCGGGTGGGCGTTGGCCGTGCTTTTTTCGGCGATGGTGAGAAGTGTTTCTTCTTCTCCTTCCATGACCAACAGGCTTTCTAGGCTTCCGTTATTTGCTAGCTGGGCCGTGAAGCTGCTGGGCAGAGGGCGCTTATGTGCAGGCCCTTGGGGCAGCTTTGTTTCTGGGTAGGGGTAACAAAGGATGCGGTGTTTGCGCTCAAAAGACACGCAGGCTTCTCGTGTGCCATCCATTTTGAGGTGAACGCTTAGACCTTCTGCGTCGGTGTTTGACTTGCCGTTGAGTACGGCCCCTGCTTCGTCGGTTAGGGGGGCGAGTGTCGCGTTCTCAAGGCCGATTGGTAGGCCTGCTTCATTTAAGGTGAGATCGGCTGATAGCCAATGTCCTTGATCTGAAATGGCGAGGAGGCGTGTGCCTGTACTCTCGATATGTAAGCCTGACAGCCCTCCAAAATCGGAATGGTCGGAGTTAAGTTCTATCCCGCCTAGGTATTTCAGCTTGCCTGTATGTCTCTCCGCGAGGTCACCCACATTCCATTTAACGGTATTGGCTGTGATGGTGAGAGGAGTTTCCTCTGTGGCGCGTTGGGCGGCCGCATCAGCTTGACAGCCTGTGAGGCCAAGGAGCAACGCGAGGCTGCTGGCTTTGAGGATGGATGAACGCATGTGCTGATCCTTTGCGTGACAGACTGTGAGGTCTTGTATGGCGGGCCGTTGCCTTTGATGGATTTTACGCAGGCTGATCTTTTCTTTTTTCGTAAAAGACTAAAGGCAAATAACTTAACGCGATGAGCGTGCCAGCAACGATGAGGCCATATGGGTCCCATAAATCAATACCCACACCGCCGAGCACGGGCCCGATCATGGCACCGGCTGCCCACAACATGGTCATTAATGCGCTGGAACCTGCAAGGTCGGCACCAGAAAAACGATCACCCATTTTGGCCATGCCGATGGCGTATGTACCATTGAGGACACCGCCCAGAATGAAGAAATAGACGTAGTTATAGGGCGTGTATTCGTAAATGACGCCGATGCCGGCAACGATGGCTACGGTCAATGTGGAAAACAGCAGGAGAAGATTGTCTCTATTGTAATTATCTGCGAGCCAGCCAATGGGGACCATCAAGGCAATGCCGCCAAGGCCAATGGCGCTGAGCATATGTAAGGCAAGCGTATCTGATTGCCCAAGAGCCAGAGAGAAAATTGGTAAGAATGTGCCGATGCTCTCTTCCATAGCCGCAAACACAAAGGCGATGAGCAAGGAAGCGGGGGCTAACCTGAGCAGCTTGAAATTGCTTTTAGGGGTTTCATGGGCTTGGTAGGCGCTTGACCTGTTTGGGATCGTAGCGAGAAAAATGCAGGGTAAGGCGACAATGGTGGCGGCGACGTAAAACGGCAAATTGCTGTGGGTGCCAATGGTTGCTAAGAGCAATGGGCCTGATGCAAAACCAAGGGCGGCGGCCGACATGTAAACCGAAAGCCAGCGCCCACGGGTTTCATCGGTTACGAGTGAGTTGATCCATGCTTCTGAAACAGCCCATAGGAGGGCCGCCCCAACACCAATGAGTATGCGCAGGGGCATCCAGGCCCAGACATCTGGGTAGACGGGGAGCAGAACCATTGCCAAGGAGCAGAGTATCAACCCAAGCATGAGCGTGCTTGCAGGGCCTAAGCGGCTGGCAATGCGGTGGGAAAAAGGCGCGGCAATGAAACCAGCCCCTGCTTGAACAGCGGTGGAGATGCCGATGAGCGTTGCATCAACCCCTTGACGCTGAAGGGTGAGAGCGATGAGGGGAAAGGTGAGGCTCATGATCAGATTGACAAGCGCCATGGAACCGATCACTGCGATGAGGCAATGTATGCGTTGGCGCGCTGTCAGCGTTTCTGAATCTGTTAGGCCGTTAAGGTCTGAACTGCTTCCACGATCAGACATAGCTTCCTGCTTTCTAACTCAGCCCCGGTCACAGATTGTGAACGCGGGGTGGGGTCTTAAGGGCTGGCCCTTAAATATTATGATGCGCGTTTGCCTCGTTTTTTTGGCCCTGTGTTTTCTTCAAATAGGGAGGCAAGTTGTTCGGTCATTGCGCCGCCTAATTGTTCAGCATCTACGATTGTCACGGCGTGCTCATAATAGCGGGTTACATCGTGACCAATGCCAATCGCAATCAACTCTACAGGCGAGCGGGTTTCAATGTCTTCGATGACTGAGCGCAGGTGACGTTCTAGGTAGTTGCCAGAATTGACAGACAAGGTGCTGTCATCCACGGGGGCGCCATCTGAGATCACCATCATGATTTTGCGTTGCTCGGGGCGGGCCATCAAGCGGTTGTAGGCCCAGCCGAGTGCTTCGCCGTCGATGTTTTCTTTCAGCAAGCCTTCCCGCATCATCAAACCTAGGTTGCGACGGGCACGACGCCACGGAGCGTCTGCGGCTTTATACACAATGTGGCGCAGGTCATTGAGGCGCCCCGGATTTGCCGGTTTGCCTTCCGCAAGCCATCTCTCGCGAGACTGGCCGCCTTTCCATGCACGGGTGGTAAAGCCCAAAATTTCTACTTTTACACCGCAGCGTTCTAAGGTGCGGGCCAGAATGTCTGTGCACATGGCCGCAACCGTGATCGGGCGGCCCCGCATGGAGCCTGAATTGTCGAGCAGCAATGTGACGACGGTGTCGCGGAAATCCATGTCGCGTTCCATTTTATAGGAAAGCGGCATGGTGGGATCGACAAGGGCGCGGGTGAGGCGTGCGGCATCTAAAATGCCTTCTTCTAAGTCAAATTCCCACGTGCGGTTCTGTTGTGCCATCAAGCGGCGTTGCAGCTTATTGGCGAGGCGTGAAACAACGCCCTGCATTTGCTGCAATTGTTGGTCGAGATATTGACGCAGACGGGTGAGCTCTTCGAGGTCACATAATTCCTCGGCCAGAATCACTTCATCGTATTGCTGGGTGAAGACTTTGTAGGAAGGCTCTCGTTTGCTGCCCAACTCAGAATCCGGACGCCAAGGCTGGTTGCCCTCGGAGGTTTCGTCCATTTCCTCAGAGTCTGTTGGCATATCATCCGCATCGACCTCAACGGTTTGCTCTTCGCCGTCTTCGCCGTCGCCGTCGGAAAGTTCCATTTCTTCGGCAGATGTGCCTTCTGGTTGGTCGGCTTCACCGGCTTGGCCTTCTTCGTCTTGTTCGTCTTGGCCTTCGTCCTCGCCTTCCTGCTCTTCGCCCTCTTCTTGAGGGGCGTCTCCCAGTTCATCACCCATTTCTAGGTCGATGAGGACGTCACGCATGACGCGAGAGAATTTCTCTTGATCGGTCATGACGTCGGCTAGACGAGCGATATCTGCTTCGGCTTTGGCTGATAGTTCTTCTTGCCAAAAGTCCATCACGGCTTGGGCCGCTGGAGGAGGGGTGTCCCCCGTCAACTTTTCGCGCACCATTAAGGCCACGGCTTCTGCCAGTGGCGCCTCGTCTTTGGTGGTGACTTTATCTAGGCCGCGTTGCACCAAGCGTTGCTCAAGGGCATGAGAGAGGTTCTCACGGGTGCCGTCCATTTGCGTGGCACCAATGGCTTCCACTCGGGCTTGTTCGACCGCCTCAAACACAGCGCGGGCGTTGCCGCCTTCTGGTTCAAAGCGAGAATTGAGGGCAGCGTCATGGTGGGCGAGCCGTAGAGCATAGGCATCTGAGAAGCCGCGAATGCGGGCGACATCGTCGGTGTCCATCTCACGACTTGGGAGGGGAAGGCGTGCGCGTAGGCCGCGCAAGCCTGGCGGTTCAGTGCCGAAGCTTACTGCCAGCTCTTGGTTTTCCGAAATGGTGCGCATGGTATTGATGAGCGCACGCTTGAACGGTTCGACCGGGCTTTCCTTATCACTCATGTTTTTGCCTTACTTCTGGCTTGAGCCGATTTGTGGCGTTGGGCCTCACGTAGTAGCAGAGCCTTTGGTGGCTCTTTGATAAGGATGCTTAGTCAGCAACCAAGATTTTCGGAGCCGCTGTTGGCAGATCTTCGCCAAAACAACGCTGATAAAATTCAGCTACGGTTGGGCGTTCCAGCTCATCACACTTGTTGAGGAAGGTGAGGCGGAAGGCAAAACCAATGTCGCCAAAAATCTGTGCATTTTCAGCCCATGTCAGCACTGTACGCGGGCTCATCACGGTAGAAATGTCCCCATTGATGAAGGCTGAGCGGGTTAAGTCGGCAACGCGGACCATTGAAGAGACGGTCTTGGCCCCATCGGGGGCATCCGCGAAGTGTTTCGACTTGTGCAGAATGATGTTTGTTTCTGCGTCGTGGGGCAGATAGTTCAAGGTGGTCACAATGTTCCACCGGTCCATCTGGCCTTGGTTGATTTGCTGTGTGCCGTGGTAGAGACCGCTGGTATCGCCCAAGCCAATGGTGTTGGCGGTGGCGAATAGGCGGAAAGCTGGGTTGGGGCTGATGACTTTGTTTTGGTCGAGCAAAGTCAATTTACCCTGTTGCTCGAGTACGCGCTGGATGACGAACATCACATCGGCGCGGCCTGCATCATATTCATCAAAGACGATGGCCACGGGGCGTTGAAGTGCCCAAGGCAAAATACCTTCGCGGAATTCCGTGATTTGTTTGCCGTCTTTCAGCACGATCGCATCTTTACCGATCAAATCGATCCGACTGATGTGGCTGTCCAAGTTGATGCGCACGCATGCCCAATTAAGGCGCGCTGCAATTTGTTCGATGTGGGTGGATTTACCTGTGCCGTGGTAGCCTTGAACAATGACGCGGCGGTTAAAGGCAAAGCCGGCAAGCAGCGCGAGTGTTGTGTCGTGGTCGAAGAGATAGTCTTCGTCCAAGTCCGGTACATAGTCATTCCCTTCGGAAAAAGCAGGGACCTGGAGGTCCACGTCAATTCCAAATACTTCACGGGCATCTACCGTGGTGTCTGGTGCTTCGAGGGAAAATTCTTGGTTGCCGTTTACATTCGCGCTCATTTAGTCATCCAACTTCTGGACCATCGCCCATTTAGTGCGTTTTTACGTATATCGAGCCTATATATAGGGGATTGTCACGATATTGGGAGGGCAAACACGAAAAAAGTTCGCTTTGGACTAGGTTTTTCTCAGATTGGCTCTGAAAATCAACGTCCGCGTCTGTTTTCCGTGTTGAGTGCCCCGTGACAGGTTCGACTGTTTCTTTGAGAAGTTTAGCAGAAACCACTCTTTTTAAGATAGTCATATGCTTGCAAAACATGTTGCAGACGATCTTCTACATCCCGGTCGCCGCCATTGCGGTCTGGGTGGAACTTTTTCACCAGATCCTTGTAGCGGGTTTTGATTTCTGGGAGGGAGGCAAATTCGTCTAGGCCCAATGCTTCCAACGCTTTGCGCTCTGCATTGCGCGGGGCGCGTTTGGGCATGTCGGCTTTGTCACGGGTAGCATCTACGCGGGCTTGTTTGCGTTTGTTCACGACGCCGAGTGAATCTTCGTAAAACTCTGGCTTCAGGCGCGCGGTGCCGAAAGAGCCATCTACACCGGTTTGCCATGTTGGACGGTGACCGGTGGCTGCTTGCTCGCGGTAGGTGCGGGCTTCTTCTTCGCTCATGCCTTCGAAATAATTGTATTGCTTGTTGTGTTCTTTAATGTGCGCCACGCAAAACCAATTGAATTTGTCATTTGGTTTGGCATTGTCTGCAGCAGGTCCGCGTTTTGGTGCCCGGTGGGGTGCGGGTAAATCGCAATTGGGCCAATCGCAAACACGATGGTTGAGTTTTGCGCGCTCCTTTGCCTTTTGGGGGGCAATGCGGATGGAGTCAAAATATTTAGAGTCTTTTGTCATGGCTGAGATTATGGACTTTTTCGTTAAGAGAACAAAAGCAAAAGCTTTGGAATGGATATTTGTAGCAGGTTGTGCCGTCAGGGAATGTTGAGCCGGGCAGTGTATAGCAATTAGGTAAATGAGGATAGAATGCGAATTGTAAAACTTATTGAAGAAAAACTGACAGCGGCGCTACACCCTCACCAGTTAGAGGTGATTGACGAGTCCCATTTGCATGCTGGCCATGGAGGTGCGCGGCCCGAAGGGGAAACGCATTTTCGGGTCGTGATTGTGTCGCCTCTTTTTGAGGGGGAAAGCCGGGTAGCGCGTCATCGGATGGTGACAAAGGTGCTTGCCGCCGAGATGAACAATCCCATTCATGCGTTGGCCCTCAAAACACAGACGCCAAAGGAAGCCGATGTTTAGGTGATTGCCCGTGTCCGCTCGCGTAGGTGGGTAATTTTAACGGCGGTGATTTGGTTGCGTTGCCGCCGTAGAATTTCAAACCGCACGCCGTGGAAGGTGAATTTTTGGCCAATATCGGGAATGGTTTGGGCCTCGTGGATGACCAGACCTGCAATGGTTGTGGCCTCACTGTCGGGCAGGTTCCAGTCGAGTGATCTGTTGAGATCGCGGATGGTGACGGCGCCATCGACGCTGATAGAACCGTCTGCATGACTGCGCATGGAGGGCACATCAAGGTCGTGCTCGTCTGCAATGTCCCCCACAATTTCTTCCAAAATATCTTCCAGCGTGACCAAGCCCATCAACGCGCCATATTCATCCACCACAAGGGCGAAGTGGCTTTTTTTGCGCAAAAAGGCGTTGAGCTGCGCCCGTACGGCTGTGGTTTCGGGCACAAACCATGGCTTGTTGGCAATCGACATGACATCGATGGCCCCAAATTTTCCTTCAGCAGCGGCCAAGGCCCGCAACAGGTCTTTGGCGTGAACAACGCCGACGATGTTGTCGGGATCGTCTTTCCAAAGCGGAATGCGGGTGTGTGGGCTTGCTAAAACCTGTTGGACGATGGTTTCGTTGGCTTGGGACGCGTCGATCATGCCCATATTCTTACGGTGCACCATAATCTCGCTGACTTCTAGCTCCTGTAAATCCAGAATACCGCCGAGCATGTCCCTATCACGTTTGACCACGCCGCCTTCGTGGTGGTGCAGATCAATGGCCCCGCGTAATTCTTCATGAGCGGAGAGAACAAGTTCATTCTCTGTTGAGATGTTGAAGAGCTTTAAGGTGGTGCGCACAATAAATTGGATGGCCCCGGTGATGGGGGCGAGGATCATTACTAAGACCCGCAAGAGGGGACCTGCAATGAGGGCGACTCTATCGGGATTTGAAATGGCGTAGGTTTTGGGCAGCACTTCGGCAAAAACGACGATGAGGGCTGTCATGACCAAGGTCGCATAGACCACGCCCGTGTCGCCAAACAGAATGATGAGAACGCTTGTGGCAAGGGAGGTCGCGAGGATGTTGACCATATTATTGCCGAGCAGGATCGCGCCAATTAAGCCTTCCAGATCGTTGATGAGGTTGGAGACGGTGCGGGCTTGTTTGTTCCCTGCTTTTGACAAGGCATGGATGCGCGATTTGGATGCTGCTGTCAGAGCTGTTTCAGAGCCTGAGAAAAGAGCAGAAATGGCCAATAGAATGAACACAAAGAAGAGTGTCAGCCACAACCCCAGCGTTTCCATGATTGTTCTCCAATGAACTGGTTAGGCGTCCTTGCGGATGCCACTTAAAAAAGTGCGCAGGTCGCTTGTGGCGATCTCGCGGGTAATGAAGCTGTCGCCAATGCCCTTGGTTAGAATGAAGGTGAGCTCTCCATCGACGACTTTTTTATCTTGCGCCATGAGCGTAATCAGGGCGTCTGTATCTGGCAGATCGCCGGGAATATCTTCCATACGGGTGGGCAGTCCGGCTGCTCTCATATGGCGTTCGGCGCGCTCGGCATCTTGCCCCGGACATAAGCCTAAGTGTTGAGAAAAATACATGGCCAGCGTCATGCCGATAGCAACCCCTTCGCCGTGTACCAATCGGGCGGATGTATAGGACGTGGCTGCTTCAAGAGCGTGGCCGAAGGTATGCCCAAGATTAAGCAGGGCGCGGACGCCGCCTTCTTTTTCGTCTTGGGCCACAATGTCGGCCTTTGCCTGACAGCTTTTTGTGATCGCATAGGTGCGGGCTGTTTCATCGCCTGCTTTAATTTTTTCGACATTGGCTTCAAGCCAATCGAAAAAAGGCCGATCATTAATCAGGCCGTATTTAACGACTTCAGCGTATCCGGCAATGAATTCGCGCGGGCTGAGTGTTTTAAGGGCGCTGGTGTCGGCTAAAACAAGTTGAGGTTGATGGAAGGCCCCAATAAGGTTTTTGCCTTCAGGGGTGTTAATGCCTGTTTTGCCACCCACAGAACTGTCTACTTGCGACAAAAGGGTGGTTGGAATTTGGATGAAATCGACACCGCGCCGTAGAATTGAGGCGGCAAAACCTGTGAGATCACCAATCACCCCGCCCCCCAGAGCTACAACCATATCATTGCGTTCGACACCGGCTTGCAGCAGGTCGGAACACAGGCTTTGCAGTTGGGGAAAGCTTTTGGTTTTTTCACCTGCTGGCAGGACAAAGCTTTTGACGGCGATGCCTTTTTCTTCTAATGCGCTTTGCAGTGGTCCTAAGTGGTGTGCGGCAACATTTTCATCTGTTACGACAACAGCCTTGGGACGGCGCAATACTTTGGATAAATGTTCCCCCGCATTCGCAATGAGATCGGGGCCAACCAAAATGTCGTAAGCGCGATCGCCGAGGTCTACAGTAATACTTGCCGTCATTTAGAAGTCTCTTTTGCAGGGGTGGTGGTTAGATAAGCGTTCAGCGCAATCAGTAATTTCTCTACAACATGTTCATGCGTGCCTTCTACGCTATCAACTGTGAGGTCGGCCAATTCATAGATAGGATAGCGTTCTGAAATTAATTTTTCCATCACGGCGCGTGGGTTTTCTTCGTTGAGTAATGGCCGATTGCCTCGGCGTCCGACGCGGTCCATAAGAACATCTAAATCTGCATGTAGCCAGATGGAGACGGCATGTTGGGCGATGTTCTCTCTGGTTTGAGCATTCATATAGGCCCCGCCGCCTGTCGCTAAAACATGCGGCCCTTTGGTGAGAAGGCGGGCAATCACACGTTTCTCGCCTGCACGAAACGCGGCTTCCCCGTGATTTTCAAATATTTCCGGTATGGTTTCACCTGCGGCCGTTTCGATTTCGGCGTCGGCGTCCACAAAATCTAAATCTAATGCTTGCGCCAGCCTGCGCCCGATTGTTGTTTTGCCAGCCCCCATCAGACCTACAAGCACAAGCGCGCGCCCCTTGAGATGCGACTTGATCGAGGCAGATAATTTTGCGGCCTCCTGCGCGGGGGAGGGGGCGGTCCCATTTGAGGGTGCAGTGGATTGGCCGGAATTTTGTTTGGGTGGCGAGGCGTGTGCCGGAATGTCTTCGCTCATTGCTTTTCAGTCATATGGTTGCGGTATTGCCTAAGTTCTATCGCTTGCGTCTTATCCCGGTCTCTAAATTTGGGCTTCCGCCTCTCAATTGAGGGGAGTGCGACGCGCGACGGATGAGGTCAATACCAATGTGTTTCACTTTGAGGGCATCTTACCCCAAAAACTTTGGATCTCTTAGTGGGAACCGCGAGAAAAGCTTGCTTGATTGAGGAAAATGAATTGTCAGTGAAATCGCCCCATTTTCGCCCTAAGCTTTGCCTAGTATGCGGTACTGTGTGATTTGCTGATGGCATCTTCGAACAGGGCGTTTTGGCAAAGATATTGGCCGCATGTTCGGTCAGGCGATGAATTTAAGTTGAGGGAGTGGTTTGTATGTCGGGGGGAGTAAGTCGAACAACTTCATTTGTTGCATTTTCGCTCGCTTCAACGCTGATGGCCGTCAGTTTGGTGCCATTCTCTGGGCAAAAGGCATGGGCACAAGATGAGCCCCCCCAAAGTGAAGCCTCTGTTATTTCCCCTGTTGCTGCTTCATCTGTTGAGAAGACTGGTGGGCCGGTGCGCCTGCTTCCTCGTCGGTTGACCCCTAAAAGGGGTCCTGATGCGGCTTCTTTGGATGTTGGCCTTGATTCGGATTTGAGTTCTAAAGTAGACGCCCCTCTCGATGCAGATGTTGTGGAGATGGGTGAAAATACGCTGGCATCGCCGACGGCTATTTTGGGGCCGCCTGTGGGGGCGGATCGATTTAAGCTGTTATCGGCCCCGCCGGGTGGGGATGGTTCTGGCATTCAAGTGGGTGTTTTAGGGCGGGTTGATGAAGCCTCTGTGGGATTGCTGTCGCACTTAGATGGCGGCTTGGGCAGCACAATGTGGCTGGGTACAGACCGGGCCTTGGTTGAAGAAGGGCTATCTGCCCTGCATGTGCCGATTGAGGGGCGCAGCCTGCAAGAGCTGACGAAACGATTTTTATTGAGCACGGCGACTGCGCCGGGTGGGGTGACGCAGGGGCGTTCGTTGCTTGCCTTGCGGCTGGAAAAGTTGAATGCCGCTGGTTTGAGCGACCAGGTGCGCCGCTTGGTGCGTCACGCGGGGCTGAAACGCATTGCCCCAGAAACATCTGTGCAAATTGCCCGTGCGTTTTTGGCGAATGGCGATAAAATGGACGCGTGCCGGTTTTTGAGCGCATTGCCTGCGGGGGGTGATGTGGCGGGTGATCCGGTCGCGGCGTTTACCATGAAGATGACGGCTTATTGTCAGATGATTGGGGGCGACGGGGTTGCTGCCAATTTGACATTGGATTTGGCACGGGAAAAGGGACTGGATGCGCCGCTCTTTTTTGCCCTCATGGCAAAGGCCATCGATGGCATTACGCTGCCTGCTAAAACGCCTGAGCGCCTGAGTGTATTTGATTTGATGCTTTATGATGAGGCACGCCAAACGGTGCCCACGGATGTGGTTAGCCGAGTTGAGTTGGCTGGATTGCCTGCATTGGCGCGTAATATACGCCACCCCTTGGCCATTCAGTTGGCGGCTGGTGAGAGGGCGGCTGGATATGAGTTAATTAGTGGCGCTGAGCTTGGAGACCTTTATTTGACCGCGAGTGCTGCGGGGGAAAATGAGGGCGCGGGTTTTGCCCGAGCGCGGGCTTATCGGGATATTATGAACGAGGCGGTGCCCCAAAAACGGTCGCGGCTTGTGAGCGGACTGGTCGGCTCTGTGCCTGATGGGTTGGTGCGGCGGGCGCTGGTGGATGTGGTGCAACCGGCCTTGGCGACGGCTCCTCCCGCGCGGGCTGTCCTAGAAGATGCGCCGCAGATTATTCGTGTGCTGATTGAACAGGGTGACCGGGTGCGTTCTGGCATGTGGTTGAACATGGTGCGTGAGACGGGGGCTGCGGCACCTGGTTTGGTGCAATTAGAGCTGATGCACCTTATTTTGACTTTGCCTGACAACGGTTTGGTTGTGCCCGAAAAGGCAAGCCAATTATTGTTGTCGGCGACAAGAGAGGGTGGATTTGATCGTGACTTTGCAGCGGTTTGTGCTGTTCTGTTCGATCCTCTTGGGATTGCGCTGGACGGCGCGGTGTGGCCTGCAATCTTTGATACGGGAAACCCTGCAAATGGGGCGATGCCGAATGAAGACGTGATGCAGCGATTGGCTGCGGCGGGTAACGCTGGAAAACGAGGTGAGACGGTGCTTTGGTCTCTGCTTGCCTTGGGAGAAAAGCCATTGGCCGAGGTGCACCCTCAGGCGGTGGCGGCGGTTGCAACGGCGCTACGCCAAGTCGGTTTGCGTGATGAAGCAAAAGCAATGGTTTTGGATGTAATGCTGGCAAAAACCAGCACTGTAGGGAGTTAAGAGCGTATGGCACGTGCCAATGAACGGGGCACGGGGGCAACAACACAACACGAAAGACACCGAGGGCGAGCTGTGGGAAGTTTCGCCCTTGTTGACGGTTTTCTGGAGATGATGAGTGCAGAACGTGGGGCGTCTGCCAATACATTGTCTGCCTATCAAAGAGACCTGAAGGAATATCTTGGCTCGCTTGCTGGACAGGGAAGTGATGCCATACATGCTACGGGAGATCACATTCGGGCCTATTTGGCAGAAATCGCTGGGCTGGGTTTATCAGCGGCTACGAGTGCGCGCAGGCTTTCTTCTTTGCGGCAATTCCATACCTTCATGCTATCGGAAGGGATGAGACCTGATGATCCGTCTGCGATTATCGAAGGGCCTCGACGGCAACGACCTTTGCCTAAGACACTTGATATGGCGGATGTCGATCGATTGTTAGCGGCCGCTCGGGCGTTTCGGGCGGAAAAGGGGAACGAGCAATCGCGGGCGTATCAAACAGCGCGGATCGTGTGCTTGATGGAAATTCTTTACGCCACGGGCCTTCGGGTGAGTGAGCTGGTGGGATTGCCTTTGGCGGCGGCGACCGGAGAGGCAGAGTTCATTGTTGTGAAGGGCAAGGGCGGAAAAGAACGTCTGGTGCCTTTGAGCGATCCTGCCCGTGCCGCGATTGATGCATATGTTGCTTTGCGGGCTGAAAAGCTTGGCCAAGCGGATCGGTCTGTTTTCTTGTTTCCTTCTCGTGGGAAAGAAGGGCATTTGACGCGGCACCGGTTTGCACAGTTGCTGAAAGAGCTGGCCCGAAAAGCGGGATTGAGTGCGGGGCATGTGTCGCCGCACACACTTCGGCATGCGTTTGCCAGCCATTTGCTGGCGAATGGGGCTGATTTGCGGGCTGTGCAGCAAATGTTGGGGCATGCTGATATTTCGACGACGCAGATTTATACCCATGTGCTCGAAGAACGGATGCGCGAATTGGTGGCGAAACACCCCTTAGCGTAATGGCGCGTTAGGCTTTGACGTTAAGTTTTAGAAGGGCGGGCCGATTCGACGGCTCGCTCTTCTTGTTTTGGCTTCTCGCGTTAAAGGGGGCTTGAGGCAGGGGATGTGCCTTTATTGGCCCTAATTTGGCCGTTTTTTTGGGCGACGCAGGGGGATGGGGACTTGTAAGCTGTGCTGTGGGCAGATGCTGAATGGGCAGGCGGTGGCCGGTAACCAAAAGTTTCGACAAGAACACGGTCTTGTTGACAAGTGAGGGGCGTGGGTTCAGTGTCCGCGCGTTGTGACAGGTAGCCGGATTTCGCACTGCGAGCCGGATGAAGAAGTACGGATTTCAATGCATACTTATCTAGAATTCGAAAAGCCGCTTGCTGAACTTGAAGGTAAAATTCAAGAACTGAAGGGTTTGGCACATCAAGACCCGTCTGTATCGATTTCAGATGAAGTGGAAAAGCTTGAAGCGAAAGCGGCTCAGCTGCTCTCCAATACTTACAAAAACTTGGAAACTTGGCAGAAAGTTCAAGTGGCACGCCACCCGAACCGGCCACATATGATCGATTACATTGATCAGCTTGTTGAAGATTTTACGCCGCTGTGTGGTGATCGCCAATTTGGGGAAGATCCTGCAATTTTGGGCGGCATGGGCCGGTTCCGTGGACGTTCGGTTGTGATTATGGGCCACGAAAAGGGCCATGATATGGAAAGCCGGATGCACCATAACTTTGGTATGGCGCGGCCTGAAGGCTACCGAAAAGCTGTTCGGCTGATGGATATGGCTGAGCGTTTCAATTTGCCGCTGGTGATGTTGGTTGATACCGCAGGCGCGTATCCTGGCATTGGCGGGGAAGAGCGTGGGCAGGCTGAAGCGATCGCCCGTTCTACGGACCGATGCTTGTCGGTTAAGACACCTAGTGTGTGTGTTGTGATCGGTGAAGGTGGTTCTGGCGGGGCGGTGGCGATTGCCACAGCGAGCCGTATCATCATGCTGGAGCATTCAATTTATACTGTTGCCTCTCCTGAAGCGTCCGCCTCGATTTTGTGGCGCAGTTCGGATAAGGCAAAAGACGCGGCAACGGCAATGAAGGTGACCGCGCAGGGTTTGTTGGACCTTGGGGTGATTGACCGCATTTTGCCCGAACCTATTGGCGGGGCGCACCGAGAGCGTGTGCAAATGATCCGCGAGGTTGGCGATGCGATTGAAGAAGAAATTCGCGGCATGGAAGGTTTGAACGGCGACGCATTGGTGAAGGCGCGTCGTGAGAAATTCTTAGCGATGGGCCGTATTGTCGAAGAATAATTTCAGACACCTGAGCGACGATTTTTTTGAAACCCTGAGCCTCTCGTAAAGAGGCTCAGGGTTTTGTGTTAGAGGGCTTGAATGAAGGCTTGCACATCTTTGGCAAACACAGACCCGGTTTCTAAGGCTGCAAAGTGGCCGCCTTTATCAAAGTCTTGCCAATGGACGATGTTGTAGCCTTTTTCCAACATTGTGCGTGGGGGGAAGTTGAAAATTTCGCCCGCGTAATTGGCAATGCCTACGGGAATTTCAACTGATTTTCCCGGCTCCATGTTGGCGCCGCCTTCTTCCATCATGCCACGGTAATACCATGTGGCGGTGTTGAAGGTGCCGGTGACGAGGTAGAGCATGAGGTTGGTGAGTAAAGTGTCTTTGCTGAAGGCGGCTTCTATGTTGTCGCCACTTGGCGCGCGGGTGTCGCCCCAGGTGTTGAACTTTTCCATGAACCAAGCCGCTTGGCCGACAGGGCTGTCCATCATTGAGTAGGACAGGGATTGGGGCTTGGTCATTTGCAGCCGCAAATATGCCCCTTCCAGTTCAAATGTCATGGCGGCCATCTCAGCCCATTTTTTCTCTTCTTCCGTTTCGGGAAGAACGGCTGGGCGCAGGCCAAACATGTTGAGATGGATGGCTTTGCAGCCGCCGCCTACATTGGTGCCGTGGTTATATCCAAGCCAGCCGGTGACCACCGATCCCCAGTCCCCTCCCTGTGCAATATAGGTGTCGTAGCCCAACACGGAGCGCATGAGTTTGTCCCATAAATGGGCTGTATATTTGGGGCCAACCGGGGCTTTGGGCTTGCCGGAAAATCCATAGCCGGGGAGGGAAGGGATGATGAGATCAAGGCCGTCTTCTGCGTTGCCGCCAAACTTTTCGGGATGGGCAAGCTCCTCGATAATGCCGGTAAATTCTAGAAAAGAACCGGGCCAGCCATGGGTGAGGAGAAGCGGTTGTGGGTTTTTGCCTGAGCCTTTGATGTGCAGAAAGTGGATGGACTGGCCGTCAACCTCTGTTGTGAAATGAGGCAAGGCATTGAGCTTCTTTTCCCAGGCACGCCAATCATATGTGTTCAACCAATAGGTGGTCAGTTCCTTCATGTACTCCATGTCTGCCCCGTAGGCCCAGCGATCTGCGCCGTCGGCGATCACAGGCATTTCGTGCCATGTGTACGCGGCAACTTTGGCACGGATGGTGTCCAAGGTGGTGTCTGGAATGTCGATGGTGAAAGGAGTGATGGGGGAGCTGCTCATGGTGTTGCCTGACATGATTGTTATTATTGAGAGTACGCAAGACGTGCGCTTCCATTATGGCGCGGAATGACGCGCTTTCAAGAGGGATGGGGTGGCTAAGCGATTGCCGTTAGGGAAAGAGCGGGGTAGGATCGAGCAAAGAAATTAAAAGGGGGGATAAGATGTCTACACAAGATGCTGCCGCTGGCGGGTCGTCGGGCATGACGCCTAATTATCGCATGTATGCGATGATGGTTTTGCTTTTGGCCTATACGTCGAGCTATGTCGATCGCCAAATTATGGGTATTTTGATTGAGCCCATCAAAGCGGACTTGTTGTTATCTGATACGCAAATGGGCTTTATGTCGGGGATCGCCTTTGCGATTTTCTATGCGACATTGGGTATTCCGATTGCTTTTCTGGCCGACCGTTGGAGCCGCCGAAATATTATTGCCGCCTCCGTTCTGATTTGGAGCGGCATGACCATGTTATGTGGTACGGCTGGAAACTTCCTTCAGTTGGCTATTGCGCGTGTTGGGGTTGGAATTGGTGAGGCTGGTTCTAGCCCTCCGTCTCACTCGCTCATTGCAGACATGTATGCGCCTCAGCACCGGGCCGGTGCGATGGCTGTTTATGCGCTGGGTGTTTATCTTGGCATCATGTTGGGCTTTTTGGTCGGCGCGTATGTTGCGGCTGTGTATGGCTGGCGCACGGCCTTTTATGTTGTGGGCGCGCCGGGTATCTTGATTGCCTTGCTCGTGCGGTTCACTTTGCGCGAACCAAAACGCGGGGAGTCTGAGGGATTGCCCGAAAAAGAGCTTCCCCCATTTGTGATGCGTGAGGCGGTTGCGCAAGTCTTGGGTGCGTTTAAGCATTTGGCGACTGATAAGATTTCTTTTCACACGGTGGCCGGTGTGACGCTGGTTTCTTTCGTAGGCTACGGCAGTGCTGTTTGGGGGGCTTCCTTCCTTATTCGGTCACACGGATTTAGCTTGATCGAAGTGGGTGAGTTTCTAGCCCTTGTGATCGGTTTGGGCGGCGTGACCGGCGCTTTGGTCGGCGGTTTCCTAACCGATAAAATTGGGCAGGTAGATCCCCGGTGGAGAAGTTGGATTGTTGCTGCAGCTAAGGTGGCAGCGGCTCCATTGGTGTTGTTTACCTACCTTACAGCTGACACTGAAATGATGATGCTGGTCTATATTCCAGTGACCATTTTGGGGGCGTTTTACCTCGGGCCAAGCTTTGCGACCATTCAAAGCCGTGCACCCATTCATATGCGTTCTTTAGTGTCTGCTGTTATGTTGTTTATTCTCAACATGATTGGTCTGGGCTTGGGACCACAGATGGTGGGTATTTTGTCGGATGTTTTGGCTCCGAGCTACGGTGCTGACTCATTGCGATATGCCTTGATGATCTTGTCCTTCTTTTCTTTGTGGGGAGCTTTACATTACTACCTTGCAGGGCGCGCCATTGGAGCGGAGCTGAAGGAAGAAGAAGGACATTAAAATATGAGTGACCTCGTTGTGTACGGACCTGCTTACAGTGTTTATACGCGGATTGTGCGCATGACATTGGTTGAAAAAGGGCAGAGCTACCGGTTCGAAGAGGTCGACTTTCTTTCTGAAGGGATGCCTGCAGCGCAAGTTGCACGGCATCCCTTTGGCGTTGTACCGGCCCTTGAGCATGAGGGGCGTATGTTATGCGAGACATCTTCTATTTGTACGTATTTGGATGAGGTATTTGTGGAGCCTGCGCTGCGCCCGGCCGATGCGTTTGGGCGGGCGGGTGTTGCTGAACGTATTGCCGCATTTGACCATTATCTGTGGCCCGACATGCGGGACCTTGTTACCCAATCTCTGTTTGCCCCTATGGTTGGGGGGTGGCCTGACGAGAGTATTGTGGAGCGGGCGGTGAAACGCTTGGGGCAGACCTTGCGCATTGTCGAAGATCGTTTTCTCAGTGATGGCTTTATGGCAGGGGGCAATTTTACCCTTGCTGACTTACATGCTGGCGCCATGATTGATTATATTGTGCAGACGGTTGCTGGCGCGACGTTGGTTGCGGAGCTGCCCAACCTCAAAGCATGGCGTGAGATGATGCGGCATCACCCGGCTCTTGCTGCTACCGAAATTGATTTCGATGCGTATGAATGGACGCGGCGAGATTAAGCGGGCTAGTAAACACCTTGATCGATGGCGGCGCAGGCAGTGCAATTTTGCGAGGCCTTCATCACATAGTCTTTGACGTAGACGTTGGTGAAGTGAAACCAAAAGTCCGAATTGTAGACATTGGGATCGCGTAGGACGCGCATTTGGAAACCAATGCTGAGGTCTTCCCACGGC
Source organism: Parvibaculaceae bacterium (assembly GCA_029209985.1). Taxonomy (GTDB): domain Bacteria; phylum Pseudomonadota; class Alphaproteobacteria; order Parvibaculales; family Parvibaculaceae; genus NORP139. The sequence continues at coordinate 24,376 of JARGNZ010000022.1, forward strand.
AAACCTTCACGTATGGTGGTGTAAAATGCTTCTTCTCTGATTTTGAGGTGAAGGACGTTGGTTTGTGTGCCGCTTTTGCGAAAGCTAGGAAGTGGAGGGAGAGGCTGTTGCGGCGGGTCGAAGAATTGAACCGTTGTTTTGTGTTGCTCTGTAAAATCAATTGCGAATTGTTTGTGGGTGGTCTCAAAAGCATCGTCGCATAGGGAAATAAGAACGAGCAGGCTGTCTTGAAAGCCTGCCTTTTCGAAGTAACACGTAATTTCGTGATCCGTGCGGGTGCTGTAGGCTTTCTTTGAGTCATGGATGTAGGCTTCTGTGCTCCTCTCAGAGAGGAAAGCTTGTTTTTTCCTTTGGGCGCGGTCTAACTTTTTCCCGACGAATTGGAAATGGTCTGTCGCTTGGACGTTGAGCAACATTGTGTGCCGGGCGGTCGCAAGTGGTTCGTAATCCTGCACGGTGTTTTTCTGGTTGTTCTCTTTGATGTAGTGATCGCGCTTTGCGTTTTCGCTGAAAAAACCTGCGTATGGCATAAAATAAGTTGGCGTTGTGCGTTCGAGTACAAGCCCATTTGTGGCCTTGATCGCATTGCGATTGCGCACGGTAATGCGTTGCTTTTCTTCTTCGGTGTAATTGTCAAAGCTGAGCGGAAACGATGACGCACCGCCTGCAAAGGATGAACACAGAAGTGTTATGTCTTGAGGTAAGCGCCAAAAATCAATGTAATTACTGTCGACAGTTAGGAGGGCGCTAAACGTGCCAATCTCCAAAAGCAATCCTGAATCATCTCGAAAATCACCGCTCTTTAGGATGGAAAGCGATATTTCCTTTTCCCGCAGCACGAGACTTTTATCAAAGTCTGCGGTGAGAATTGTTTCAAAGCCTAAGGAGCGCATATAGCGGGCGGTTGAGCCTGATTGGAAATGCGCCGTTAAGATCGGCATGTCCTTGCGGATATGAGATAATGATTCTGGGTGCAGGTGATCGGGGTGATTGTGCGAAATATAGAGAAGGTCGCACGCATTGAGTTGTTCAAAGCTGTCTTCGGGTGAGGGCTGTGCCAACCACCACCCATTGCAAAAAGCGGGGCCTAAAATCCATGGGTCGGTCGCAATCTTAAAACCGCCGGACGAGATGATGAGGCAGGCATGGTTAAGAAATGTGATTTCAACGGGCTTGTCGGTTTGGAAGTTCTTGAGGCTGCGTTTGCGCTCAGAGCTTTCAAAGGACAGGCTTTTGGTGTTGTTGGCGGCGATCGTGGCGGTGCTAAACTCAGCGAGTGGCTCTTTTGAGCAATTGACGTTTTTATATTTCCCTGTTTTGGGGTCTAAGTCCCAGCCATGCAATGGGCATTGAATGGCGCTGCCGCGTGAGATGAGTTTGCCGCCGCTATGATCGCAGGAGCGATCAAATACTTTGATGCGGGCGTCGTCTTGCCAAACAAAAAAATCATCAAATTGGGTGGTGCCCTTATTGAGTGTTGTCAGGTCAATGTTTTGGGTTGTCTTGACGTCAATAAAAGAAACCTCCTCAAGCTGGAAAGCATCAATGAGTGATGGCGCTTGAGGAGGTTTAGTATCTTTCATAATCGTCAGTTCTTTTCGCAATAACCGTGGCTAGAGGGCGCCGTGGCAATGTTTATATTTCTTGCCTGAATTGCAAGGGCAGGGTGCATTCCGTGCGACACGGCCCCATGTTTCTGGTCTCTCCGGATCCGCATCTGCGGCTGTTCGGTTGCGCAGAGGCTCAAGGCCACTGAGGGGATCTGACGGCTCGTCGCTCATTTCATTGCGCCCGGTGAGGGGGTCAATGTGGCTGGCGTGCATTTCAGGCTGTTGTAGCTCTGGCGCATCTTCTTGCACAAATTCGATGTGCATGAGTTGGCGTGTCACGTCTTCGCGCAGACGATGCAGAAGGTTTTCAAATAGCTCGAAAGATTCTGTTTTGTATTCGTTGAGCGGATCGCGTTGGCCGTAGCCCCGTAGTCCTACGAATTGGCGCAGCTGATCGAGCTGTTGTAGATGTTCGCGCCAGCGCATGTCGATGGTTTGTAGCAGAACGCTTTTTTCGACTTGGCGTAAAAGCTCTGGCCCTACTTGTGCGACTTTGCGGGCCATGGCCTCATCGGCGTATTTGGTCAGGCGTTCATGAATTTCTTCATTGGCAATGCCTTCTTCTGCGGCCCATTCCGCAACAGGAAGATCGAGACCCAAAATACTTTCAGTCTTCTCAACCAGTCCGGCAATATCCCATTGTTCCGCATAAGCCTTTTCTGGCATGTGCTGGGCGACCATGTCATCAATGATTTCATGGCGCATGTCGGTCACTGTTTCAGAAACATCTTCGACTTCCATCAATTCGATGCGTTGTTCAAAGATGACTTTGCGCTGGTCATTCATCACATCATCGTATTTGAGCAAGTTTTTGCGCATGTCAAAGTTGCGGGCTTCGACTTTTGCCTGTGCTTTTTCCAACGCCTTATTGATCCATGGGTGGATGATGGCTTCGCCTTCTTCCAGCCCTAGACGCTGTAGCATGCTGTCCATACGGTCGGTGCCGAAGATGCGCATCAGGTCATCTTCCAGAGATAGATAGAATTTTGAGCGACCTGGATCCCCTTGACGACCGGAGCGACCGCGCAACTGATTATCGATGCGGCGGCTTTCGTGGCGTTCTGTACCGATCACATAGAGGCCACCGGCTTTCAAAGCTGTTTGGCGTTTTGCTTCGATGTCTTCTTCAATGGCGGCTGTGCGTTTGGCAAGCTCTGCTTCACTGGTGATGCCTGCACATTCGTCTTCAACGCGCATTTGCAGGTTGCCGCCGAGTTGAATGTCTGTACCACGGCCGGCCATATTGGTGGCGATGGTGACAGCGCCGGGGACGCCTGCTTGAGAAATGATATTGGCTTCTTGCTCATGATAGCGGGCGTTGAGCACGTTGTGCTTGACGTTTTTCTGCTTGAGCAAATCGGCCAGTGCCTCAGATTTTTCAATCGAGGTTGTGCCGACGAGAACGGGTTGGCCCCGTTCTACGCAGTCTTTGACTTCAAGGGCGATGGCATTGAATTTTTCCAAGCCAGTGCGATAAATTTCATCGTCTTCGTCGACCCGTGAAATGTCGAGGTTGGTTGGCACTTCCAGAACTTCAAGCTTGTAGATGTCTAGAAACTCTTCGGCCTCGGTCATGGCTGTACCGGTCATGCCTGCGAGTTTGTCATAAAGACGGAAGTAGTTTTGGAAGGTAACTGAGGCCAGTGTTTGGTTTTCTGGCTGGATTTGTACGCCTTCTTTGGCTTCCAGCGCTTGGTGAAGACCGTCAGAGTAACGGCGTCCTTCCATCATTCTGCCTGTAAATTCATCAATGATGATGACTTTGCCAGATTTGACGATGTAGTCGCGGTCTCTCAAAAAGAGTTTATGTGCCCGCAAGGCATTGTTGAGGTGATGCACAAGTGTGATGTTCTCAACATCGTAGAGGGAGCCTTCTTCTAACAAGCCGTGGGCGCGTAGAATTTCTTCGCCGTGCTCATTGCCTTCTTCAGACAGTGAAATTGATTTGGCTTTCTCGTCCAATTCGTAGTCTTCAGGTACAAGCTCTGAAATGAGGGCGTCGATTGAGATGTAGAGGTCGGATTTGTCGTCTAGGGGACCTGAAATGATGAGCGGGGTCCGCGCTTCGTCTACGAGGATCGAGTCGACCTCATCAACCACAACAAACGCATGGCCGCGTTGAACCATTGCGTCGAGTTGATACTTCATATTATCGCGTAGATAATCAAAGCCAAGCTCGTTGTTGGTGGCATAGGTGATGTCGCAGGCATAGGCTGCACGGCGCTCGTCATCGTTCAAGCCGTGAAGAATGCAGCCCGTTGTCATGCCTAATTGAGCAAAGACCCGGCCCATCCATTCCGCATCCCGACTGGCGAGGTAGTCATTGACCGTCACCACGTGCACGCCTTTGCCCGGCAGCGCATTGAGGTAGGCGGCTAGGGTGGAGACCAAGGTCTTACCTTCACCGGTTTTCATTTCTGCGATGTGACCATCGTGAAGAATCATGCCGCCGAGCATTTGCACATCATAGTGGCGCTGGCCTAAGGCCCGCTTGGCAGCTTCGCGGACGGCGGCAAAGGCTTCGGGTAAAAGAGCTTTAAGGTCTTCCCCGGCTTCTAAGCGCGCCCGAAATTCTGTGGTTTTTCCTTTAAGTGCCTCATCAGACAGGGGGAGCATCTGCTCTTCAAGAGCGTTAATGCCGGCTACCGCTGCTCGATAAGTTTTAAGCTTACGGTCGTTGGCCGTTCCAAATACGCGCTTGGCAATCGAGCCGAAACTTACCATCAGGTTGTCCAATCTTCTTTAATTCTGTTTGTTTGGCGGTGATGGCCAAACATGATCCCCGGAGGAAACCCCCACAGGATGTAAGGGGTGGGGGGAGGGTGTGTCAATATTGATCATGCTAACGGATGTATGGTTCCGCCTTTCGCATTTTGATCGGGTGGAGTTGAATGAAACCGGAATGGCGGCTTCATGGTGGGTTTAGGTATATGTAGGGGGTAAATATGCCGAATTTGAGTCACTCAGCCCATTTAGATTTGATTACGTCTGCGGCACTTTGATCGGGGGACGTGATTGTTCGTTTTGGGGAGGGGATGTCCAGCTTATGGCCCTTGGAGGGTGACTTATGGTCTGGTTTGGGCGGAAAACTTGAATTTGATGGGGAATATTGCTGATTTGTAAGTGTTTTTTGACATAGTGGGCACCTTAACATAGATGCCACAAGGTAGGGCGCCACCGGTGCTTGATTAAAAAGGGACGAAAAATGACACAGGGTTTGCTGCGCTCACTGAGTTTTCAACTGAATTGGGGACGCCAACGGGCAGTTGAGATGAGCCGTGGGATGCTTTTGGGCAGCATTTTTGCCGTGGGCATTTTTGCCGGTGGGATGACGGTGCAAGGGACGGATGTGCGGGCCGAAGAAGCCAGCGACGCGAGCGAGGCTGAGGATGTGGTCGTGGCAACGGTGAATGGGTCGGAGATTCGTTTTTCGGATGTTTTGCTGGCGGAAGAAGAGATGGGCCAAGCTTTGGCGCAATTGCCGGAGCAAGCACGTTTTCAATATATGCTGAGCATGTTGATTGATCGCCAAATTTTGGCGGATGCTGCGCTGAAGGATGGGCTAGCGGACGATCCCGGCGTGTTGCAGCGCCAAGCTTATTTCGACAAAAAGGCTTTGCGTGATGTTTATTGGACCAAGCGTCTTTTGGCCGAAGTGACGGAAGAAAAAGCGAAAGAATATTACCAGGAGACCATTGCTGCGGCTGAGCCTGAAGAAGAAATTCATGGTCGCCATCTTTTGGTGCCAAGTGAAGAGGCCGCGCGGGCGGCGATGGCGGAGATTGCCGGCGGTAAAACATTTGCAGAGGTGGCCGCGGCTGTTTCTGTGGGGCCAAGCAAAAGCGAAGGGGGAGACCTTGGGTATTTTGTGCGCGGCGATATGGTGCCTGCGTTCTCTGAAGTTGCTTTTGCGCTAAAGGACGGAGAAGTGTCTGAACCGGTCAAAACTAAATTCGGCTGGCACGTCATTACTGTGGAAGACCGGCGCATGAGAGAGACGCCTTCTTATGAGGCTGTGCGCAGTCAGTTGATGAGTGAAATGGTGCAGGTGAAAAGCCAAGAGCTGATGGACAGTTTGCGCGAAGGGGCGAAAATTGATCTTTCTGGGTCTGAAGAGGGCGGCTCAAGTCGTCCAGTTATTGCGCCAGAGTAAAAGACAGGGGTACATAGAGGGTGGATGGTGGGGAATCACTTTCCGCCCTTTTCTATATGGATATGCTCTTGGTTAGCATCGACTTCTGGTTAGAATGGGGTCTCTCTTTATTGAGCGTTTCGGCGCAGGCAGGGCAGGACACGGTATGACAAAAAAGGTCGCTAAGGCAAAATCGGCAGGCCGTACTGCCAAACCCAAAGCGTCAGCTAAGGCAAAAGCCGCTGTCTCTAAATTGAAAAAGAAAAAGCCGGCCGTAAAGATTTCCCCTTTGGCCCCTAAGACCTATCCGGCGATGCCGCCAGTGGCGGGTGTTTGGCTGGGGACTGCCTCCACCAAAACTAAGTATAAAGGCCGCGATGATTTGTTGGTCGCGACGTTCCCAGAAGGCACGAGTGCGGCGGGTGTTTTTACGACATCTAAAACAGCCTCTGCATCTGTTGAATGGTGCCGGACAAATTTGGAGAATGGCACCGCGCGTGGGCTTGTTGTGAATGCTGGCAATGCGAACGCTTTTACGGGCAAGGCGGGCATGGCGACTGTACGAGCCACGGCTGCGGCTTTGGCGAGTGAAATTGGCTCACGGCATAAAGATATTTTCCTTTCTTCAACGGGCGTTATTGGGGAAGTTCTGGACCCAGCACCGCTTGAGGCTGGTATTCAGACAGCTTTGAGAAGCCCGGAAGCGAGCTTTGAAGGTGCTGCGCACGCGATCATGACGACAGACACGTATGCAAAATTTGCAACGCGGCAAGTGATGATCGGCGGGGTGCCTGTTCGGATTAGTGGCATCGCGAAAGGCTCGGGCATGATTGCGCCAGACCTTGCGACGATGTTGGTTTATATCTTCACCGATGCGGCTATTCCGCCGAGCATGTTGCAAAACCTTTTGATGGTGGGTGTGCGCGAGAGCTTTAATTGCATTACGGTGGATAGCGATACGTCTACCAGCGATACCGTGTTGATGTTTGCTACCGGTGAGGCCATGCGCACTGCGGAAGCTGAAACCGGCAAGCCCTTTACGCCACTGCGCCGGACGGCCGACCCTCGGTTGAAAGAGTTTCGTTCAAGCTTGGATGACTTGATGCTCGACCTGTCTCACCAAGTGGTGAAGGACGGGGAAGGGGCGACAAAGTTTATTAAAATTACCGTGCAAAACGCGGCCTCCCATATGGAAGCGAAACAAATTGCGATGTCGGTGGCCAATTCTCCATTGGTGAAAACAGCGATTGCCGGGGAGGATGCCAACTGGGGCCGTATTGTTATGGCGGTGGGCAAGTCTGGTGCGCGGGCGGACCGAGATAAGCTCGCCATTCGGATCGGCGGCGTTGATGTTGCTAAAAACGGCGTTGCTGTGCCTGACTATGATGAAGCGCCGATTGCGCGTCATATGAAGGGCAGCGATATTGATATTGAAATCAGTGTCGGGGTTGGCACGGCGGGCGTCTCTGTGTGGACGTGTGACCTCACATACGAATATATCCGAATTAACGCTGATTATCGGAGCTAAGTAAGGCTTTATTAACCTTGCTTGAGAACCCCTCTTTAACTCAACACTGACAGAATGGACGAGCTGCATGTCGGATGAATTGACGAAAATTCTACTGGTGGCAGCGTGTGCGTTGGTGGACAACGATGGGCGTGTTTTGCTTGCCCAACGACCCGAAGGCAAGTCAATGGCTGGCCTGTGGGAGTTTCCCGGCGGCAAGGTTGAAGCAGGCGAAACACCTGAGGTGACATTGATACGTGAGCTGAAAGAAGAGCTTGATATTGATGTGACGGAGGCTTGTTTGGCGCCCTTTACTTTTGCCAGCCATGGGTATGAAAAGTTCCACCTTCTTATGCCGCTTTATGTGTGCCGCCGTTGGGAAGGCAATATGGCACCGGTAGAGGGGCAGGTATTGAAGTGGGTGTCTCCCCTGCGCATGGGAGACTATCCGATGCCACCGGCTGATGTGCCGCTTGTCGCGATGTTGCGCGATTTGCTGTAGCAGCGGATTGGCGACAGGGGTGACATGAGGGGATGGACTGTATGGCGACGATTTTAACAACAGAACGGACAGAGCAAGTGCGTGCCTTTTTTGCGCGGTTCGCGGCAGACCAGCACGGCTCAACCGCCATTGAATACGGCTTGATCGCATCGGCTGTTGCGGTTTCGATTGCAGTGCTTGTGAGCTCTATTGGCACATCTGTGACCAGTATGTTTGGCCGTGTGCTGTCTGCCTTTACGGGCTAAATTATTGAGACGTTTTTTCACCAGCTGATTGTTCGGGCACTTTGAGTGCATCCGCAAGGCGGGTGCGCGCACTACCGGGTGCGAGCGGCTTTTGCTGGCTTTCGTGCGGTGCCCAGCCGGTGAGGTAGATCACTTCAAAAGTGGCGGGGATGCGGCCATCTTCCAACCCATATTTTTCTTGATAAATTTCGACTGCCCGTAGAAGCGTTTTGCGTCTCAAGGGGGTTTTGCGCCGATCCAATACAGCATTGGTTTCTCCCATCCCGCGCAATTCCTGCATGAGATGGAAGGGGCTTTTGTAGCGGACTGTCAGGGGTTCGCTATCGGTGACAGGCAAGCCAAAGCCCGCACGTTGCAGGAGGCTTCCGGCATCTCGCAAATCTACCATCGGCGATACGCGTGGGCTGAGGCCACCTTCTAGCTCCACTTCTGCTTCTGATAGGGATGTACGCAGCTCGTGCAAGGTAGCGCCTCCCAATACCGCGCCAAGAAACAATCCGTCTGGTTTTAGGCTGCGATTGATTTGGATGAGCGCGCCGGGCAGGTCATTGGTCCAATGCAGGGAGAGCACAGAGGTGACAAGATTGAGGCTTTCCTCTGCGACGGGCAAGCGTTCTTCGTCTGCGGCAAAACGAGGGCCGTGTGCTTTGGCGACCATTTTGGGGGAGAGGTCACACTGAAAGAAAGTCTCGACTTTATCTTTCAGGAGGGGATGGGCGACCAGCGCCCCTTGATGGCTCCCTAAATCCAGCCCTTTGGGAAAGACGCGGTCAATGGCGGAAAGGCGTTCTGCCATTTCCTGCGCGATATGATGGATGAGGAAGTCGTGCTTCTCAAAATTCTGTGCCGCTCGATTGCGGTGGTGCTGGACCAGTAAACGATCAAACAGAAGCATGGGATGGTCCTACTTTTAAGGGCGGTCCTTAGGAGGTAACGCAGGGGGGGCAGCGTCTCAAGGTTTTTATTATATGATATTTATGTTTTAGTATTTGGAATGGCTTATTTCAGCGAAAAAATAGATCACGCTTTGTCTCGTCTTGTCTCCATGGCGCAGATGCTTGGGCAGATTTTGCTGCCGGAGCGATGTTGTGGCTGCGGTAAAGAGTTGGTGCGCGCCAGCGATGCGGGGCATGTGGTGTTTGCCGCGCGGGCGCGTTTATGTGGTGAATGTTGGTCTGAGCTGGATTTTATTGATGCGCCTCTTTGTCCGATCAGTGGCGACCCCTTTCCCTTTGCGGATGCTATGCAGGAAAACGGTGAGGCGCAGGCTGTGAGTGCGGAGGTGTTGGCGAGACGCCCGGCCTTTACAAGCGCACGAGCAGCTGTGCGATACGGGGCTGTGGCACGGCGGCTTGTGGGGCAATTGAAATATGGGGACCGAACTGATTTAGCGCCTCTTTTTGCCAGTTGGTTGATGCGCTGTGGTGCTGAGGTCTTGGCGGAGGCTGATTTTGTTGTCCCGGTGCCGCTGCACGGGGGGCGGTTGTTTTTGCGCCGTTACAATCAAGCTGGAGAAATAGGACGGCATGTGGCGCGTTTGAGCCAGGTTGCCTTTTTGCCAGATAGCCTGCGCCGGGTGAAGCGAACGCGCAGTCAAATTGGTTTGTCGGCGGGGGCACGGCGGCGCAATGTTGCGGGGGCATTTCAGTTGAAGGAGGGCGAGGGGGCGCGGTTGCTTGGGAAAGTGGTCGTCTTGATTGATGATGTGCGAACCACTGGTGCGACGGCGGAGGCATGTGCGCGCGTGTTGGCTGCGCACGGTGTGCAGGCGGTGCATGTCTTGAGTGTTGCACGGGTTGTTCCGGGGGAAGAAGAGATTATATCTTCTAAGTAGCCTCGGGTTGAATTGCGCTTTGTCGTGTCAACGCGGTATAGTCCTGCGTATCCCATTTTTGAGCGTTGGGTTTTCTTTGCCTGCTTTTACCTTGGTTGCGTAGGGGGGAGGAGGCGGGGCCTAACCTAGATAAATTTAACCGATCTCAGTAAACTGAAATTCAGGAGTGTTCGCGTGAGCCAAGTTACCCTTTATACAACGATGATGTGTCCCTATTGTTCTCGGGCAAAAACATTGCTGTCGAAGAAAAACGTCACCTTTGATGAGATTGATGTTGGGATGGATCCTGACTTGCGCAACGCGATGCGGAAACGGGCGGGTGGGGCGCATACTGTCCCGCAGATTTTTGTCGGTGATATCCATGTTGGTGGGTGTGACGATCTTTATGCGCTTGAACGCGCTGGTAAGCTCGACCAACTTCTTGCGGCTGGTTAGGACGAAAAGAATGGCGAATAAATTTCAGGTGGCCTGTGTTCAAATGTGCAGTAGCCGGAGTGTTTCGGAAAACATTGAACAGGCCTGCGGGCTGATTGAAGCGGCCGCCGATGCGGGCGCTGAGCTGGTGATTACGCCTGAAATGACTTCGTTGCTTGAGCAAGAGACTAAAACTCTTTTTGCCCATGTTTATAGAGAAGATGAAGACCCGGCCCTTAAACGCTTTCGGGATGTTGCTCGTGCGCGGGGGATTTGGTTGGTGGTCGGTTCTTTGCCCATCTGGCTGAGCGATACTCAGATTGCTAATCGATGTTATGTGCTCTCCCCTCAGGGCGACGTGGTGTCTTTCTATGATAAAATTCATATGTTTGATGTGGATTTGGCAGGTGGCGAAAGCTACCGAGAATCGCAGAATTTTCAGCCGGGCGAGCGCAGTGTTATTGCGCAAACCCCTTGGGGCGGGCTGGGGCTGAGCATTTGTTATGATGTGCGCTTCCCTGCGCTTTATAGAGAGCTGGCTCAAGGGGGCGCCTCATTTTTGAGCGTTCCGGCTGCCTTTACCCAGCAAACAGGTGAAGCGCATTGGCATGTTTTGTTGCAAGCCCGGGCGATTGAAACGGGATGTTATGTTTTTGCATCGGCCCAAACTGGTGAGCATGAGTGCGGCCGTCATACCTATGGACATAGCTTGATCATTTCTCCGTGGGGTGAGGTGTTGGCGGATGGCCAGACAAATGTGGGTTTTGTCAGTGCTGAGGTGGACCTTGAAGCTGTTGCCCAAGCGCGAACGAAAGTTCCTTCTTTGCAGCACGACCGGCCTTTTCGGATGACCCCATGATTAGGTATCAACTCTTGTGTAAAGAGGATCATGAATTTGACGGGTGGTTTACTGGCTCCGCCGAATTTGATCGGCAAGTGGCGCAGAAAGAAATCCTATGCCCTGTGTGTGGGTCGAGTGATGTGCGTAAGGGGCTGATGGCGCCTTCGGTTGCTACGTCTCGTATGAAGGCGCAAGGACGTCAGGAAAAAGCCCGACAAGTTGCGATGGAAACTGTCGGCGATGCAATGCGGGCGCTGAAAAGAGAAGTCGAAAGAGAATGTGATGATGTGGGCACGGGCTTTGCTGAAGAGGCTCGTAAAATACATTACGGCGAAGCGGAAGAGCGTGGCATTTATGGAGATGCGACGGTGGCGGAAGCCAAAGAGTTATTGGAAGAGGGCGTCGATATTTTGCCGCTTCCGTTTTCATCCAACTCTAAATTGAATTAGCTGCCACCCCTCAAGTCTGCACGGATGTTTGCTCGTCGCTAAGCAAAGCCGTTTTGGATGGGGTTAGTTATTTTCTTCACGGGCGAGTATGTCAGCTGCCCAAAAAGAAATGATGCTGCTGGCGGCTTCATTGACGATTTCGTCGCGGTGGGAAAGTTCTTCTTCAAGGGCTAATTCGATCGTTGTGTAGCCAATTTCAATTGAAATCCGAACCTTTGTCCAAATTTTATCTTGGTTAACATTGGGAATGATCGGGATGAGTACCTTCGTGATGATCTCTGTGAGTTCGCGGTTGGCGATTAAGCGTCGTTCTCGCAAAATAGGGACGGCGCTGGAGGCTCGCATCACAGCAAGGCTGCCCGGTTGTTTAGCTGTTAGAGAGACTAATTGTGACATGAGGTTGCGCACACCTCCTGCCAATTGCGGGGGCTGGCCATCGGGGAGGCTTTGGCTCCAATTATAGACTGCCTTGAGCTGAGCTTCGGAAAGCTTGTCTGCCAATGCGCGCAGCAATGCGTATTTATTGGGGAAGTAACGGTAGAGCGCGGGCACGGTGACGTTTGCCCGATCGGCGATCATGTTGGTTGAAATGCGTTCAACGCCTTCTGCCTCAAGGAGCATAGCTGCGACGGCGAGTAATTTGTCGTAGGTGGCTTGTGCGCGTTTTTGTAGAGGGCGCTTTTTCAGATCGAGGTCAATCGTACCGGCTTTGCTGGTGACATTTGTACTCATCTGAAACCCTACTCCCCTGATGCGACCTAGTCAGGCTTGGTCGCAATTGTCATGTAGTTCACTGCAGTGTCTTTCGACAGTGACCATCGATCTGAGATTGGGTTGTAGGTAACGCCAGTGAACTCCCCCACCGAAAGACCAGCGTTATTAAGATGGCCCGTCAGTTCATCCGGTTTGATGAATTGCGACCATTGATGTGTCCCCACTGGTAACCAGCGTAAAATGTATTCTGCGCCGATGACAGCTAACCCTAATGATTTGAAGGTCCGATTGAGGGTAGCGCATAACATCACCCCCCCAGGTGCCAGCAAATTTGCACAAGAAGTAACGAAGTGCGGCAGATCAGCCACGTGCTCCATCACTTCCATATTGATTATGATATTAAACCTTTCGTTCTGTTCGACAAGCATTTCTGCTGGTATGGAACGATAGTTAATAGTCAATTTTTGCTGCTCGGCGTGTACTTTGGCTGTCTTAATGTTGTTTTCGGAGGCGTCGGCACCGGTGACGTCAGCGCCCATCCGGCACATGGGTTCGCTGAGCAGTCCGCCGCCGCACCCGATATCGAGTAGGCTTAATCCTTCTAACGGTCTTGCTAAACTCTGATCGCGATTGAAGTGAGAGCAGAGTTGTTCGCGGATAAAAGCAAGCCGGGTTGGATTGAATTTATGGAGCGGGCGGAATTTCCCCAAGGGATCCCACCACTCTTCTGCGATGGCAGAAAACCGGGCAACGTCTTCGGGGTCAATGGTGGTGCGGCCTGTCTGATCGGAATTGTTGGCATGAGAGCCCGTCGTAGTTGCCTGTGGGGACATGGTAAAATACCTTTTATTTTCAATATCTTAGTGGGGACGTGGCCGAAATCGTTGCCTAAGGGTACTGCATTTAAGTGGGTTGGGGCGAGGGCTTATGTTGCGACATTGTGGAACAGGCCTTATGTATGGGCCCAAATGCAGCACATAGACGGATTTGGGCCCATTTTGTATGGTGCCGCCGCGAAACTTAGTGGTTTTGATTCTCTTGTTTATGGAGGGAGCCATCTAAGCGCGCGTCTGGTGAGGACCTTGCGGGGTTATGCTTCTTGGGCCTGATTGCGGGAATGGCAAATAGGGATGTTCTGGCGAGGTCTGTTTTAGGCTTGGCGATTAATTAGCTTCTTTGAAGAGAAGCAGACGATAGGATTGTTGTGTATGGCCCGATTGGTCATGAAATTTGGCGGGACATCGGTGGCGGACCTAGAACGGATTCGCAACGTTGCCACGCATGTAAAACGTGAAATTGATGCAGGGCATCAAGTGGCGGTGGTTGTATCTGCTATGGCAGGACAGACCAACCAGTTGGTGAATTGGACGCGGGAAGCTGCAAAGCTGCACGATGCGCGCGAGTATGATGCTGTGGTGTCAACGGGCGAGCAAGTGACGGCTGGGTTGTTGTCTATCACGCTTCAGAATATGGGCGTTGACGCGCGTTCGTGGTTGGGGTGGCAAATCCCCATTATTACGGATGGGGCGCATGGGGCGGCACGTATTCAAGAAATTAAGGGCGAGGCGCTGATCGAACGGTTAGAGCAGGGTCAAGTTGCTGTTGTGGCTGGTTTCCAAGGCATTGGACCGGATAATCGGATTACGACACTCGGGCGGGGTGGTTCAGACACCAGCGCGGTCGCCATTGCGGCGGCTGTGCAGGCAGATCGATGCGATATTTATACGGATGTGGACGGCGTTTATACGACGGACCCACGTATTGTGTCTAAAGCGCGGAAGCTGGGTAAAATCAGCTACGAGGAAATGTTGGAAATGGCGTCGCTGGGCGCGAAGGTGCTGCAAACGCGGTCTGTTGAATTGGCGATGGTGCACGGTGTGCCGTTGCAGGTTCGCTCAAGCTTTGATGCACCAGATGGCCCGCAAGGGCACGGTGTGGGCCGTGACTATTTTGGGCCTGGTACAATTGTATGTAATGAGGATGAAATCGTGGAACAGGAAGTCGTTAGCGGTATCGCGTATTCCAAAGACGAAGCTAAAATTACCCTGCGTAAAGTGGCCGACCAGCCGGGTGTGGCCGCACGCGTGTTTGGTCCTTTGGCAGATGCAGCGATCAACGTCGATATGATTGTGCAGAACGTTTCTGAAGACGGAAACCGCACCGATATTACCTTCACTGTGCCCTCTGCTGATTTGGACCGGGCGGTAGAAGTGATTAATTCTTCGGCAGCCGATATTCAATTTGCAGAATTGTTAAGCGATACAGATGTTGTGAAAGTCTCTATCATCGGTGTTGGCATGCGGTCCCATGTGGGGGTTGCGCGCAAAATGTTTGAAACGCTTGCAGACAAAGGCATTAACCTTCAGGTGATCTCTACATCTGAAATTAAAGTGAGTGTCTTGATCAGTTCAGAGTATTCTGAATTGGCCATTCGCGCGTTACACACGGCTTACGGACTGGATCAAGAGTAGATATGAATGCACGGCGGCATATGGCATCTCGTTTTTGGCGAGTTTGCGGCCTCTCATCTCTAACATGTCAAATTGACTTGTTTGGGGAGGGGCTGTCGTGACCCATGCCGGTGTAGGTGGCCCACGCGTATTGCTGCGGCGATTGCGTGAGGAGATGGCGGAGCAAAGTAGTCCGCAAAAACGTCTCGACACAATTGTGCATATGATTGCGCAAAGTGTTGTTGCGGAAGTGTGCTCTCTCTATCTCATTCGCAATGACACGGCTTTAGAGCTTTTTGCAACGGAAGGCTTGCGCCCTGATTCCGTTCACATCACACGATTGCGTGTGGGTGAGGGGTTGGTGGGCGACATTGCTGCCCATGCGCGTCCGCTCAATTTGTTTGATGCTCAAGCCCACCCTGCCTATGCCTATCGTCCTGAAACGGGTGAGGAAGTTTATAAGTCGCTGATGGGCGTGCCCATTTTGCGCAGTGGCCGGGTTGTAGGTGTGCTGGTGGTTCAGAACCGGACCATGCGCCATTATTCTGAGGAAGAAGTTGAGGCGCTTGAGACCGTTGCCATGGTCATTGCTGAAATGCTGGCGGCGGGTGGGCTGACGCAACTGGGGTCTGAAGACGGTGTGGAATCGCCACCGGAACGTACGCATTATGTGTGTGGCACGGTTATCTCGGACGGTATTGGGCTGGGCCATGCGGTGCTGCATGAACCGCGCATTCATGTAGAACATCTGATTGCTGAAGATGTGGACAGCGAGCAGCTTCGATTGGAAAGCGCGGTTTATGAATTGCGCTCGTCTATCGATCAGATGTTGAATACATCGGACCTGAGCCATGCGGGCGAACACCGGGAAGTTTTGCAAGCGTACCGTATGTTCGCAAATGACCGTGGTTGGTTGCGCCGGATGATTGAGGTGATCAAAACCGGGTTGACGGCTGAGGCGGCTGTGGAGCGGGTGCAAAATGATACGCGCGCGCGGATGATGCGCCAGACCGATCCTTATTTGCGCGATCGGCTGCATGACCTTGATGACCTCGCCAACCGTTTGTTACGTCATTTGATTGGCCTTGGTCCGTCCTCTGCGGGCGGTGAATTGCCCGATGATGCGATTGTAATTGCCCGGAACATGGGCCCTGCGGAACTGTTAGATTATGACAAGGACCGCCTGCGTGGGTTGATTTTGGAAGAAGGGTCGAGCAACGCACATGTTGCGATTGTGGCCCGTGCGCTTGGTATTCCTACCATTGGCCGCGCTTCTGGGGTGTTGGACCGGGTTGAGCAAAATGATGCTGTGATCTTGGATGGGGACACGGGCGAAGTTTATGTGCGCCCAAGCCCAGAGGTCATTGAAGCTTATTCTGAGAAAGCCCGCTTTAGGGCGCGTAAACAAGCTCAGTATGAAGCGATCCGGCATGAGCCATCGATCACTAAAGATGGGATGGATATTTCGCTCAATTTGAACGCCGGTTTGTTGGTGGATTTGCCGCAATTAGCGGAATCAGGTGCCGAAGGGATTGGGCTGTTTCGGACAGAGCTGCAATTTATGGTGGCCTCTACGTTGCCAAGCCAGCGTGATCAAACACAATTATATTCCGCCGTTCTTGATGCGGCAGGTGACCGCCCGGTTGTGTTCCGCACCTTGGACATTGGGGGCGACAAGATTCTTCCCTACATGAAGGTGGAGCGAGAAGAAAATCCTGCGCTTGGGTGGCGGGCGCTTCGCATTGCGTTGGACCGCCCTTCTTTGTTGCGCCATCAGGTGCGGGCGCTGCTGGCTGCGGCTGAAGGGCGTGAATTACGGTTGATGTTCCCGATGGTTGCGGAAGTGAATGAGTTCGTGAAAGCCAAGGCGTTGGTGGACAAGGAACTGGCGCGACTTGAAAAGTTTAATAAGCCACGGCCTAGCAAGTTGATTGTGGGCACAATGTTGGAAGTGCCTGCGCTGGTGTGGCAATTGGATGCGTTGTTGCCGCTTGTGGACTTTGTCTCTATTGGGTCGAACGATTTGTTGCAGTTCTTTTTTGCGAGCGACCGGGGCAACCCGCGTGTGTCTGACCGGTATGATTATTTAGGCCCCTCCGTTTTGAATCTTCTGCGTCACGTGGTTCTTAAATGCCGCGAATATGATGTGACTTTGACGCTGTGTGGCGAGATGGCAAATAAGCCGCTGGAGGCGATGGCGCTTATTGGTCTTGGCTTTCGGCGGATCTCAATGTCACCTGCTGCCATTGGTCCGGTGAAAATGATGCTTCGCAGTTTGGATGCCGCTCGGCTTGAAGGCTTTATGGAAAGCCTTTATCTGCGCGGGGATGCGACTTTGCGGACCGAATTGGAAGAATTCGCCAAAAACGAAGGCGTTTTGATCGGCTAGGGGATTAAAACACCTAAAAGTGGCTAATTATGTGGATCAGGCATTGCGGAACCGCGGGCCTTTTGATTTATTTAACCATCTTGAACTTAAAGTAATTGCTAGGTTAACAGAGGGTTTCTTCCATAGGCTTTGGGAGGTACCTCTAAAGATGCATTCTATTTGTCCGATGCTCGGATGGGGGAATGAAGCCGGGGGCAATCGATGAATGATCGCGTAGTGGCCGATAAAGAGGCCGGTGCTGAGAAAGAACAGGTAGACAAATTGACCTTGGATGAGGATCGCCCAGAGGGTGCTCGCCGTATTCACTTGCATGATATTCAAGATGATGCCGAAGCCGAAGCTAATGCAGTGGATAAAGCTGACTTGGTTGGGGCGGCGCTACGAGCGCAGCGGCTGAAGCAAGGCTTGGACCTGGCGCAGGTATCGAGTGATTTGAAAATTCGTCGTCCTTATTTGGAAGCTTTGGAAGATAGCCGCGACAGTGCGTTGCCGGGCCGGGCTTATGCCATCGGTTTTGTGCGCACCTATGCGACTTACCTCGGCATGGACGCAAAAAAGATTGTGGACCTGTTCAAAGTTGAAACAGACCCAGAAACCGAACTTGTGGATGAGCGGCTTGCTGAAGAATATCCATATGTTGAAGCTGGACCCGAGCGCCGCTGGCCTAAGGGGTCGCTTCTTATTTTGCTTTTGATTTCCTTTGCGGCGATTTACGGCGCGTGGCAATTATCGTTTTCTGTCGACCAAATGGTCAGTGGACGTGGTGCGAGCGTTTCGCCGAGCAATTCGTCAACAGATGCTGGGGTTGCCCCGGTTGCGTCTTTTCCAGCGCTGGGACGTGAGGCTGTTGTTGCTGAAACCGACCCTGCTGGTGATGGGGAAGAGGGCGAAACGGATGTCACACTTGAGACACTCCCCACTTTAACCTCTCCTATTTTGACGCCGCCTGCCGGTGCGCAGACGCCTGCTGTTGAAACAGAAGCGGTTCCTCTCGCTGAGGGCAATCAATACGGTGTTGGTGGTGCAGATGAGACGGCCGCTTCCGCTGGGCGCGTGACGCTGCGGGCTTTGAAAAACGATTCTTGGTTGCGGGTTGAGGCTGCTGACGGTACGGCTCTCTTTAGCGAAACTTTGAAGGCTGGGGATACTTATGTCACCCCAGACCAACAAGGTTTGGTGATGGTGGCCCGTGATGCGGGAGCATTTGAAATTCTCGTTGATGAGAAATCTATCGGTTTGGCCGGGCCAAATGGCTTGGTTTTGACCGGCTTATCACTCGATCCAGATGATTTGGGTAATTAACGAGAACGGACAGCGTTTCTGCTTGTGAGAGACAACGGGGCTGTTTAGCCGCCTAAACGACATATTTTAAGGGGAGACACGGTGTGCTGTGTCTCCCCTTTGTGTCTAAATGCCACATGATATCGCATGGGTTGTTGGAACCGCGTGAATTTGTATATAGTCGGGATAGGTTAGACCATGACGCGAAGTCTAAGGTCATCAATCCCATTTGAATGGAAATATTGAATGAGTATTCGCCCGTGGCGCGATATTGAACGTCGTAAAAGTCGGCAAATCCATGTTGGGTCTGTGCCGGTTGGCGGGGATGCGCCCATTGCTGTGCAATCAATGACGAATACAATCACGTCTGACGTGAAGGCGACCGTTGAGCAAATTTTGCAACTGGAAGAAGCCGGTGCAGATATTGTGCGGGTGTCTTGCCCTGATGAAGCCTCAAGCCGGGCGCTTAAAGAAATTGTGGCCGAAGTTTCTGTGCCGATCGTCGCGGATATTCATTTCCACTATAAGCGGGGCATTGAAGCTGCGGAAGCGGGCGCTGCGTGTTTGCGGATTAATCCGGGGAACATTGGATCGCCAGAACGGGTGCGCGAGGTTGTTAAGGCAGCTAAGGACAATAATTGTTCGATGCGGATTGGCGTGAATGCGGGATCGCTGGAAAAGCACTTGCTTGAGCGGTTCGGCGAGCCGTGCCCGGAAGCGATGGTGGAAAGTGCGCTTGAGCATGTGCGCTTGCTGGAAGACAATGATTTTCGCGAATACAAAATTTCTGTAAAAGCCTCTGATGTCTTTTTGACGGTGGCCGCGTATCACGCCCTATCAGAAGCTGTGGACTGTCCGTTGCATTTGGGCATTACCGAGGCGGGTGGCTTGATGAGCGGCACGGTGAAGTCGTCCATTGGTTTGGGGGCACTCTTGTGGGCTGGTATTGGCGATACGATACGTGTGTCTTTGTCTGCAGACCCGGTTGAAGAAATTAAGGTCGGCTTTGATATTTTGAAATCCCTGAACCTACGCCACCGGGGGGTGAATATTATTTCCTGCCCTTCATGTGCCCGCCAAGGGTTCAATGTGATTGAGACTGTTAAGGTTCTGGAAGGTCGGTTGGCACATATCACGACGCCGATGAGCTTGTCTGTCATCGGTTGTGTTGTGAATGGGCCGGGGGAAGCAGCGCAAACGGACGTTGGGTTTACTGGCGGGGGTGCTGGGAGCGGCATGGTTTATGTCGCTGGCTTACCAGATCATAAGCAAGCGAATGATGGGATGGTTGACCATCTCGTTCATTTGGTTGAAGAAAAAGCAGTAGAAATAGAAGCCGCTCGCGTGCTTGAGGCAGAGGCTGCGCAGCTCGCCGGTGATTAGCGAGGGTGTTTGCCTTCTGACCGTGCCTGTTTGGGCAAACCTTTCCTGCTGATAGATTGAAAACATATGATCCCCCAAGAACAATTGCGTAAAGTCCTCGACCGGTTTGAGGCGGTGCAGTCTGAGATGAACTCTGATGTTGCGCCGGAGAAATTTGTTGCTCTTTCTAAAGAGTTTTCCGACCTTCAGTCAGTGGCAGAAACTGCACAGGCGTTGCTGCAAGCCCGATCGGATCTAGAGGATGCCAAAGAGATGTTGGCAGACCCTGAGATGGCGGAAATGGCGCGCGAGGAAATGACCCGATTGAATGGGGACATGCCAAAGTTAGAGCGCGCCATGCAATTGCTGCTCTTGCCTAAAGACGCGGCCGATGAGTTGAACTCTATTATTGAAGTGCGCGCCGGTACTGGGGGCGATGAGGCCTCTTTGTTTGCCGGCGATTTGTTCCGCATGTATCAGCGGTATGCCGATTTGCAGGGTTGGAAAGTGGAATTGATTTCTGCAGCTTCTGGCGATGTAGGTGGCTTTAAGGAAGTTGTTGCGTCTGTGCGCGGCAAGGGCGTGTTTGCCAAGTTGAAATTTGAATCTGGTGTGCACCGGGTGCAGCGGGTGCCGACGACCGAGTCGGGGGGGCGTATTCATACGTCAGCTGCGACGGTTGCGGTTTTGCCTGAGCCGGAAGAGGTGGACATTAAACTGGAGGACAAAGATCTGCGGATTGATGTGTTCCGGGCCAGTGGTGCTGGTGGGCAGCACGTGAACACGACCGATAGTGCGGTGCGGATTACGCACTTGCCAACCGGGATCGTTGTGAACCAGCAGGATGAAAAGTCGCAGCATAAAAACAAAGCCAAGGCGATGTTGATTATGCGGGCACGTTTGTTTGAAGCAGAACGCAGCCGTGTGGACCAAGAGAGATCTGAAGCTCGCAAAGATCAGGTCGGCTCCGGCGATCGTTCAGAACGCATTCGGACTTATAACTTCCCTCAAGGACGGGTGACGGATCACCGGATCAATCTGACTTTGCATAAATTGGATAATATTCTGGCGGGTGACGGTCTGCATGAGATGATCGATGCATTGATTGCAGAAGACGAAGTCCGCCGGTTGGCCAGCATGGGTGAGGATGAGGCTGGGGACGCGTGATGGCAACGCGGGCAACAGCTTTTCGATCTGCGTGGAGCCAGTTTCGCGATCTTCAGCTTGAAAGTGCTGAATTGGATGCCCGGCTTATTTTATGTGCGGCGGCTGAGTGTTCAGAGTTGAGCTTTATTACAGACCCTGATGTTGAATTGACGTCCCCGCAACTCAAAACATTTGAGACATATGTGATGCGCCGCTGCGCACGTGAGCCGGTTGCGCGGTTGCTTGGAGAACGGGAGTTTTGGGGATTGCCTTTTGCGTTGGGCCCGGACACGCTTGATCCACGCGCTGACACTGAGGTTTTGGTAGAAGCGGTGCTTGAGCAAGTGGGCAAAGCCAATGGGCGCTTGAACGTGCTTGATTTGGGGACAGGCTCGGGGTGCATTCTGATTGCTTTGTTGCGTGAACTTAGCCATGCCCAAGGAACCGGGGTGGATGTTTCAGCCGGGGCTTTGCGTGTGGCGGCATTGAACGCGGAGCGGCATGGGGTGGGTGACCGTACTAACATGCGACCGGGCAGTTGGTTCCAAGCACTTCCCGAGACATCGAAAAAGCAGTTTGATGTTATTGTCTCCAACCCGCCGTATATTACGATTGAAGAGATGGAGGCCTTGGCCCCAGAGGTTAGTTTGTTTGATCCGCCTGCGGCCCTCGTGGCGGGGGTTGATGGATTAGATGCTTACCGGGTCATTATTGAGGGGGCGCAAGACTATCTTTCGCTTACAGGATTTTTGGCTTTTGAATTAGGGGCTGGTCAATTTGATGCGGTTTCTGCTCTTGGGCGGGCTGCAGGGTTGCGGGTGCTGGGCGGCCGTGATGATTTAGCCGGTCATAAACGTGTTATTCTGTTGGGTGCCTAGGCGTTTGGGTCTGACTTCAAAGCCGTCATAACGACATAGGCCTCTTCATGATATGGGGGGCGGGCTTTCCTTTTTGGCGGTTTTCTGTGTTTTCTCAAAAAAGGGGTTGGAATAAGTTGTTTGAGCCGCTAGGTTGATTTCAGGGAATCGAGCGACAGGGTTGGATCGCCACTTTCTGATCTTCTCAATCATGAGTGTATCGTTGGCCGTTAAACATAGGTTGGCGTTAAATTCATACCAGAGAAATGCAATTAACCTTTGTAGCGAGTGGCTACCGTGTGGTTACGCATTTAGATCAGTTTTCAAACATTCAGATGGATTAAGAGACGCACACGCGTCTGGAATAAATGAGAGATTTGGTTTTATAGCGACACGCATGAATATGCGGGGAAGCGCTGGCCAGCTAATTGATTTCTCAAATAGAGGCAACGGTATTCTTCAAGGTCGAGATAGTTGGACTTTGAATGACGGGTGCCAGATTGAATTCTTTTCGGCGCTGCCGAATTTTACAAAATAGAAATCCGTTTGTAACGGTGTTCACCATATGTCGAGACTGTCATGAGAGTAGTAAACCCATGAAGCAGGGTCAAAACCCTAGACGCCCGCGCGGACGCGGACGTAAACCACAAAACCCATTGGGTCGAAGCATGGATAGCAATGGCCCTGACGTGAAAGTCAGAGGCACAGCGCAGCATATTTGCGACAAGTACCAAAACCTTGCGCGTGATGCTCATTCTGCTGGAGACCGCATTGCGGCGGAAAATTATTATCAACATGCAGAACATTATTTGCGGTTGATTTTGCAGCACCAAAGCACGAATGAGCAGCAAAATGCTCGCCATCAGAACAATAATAATGATGACGGGCGTAACAATGGGGAAGAAGCTTCTGGTTCTTCCGATGACAACCCGCAAGAAGCAGCGCAAGGCACCAATGCCGAGCCGGGGCGCGAAGGATCTGAAGCGGCGCAGTCAAGCCAATCTAATCGATCCGAGGCGGGCCAAAGCCCACGCCGTCGTCAACCGCGCCGCCGCCGCCCACCAAAAACAGAAGCATCTGCTAGTGATGAGGGTTCTGCAAAATCTGGTGAGAGTGAAGCTGGCGATACGCCAGCACCGACGCCAACACCGGATACGGCCTCAGCCTAACTCGTGTGAGAATAGAATATGTGAAGGGTCGGCTTGCCGGCCCTTTTTCGTGCGCGTTGCTGTCTGGATTGCTGGCTGGACTGCTGTCTGGGCGGCTGGCTTATGGTTTAATGTGCTTCACGCGACTATTTTTATCCGCTCCTCTTGTGTGGTTTAATTGCAACGCCCATATCTAAGGTAAGGGTGGTGCCTTGTTAAGGGCTGCCTGTCACACTGCCTATAGTGACCTTCATCGATCACTTATAGGTGCCATGTAGAGGCGTTGAGATCATGCCGCCGGGTTTTGCCCTTGGATGATTTGGACGTGCTGAAAGGAATGATCATGGATCTGGAAAAATATACTGACCGGGTGCGCGGCTTTGTGCAATCAGCGCAAGGGCTGGCGACACGCTCTGGACATCAACGGTTTTTACCTGAACACCTTTTGAAGGTGTTGATTGATGATGAAGAAGGATTAGCGGCAAACCTCATGCGTGCGTCTCGGGCAAAGCCCGGCGTGGTGCAAGATGGGGTCGATGCCTATTTGGACGCTCAGCCTAAAGTAGAAGGGTCGGGCGCGGGGCAGCTTTATCTCAGCCCTGAGGCAAGCAAAGTTTTTGATCAGGCAGAAGCGCTGGCAAAAAAGGCGGGCGATACATATGTCACCGCTGAGCGGCTTTTGTTGGCATTGACCATTGAGCCTGGCACAGAATCTCATAAATTATTGAAAGCAGCAGGGCTCACTCCCCAGCGATTAAATGAGGCGATTGAAACTGTGCGCAAAGGGCGAACGGCAGATACGGCATCGGCAGAAGACGGCTATGATGCGTTGAAAAAGTATGCACGGGACTTAACGGCAGATGCCTTGGAAGGGCGACTTGACCCCGTGATTGGACGGGATGAAGAAATCCGACGCTCTGTGCAAGTTTTGTCACGCCGTACAAAGAACAACCCGGTTCTTATCGGTGAACCCGGTGTTGGTAAAACAGCTATCGCGGAAGGCCTTGCGTTACGCATTGTCAACGGTGATGTGCCTGAAAGCTTACGCTCTAAAAAACTGATGTCACTCGATTTGGGTGCCTTGATTGCGGGTGCTAAATACCGGGGTGAATTTGAGGAGCGGCTGAAAGCGGTGCTGGCAGAGGTGACCTCTTCTGACGGGGGCATCATTTTGTTCATCGATGAAATGCATACGTTGGTCGGAGCGGGCAAGACGGACGGGGCAATGGACGCGTCTAATCTTCTTAAACCTGCTCTGGCGCGCGGTGAGCTACATTGCGTTGGTGCCACGACGTTGGATGAGTACCGTAAGCATGTTGAAAAAGATGCAGCTTTGGCGCGTCGGTTCCAACCTGTCTTTGTGTCTGAACCGACGGTTGAAGATACCGTGTCTATTTTGCGCGGGATTAAAGAGAAGTATGAGCTGCACCACGGGGTGCGGATTTCTGACTCTGCTCTTGTGTCCGCAGCAACGCTGTCTGATCGATATATTTCCGACCGGTTCTTACCTGATAAAGCCATCGACTTGATGGATGAAGCGGCGAGCCGTTTGCGGATGCAGGTTGATTCGAAACCTGAGGAGCTGGACGAGTTGGACCGGCGTATTATTCAGCTGAAGATTGAACGGGAAGCGTTGAAAAAAGAAACCGATACGGCTTCGGCTGAGCGGTTGGAAAAATTGGAACAAGAGCTGTCCGATTTGGAATCTAAATCAGCGTCTATTACGGCTGCATGGCAGAGCGAAAAAGAAAAGCTTGGGCGTGCACAAAAGCTGAAAGAAGAATTGGAAGTCGCGCGCCATGAGCTTGAGCAAGTGCAGCGTGCGGGTAAATTGGAACGTGCGTCTGAGCTGTCTTACGGTGTGATTCCGGGATTGGAAAAACGCTTGGCCGATACGGAAGCTGAGGAAGACACGGCAGATTCCATGGTGGAAGAAACCGTGAGCCAAGCCCATGTGGCACAAGTTGTGTCGCGCTGGACGGGTATTCCGGTCGATAAAATGCTGGAAGGCGAGCGAGAAAAACTTCTGACTATGGAGGCTGAGCTTTCGAAGCGTGTGATCGGCCAAGATGAGGCTGTCTCGTCTGTGTCGCGTGCGGTGCGCCGGGCGCGAGCGGGCTTGCAAGATCCTGCACGTCCTATTGGTTCTTTCATGTTCTTAGGGCCAACAGGTGTGGGTAAGACGGAGCTTACCAAGTCATTAGCGGACTTTTTGTTTGATGATGATCAGGCCATTTGCCGGTTGGATATGTCTGAGTATATGGAGAAGCATTCTGTCTCTCGGCTCATCGGTGCGCCTCCGGGCTATGTCGGGTACGAAGAAGGTGGGGCGCTTACCGAAGCTGTACGGCGTCGGCCTTATCAGGTTGTCTTGTTTGATGAAATCGAGAAGGCCCACCCGGATGTCTTTAACGTGCTACTGCAAGTGCTTGATGATGGACGTTTGACAGATGGCCAAGGGCGGACAGTCGATTTTCGCAATACGATTATCATCATGACCTCTAATTTGGGCGGCGAGTTTTTGGCCAATCAAAGCGAGGGTGAAGATAGTTCGGCGGTGCGCGAGCAGGTTATGGACGTGGTGCGTTCACGCTTCCGGCCCGAGTTCTTGAACCGCTTGGATGAGATTTTGCTCTTCCGTCGGTTAAGCCGCGATCAAATGGATTACATCGTTGACATCCAGTTGGGCCGGTTGCTGACATTACTCGAGGACCGCCATATCAACTTAGACCTTGATGATGCGGCCCGGAGTTGGTTGGCTGACAAAGGCTATGACCCTATCTATGGGGCGCGCCCGTTGAAGCGGGTGATCCAACGTCATGTGCAAGACCCTCTTGCCGAACTGTTGCTTGAGGGAACGGTGAAGGACGGTGATACGGTTCAGGTCTCTGCCAATGATGACGGGGTTCTCTTGAACGGGAAACTTTTCGAGATCTCTCCGTACTAAGGTTTGAGACGAACAACGCAAACTCGAAAGGCTGGGAGCAATCCCGGCCTTTTGTGTGTCGTATGCTTGTTGGGTGAGGCGGGCATGAAAAAGCCCCCGCACCTGTGCATGTGTGGGGGCTTTTATATTTCGTATGACTTTTAGACGTTTACTGCGCTGAGCTATCCGTCTTTGTTGCACTCGCATCTGCCACTTTGGTAATGGCGGGCGCATCGGCCATCATTAAATTGGTTTGGCGTTGAGCGGTAACATAATGGGCCAGCTCAGCCTTTGCCAGTTTGCGCCCGGTTGGAATGCGGATGCTTTGTGGGTTAACTTTTTTGCCGTGTACGTGCACTTCGTAATGCAAGTGCGGGCCTGTTGACCGGCCTGTTGTGCCCACGTATCCGATGACTTGTCCTTGGCGTACCCGTTGGCCTTTTTTGATGCCGCGTGCATAGCCATTCATGTGGGCGTAGGCTGTTTTATAGCCATTGGCGTGGCGAATTTTCACGTATTTGCCGTAGCCGCCATTACGCTGTGCTTTTTCGATGATGCCGTTCCCGGCTGCATAGATAGGGGTGCCGCGCGGTGCTGCAAAGTCGGTCCCGGTGTGCATTTTGGTGTAGCCCAAAATAGGGTGGCGGCGTCTGCCGAAGCTGGATGAAATGCGGGCACCGTCCACAGGGGTTTTCATCAGGAATTTCTTCATGGACTGGCCATCCTTGTCGAAATAATCCCAGCCCCCTTTATCGGGTTCAAAGCGCCATAGTTCGCGCTCGCGTCCGCCCACCGTCATGGAGGCATAGAGCACGTCGCCGTTGCGCACGGCGGTGCCTTTGTCGTCGTAGTCGCGGGCAAAAAAGACTTCGAATTTATCGCCTTGGCGCATCTCACGTTGGAAGTCGATGTCGTAGGAATACATGCGGATCATTTCAACAACGATCGATGCGGGTACGCCTGCTTTATCAGCTGCAAGGAAAAGACTGGAGTTGATGGTGCCTGCTGCGCGGACGTAACCGGTTTTCAGTTCGGTGATGACTTCGTCAGCATTGTACGTGCCGTCTTCTTTACGGTTGATGGCAATGTGACGGTCAACGTCGGTGCGCATGCTGATGTTGGCAAGTTGCGCGTTGACGGGGTCGGCGCTTTCATCAGCTTGGGGCCACTGCTCAAATGTCAGGTCTAGTTTTTGGCCTGCACGTAGTTTACGCACATCAAATAAAGGTTTGACGGCGGCGATGGCATAGTTTGCATCTGTGCGTGTCGCGCCTGAACGTGTGAGCGCTGACATTAAGGTGTCGCCGGAACGCACTTCGATGGATTTAGTCACCCGCTCAGGTTCAAAGACGGGTTGTTCTGTTTCTACTTGCGAGGGCGCTAAGGTTTCAAGCGGGCCGGTCTGTTCAAAAGAACTGGCGGCGGTGTCAGAAGGCGCAAGGCTTGCTGTGGCCAGCAGGCGCTCTTCTTCGGTTTCGGCTAAAAATGTGTTGGTGGGCTGAGCGGTCGCTTCGACGGCGTTCGCGCTCTGCTGGATTACCGGAAGGCTAGCGAGCGGGGCGATGGACCGATTGGCCTTTGTGGCATCGCCGGCAATTGCATTTGCGGCCATGCTTTGTTTCGTCGCTTTGGGAGCAAAGGAAATCAATGTCGGCGCGATGCTGGTATCTGGTGCCGTTTTGGCGGTTACCGTCGCGTCGGAAGCTGACAGCATAAAGACCAAGCCGGTGCTCAATAACAATGCAGATGTGCCTGCAAGCACGGCAGATGCCATGCCCCAACGCCCGCTTTGTGGCAGGCTGGCCAATACTGTTTTGAGATCATCCGCTAGGCAGGATGCTAAATGACGCCCCTGATACGCAATGGATACTGATTTGGCTGCAAGCTTCGTTGCTGTGCCACTTACTATACTATCAGTCACTCTTGTCCCCGACTTGAACACTGGATCCCCCCAGGAGAACGGCTTTAGACATGGCGATATGTGCCATATATGTCCAAAATCCGCCCGGTTCTGATTGAACGATGACGCTCGAATGCGCCGTTGTCAATCTATTCATCTTCTGTTCATCTTTTTTCCCAAAGCCCCCAATATTATGGAGAGGGTGCATGGCCAGTTGAACGATTTATGGTCAACGCATACAGCAAAAGTGTGTCAAATCGGTAAGCAGCTGATGCGTCATAGGTACTAATGCAGGAACTGTGCAAAAGCAGCCCCTATAGAGTAAGGGGAGATGGTTAACGGTCTGTTAACTATTGGGGCTGGCAGCTACAAAGGGGTGCATTTCATCCCTAGTATT
>JARGNZ010000023.1 GCA_029209985.1 Parvibaculaceae bacterium
CCGCCCATGCCGCCCATATCAGGCATGCCACCAGCAGGTGCGCCGCCTTCAGATGGCTTTTCAGCGATCATAGCTTCGGTTGTGATCAACAAGGAAGCAACAGATGCTGCATCTTGAAGAGCTGTCCGAACGACTTTAGTCGGATCGATGATGCCCGCTTCAACCATGTCAACATACTGCTCAGTTTGAGCATTGAAGCCGAGGTTTGCTTTGCCGTTGAGGACGCGGTCAACAACGATGGAACCTTCAACACCAGCATTTTCAGAAATCTGGCGAATAGGAGCTTCCAATGCGCGACGGACAATGCGGATACCCGCTTGAATGTCGCCATTTTCGTCTTCCAAGGCATCCACAGCTTTACCAGCGCGAAGCAATGCACAGCCACCACCAGGAACAATGCCTTCTTCAACCGCAGCACGGGTTGCGTTCAATGCATCGTCAACGCGGTCTTTGCGTTCTTTAACTTCAACTTCGGTAACGCCGCCAACTTTAAGAACAGCAACACCGCCGGCCAATTTAGCCAAACGCTCTTGAAGTTTCTCACGGTCGTAGTCAGAAGATGTTTCTTCTGATTGACGTTTGATCTGGTCAACACGGGCAGTAATGTCTTTTTTCTTGCCAGCGCCATCAACAATGATGGTGTCTTCTTTCGTGATTTCAACGCGCTTAGCAGTGCCGAGCATGTCGAGGGTCACGTTTTCCATTTTGATGCCGAGGTCTTCGGAAATCACTTGGCCGCCTGTAAGGATCGCGATGTCTTCAAGCATTGCTTTACGACGATCACCGAAGCCAGGAGCTTTAACAGCAGCAATTTTCAGTCCGCCGCGCAATTTGTTGACAACCAAAGTTGCAAGCGCTTCGCCTTCGATGTCTTCAGCGATGATCAAGAGTGGTTTGCCAGACTGAACAACAGCTTCGAGCACTGGAACCATTGCTTGCATGGAAGACAATTTTGCTTCGTGAAGCAAAATGAATGGGTCTTCCAATTCTGCGATCATTTTCTCAGAGTTGGTGATGAAGTAAGGAGACAGGTAGCCACGGTCGAACTGCATGCCTTCAACAACTTCAAGCTCGCTGTCCAAAGATTTAGCTTCTTCAACAGTGATAACGCCTTCGTTGCCCACACGGCTCATCGCTTCAGCGATCATTTCGCCGATTTCAGTTTCGCCATTTGCGGAGATGGTGCCGACTTGAGCAACTTCTTCGTTGGACTTAACTTTCTTAGAGCGTTTGGTCAGGTCTTTAATCGCAACAGCAACCGCTTGGTCGATACCGCGTTTAAGGTCCATTGGGTTAAGGCCCGCTGCAACAGCTTTTGCACCTTCGCGCACAATCGCTTGGGTCAAAACAGTCGCAGTTGTTGTACCGTCACCAGCAACGTCATTTGTTTTAGACGCTACTTCACGCACCATTTGTGCGCCCATGTTTTCAAACTTATCTTCAAGTTCGATTTCTTTAGCAACAGAAACACCGTCTTTGGTTACGCGAGGCGCGCCAAAAGCTTTGTCGATGACAACGTTACGGCCTTTTGGACCGAGTGTTACTTTCACAGCGTTTGCGAGAATGTCGACACCAGCCAACATGCGATCGCGTGCTTCTGAGCCGAATTTTACTTCTTTAGCCATTAGTCAGATCCTTATCTGATGAGATCAAGTGCGGTCTTGGTGCGTGGGCACAAAGTGTGCCTCGCACGAACAAGGGCAGTTGATTATTCGATGATCCCGAGAATGTCGGATTCTTTCATGATCAGCAGATCTTCGCCGTCAACTTTGACTTCGGTGCCAGACCATTTGCCGAACAAAACTTTATCGCCTTGTTTCACGTCAAGCGCGGTCACTTTACCGGCTTCGTCTTTAAGGCCTGAACCAGCAGCCAATACTTCGCCTGTAGAAGGCTTCTCTTGAGCTGTTTCTGGGATGATGATCCCACCAGCGGTTTTCGTGTCTTCTTCAACACGCCGAACCAGCACGCGGTCATGCAACGGACGGAATTTCATGAATAGTCTCCCTTGAAAAAAAGCCTAAGAGGCTGAATTCATTGCGAAAAATTAAACCGTTAGCACTCTTATGAGGTGAGTGCTAAATCGTTAGAAAGAAATAGGGACCACGCTTGTCAGAGTCAAGGGTCATCACGTGAGAGCGGAGTGATTTATCTCAGAAACGAGAGCGGGCAGGCTATGCGGTGACAAGGCGCGCCTTGGGGAATTGACGGCGGATATAGGACAGAAGAGACGGGACGAGCAGAGTCAGCCCAGCCAATTCCAGAGTTTCTTCAAACACATAGCCGCTGATGTAGAGAAGGCTATGCTCACCGTAAGTTGTTAAAAGCCATCCGCCCACAAGTTCCATGCCGAGCGCGCCAGAAAAAAAGAGGAAGGCCGAGCCACCAAAAAGAACCTTATAGAGGAACGGTAAGGCAAGGAAAAAGGAAAACAGCACAACGGTTGCCAACAGCAGCGCACAAATAGCGGGGATCACCCATGCAAAATAAAGAGCGCCAGACGTGTTAAAAGCCGCGCGCAGGGGGTCAATAAGTGTTTCATGGAAACCAGCCGCTTCGTCGAGGCTCATCGCCAACAAACAAAAGGCAACAAACCCCCATTGGAAGGCAAAGGGGCGTTTTTCTTGGGCGGTGAAAAGGGCTGTAAGAGCGGCCAGAAAAAATGAAACCCCAAGCAACATGCTGGCATACCAAGCTGGAACTGAATACTCGCCGTTCAGATTGAAATGGCGTAAGTCTTTCAGAACCGTTTCAGCGCCGTAGACATGCAAATACCATTCAGTGAGAAGCCCGGCGAACACAACAAGGAACGTGCAGAACGTAAATATCGTGCCCAACCAGAAGGGGGAGAAACGCAGCTCAGGCCCGGAGAGGTGATCATAAACATCATCAAAGAAATTGGGCACCTGGTCGTCGTGTGCGTCTGCATCTTTTTTCATTGCTGTCTTTCCCACGTCGTGTGCTGGCCCCCTTTTTGCTGTGCTTACGCTAAATTTAAGGGTTCTCACGTTAAGTTTGAGACAGCATGTCTTGCAAAGAAAGTGTCAAATAATGTTTTCCGGTGTTTCCCACAAAAAAACAACAATGCCCCGCAAAGGAGTGTCTCAAAACGAAACGCTCGTGTCCCTTTTCAGTGCAGTTGAAAAGTTGCTCCCCCCCAAATTGGCACATTTTGCAATGGCGATGGCCTATTCATTACGGCCCGCCCGTTGGTATGACGGTGTTGGATTGTTGAAAATGGTGTGGGAAAAAATAACGCGCAAACCGGAAGGCATTTTCCAACGCACCACAGAAAACGCACTCGAAGCTCCTGGCGGATTGGTTGATATTGGCAATGACCTGTCTCCTTCCCACCTTGTAGACGCCTATGGGCTTGGGGTCTTCCCCTTCGCGCATGTGGGGCCGTCAAAGTGGGTGTCGCCCCCGGCGCGGGCTTTGGGGTATTTGAACGAAACACGCATCGAAAAAAACCTACGCCGATTGTTACGCCAGAAAAAATATACAGTGACGTTTGACCAAGATTTTGAGGGCGTTATGCGGGCGTGTGCAGCACCCCGTGCAGGGCGTGTGCACCTGACGTGGATCAATGAGCGCATGATTGCGGCTTATAAAGACCTGCACCGTGAGGGACATGCCCATTCTGTTGAAGTGTGGAATGGAGATGGCGAGCTTGTGGGCGGGCTATACGGGGTTGCAAGCGGCGGGGTTTTTGTGACCGAAAGCCAATTCAATATCGCGCGCGATGCATCAAAGGTTGCCTATGTGACACTCAATCGGCATTTAGCTGAATGGGGTTTTCAAGCCAACGATGGCAAATATATGACCCAGCATCTTGCCAATCTGGGTATGCGCGAAGTGTTCCGTAATGAATACACGCGATTACTGAGCCGCACACAGGACCTAAAAACAACGGGTCGTTGGACGGTTGATAACGATCTGGATGTAGCAGGTTGGAAGCCAGAAAACCCAACACCGTTGTAAGGCACGCAGATGCCTTGTGAGCCTCGCTAAAACCTTACTGGGCAAATCGCCCGCCGCCCCCTACGATGGTGCAAAACAAGTGGGAGCGGCGAGCAGCATGAGCACGCAAGACAATTCAAAGAAAACGATCAATCATCATCTCATTGGCGAGCCGGGCAGCGTTGCCCAACTGGCGACGCCGGCTTTGATCATCCAAAAAGATGTATTCGATGCCAATGTAAAAGCCATGAAAGAGCATTGCGCCCGCAATGGACTGGCGCTGCGCCCTCATGCCAAAACCCATAAATCTGTCAGCATCGCGCAGGCTCAAATTGAGGCCGGCGCTTTGGGTGTTTGCTGTGCAAAGCTGGGGGAAGCCGAAGTTATGTCGGCGGGGGGGATCGACAGTATCTTGATTACCTCTCCCATCATCACCGCCCAAGCCGTTGCCCGGTTGATGGCATTAAACGCCCGCACGTCAGACCTGATGGTCGTTGTAGATCACCCCGAAAATGTGGAGACCTTGGCGGCTGCCGCAGTGGACGCAGGCAAACCGTTGAGTGTCCTCATCGACCTCGATATTGGGTTGCACCGTACCGGCATCGCGCCAGGTGAAGGGGCGCTTGAGCTGGCCCAGGACATCGCGCGTCATGAAAGTCTAAACTTTAAAGGGTTGCAGGCATACGCAGGCCATTTGATGCACATCGATGACTTTGAAGGACGGCGCAAAAAGTCCTTGGAGGGCATGCAGCATCTCGCAATCATGAGAGACGCGCTTAAAGAGCTCGGGATTGAATGCCCCATTATTTCAGGTGGGGGAACGGGCACCTATAATATTGACCCTGAAGCCAAAGTGCTGACGGAGCTGCAAGGCGGGTCTTATATTTTTATGGACCGCCAATATAATAGCGTTCTAGGACCTCAAGACACGCCCCCTCTTTTTGAAGCTTCCCTCTTTGTGCAAATGACTGTTGTGTCTAAAAACACACCGGGCATTGTCACCACCGATGCGGGCTTTAAGTCGTTTGCAACAGATGCAGAAGAACCGCCTCAGTTGGTGGCGGGTGCGCCAGAAGGAGCAAATTACTTTTTCTTTGGCGATGAGCAGGGCGGGATCTTCTTACCAGAGGGAGAGGACCTTGCGTTAGGGCATGTCTTGACGGCGCTAACGCCGCACTGTGATCCGACTGTTAATCTCTACGATGTATATCATGTTGTTGAGGGTGACACGCTCATCGACATTTGGCCGATTGAGGCACGCGGCTGTTCCAGCTAGTCGCATGTTGTTCCAGCTAGGGTGCATGGGTCATTGGCCATTGAAGGAGACAAAATGCGGATTGGAATTTTGACCGGTGGCGGAGATGTGCCGGGACTTAACGCGTGCATCAAAGCTGTGACGCGACGGGCGAGCGAATTGGGCTGGGAAGTCATTGGCTTCCGCCGTGGGTGGGCAGGACCCCTCAATTATAATTTGGACGATCCCGAAGGGTCCCAAAAGCATTTGGTGCATTTGACACCTGCGCTCGTGCGCACAATTGACCGCAGCGGTGGCACAAAACTTCACACCGCCCGCATGCACCCCCATGAAGTCAAAGCCAGCGATGTGCCTGACTTTCTCAAAGCCGAATTTGCGACCGCTGACGGATCAGATGCAGATTGTACACCGCATATATTACGTGTCCTCAAACACCTGAAAATCGATGCGATGATTACCATCGGTGGAGACGGCACGCTTTCGTTTTCAGCGCGCCTCCACCAAGAGGGGATGAAGGTCATGTCCATCCCCAAGACCATGGACAATGACGTGTATGGTACGGATTATTGCATTGGCTTTTCTACCGCTGTCACCCGGTCTGTTGATGCTCTGCAACAACTACGCACCTCTACAGGCTCGCACGAACGCATTGCAGTGGTCGAGATGTTTGGGCGTAACTCCGGTGAAACAGCATTGATCTCAGGTTATCTGGCCGATATGGACCGTGTACTGATCGCTGAAGTGCCGATTGATTTGGATAAATTGACGGACCTCATTGTTGCAGACCGCGCGGCTAATTCCGCCAACTATGCCATGATGGTGGTGTCAGAAGGTGCGCACCTTGAAGGCAGCAGGGCACTGGATAAGAGCATCGATGAGGCCGGACAGCGCGAGCTGGGAGGTATTGGTGCCATTGTTGGAGATGAGATTAAACGGCGCACAGGCATTGGCATCATTGGGCAGAACCTTGGGTATCTGATGCGCTCAGGTGCCCCGGATGCATTGGATGTCATGGTTGCCAAAGCTTACGGCACAATGGCTGTGCAAATGCTGGCAGAGGGCCGCTTTGGTTTGATGATGGCCCTGCGCGACGGAAACTATTGCGCTGTGCCTGCGGATGAATGTATCGGCGGGATTAAACGGGTAGACGTTGCAGCTCTTTATGATCCCAACGCCTACCGGCCGCGCATTGCGAAGGTCGAAGCCATGCCGATGTTCTTGTATTAAACCCGGTATTAGGCGGAAAGAATACGTTCCATTGCAGATGCTTTAAGGAGCAACTTTCCATTTTCGTCGGTGAATGTGGCTTCCACAAAAGCTTGGCTGCGACTGCGGTTGATGACAACGCCCTCGCACCGCACAATGCCTTTGGTGACAGGACGGAAGAAGTTTGTTTTCAGGTCAATGGTTGTGAAGTTCTGATCGTCTTCCAAAACAGTCATCAACGCATAGGAGCATGTTTGATCTGCCAGTGCTGCGAGATAGCCGCCAAAAACCGCCACGGGGTTCATATACTCTGGATTGACCGGCCAGTTAAAAACCACGCGCCCTTCTTCAACCGTGGTGAGTTTGCAGTCATAAAGCTGTAGGGATTTAACATGTGGGGGCGCTTTGGCCGGGTCTTGTTTTTGCGTATTCGCTAAAATACTTTTCCAACTTGGCATGGGAAGCCTTTCGATTAGTCTGAGATATCTGAATGGAATGTTTAGGTAGAAGACTTGTCTTCAGCCTCAGCGGCCTCTGCCAAGAGGTCGGACAATCCAACAATTTCATTGTAGCGCGAGAAGCTAACCCGTGGTTCATCAGCAGGCAATTGATTGGACGCCAACATATGATCAAAAACAGTTTCCAGTTTTTGGGTCACGCAAAGCAAGGCGGACACGGGAAAGAGAGCAATTTTATAGCCCATGTTTTGTAGTGCCGCCCCGTCGAGATAGGGCGTCTTGCCGTCTTCCACCATATTGGCAACCAGTGGAATGCCCTGGTAACGTTCTGCAATCGCCTCAAGCTCCGCTACACTCTGCGGGGCTTCAATGAAAAGAATATCTGCGCCTGCCTCTAAATAAGCATCTGCGCGACGGAGGGCTTCCTCATAACCTAAAGGGGCCCGTGCATCGGTACGCGCCATAATTTTGAATGCTGCAGATTGGCGCGCCGCACATGCACTGCGAATATTGGCGGCCGCGACCTCAACTGGCACAACTTCTTTGTTGGCCATATGGCCGCATCGTTTGGGAAAGACTTGGTCTTCAATTTGAATGCAGGCAGCACCGCCCTGTTCGTACAACGTGACCAATCGAGCCGCATTAAGGGGGCCGCCGTGGCCGGTGTCCCCGTCGGCGATGAGCGGCGTTGGGGCGCAGGCAGCTGCCATCGCGCGGACGCGGTCTGCCATTTCCGTGGCACTCATGAGGCCAACATCCGGCAATCCTAAAACAGAGCCCGTGACCGAAAAGCCGGACAGATAAACGGCTTTGGCTCCGGCCTGTGCTGCTATGCGGGCCGAGAGCGCATCATAAGTCCCCGGGGCCAAAATGATGTCATCCCCTGCGAGAAGTTTTTCAAAAGAGACGGCGGCGGTGCTCATCACGTATCCATTCATCAGCAATAAAATTAGAAACTGGGCGGTGTGCACGCGGAAACGACGACACATTCAGATTGGCCCAAGTTGCGAAACCGGTGCGGCAAGAGGCTGTCAAAATAGTAGGCTTCCCCTGCAAGCAAAACGCGGGTATCGCCCCCAACGGTTAAAACCAACTCGCCGGAGACAACGATGCCCGTTTCTTCGCCCGCGTGGGAGAGCATCTCTTCTCCTGTATCCGCGCCAGGCTGATAATGCTCATGCAGCATTTGAATTTTGCGGTCCTGAGTGATTTTGCCAACCAGCTTGAATGAAATGTCACCGCCACTGGCGATTTCTTTCATGTCTTTACCCGCATAAAAAACCTTCCGCTTGGGCGCTAGGTCTAGGGTCAAAAAGTCGGTCATTGAAATGGGGAACCCATCAAGGACTTTTTTCAACGAGCCGATGGAGGGGCTGATCCGTTCTTGCTCCACTAAAGAG
The DNA here is from genome assembly GCA_029209985.1 of Parvibaculaceae bacterium. Taxonomy (GTDB): domain Bacteria; phylum Pseudomonadota; class Alphaproteobacteria; order Parvibaculales; family Parvibaculaceae; genus NORP139. Next base: position 8,280 of record JARGNZ010000023.1, read on the forward strand.
ATAGTGCCATTGGTGACTCCGGCTCTTTTGGCAAGCTCGCGTTGAGAAAAGCCATACATTTTCCGCAAGGATTTGAGGCGTTCCCCAATTTTGGGAAGATCATCATCGTTGGTTTCATGGGACTTATCGCCCCCATGCGCGCGTCTGAATTCATCTGACATTCGTTTAATATATTAGCCGAGATGAAAAAGTCACGCACTTCTTTGGTTGCGGTTAAGAGAGGGCTGACGTTCAATAAACACATGAAGCGGCAGCGACAAAGTGCCGTTGACTGGAAAGTAGAACTGATTGGCATCCCAGCCGATCAGTTGCCTTTTGCTCGCGTGATAATCTAAGGACCCCACATGGTGCATACCCCTCCAGCCCCGTCAGGCACACCCGCAACCGACCTGCCAAATGACCTAGACGCATTTTGGATGCCGTTTACGCCGAACCGGGCCTTCAAAAAAGACCCCCGTATTGTCGCCCGCGCCAAGGATATGTACTACTACAAGACCGATGGCACGCAGGTGCTGGATGGAACGGCGGGCCTATGGTGCTCCAATGCGGGCCACTGCCGCGCTCCCATCGTAGAGGCAATCCAACAACAGGCAGGCGAATTAGACTTTGCGCCGACGTTTCAATTTGGTCATCCCAAAGTATTTGAACTTGCCAATCGATTGACGCAAATGGCACCCAAGGGGCTTGATTATGCGTTCTTTTGCAACTCTGGTTCTGAGGCCGCTGATAGCGCAATGAAGATGGCTTTAGCCTATCATCGCCAACGGGGGGAGGGGAGTCGGACACGGTTCATTGGCCGAGAGCGTGGATATCACGGGGTTGGCTTCGGGGGTATTTCTGTTGGGGGCATTGCACCCAATCGGAAGTTTTATGGATCGCTTTTGCCCGGCGTCGATCACTTGCCCCATACCTATAACCGTCAAGAACAAGCATTTAGCAGTGGCGAACCAGAGTGGGGCGCTCATTTAGCTGATGAGCTGCAACGGCTTGTGGACTTGCATGACGCCAGCAATATCGCCGGGGTGATTGTAGAGCCGATGGCCGGTTCCACTGGTGTCTTAGCGCCCCCCAAAGGGTATCTAAAACGCTTACGTGAAATTTGCGACCGCCACGGCATATTGCTGATTTTTGATGAAGTGATTACGGCCTTTGGTCGCTTAGGTTTTGCCACGGCGGCCGAACGGTTCGATGTGACGCCCGATATTATGACGTTTGCCAAAGGGGTCACCAGCGGCACCGTGCCAATGGGCGGCACCTTAGTGAGCAGTGAAATTTATGAGATTTTTCAAAATGGCCCAGATCACGTCATTGATCTGTTTCACGGATACACTTATTCCGGCCATCCCTTGGCCACTGCTGCCGCATTAGCCACCCTCGACCTCTACCGAGATGAAGGGCTTTACCAAAACGCACAAGCCATGGAAGCCGAAATAGCTGCAGCTGCCATGAAGCTCAAAGGCCATCCCCTTATTGAGGACATTCGTACCATCGGAGTTGTTGCCGCATTTGATTTGAAACCAAGGGCCGATAGCCCCGGCACCTTTGGATATGACTTTATGGCCCATGCCTTTCATAAGGAGAATGTCATGGTGCGGGTGACTGCCGACACAATCGCCTTGTCCCCCCCTCTTATGTTGGAGCCGATGCATATTGAAGAGTTGTTCGAGAAATTCACAAGAACGCTCGATAGCTTTTTGTAAAAAGAGCCGCAAACGTCCAAAAGTGAAATTAGTTCGAGTTTGTAAGCGATTGAAATTATTGGGTAAAACTAGAAAAGTTAAAAAAATGCTGACAGAGTGTCGCAACCCATTGGAAATGGTAAAAACAGCCCCATATCTGTTCTGTCCCTGATGATCCAGGCTGGATGTTTTCCCCCTCTGATCCCAGCCTGTAGTAAACCCTCGGCTCCCCCCAGCCGAGGGTTTTTTCTTTACGCTTCTCGGGCATACTCCCCTAAACCTTCCAACATTGAGAACGGCGCATTCGTGCGGCAGTAAAATAAATGAGGCTTTGGATGTGGGGACGAAGACAAGAACGCCGTTTGGGGCGCCTGTGGGTGCTTGGGACACTGCTGGCCAGCATCTGCCTCAGCGCGCACGCCACCCATGCCGGTGATGCTTTTACAGGGATTGCCGCTGGTGGGTTGGAAGTGAGTAATACGCGCGAGATTGGTGTTCAACGTCAGATATTGATCATTAATCCTGGCATCATTACTTCCGAATATGTTTTGCGGAATAGATCGAAACAACCGGTTGATGCGGTGATGTCATTTCAAGCACCGCCCTATTTTGTTGGTCAAGCATTTGACCCAAAGGGGGCAACGGACTTAGGACCAGTGCCGCGTTTGAATTATTTCGATTTTTCTGCGCAGGTGGGGCATGAAATTGTGAGGCTCTCCCACATAGGCCGGGCTTATATCGATGACCAAATTGTAGGGGACAGACGTGAAGTGACACGTATGCTCGTTGGTGCAGGGATCCCTTTGTTGGTAGAACGAAGTGCGCTTGAGATAGCCATCGGTCACTTGCCTCCTTTGAAGCGCAGAGCCCTTACCTCTGCAGGCCTCCTAAGAGTTGAAGGTGACACCACAGTACCGACTTGGGATTTAGCCACGCGCTTTTATTGGGAACAAAAGTTCAAGCCGGGTGAAACACTCAAGGCCAAGTTTGAATATCACCCGATCAATGCAAACGGCATTTTTAGTCTAGATGATCTGGATAAAGAGCAATATTGCGTGTCTGATTGGACGCGCAATCGGGTGACGGAACTGGCTGCAGAAAAAACACAAAGTGGCCGTCCTTTATTTTATCAAGCGCTGACCTACAAACTGAAGAACCCGACACAAGGGCAGGGACCAATCGCAGATTTTAACCTCAAGATAGTGCCCGGGCCGGACACGCAAGTCGTGTCGAATTGCCAATATCCCTTGCGCTATATTGATCGAAACACTCTGGGGTTCGCGAGCAAAGACTTTACGCCATCAGGGGATATCGATCTGCTGTTCATTTACTAATAGTCCAAGAAAACGGCCCCACCTGCAATGCTGGGGGGCCGTTTTCTTGTTGTGCATTCCACGAAGTGGATTAGACGGACGTTGCGCCCCCATCAATGACCATGGTTTGGCCCGTCATGAAAGCACCAGACTTGCCTGCAAGGAAAACAGCCGCGCCAGCAATTTCATCAGGAATACCGATGCGCTTGAGGGGGGCTGTTGACGTGGAGGCTTCCAAGATTTTGGGATCGTCCCACAAGGCTTTAGCGAAGTAGGTTTTGATCAAGCCCGGTGCAATGCAATTTGCCCGAATGTTGTGATGGCCATGCTCCGCCGACAGGTTGCGGGCAAGCTGCATGTCAGCCGCTTTTGAAATCGCATAAGCGCCCAAAATGTTAGAGCCTTTCAAACCGCCAATAGATGAAATGATAATGATCGATCCATCTTTGCGCTCTTTCATTTGCGGCACGACCATATTGGAGAGCCAGTGGTTTGATTTGATGTTGTTCGCCATCACCTTGTCAAACGCATCGTCGGGAATGTCAGATGCAGGCCCAAAATAGGGGTTTACTGCTGCATTGCAGACAAGAATGTCTATCTTGCCCCATTTTTCCATGGTTCTATCGACAAGGTTTTGCAACTGAGCTTTATCGCCAATGTTACACGGAATAGCGATCGCTTGGTCTGGATGAGTGGCGTTGATTTCACCAGCGACCTTATCGCAAGCATCTGCTTTTCGGCTGGAAACAACCACTTTTGCGCCGTGCTCTGCCATCCGCTTTACAATGGCTTCGCCAATGCCTTTGGTGGAACCGGTTACAACGGCTACCTTCCCGCTGAGGTCAAAAAGTTCCATTCTGTTCTCCTTTATAGTGCCGTGCCTATTTCAGTGCAGGCCTAATGTTGATATGGTCAATGTCAGGGGTACAAATCTGCCTTGATTGGCAGCGGATTGAAAGCCAGAAGGTGATCAATTCGGGCAAAATTGTCATAAAGCCGCTGGGAAAACGCCATTTGGCACAGAGGCCAGCTCAGGAGGCGCGCATGCGCGCGAAATATCTATGATGAAAACTGTAGAAACACAGAAGAAACATGCTCTGAAAAAAGTTGTCGCTATCGGCGTCGCTGCCAGCTTTGCGTTGAGCGCATGCACAAGCATTGACCCATATACCGGCGAACAAAAAACCTCAAACACAACGTGGGGTGCAGGTATTGGCGCACTCGCCGGAGCTGTTGGCGGATATTTGATCGGCGGCGGCAATGCAAAAGATCGACGCAAATCAGCCCTCATCGGTGCTGGCATCGGTGCTTTGGGCGGTGGGGCCATTGGGTACTACATGGACCAGCAAGAAGCGTCTTTGCGTCAGCGGTTGCAAAGCTCTGGGGTTTCCGTGACCCGTGTTGGGGATCAGATCATCCTCAATATGCCGGGCAACGTAACCTTCAATACAAACTCTTCAGACATCAACGCCCGTTTCTACAACGTGCTTGATTCTGTAGCTGTCGTATTGAAAGAATATGACCGCACCTTGGTTGATATCTATGGCTACACTGATAGCAGTGGCGCCGCTGATTACAACCAACGCCTCTCAGAGCGCCGGGCAGACAGCGTGGCAAAATATTTGGTGTCACGCGACATCACAGGTCAGCGCTTACTTATTCAAGGCATGGGCGAAAGCAACCCAATCGCGACCAACGCAACAGCGGCCGGTAAAGCGCAAAACCGCCGCGTAGAAATTCGGATCACGCCGCTTACCGCTGGCTAAGATTTGATCGCAGTCACATGAATATGAAACGGGACCCTTCGGGGTCCCGTTTTGTATGGAAGTTGCCGTAATCTGTAGCTGTCCGATAAGGTCGCTTAGGAGAAGTTTGGTTTATACTCAAACCCGCTTTCGGCTTCTTCATCGCGGAAAGTGTTGAGCTTCTCTTTTTTATTCAACATGTTGTTGATGACGGAATTTGGAAACTGCTCGATGCCGTTATTAAAGTCTTCGACATTCTGGTTGAAAATACGGATCGCCGCGCCAACATTTTCCTGTTGCTCTGCTATTTCCCGCATCAAGTTGTTGAACACCTCAGAGGCTTTGAGGTCGGGGTAATTTTCCACCACGACATTTAGCCCCTTCATTAAGGCGCTCGTCTTGGCTTCGGCGGCGGCAAGGTGCTCGGTGTTCACCGTGTCTGAGGACAGGTCCTGCAAGGCCGAGCGCAATGCAGTGACATCTTTAAGAACACTGGATTCATGCAGTTTGTATTGGTCTACTAACCCTTCGAGGGTGGGGATGATTTTATTCTTTTGTCGCTCTTCGGTAATCACATTCGCCCAAGCCCGCTCAACAGCATTCATCCGTGCAATGATGCCATTATATATTGCGAGAATGATGACGGCGCATAACGCCCCAACTGCCAATACAATCCATAGGTCTGTCATGTTGTTTCCTCACTCAAGGGGTTTGAAAATTACTATCTGAGTATTTCATAAGCGTATGAATATGCTCCAAAGCAATTTTTAAGTCTGTAAGTTCATTAAAATGTCTTAGTTCTTCAATGAAGGGGTCTGGTGCATTCAAATCATGTGTGGGTTGAATTTGAATAAGCCCACTATTTTGAAATGACATACACAGCTCTCCAGAAGACGAGAATTCAAAATTTGGTCGATGGAAGTGTTGATGAATGTCTTCTAGGGCAACTACTATTTTTGGTTTAAGGAATTTAGCAGCATCCATTTCGCTCTCAGCTTTTACGCTATACAGTTTGTTGAAATAGTTTGAAGCAGCTCTAAATGTTGAGGTCCGTTTTCTTGAGCGCTGAAAACTCTGAATTGAGAGGTTTCGAGCGAAGTTAAATTGTACCAAAAGTCCATAACGATCATAGTGCTCGTAGGTTGTCGTGCGTTTCGAGCCTATGCCACTTTGACGCTTGTCGACATAGTGAAAATGGTAATAGGTATAGGTGAAGCTATGCTCTGTGCCAGAAAAGTTTCCCTGAAACATTTCCTTGATTTCACGTGCATGATCCCCTCGCCGGAACTCTTGGAATGTTTCGGCAAGAGAGCGCGTTTGTTGGGCGAGGTCTTGGGAAAGAGCAACCAGCTGGTTATCAAATAATATATCGCGCTTAAACATATCAGCTGAAATGCGATGAGACTTAGTGTTGCGGAGAAATCCCCAAAGACCAAAAAAGACAGCGCCGGGCAAAGGAAGCAACGCCCAAACTGGGTTGAGATCCAGAGAGTGCAGGAAAAAAAACACAGCTCCCGCAAGGGTCAGAAATATCGCGGCCATTTGGTAAGGAATTCGATTGTTGAATTTCAACGGTGTGCCAAATGCCTTAGCTTTTTCGACCATGGCAACCAAATCTTCTGTGTTCCGGGCGTTGTGCAGGTCCTCCTCGAGAGAGCGGAGAAGTGCTTTTAACTGCCTATTACGCGAAACAGGAAAGTCAGAGCTGAACTTTGTCATAATGGGTTATCTCTGAGGTAGGGCCCATCAGGTTTCTCTGTTGGGTGAAATTGCCGTAGTATATTGATATAGGTTTTTTGGTTCCGGCGTCTACCTTTGCCGTTTTAGCCTGTGTACCAACCGATGTGCATCAGTATCTCGGTATCCCGCGAGACTGAGTTGGCGAGCGGTTTCTTCAATGTAGTGGCGGGTTGTGCCACGCGGTCCATGGCCGTGTAAGTAGCGGTGGGCGACATGGGCATAGGGCAGGTGGGGATTAAAAGACCCATTGCTCGGGTGTGCAAGATAGGTGAGAGCGGGGAGCGCGGTCCCGTCTTGTGTAAAGAGAGTGACCCATCGGCGTTGATAATTGCGTTCTCTGTGGTCTAGGTCGGCCTCTGCTGCCATGCGGTGGGCAACGTCAATCCGTAAGGCGAGGCCCGTGACTTCTCCCCCCGGATGCAAGCCGGCTGCAAGGCCGGGGCGGGCAAGGGAACCAAAAGAGGTGGTTTTGACCATAGAAAACAACCGATGCCAGCCATAGAGGCGAGCTGGGCGGGTTTCAATGACAGGAAGACGCGGGTCCCACATCAGCGAGCCATAACCAAAAACCCAGAGATCCTGCGAGTTTTTCTGTTCTTCTAACGCCATGGGCCTGCAATCCTTAACAATATGGTTAACCAATTCTCAACATCTCACTGTCACCTTTACAAGTTGTAAATGGGACATTGAAATGGAGTGCGACCATGTCGCGGGCGACAAATATATTGTTCATGCTCACCTATGCGTTGAGCGCAGTTATTCTGACTGCCATTATTTCCCAAATGGGGTATTTGGTGAATGGAACAGCCGGGCTGACCAGCTTGCTGATCTTTGCCCTGTGCACCCAAGCCCATGCTGGCATTAATCGCATTCGCGAGCGCCGTTTAAGCAAGCACAAAATTTCTGAACTGACATCCTTTGCAAACGGCTTGTCGCGCGACCTGGACACAGCAGAAGACTGCTTGCGTGAACTCAGCTGCCGCATGGAAGAAGATAAAACCACCTTAAAATCAAGCCGCAAACAAGAAGTGCTGTTGCTGGAACAATTAGCCCGAAAAATTGCAACGCAAAAAGCAGCAGCCGCGGCACCAGAGATCAAGCTCCCCGAAACTGTTCCGGCACCTATTGTGGATGCGGTGATCGTGGAGGAGGACGCGCAACCATCTGCTCAAGAAGGGCACCAGCAAAACCATCAAGCGCCCCCCGTGCCCCATAGCGGGAGTGAGGTGGCAGAGCCCGCGGTCATGAAGACAGAAGATGCCCTCGATGCTGTCATTGTTGAAACCGCAGAAGAGCCAGTCACGGCTGAGCCAGTAACCGACTTGACACAAGAAGACTTGATTGAAGAAGTAGAGGCAGAAACAGAGCAGCCGCAAAAGTCATTTGCACAACTCCTTGAAGAGCAGAGCACTCCCCAAAACGAAGCGCAAAACCTTGCGACATTGGAAATGCCGGAAGAGTTTAACGCGCTGTTGATTGCCGAACAGCAAGTCGCTGACACAGAGCATTTACGACAAGAAGCTGCCGATGGAGGCGACGGGGAGAGCATTACGGACCTCGCCAAACAAACAGTTGAGAGTGAGCCTGAAAGGGAAGAAGGAATTCTTCAAAAAGAAGCCGTTCCCCATAATTATACGCAAAAGACAACACGTCCTTTGAGCGTTTTCGATCAAATCGCTAAAGTGACAGCACACCAACAGGCAATGGCAACGCAGGAAACCAGCCCTGTCGCAAACGCCTTTATGCCAACCTCCCTGCCACGAGAACCCATGAGCCTATCCACCTTGCCAATGCACGAGCAAGGGCCAGCGGCTATGGAGGTCGCCCCAGAGGTGGTGCCAGAAATTACGCCAGAAATTACGCCAGAAATTATCCCGGAAACAGTGCCGCTGTCGCCAGATGATATGCTGTTGGAAATGATCCGTGCTTCATTGGAAGAGGATCGCGCCGATCTCTATTTGCAGCCGATCGTGACATTGCCACAAAGGCGCACGCGGTTTTACGAAGGCCTCACGCGCCTGCGCGGCCCACAAGGCCAGTTGATTATGCCTGCGGATTATACCCGTGTGGCCGAACCAGCAGGCATGATGAGCACCGTGGATAATTTGTTGCTGCTGCGCTGCGTGCATGTGGTGCGCCAGCTGAGAGAGCGTGGAGATATGACGGCAGTGTTCTGCAATATGTCTGCGCATTCTATTATGGACAGCAATTTCTTCGATCAATTCTTGGCCTATATGGAGCAGAACACGGATCTTGCATCTCAACTCATCATTGAATTGAGCCAAGACACGTTGCTGCGTCTGGGAGAGCCTGAGCAGAAGAACTTGATGAACTTATCGGCCTTAGGGTTCCGTTTTTCCATGGACCGGGTCACAAGTTTGAAATTTGATATGCCACGACTCAAAGCATTTGGCTTTTGCTTTATTAAAGTCCCCGCAATGTTGCTTCTGGGGCGCAATGACGGCCATGTAAATGCAGACATCCACCCAAGTGATTTGCGTGAGCTGCTCGCACGTTACGACATTGAGTTGATTGCAGAACATATTGAGGACGAGGGCACCGTGCGCCACGTCCAAGACTTTGATGTCAATTGTGCTCAAGGCTATCTATTCGGCCACCCACGTCCAGTCGCCGCCAATGCGGCAGCTTAACGCGTAGCACCGTCAAACTGCAGGACTAGCAGGCAGTGCGAAGGCGTCACAGAGTTGAGACTTGACGTGCCCCATTGTGCGCTTTAGCACAGGGGCATGACCCAAATTGAAAAACCAAATACCGCCACCCCTCAGGTTCCCTTAATCGAAGGGTTCGCCCAACTGTCCAGCCAATATAAAGGCCTGATCTGTGACCTATGGGGCGTTGTCCATAATGGCCAAGACGCTTTTCCGGCTGCTTGTGAGGCGCTCAAAACCTATAGAGCGCAAGGGGGCTACGTTTTGCTATTGTCCAATGCACCGCGCCCCAGTGACAATGTGGTGGCGATGTTGGATCGTATGAATGTGCCCAAAGATGCCTATGACGATATTCTTACGTCTGGCGATGCAACGCGCGACTATTTGGCGAGTTTGGGCGATACCACTAAATGTTTCTACATTGGCCCTGACCGGGACCAAGGTTTGTTGCCCAACCCAGACAGTCAAAAGGGCAGCGAGGAAGAGGCAGAATATATTCTGTGCTCAGGGCTTTACGACGACGAAACAGAAACACCGGAAAACTACGCAGAGCTTTTAGAGCGACTATATGCCCGTGGCCTGAAAATGGTCTGCGCTAATCCTGACGTGGTGGTGCACCGTGGCGAGAAAATGATCTATGCAGCCGGGGCTTTAGCGCAAGAATATAAAAAGCTCGGCGGCGAAGTTCGGTACTTTGGCAAACCGCATGGGCCAATTTATGACGCGGCCCTTGCACGTTTTGCGGGTCTCAAGACTGCACTAGAGAAAAGCCATCTATTGGCCATCGGGGATGGTCATCACACGGATATTCTAGGAGCTCAAGGGCAGAATATTGATGCTCTCTTCATCACCGGAGGCATTGCAGCCGAGCATGTTGGCGAAACGCCAGCGGCACCCAACCAAGAAAAGTTGGATGAGTTTTGTGCTGAGCATGACATCGCGCCACAAGCCGCAATGCCTTATCTGATTTGGTAAAAAGGTCTGCTGAAATTAATCGAAACTGACATTTAGTCGAAGAAGGAGTCGATGTCCTTTTGGTCGATTTCGTTGTTCGCATCAAACATACCGTCAATGTCGGCTTGGCCAACACCTTCGCCCGCAAGCGCAGGTCCGTGGAGCATTTGCTCCCGGCGACGGCGCTCCGCCTCGGTTTCTTCTGTGATGGATGAACCCAGCCGGTCGCCCAGTGTCACAGCCAAGCTGCCGATACGTTCTTCAATACGTTGCAGTGTGAAGACGACCTTTGAGATCCGTTGCCCGGTAATATCTTGAAACGAGCAAGCCTCCAAAATTGTCAACGCAGAATTTGTCACGGTTTCCTGATAGACCGCACTGTCTTCGCTGTCTGCATCAAGCAGCACTTCGGCCTGTTCCATGATGGTATTAGTTGCGTTTTCAGTGGCTTCGACAATTGCTTCAAGTTCGCGACCAGCCTGAGGAATATCTTTTTCCTTCAGGTCTGCCGGTTGAAGGCGTCGAATCTCTGTCTTTGTCTCGTTGATGAATTCAGCAATGTCATTAAGCTCGTGATACATGGAGGTATCAAGGTGAGCGAAAAACCCGCGCATTGATCCAACCATGACTTCGGCCAATTTGAGCACGTCATTGAGATTGAGATCGCGGTTGAGGGTTTGGGACGATTTTATGGACTGAATAGCTGCACCTGCAGGCTCCAGTTTCTTGACATCCATATGAGACTTGCCAGCCATTGAAATACTTTCCGGATCGTTGTCCGTTGAGGATACTAAAATGGTCTTCGCCGGTTGTTGGTTTGAGTGGCTATGCTTACGCTCAATGGGGAGAGGCAAGCATAGCCACATCAATGAACCAGATAAATTACCCAGCACAATCAACGAAGTTATTCGCGTGGACTCCTCGAAAGAAATCCAACACTGACGCAAGAGTTGTTAAAAATCACCAATGACGGCAGTGATTTTTGTTTTCAACGTAGCGGCATTGAATGGCTTGACGATGTAGTTGTTCACGCCTGCCTTTTTCGCCGCAATTACGTTTTCAGTTTTTGATTCTGCGGTGATCATGATGAAAGGCGTCGGCGCCAAATGCTCATCAGATCGAACTTCTTTAAGAAGCTCATACCCAGTCATTGGCTCCATATTCCAATCGGAAATCACCAATCCATATTTTTTGCCACGCATTTTTGCCAATGCTTCCGAACCGTCTGCCGCGTCATCAACATTGGTAAAACCAAGCTGTTTAAGCAAATTGCGAATGATGCGGATCATGGTTTTATAATCGTCAACCACCAAGACCGGCATGGACATGTCTACTGCCATGTCTGAACTCCGTTGTTAGGGGCTTCCACAGCCCAGTACGCCAAATAACTTCGACCCAAGTTGTGGAAGGTTACCCACCCCGCCTCGGTCTGTTTGCCAACCTAAGATGTAGCGGTTAAAAAAACGGTTAAGTAGGGGATGGGTTGTGTGCAAAATGCACTGCACTTTGGCAGGCAGTCCTTAGCGGCATATGCAAAGGCAGTTTGATTGTTCGTTAAAAATCAATGAGTTATGTTCGTCTGGTTTTAGAGTTTACTCTTTTGAAACCATATTTACGCAAATTAATTCGGCACCAAAATGCAGCTCTGGCCAAAGTAACGTCCCTGAACCGGTGCGCTTTAGAGGGGCAAAATTTGAGTTATCTAAGGGGCTGCACAGCCTGTAAACCGCTTTTGGGCAGAGTAGACGGGGACATGATTCGAGCGGTTCCGCGCTCACACCCCTAAAAAGAAGCCGATTTAGCCTTACGAGTGCACGCAGATCATCTCATTTCTTTACTAACTGGCTTCAGAATGAGAAAAGAAGCGCGTTGAAGTCCTTGGGGCGAGAAAGATAAGAACAGGAAAAGACGCCACTTATGAACATTCTCCGACATTTTGAGGATGTCCCAGCCGCCCAGAGGGGCGGTGTATATGCGTTGGGCAATTTTGATGGTGTCCACTTGGGGCACCAACAGGTGATCAAATCCGCCCAAGCAATGGCAGCGGATATGCACGCACCTATGGGGCTGATGGTGTTTGAACCGCATCCCTTGCAATTTTTCTTCCCCGAACGGGATTTCTTCCGGCTAACGTCGTTCCGCTCCAAAGCAATGGTCTTGCAAGGGTTGGGCGTAGATATTTTGGCTGCATTGCCATTTGATGCCTCCATGGCAGAACGCCAGCCGGCGGACTTTGTGATGGATGTGCTGGTGAATGGCTTGCAGGCGACTCATATTGTGGTCGGCTATGACTTTCGCTTTGGCAAGGGCCGGGCAGGAGATACGACGGTCTTGCAATATATGGGCGAGATGGAAGGTTTTGGAGTGACAGTGGTGAACGAAGTGAAAGACGGCGAAGAAACATATTCCTCAACACGCATTCGCGAACTATTGGCTGCAGGTGATGCACGGGGTGCCGCGCGCTTGCTGGGGCGGCCTTGGTCCATAGAAACACAAGTGATTAAAGGCGATCAGCGCGGGCGGACCATTGGTTTCCCCACGGCCAATCTCTCATTGGCCGGGCATGTTCAGCCAGCTTTTGGCGTATATGCGGTGAAGGTGACCATTGAAGACGGTGCCTTCGCGGGCAACTATCTTGGGGTGGCCAACTTGGGCAAACGTCCCACATTCGATAAAAAGGATGTGTTGCTGGAAGTTCATATTTTTGATTTTGATGGCGATATTTACGACGCACATGTCAATGCATCCCTTATTGAGTTCATTCGCCCAGAAAGAAAATTTGATGGTTTGGAGACGTTGAAAGCCCAAATTTCGATCGATAGCGAAAAAGCAAAACAAATTTTGGCTCAAGAGGGCTAAAACCGTTCGTATTTGGCGAGTTTCTGCGCCTTTACGCGCCGGGCTGGCACTGCTACAAACCGCACATGATATTTGACCAGATACATATGAATCGGGACATTCAGGCACGGATAGAGCGTGGTGGGCAATGTCGAATACGGTTGCGCCGAATTATCGGCCCGGCATAATTCTCCGCATCTAGTGCAAAGAGAGTTAGGCCGGGAGTAGCCACTTTTCCTGTCGTTTACAGGCAATCTGTTGTCTAGAGACAACCAAAGCCTGAACCAAAGAGTCCGATCTATGTCTACTGATGATCAAAACCCATCCGAAGCCCGCGATTACCGCGAAACTCTCTTCTTGCCCAAAACAGACTTTCCGATGAAGGCGGGCCTACCTAAGCGCGAGCCAGACTGGCTTGCCCGCTGGGAAGCCATTGACCTCTACGGTAAATTACGCGAGCAGGGCAAAACCCGCGAGCAATTCATTCTTCATGACGGCCCTCCCTACGCCAATGGCGAGATCCATATTGGACACGCCCTCAATAAGACGCTCAAAGACCTTGTCGTGAAATCTCAAACGATGATGGGCAAAGACGCACCTTACGTGCCGGGCTGGGATTGTCACGGCCTGCCGATCGAATGGAAGATTGAAGAAAAATACCGCCAAAAAGGTAAAAACAAAGACGAAGTGCCCGCGCTTGAATTTAGAAAAGAGTGCCGTGACTTTGCCGACAAATGGGTTGGGGTGCAAAAAGAAGGCTTCAAACGCCTTGGCGTTTTGGGTGATTGGGAAAACCCGTATCTAACAATGGATTTTGTTGCCGAAGCACGCACGGTTGAAGAGTTCCAAAAGTTCTTGATGAATGGGTCCCTCTACCGTGGCTCCAAGCCGGTGATGTGGTCTGTTATCGAGAAAACGGCATTGGCAGAAGCTGAGGTTGAATACCAAGACCATAAATCGCACACGATTTGGGTGCGGTTCCCAGTGGTGGCGGGCGATGCTGCACTTGAGGGCGCTTCTGTTGTCATCTGGACCACAACCCCTTGGACCATTCCGGCCAACCGGGCCATCAGCTTTTCTAGCAAAATCAACTACGGCATCTACGAAGTTACGGCGACCGCAGAAGAGTGTTGGGCCAAAGTCGGCGAGAAACTTGTTCTGGCAGATACATTGGCAGACGGTGTAGCGAAGTCAGCGCGGATTGAAGGCTGGACCCGTGTAGGCGACGCCCCTGACATGAGCAAGGTTGTGTGCGCCCACCCACTGCGCGGTCAAGGGTATGACTTTGATGTGCCTTTGTTGAACGGCGATCACGTCACTGAAGAAGCAGGTACGGGCTTTGTGCATACGGCACCTGGCCATGGTCAAGATGACTACATGATCTGGATCCAAAACTTTGGCTACAAAGGCATTCCAGAAACAGTGAACGAAGAAGGCGTCTATTACGATGACATTCCTTTGTTCGCAGGGTGTTATGTCCTCGACCGTAAAGGTAAAGAAGGCAACGCCAATAAAACCGTGATGGATGAGCTGATCAAAGCAGAGCAACTCTTAGCTCGTGGTCGTGTTGTGCACTCTTATCCGCATAGCTGGCGTTCTAAAGCACCGCTCATTTTCCGCAATACGGCACAATGGTTTGTGGCGATGGACGCTGAGATTGATGTGGCAGGCGGAAAAGAATTGCGTGCTGTCGCTCTGGACGAAATTGACCAAGTGAAATGGGTTCCGCCACGCGGCCGCAACCGCATTCATGCCATGGTCGAAGGGCGCCCGGATTGGGTGCTGTCGCGCCAACGGGCATGGGGGGTTCCCCTGACATTGTTCGTGCACGTCGAAACGGGCGAGTTGTTGCGGGATGAAACCGTCAATAAACGCATTGTGAAAGCGGTAGCGGCCCAAGGTGCGGATGCTTGGTTTGAACAGCCCAATAGCGCCTTTTTAGGGGAAGGCTATAACCCGGACGACTACGAAAAAGTGACAGACATTCTGGATGTTTGGTTTGATAGCGGCACCACCCATGCGTTTGTTTTGGAAGCACGCGACGGCCTGCGTTCACCAGCTGATCTGTACCTTGAAGGATCAGACCAGCATCGCGGTTGGTTCCAATCTTCTTTGCTGGAAAGCTGTGCAACACGCGGTCACGCCCCTTATAAGCAAGTCGTGACACATGGCATGACCATGGACGCCAAGGGCAAAAAAATGTCCAAGTCTGTTGGGAACACCATCGCGCCGCAAAAAATCATGCAGCAATATGGGGCAGATATTCTGCGCCTATGGACAGCAAGCACTGACTATTGGGAAGATCACAATATTGGGGATGAGATCATCAAGTCCCACGTGGATTCCTATCGCAAATTGCGCAACACCTTCCGCTTCTTGCTGGGTAATTTGGACGGGTTCACAGATGCTGACCGCATAGCGCGTGAAGACATGCCAGAACTTGAGCAGCTTATTCTGCACAGACTGTATGAATTGGATGCGCTCGTGCGCGATGCGTATACCGCATATGATTTTAAGCGTGTCACTCATGCCTTGATTAACTTCATGAACGTCGAGTTGTCAGCTTTCTACTTTGATATTCGGAAAGACGCATTGTACTGCGACGCTAGAAGCTCGCTCGAACGCCGGGCGGCTTGCACGGTTCTTGATGAGCTATTCATGTGCTTGACAACATGGTTGGCCCCTGTTCTCAGTTTCTCTGCGGAAGAAATTTGGCAGACACGTTTCCCAACCGAAGACGGTTCTGTGCACCTCCAAACGTTCCCAGAAATCAGTGCCGATTGGCGCAATGATGCCTTGGCCGAAAAATGGGTGAAGGTACGCGAGCTTCGCCGGGTGGTCACTGGGGCATTGGAAATTGAACGCCGGGAAAAACGTATCGGTTCGTCACTGGAAGCCGCCCCGGATGTGTACGTTGCCGATAAAGCTTATATCGAAGCCTTGGACGGTTTAGATTTATCCGAGATCGCCATCACATCTCAGTCCACTTTGTTGGAAGGAGAAGGACCATCAGAGGCTTTCCGTTTGGATGACGTGCCCGGCATTGCGGTGGTGCCTAAAATGGCCCAAGGTCAAAAATGTCAACGCAGCTGGAAAGTACTGCCAGAGGTTGGGTCAGTTGAGGGGTTCCCTGATTTGACCCCACGAGATGCTGCTGCAGTTGCTGAATTTGATGCGGCGCATTCGTAGAGATTTGTGAGCGGCATCATAGTGCCTAATCACGCGAGGGGAGAGCACAGATGAAGATTGCGGGCTACACACTGAATAAAGAGACGTTCTGGGGCCCGCTTTCATACATCGGAAGCCTTGTGGCTCTGTTCGGGTTTTTATCCGACCGGGTGCATAAGTGGTGGATGCTTGATGTCTATAACATCGCGCAACGTGCCCCCGTTGACGTTTTGCAACTCCGGTTCGGCGAAACCAATGTGTTGGGCTTTAACCTGTTAATGGCGTGGAACAAAGGGGTGAGTTACGGCCTCTTTGCCTCTGATGGCATGACGGGCCGAGTGATTCTGATTTTGTTTGCGCTCGCTTTGGTCGTTGGGCTGGGAATCTGGCTGGCTCGATTGACCACCCCCCTTATGGGTATTGCAGTGGGATTGGTCATTGGGGGCGCTGTGGGGAATGTCTATGACCGGGTGTTTTTTGGCGCTGTCGCTGACTTTTTCCACGTATATTGGAACAGCTATAACTGGTATATTTTTAACATCGCGGATGTTTGGATTGTTCTGGGTGTCATGATTATGGTGTATGATGCGTTTTTCCCGCAGGGGGAGACAAAGAAGTCGCTTCAAGAAAATGAAGAAGGGCTTGAAACAAAAGGCAAGAACGGCGAATAATAGCGTTCAATATATGCTTTACGCTTCAGGCTTTAAGCATCTAGCTCTGCGGGGGCGCACAAGCGAGTGATTGGATGGGCGGAACAGCTCAGCAAGACCACTGAACAGGTAAAGGGACGGGTTTAACCCATGGTATTTTCTTTCGAACAAATGCGCCGGAAGGCACTGGTGATAACAGGAGCGACTGTATTGGCGCTTAGCCTGTCAGGTTGCGGCGGCGGTGATGGTATTCGCGAAGCGCTTGGCTACACCAAAGAAGCGCCCGATGAGTTCACCATTGTGACAAAGGCACCATTGGTTGTACCGCCTGACTTCTCTCTCCGTCCACCACGTCCCGGCGCACCGTCTCCACGCGAGACACAGCCAGAAGCCTTGGCTGAATCGTTGTTGATCGGTACGCAATCAGGGACAACGGCAGCAGACAAAGGGGAGCAAATTTTGCTCGCCAAAGCAGGCGCCACCAGAGCCGATAGCGACATTCGTACTGTAATTGACGAAGAAACACGCTCGCTAAAAGCCAAGCAAGACACCTTCACGAATGATGTTTTGTTCTGGAAAAAACAACCTGATCCGGCCATTCGGACAGTGGATGCAGCAGGCGAAGCGAAACGCTTGCGCGAAAATGAAGCTTTGGGCCTTCCGGTAACCGAAGGCGTGACACCAGAAGAAGAAGAGGATGAAGGTGGTATTTTCGACTACCTCTTCTAGGCTTTTAGTTCAGTAGCAACCAGAACACGAGAAATAACTTTAGAGTGTAACACCCGGGCCAAACTTGAAAAACGGCACCGGGTGTTTTCTATTAACGGGTGTTCTCTATTACACTGAGGGCCGTTCCATAGTCACGCCATTATTGGGATGTACCAACTGGGCCAATGATGTTCGGCCTTCACTGGGAAGAAACCCACCCGATTGCCACTTACAATCCGTTCGCCATATGTAGGAATGTTATGCCTGATCAAAAACCCTCTCCTGTCTTGAAACCAGTACCTACGAGTTCTCGGTTTGGTTTCTATTCTTTTGTTGGATTGATTGTTTTCGCCGCTGTCGTTTTAGCGTATCGCGGATGGTCCGCTGAGGGGGAAGCAGCGCAGGAGGCTCCAATAGCTGAGCCGCAAACAAGCTCCATGTCGCAAAGCTTTACACTCGATAATGGATTGAAAGTGGTTGTGCTGCCTGACCATAGAGCGCCGGTTGTCACCCACATGGTTTGGTACAATGTCGGGGCGTCTGATGAGCCAGAGGGGAAGTCCGGCATTGCGCATTTTCTTGAGCACCTCATGTTCAAAGGCACCCATAAAATTGCACCCGGCGAACTCTCGAAAATTGTTGCACGAAATGGGGGGCAAGATAATGCCTTCACCTCCCAAGATTATACGGGCTATTTTCAGCGTGTTGCCAAGGATCGTTTGTCGCTTGTCATGGAAATGGAAGCCGACCGCATGACAAATTTGGTCCTAACCGATGCAGAAGTATTGCCGGAACGTGATGTTGTGCTCGAAGAACGCCGCGCCCGCACCGACAACAACCCGTCGGCATTGCTTGGCGAACAGATGAGCGCATTACAGTATCCAAACCACCCTTACGGCATTCCAGTTATTGGCTGGCCAGATGAAATTGCCGCGTTGACCACGCAAGATGCAATTTCATTCTACCGCGCACACTACAGCCCCGAGAATGCAATTTTGGTGGTGGCCGGGGATGTAACCATGGAAGAACTACGCCCCTTAGCTGAAAAGTATTATGGAGTTGTCGCCCCAACCGGAGACGTGAAGCCCCGTGTGCGCACGACACCAGAGAGATTGAGCGCAGCGCAACGGGTGGTGCGAGAAGATGCCCGTGCCCGTCAACCGTCGTTATCGCGCATGTATATGGCCCCCAGTTATCATATCGACCATGCGCAAGGGGCGGCCCGAGAGCTTATGACCAATATGCTAGGGGGAGGCGCGACCAGCACCCTCTACCGTCGATTGGTTGTCGAAGAGCAAGTTGCTGCGGCGGCAGGGGCTTGGTATCAGAGCGGTGGATTAGACGGAGGGCGCATTGGTGTGTATGCCGTGCCGCGTCCGGGGGTGGCATTAGATGAGTTAGAGGCCGCTTTAGACAACGCTTTGGCAGATTTTATTGCAACGCCGCCAGAGCAATCACAATTAGACCGGGCGAAATCATTACTGCTGGCAGAAACAATCTACAGTCGAGATAGCCAACAAGACATGGCACGCCTCTTCGGCTCGACCCTGACAAGCGGCGGTACAATCGCCGAAATCGAAAATTGGGAACAAGAGATTAGGAATGTTGATTTAGCGGCCATTCAAAAAGCAGCGCGTGGCGCTTTCGACCTTTCGCAGTCTGTGACGGGGTGGTTGCAACCCGCGCCAACAACGCCTGTTATTTCAGAACAAGAGGAGCTTTGATCATGAATTGGATGAAAGCCATAACACGCGGTTTAAGCGTGAACGCCATTCTGTTGGTCGGATCCATCGTGTCTGCACAAGCCGCAGACGTGCAACACGTGGTCAGTGATAAAGGCATTGAAGCGTGGTTGGTGGAAGAACACTCTTTGCCGATGATCGTCTTAAAGGCTGGATGGAAAGGGGGCGCATTGCGCGACCCAGAAGGCAAAGAAGGCCTCACCATGATGATGACTGGCCTTCTCAATGAAGGAGCGGGTGAATACGACAGCCAAGCCTTTCAAGAAAAATTGGATGATCTTGCCATTCAGCTAAACTTCGACGCCAACCAAGATGATGTTGATGTGACGCTGAAGACGCTCACCGAAAATCGCGATGAAGCGGTCCGCCTATTGAAACTCGCGCTTAAACGTGCGCGTTTTGACCCAGCAGCGATTGAACGCATACGGGCTCAAATGAAGGTGAACCTCCAACGCAACGAGCAAGACCCGCGCAAGAAAGCATATGAAGCTTGGTATGATGCAGCGTTGCCCGGCCACCCCTACGCCCGACCGTCCGGGGGAACCGAAGAAAGCATTGAGAGCATCACCCGCGAACAATTAGCCGCCGCCCAGATGCATTTGCTGGGACGCAACAATCTGAACGTCTCCGTGGTGGGAGACATTACGGCCGATGAGTTAAAGACGCTCTTGGATGATATTTTCAGTGAACTCCCCGAAGTCGCTTTGCTGGGGGAGGAGTTGGATACTGATGTTAAGGTCGGCCCGCAAACGCTTGTTTCAGAGCGAGATAATCCTCAGAGCATTGTTGTTTTCGGCGGCCCGGGTCTATTGCGCGATGACCCCGATTTCATTCCTGCCTTCGTGATGAATTACATTCTGGCAGGAGGAAACTTCTCCTCACGCCTGATGATTGAAGTGCGTGAAAAACGCGGCCTTGCTTATTCAGTGGGGGCTAATTTCTATCCGCTCGATCATGTGGGATTGTTTCTAGGACAAGTTGCAACGCAAAATGAACGGGTAGAGGAGTCTCTCGACATTATTAAAAGCGAACTGGCGCTGATGGCCGAGAAGGGCGTGAGCGAAGAAGAATTGGCGAACGCGAAAACCTATCTGACAGGCTCCTATCCATTGCGCTTTGACAGCAATGAAAAAATTGCAAACCAACTCCATGCCTTGCAAATGGGTGGGTTGAGTATTGATTACGTGGTGAAACGAAATGGTCTTATTAATGAGGTAACTCAAGACGACATCGCTCGGGTGGCCCGCCGTCTTCTGCATCCCAATGAGCTGATTGTTTCTATAGTGGGTAAGCCGGTTCTGACATCCAACAACTCAGCACCCGCAAAAACTGAAAATTAGAAGAGTAATTGCTATCCATTGCCCTGAATTTACTTAACCGCGGCATCTTACGTACAGAATATCGATTTTATTGTGTACTAAGATGAGGAATCGCTAACCAATGGTAGGATATACTGATGCGAACGCTTCAGGGAGCACGAGATGAGCACTCTTTATACTCAGACGATTGACCAATGTTTCGAAAAACAGATTGGGGCCGGTGGTCTGTCTGAAAGTCGATATGCGGCGGAGTTTGAACGTGCACGTGAAGCAGCCTTGCGCCTCAAAGCCATCTCAGAAAAAGATGAATTACGTCTTTTGAAATTGCCCACTGAGCGGGATGATCTGGAGGCAATGAAGCCGCTCGCGGAGCACTTGCTCAACAATACAACCGATTTATTTGTATTGGGCATTGGAGGGTCTTCTCTCGGCGCACAGGCGTTAGCGCAAATCGGCGGTTGGGGTACGCAAGCCTTTCAAGCACCTAAGTTGAGCAATGGAATTGCAACGCGGTTTCATTTTTTGGAAAATCCAGACGCGATGTCCATGTCCATGGCGATGGAAAATATTGATCTCAAGACCACACGCTTTTTGGTTATATCCAAATCCGGCGGCACAGCCGAACCACTTTTGCAGATGATGATTGCCATCGATGCGTTGGAAAAAGCAGGCGCGGGCAAATATCTCAAATATCATTTTGGCGTTGTGACTGAGCCAGCAAAAGACGGCGCACCAAACACATTACGCGCCATTGCCGAATCTTACGATTTTCCCATCATTGAGCATGACCCCGGTGTCGGCGGTCGCTATTCGGTTTTTTCAAACGTCGGACTATTACCAGCCTATATGATGGGGTTAGACCCGGTCGCCATTCGCGAAGGGGCCGGCGAGGTGTTGAGCGAAACCTTTGGCACAATGAACTCAGCACCGATTGAGGGCACCGCATTGGGCCTAGGTCTGGTGCACGACCATCATTGTTCGGTTGCCGTGCTGTTTAATTATGCGGATCGGCTTGAAAAACTGGGCCTATGGTACAGACAGCTTTGGGCAGAAAGTTTGGGCAAGAAGGGGCAGGGGACGCTACCCGTCGTGAGCCTTGGACCGACGGATCAACACAGTCAATTGCAGCTATACCTCAGCGGTCCCAAAGACAAATTCTATACAATGATCACCACCGACACCGCAGGCAATGGTCCTGCGGCACCCGCCGATATGGCCAATAAGGCCGGGCTGGACTATCTAGCAGGCCGCACAATCGGCGACCTTGTAGATGCCTCTCAGCGGGCCACCTACAATACATTGGCCGCAAATGGCTGTCCAACGCGCGAACTTCGGCTGAAAAGCATTGATGAGGCGACGATGGGCGCATTGATGATGCATTTCATGCTAGAAACCATACTCACGGCTGACCTTATGAAGATAAACCCGTATAATCAGCCAGCAGTTGAGGAAGGTAAGATTCTTGCCCGCCGATACTTGCACGAGATGGACGCAAATTAAGAGACCCCAATCAGATGAGCCGAATTCGTCGCTTAAGTGAAGGCACCGTAAACCGCATCGCCGCAGGTGAAGTGGTTGAGCGCCCTGCGAGCGCGGTGAAAGAACTGGTTGAGAATGCCATCGACGCTGGGGCGCACCACATTGATATTATCATTGGGTCTGGTGGCCGGGAACTGATCCGCATCACCGATGATGGATGTGGCATGTCAGCAGAAGAATTACCCATTGCGATTGAACGCCACGCAACGTCGAAGCTTGCACTTGATGAGCGTGGCGGTGAAGACCTAGTGAACATCGCAAGTCTCGGCTTCCGGGGAGAAGCGTTGCCTTCCATCGGCGCTGTAGCGCGGTTGGGCATTACCTCACGTTCTCAGGGCGCTGAAACGGCCCATACCATCACCGTCGAAGGCGGAGACATTTCTCCGATAGAGCCTGCCGCCGGCCCTGAAGGCACCCGCATCGAAGTGCGGGACC
This sequence comes from Parvibaculaceae bacterium, assembly GCA_029209985.1. Classification (GTDB taxonomy): domain Bacteria; phylum Pseudomonadota; class Alphaproteobacteria; order Parvibaculales; family Parvibaculaceae; genus NORP139. The sequence continues at coordinate 30,779 of JARGNZ010000023.1, forward strand.
TTTTTTATGCGACACCGGCCCGATTGAAATTCATGAAAAGCGAGCGGGCAGAAACCACAGCGGTTTCTGATGTGGTTAAACGCTTGGCAATGGCGCACCCTGATTGCGGCTTCACCCTAACGAGCGGCACACGCAACATGATGCGGCTTGAGGCCGAAGATCTAAGTACAGGGGAAGACGAGGCCCGGCTCCGCAGGCTTGCCGCTGTAATGGGACGAGAGTTTGGCGAAAATGCATTGCCGATTAGAGCAGAACGGGAGGGCGTACGCCTCAGCGGCTTTGCTGGCTTGCCAACATACAACCGAGGACGGGCTGACCTGCAGTTCCTGTTCGTCAATGGACGTCCAGTGCGCGACAAATTACTCGTGGGGGCTGTTCGGGGGGCTTACGCTGATTTCTTAGCGCGAGACCGCCATCCGATTGTGGCATTGTTTGTTGATATCGACCCCGGCGAAGTAGACGTAAACGTGCATCCAGCCAAAACGGAAGTGCGGTTTCGCGACTCCGGCAGAGTGCGTGGACTGATCGTGGGGGCATTGCGGCTGGCGCTAACCGAAGCAGGACATAGAGCATCTACCACCGTCGCGGACAGTACGTTAGGGGCGTTGCGAGCGCAGCAACCCACCTCTTATCAGCCCGGCTCCTATCCAGCCAGCCCGTCCGGTTGGTCTGATAGTAGTGCGAGCTGGCGGGGGGCGTCAGCTTCCGTGCAACAAGCCGCTCATCAAGCCCAAGCTGGCTTTGCCGGATTGGCCCCCTCAGGACGGGTGGAAGATCAACCAACAGAAACAATCGATCCGCTAACCGGCGAAGTGACGATGTCACCAGCAGCCCCAGCACCGGTTGAGTTTCCCCTCGGTGTCGCGCGGGGGCAATTGCATGAAACATACATTATTGCTCAGACTGCGGACGGTATTGTGATCGTCGATCAACACGCAGCGCACGAACGCCTTGTGTATGAACGCATGAAGCAAGACATTGCCCAATCAGGGATCAAACGCCAAGGCCTGCTCATTCCAGAAGTGGTGGAGTTAGATGAAGATGCCGCCGAACGCTTGGTGGCCCGTGCACCTCAGTTTGCAGAGCTGGGATTTGTCCTAGAGGCTTTTGGCGAAGGGGCGGTGGTTGTGCGTGAAATTCCGTCGCTTTTCAAAAAGCTCGATGTTCAGGGGCTTGTGCGTGATCTGGCAGATGAGCTGGTGGAGTTTGGCGAAGCACTGGCTTTGAAAGAACGCTTGGAAGAAGTGTGTGGTACGATTGCCTGTCACGGGTCCGTGCGCTCTGGCCGCCGGTTAACGGGCGAAGAAATGAATGCCTTGCTGCGAGAGATGGAAGCAACGCCACATTCGGGCCAATGTAACCATGGGCGTCCCACATATGTGGAATTGAAGTTAGCCGATATTGAACGCCTGTTTGGCCGTCGTTAACGAACCAAACCAGCGTGCAATATCGCGCACTGTCGCGTGATGTCAGTCTTGAGCGCGCGTTTCGGCCAGTCTTTCTTCCAGCAACGCAATCCGGTCCTGTCCCCAGAACGGCTCTCCTTGATAGATGAAATACGGCACGCCAAATGGTTGGTCTGTTTCCAAGGTGGCATCTAATTCCGCCATCATAGCATTTTGAACGGCTGGGTCATTTGCCGCCGCCACTGTGTCCGTTGGATCTAGCCCTACCTCGCTTGCAATTTTTTTGATGACCTCATCTTCTGAAATATTTTCGCCGCGTACCCAGCGCGCTTCATACGCCGCCGCAATATAGTCCAAGGCTTTGCCGCGTCCTTTGGCATAGTGAGCGGGCGCATGGGCTTTGCTCCAATCCAATTCAAATGGGTCTGGAAAAGTGAGCTTTTTGCCAGCTCGTTTTGAGAGGCGCACAATATCTTTGATGAAATAGGAGGATTTGGATTTGTTGGGTTTCACGCCAACACCGGGAAAGTCCATGCCTTCAGGCATTTTGGCCAGCGGTACGGGGTCCACATCCAGCCCTTTTTCAACGACTGCCAGAGTGGCGAGCCATGCATAGGGGCTGCGGAAGGAATAATAATACCGAATGTCTGACATGGACAATCCTTTCAAAATCATTTGAAGGAATATGGTCTCATGAAGGTCAGTTTACAAGGCAGGGGGAAAGTTAGAATCGTGGCACACTCACATTCTACAGTGAGAAAATGGGCCGCATTAAGTGTGTGGTGAAGAGAAAACGGGAGTAGATGATGGAGAAGATTAAATTTTCTAAAGAAGAAATGAGCACCATCATACGGCGTATTCAAGACTATTTTGACGAAGAGTTGGAAAGTGACATCGGCCAAATGCAGGCTGAGTTCTTGTTGAATTTCTTTTCAGAAGAAATAGGGGCCTATCATTATAATCGAGGCTTATACGATGCGCAGGCCTTGCTTCTCAAAAAGGTGGATGACTTTACAGACAGCATCTATGCGCTGGAGCAACGCACCCAGTTTAATAAGAAATAAGGCTGTGTGAGCGTGCCTATTCTGCGGCTGCGCCGGTGTAGTGCAGCATCAAAATTTTAGTGTCCCCGTAACGGCGTTCTTTGAAAAGTTGAAAGCCGTCGGGTATGTCAAAGTCCACCTGAGATTTTTCTTCAACAATGCAGAGGGCACCGGGAGAAAGCCAATCGCCGTCCCGGGCGCTGATGAGCGCTTTTTCCCCTAAACCTTTTGCATAAGGCGGATCGGCAAAGAGCAAGTCGAAAGCCGGGCCTGCTCCAGCCATGCGCGCGCCCAGTCGGGTGGCATCGCGCTTGAATATTTTTGAATGGCCGTCAGAACCGAGTGCTTCGCCGTTGTCGCGGATTAAACCGCGCGCTTCTGTGTCATCTTCCACAAAAACAGTAAAAGCCGCCCCGCGCGATAAGGCTTCAAATCCCAAAGCCCCGGTGCCTGCGAAAAGATCGAGCACGCGCGCTCCTTCGAGGGAGAAGCCGGGCAGGGTGCTATGGGCTAATACGTTGAAGAGTGCTTCGCGTATTCGGTCAGATGTGGGGCGAATATTCCCATTGGTGGGGGCGTTCAAACGACGCCCCTTATTCGTACCGCCTACAATACGCATGGTTATTTCTTCCCGCCTTTTTTGCCGGTCGTCCGCGTGTCTGCGTTGCGGGTGTTCTTGCGATCTGAAGAGCCGCCCTTCTTAAACGGTTTCTTGCCAGCCTTCCCGCGACCTTTCGGACCGGAAAATTTCTTTTTGTTATCGTCGTCTTTCGCACGGATCGTATGAATATGACCGACTTGCTCAACCAAAGTTTTGTGCGGAATTTCCAACGTTGTGCCTTCGGGGATATCGCCCAATTGGAACGGCCCATAAGACAGACGGATCAATCGGTTCACATCCAGCCCAAGCTCGCCCAGTACCCGTTTAATCTCACGGTTTTTGCCTTCTGTGAGGCGCATCGTAATCCAAACGTTATCGCCCTGTTCTCTGTCGAGCGTTGCTTCGATCGGGCCATATTTAATGCCGTCAACCTCAATGCCATTTTGCAATTCATCAAGATCGCTTTGTGTGACGCGACCATATGCGCGAATGCGGTATCGGCGTGTCCACCCGGTTTGTGGCAACTCAAGCGTTCGGGCCAACTCACCATCATTTGTGAACAGCAGCAGCCCCTCAGTGTTGTAATCAAGCCGACCAATAGAAATGACGCGTGGCATATTTTCCGGCAGGCGATCAAACACAGTGACCCGGCCTTCGGGGTCTTTATTGGTTGTCACACATCCGCGCGGTTTGTGGAGACGCCATAAACGAGTGGGTTCGTGAGGCGGAATAATTTTTCCGTCCACGACGATTTCCTCACGCCCGGTTACTTTGAACGCAGGCGTTGTCAGCACGCGGTGGTCAACGGTCACTCGGCCGTCTTCGATCAGCTTCTCAGCATCCCGACGGGAGCACACACCAGCGCGGGCGAGGTATTTTGCGATTCGCTGACGTTCAACGCCGTCTCCCTTTTCCCCCTGATCGGAGGCCTTTTTGGAGGCGTTTTCGGTAGCTTTTGACTTGGATGTGTCTACTTTACTCATGCCTTCTTCTAGCAGGAAGGGACCGAACAGGCGAGCAGAACAGGTAAATTTAAGCCCATGAACGAAAAAAACATTGCATCGCACAATGCGTCGCCTTCGCCAGACAGTGTTTCCCCGGCTTTGACCCCCATGGAGGAGGCATTGCAGGAGGCGCAGAAGGCGGGAAAACGCGGAGAAGTCCCCGTCGGGGCTGTTCTTTTGGGACCTACAGGGGAGCTGCTGGCCCGTAGTGGAAATCGCATTGTTGAGCTTAAAGACCCGACCGCCCACGCAGAAATATTGGTATTGAGGGAGGGGGCATCGAAGTTTGGCTCAGAACGGCTGTTAGAGTGCGATTTATACGTCACGTTGGAGCCTTGCACGATGTGCGCAGGAGCCATCTCCTTTGCCCGCATTCGCCGGCTTTATTTTGGGGCTGATGACCCAAAGGGCGGCGGTGTGGAAAATGGGGTGCGCTTCTTTGATCAGCCTACCTGCCATCACCGGCCCGATGTCTATGGGGGGATCTGCGCGCAGGAGGCCTCACATTTGCTTAAAGATTTTTTCGCGGCGCGGCGGGGGGATCCAAGAGCATAATTTCTCAGAAATTTCGTGTGATTTCCCGTGATTTAATCTTCATCACCCGCTAAGGTCCCTACATTCGAAATTGAAATATGGCACTTTCCCAATGTTTAAGGGGGAGGCCGACAAATTAGGAGAACGAAATGGACTTTTCGCATTCCGACAAAGTTAAGGAACTCATGGCGCGTGTAAACGCGTTTATGGATGAGCATGTTTATCCAAATGAGCAAACATATGCTGACCAAATGACGGCATTTGGTGCCGATCGCTGGCAGGTTCCGCAAATTGTCGAAGACCTCAAAGTCAAAGCCAAAGAAGCTGGCCTTTGGAACTTGTTCTTGCCAGAATCTGATCGCGGAGCAGGCCTGAGCAATCTTGAATATTCTTCTTTGTGCGAAATCATGGGCCGCGTAGGCTTTGCCTCTGAAGTATTCAACTGTGCAGCGCCTGACACAGGCAACATGGAAGTGCTTGAGCGTTACGGTAATGAGCGCCACAAACGCGAATACATGAAGCCATTGCTGGACGGTGAAATCCGCTCTGCATTCTTGATGACTGAGCCTGCTGTTGCGTCTTCAGATGCAACAAACATTGAAACCAGCATTGTGCGCGATGGGGATGAGTACATCATCAATGGTCGTAAATGGTGGTCTTCAGGGGTTGGGGATCCACGGTGTAAAATTGCTATCGTGATGGGTAAAACCGATCCAGAAGCAGAAACATATCGTCAGCAATCACAAATCCTGATGCCAATGGATACACCTGGCATTGAGATTATTCGTATGCTGCCTGTATTTGGTTTTGATGATGCACCGCATGGTCATGCTGAAGTTCAGATGACAAATGTACGCGTGCCTGCAGAGAACTTGCTTCTCGGCGAAGGTCGTGGTTTTGAAATTGCGCAAGGACGGCTTGGCCCTGGCAGAATTCATCACTGCATGCGTACCATCGGTACAGCAGAACGTGCTTTGGAAATGATGTGTCAGCGTCTTTTGACCCGCACAGCATTCGGCAAGAAAATTGCTGACCACTCCGTATGGGAACAACGTGTCGCTGAAGCGCGAATTGACATCGAGATGGCTCGTTTGTTGACCCTCAAAGCAGCCTACATGATGGATACCGTGGGTAACAAAGTTGCCCGTGCTGAAATCGCCATGATCAAAGTTGCTGCACCGCGTATTGCGTTGAAAGTAATTGATGATGCGATCCAAGCCTTCGGTGGTGCCGGTGTCACAACTGACTTCGGATTGGCTAAAATGTACGCGGGCATCCGCACATTGCGCCTCGCTGATGGTCCAGACGAAGTGCACAACCGCACGATTGCTCAGCTTGAGTTTAAAAAACACCGTTAATCACGTGAGTGATTGCCTATGTTTTACGAATTTTGAGACAGCGTTCCATGCAGTCTCTTGAATGATTAGGCGACTGGGACCACATGTTCCCAGTCGCCTTTTTTATAAAACAGACCGCCTTCATACAGCCAATCATTTATATGAAGGGGGGTTGGTGAATTTGACTTCGCTCATGACAGTCCAAAACAAATAATCAAATAGGGAGAAAATGAGATGACATATGCAATGTACGACTCGCAACTGTCGCCCTTCTCAGCGCGTTGCCGCATGGTGATTTATGCAAAAGGTCTTGATATTGAGATCAAGGAAATGCCAGGAGCTATTACACCTGAAGAGTTTGTTCGTCTCACCCCCATGCACAAAGTACCGACCCTAACAGTCGGTGAAGCCGTCATTCCAGAATCCCAAGTGATTTGCGATTACTTAGAACGTATGCACCCAGAGCCCGCTCTCACGTCTTCCGACGATTTGGTTCAAGCGCAAATAGAGCTGCTCTGCCGCATTTGCGATCTTTACGTCATGACCCCGCTTGGGCAACTGTTTGGACAGGTCAATCCACAAAGCAGAGATGATGCGCGTGTCGAAGCGTTGGTCGCTGACTTGAAAAAAGGTCTGTCGTGGTTGGATCATTACCTCGGCGATGGGGCCTATGCGATTGGAGATAAACTCACGTTGGCAGATTGCACGATTATGCCGATCTTGTTTTTTGTTCAGCAACTTGGGCCAATGCTGGGCCATGATGATTTGCTGGCCGACAGTGCAAAAGTGTCTAACTATTTCAAAGTGATCCAAGCTGATGAACATGCACAGCGGGTGATGGGCGAAATGGCCACTGCTTTGCAGAAATGGCAAAAAAGCCAATAGGGAGAGTGAGCAACTTTTCCTACAGAAAAAAAGAGGGATGTAACGATAAACCGTTACATCCCTCTTTTTTAGGCAAAGCTTGCGTCTTAGCTGTTTGATTCAATAATCCGGCGGGCTTCGGTCGCTAGATATCCGCACACTTCTCGGTAGCCGAGCGCCTTATCAGAGCTGGCATTGCCATCAAGCCCGCGCTTGTAAACCCCCTGCACAATCGATGCGAGACGGAAGACAGAGAATGCAACATAGAACGGCATGTTCTCAATCCCGTCGCGGCCTGTCCGTTTGCAATAGTCAGCGATATAGGCATTCTCCGTAGGAATGCCGAGGGCTTCATAATCCAAGCCACTCAACGTACCCTGACTATCCAACTTCACATGATAAAGCATGACATTGTAGCCCACGTCTGCAAGCGGGTGCCCAATGGTTGCAAGCTCCCAATCAAGCACCGCAATCATTTTAGGCTCTGTCGCGTGGTACATGGTGTTTTCCAAGCGATAATCCCCATGCGCAATAGACACGCTGTCATCTGCGGGAATGTTTTTCGGCAGGTAGTCGATGAGAAATTCCATCGCCTCCAAATTATCCGTTTGAGCGGCTCGGTACTGTTTCGTCCAGCGTCCAATTTGACGCTCAAAATAATTACCCGGTCGGCCAAAATCACCCAGCCCAATGGCCTCATGGTCAACTGAGTGCAAGCGTGCCATAACATCATTCATTTGATCGTAAACCGCGCGGCGTTCGTCTGCGCTATACCCTTCAATCGCAAGGTCACGGATCACACGACCATCCAAATGCCCCATGACGTAAAAGTCTGTGCCCAACACGTCTTTGTCTTGGCAAAGGGCCAGCATTTCAGGCACAGGCACGTCTGTTTGGGCAAGGGCTTTCATGACCCGGTATTCCCGATCAACTTGGTGGGCAGAAGCAAGCAGGGTGCCCGGCGGTTGTTTACGCACAACATATTTGCGGGCCGCAGGGCCGTCGGTTTCAAGCAAATAGGTTGGGTTGGATTGGCCACCTTGGAATTGACGTACTGTAAGGTTGCCAGAGAAACCATCGACATGCGCCCGACAGAAGTCTTCAAGTCGCCCCTCATCGATACGGTGTGCTTCACGAACGGCAACGACATTGCCATCAGCTGTTTTAGATGTCTCAGACATGGGACTCTCCCGGAATATGGGTTAAGTAGTAAATTCAGTTACCAATTGGATAGCAGCGGGACAGTGCGAGCGCAAAGAAAAAGACCGTAAGGAAATTTTCCCTTACGGCCTTCGCTCTATTCCGAGGCTTAAATGTGCCGAATTTAGACAGCACCCGCCTTTTGTGCGTATTTCCAACCCGCTTCTGCCAACAGGCGAACCGTTTCAGCATTGTTGGCGGCATGTTCACTTGCCGCTGTTCCGTCGCGCACACGCCCAACGATCCCTTGCAGAATGCCGCCCAACCGGAAGAAGTTATAGGCGAAATAGAAATCGATATTCTCAATGCCTTTGCGGCCCGTATGCTCGCAATACATCGCCGTATATTCTTCCAGAGTAGGAATGCCCAATGCAGGAAGGTCAGATTCCAGCATGGACTGTGTGCCCGCTGATTTGCCTCCCGATGGCATGATCCAGCTCATCAGGTGATAGGTGAAATCGCCCAATGGGTGCCCAAGTGTGGACAGCTCCCAGTCTAGCACCGCCAAAACTTCCGGCTTGGTGGGGTGGAGGATCATATTATCGATCCGGTAATCCCCGTGCACAATGCTGACCGCATCATCGGCAGGGATATTGCCCGGCAGCCATTCCATCAGCTTGTTCATTTCTGGAATGGTCTCAGATTCAGACGCCACATAGTTTTTAGACCAACGGCCAATCTGGCGAGAGAAATAGTTACCCGGTTTGCCAAATGTTTCCAACCCCATAGCCTTGTAATCAAGCATGTGCAGCTGAGCTAAGGCTTTGTTTTTGGCTTCAAAAATGGCCCGACGCTCTGCTGGTTCTTGTTCAGGCAGCGTGGGCTCCCACAAAATCCGTCCGTCAACCATGTCCATAATGTAAAACATCGTGCCGATGATGCTGTCGTCTTCACAGAGACAGAACGTTTCAGGCGCAGGATAGCCAACCTTGTGAAGTGCCGTGATAACCCGGTATTCGCGATCAACCGCATGAGCAGAAGGCAAAAGCTTGCCGGGTGGCTTGCGCCGTAGCACGTATTTTTTGTTGGGCGTGATGAGCTGGTAAGTCGGGTTAGATTGCCCGCCCTTAAATTCACGTACTTCTAACGGTCCTTGGTAACCCGCAACATGGGCTTCCATGTATTGAGCGAGTTTTTTCTCGTCAAAGCGGTGTTTTTCAAACACGTCTTGTGTGCCGCTAAACATTTCTTGGCGGCCAACTTCTTCTTCACCACTCATTACGCGTCTCCTTGTTACCTGTTTATTTATTTTCTCGTTCTATTGCGCGCCAGCCAATATCGCGACGGCAAAAGCCGTCAGGCCAATGGATGCTGTCGACAGCGTCATAGGCACGTGTTTGCGCCTGCGCTACGGTTTGGCCCCGTGCTGTGATGTTCAGGACGCGTCCTCCAATGGCACGTACGTCTTCACCGTCACGGCGTGTACCCGCATGGAAGATTTGCACCTCCTCGGTGTCCAACCCATCGACATTTTCAATGAGCGTATTCTTTTCATACGCTTCCGGATAGCCCTTTGCGGCCATCACAACTGTTAACGCAGGGTCATCGTGCCACTTCAAGTCAATTTTATCGAGCGTGCCACTGTGGCAGGCCATGAGAGCAGGCAGAATGTCTGATTCTAGCCGCGCCATAAGCACCTGACACTCAGGATCTCCGAAGCGCACATTATATTCAATCAGCTTTGGCCCTTGCTCTGTAATCATCAAGCCCGCGTAGAAAACACCCTTAAAAGGGGCACCGCGTGCTTGCATGGCTGCAGCAGTTGGCTCAACAATCTCGCGCATGACTTGCGCGCATAAGGCATCCGTCATCACAGGTGCAGGGGAATAGGCCCCCATGCCGCCCGTATTTGGTCCCACATCACCGTCACCCACGCGCTTATGGTCTTGGGCTGTGGCAAGCGGCAATGTGTGTGTACCGTCAGACAAGACAAAGAAGCTGGCTTCTTCGCCGATCATTGTTTCTTCAATCACAACTTCGGCACCGGCTGCCCCAAATTTCCCACCAAATATCTCGTCAATGGCTTGGGTGGCTTCGCCAACTGTGGTGGCCATGATAACGCCTTTACCTGCAGCCAAGCCATCCGCCTTCACAACGATGGGCGCGCCTTGCGTTTCCACATACGCTTTGGCCGCTGCCGCATCACTAAATCGTCCATAAGCCGCAGTGGGAATGTTGTTCTCTTTGCACAGGTCTTTGACATATCCCTTGGAGCCTTCAAGTTGAGCGGCAGCTTTTGAGGGACCAAAGTTGGCAATGTCGGCGTTATCGAGCGCGTCCACCAAACCTTCAACCAAGGGACCTTCAGGGCCGACAACGACAAAATCGATGTCATGGGCGCGGCAAAAAGCAATCACAGCGTCATGGTCGCTGCTGTCGAGCGTTACGCAGTCGGCCACTTTTTCCATGCCCCCATTGCCGGGCGCACAATAAAGCTTGGTCAGAAGAGAGCTTTTTGAAATTGCCCAAGAAAGGGCATGCTCACGGCCACCAGAGCCAATCACGAGAACGTTCATTGAGGTAAAATCCCTATAGGGCGGAGGCAAAGCTTTTATGGCATTTGCCCCGGCCAATCCTGTAGAATGGCATCTTGTAACATGATCCGCGATTCCGGCAAATAGTTGGAAAAATTGATTTAAGTATTTGAAAGTAAGGGATAATTCATTGTCCGAGGCTTCCTCAGGTAGCGCACCAAGCAATATTGCAGAATATTCGGTCACCGAAATTTCCATGGCGCTCAAGCGGACAGTGGAAGATAATTTCGGATACGTGCGCGTGCGCGGTGAATTGGGCCGTGTGTCGCGCCCCGCATCTGGCCACCTTTACCTCGACTTAAAAGACGACAAGGCTGTGATGAATGGGGTGGTCTGGAAGGGCGTGGCCAATCGGCTTAAGATTAAGCCGGAGCAGGGCTTAGAGGTCATTTGCACGGGCAAGCTTACAACTTTTCCCGGTCAATCCCGTTACCAGATCGTCATCGACAATATGGAGCCAGCCGGGGTAGGGGCACTGATGGCGCTGCTGGAAGAGCGCAAGAAGAAGCTCGCGGCAGAAGGCCTATTTGCCCCTGAAAACAAACAAGACATTCCTTATCTGCCCCGCACCATTGGCGTTGTGACCAGTCCATCAGGGGCGGTCATTCGAGATATTTTGCATCGGTTGGCCGACCGGTTTCCACGGCACGTATTGGTATGGCCCGTGCGGGTGCAGGGCGAAACCTCAGCCGCCGAAGTCGCTGCAGGGATCAATGGCTTTAACGCGATGACCCCGGAGGGGCCAATTCCACGTCCAGATTTGATCATCGTCGCACGCGGGGGTGGCTCGGTAGAAGACCTCTGGTCCTTCAACGAGGAGGTGGTCGTGCGCGCGGCAGCGGCGAGCAAAATACCGCTGATTTCAGCTGTTGGTCACGAAACAGATACGACGCTGATCGATTATGCCTCCGACAGACGCGCGCCCACACCAACAGCGGCCGCTGAAATGGCGGTGCCCGTGCGCAGTGAGCTGCATGCCAATATGCTAGATTTGGAGCGCCGCCTTTATGGGGCCCAGATACGGTTGCTGGAAAATACCACAAACCGTTTGCAGGCTTTGGCCCGTGCTTTGCCAAGTCGCGAAGACCTATTTGCCTTGCCAGCCCAGAGGTTAGACCACATTGGCTTGCGACTGGCCCAGTCCTTGCGCTCTACCATTGAAGCAAAGACAACCCGGTTTGCCCGGTTAGAAGGCCGCATGAGCCCGCAGCCCCTACGCCACAACCTTGAGCGACAGAGCGAACGGGTTTCCTACGCAGGCACGCGGCTTGCTCAAGGGTTGAGCGCATCCACACGCGCCAAGCAGGAACAACTCTCGCGGTTAGAAAGCAAACTCAGTGCCCGACCCATTAATATGCAAATTGGGCAAGCGTTGACACGGTTGGGTGATTTGCAAAATCGAATGGCAGGCGGACAAAAGCACCACTTAGAGGCGCAAGCCGCGCGATTGGCGCAAGCGTCGCGGTTGTTGGATTCTTATTCGTATCAAAGTGTTTTGCAGCGTGGCTTTGCATTGGTGCGAGATGAGCAGGGCGACCCGATCAGGGCGTCACAGGGATTGTTAAAAGGCCAAATGCTGCACTTGGAATTTGCGAAAGAAGACCGCATCAATGTGCGTGTGGAAGAGGCCGGGGCAGCAAAGCCGCAGCCGAAAGCCAAATCAGCCAGTCCGTCCCAAAAGGCCGGGTCAAAAACAAGCCCAAATCAGGGCACCTTGTTGTAGAGCGAAAGCCAGCGTAAGCTTGGCCAAATTCTTTTTAAGTTAGTGAGCATATGAACCCGTTTGCAAATGAAATTGGTGGCGAAGAAGCCCAGATCGTCTATGGCGATGGTGATTTTGATGTCATACGTCCCGGCACATTCGTAAAATGCGCCGTGACCGGAAAACGCATCCCTCTTGAGGGCCTGAAATATTGGAGTGTTGACCATCAAGAGGCCTATATCGACGGCGAAACGTCGGTGCAGCGCTATAAACAATTGGCAGGTTTGGCAAAATGAAGTTTTCCCGGTTTTCTTGCCTCCAAGTTGCCATCGCCCTGTGGTGTGGCACATGCGTGGGCGCATCGCAGGCGCAGGCTGTCATTCTCTCCCTTAAAGGAGTGGAGCAGCAAGGCGGCATTATGCGAGGAAAAACAGAACCGGGAACAAGCGTGAGCTTGAATGGGAAATCCGTTCAAGTATCTCCGCAAGGTTTTTTTGTTATTGGCTTCGATAGAGACCACAAAGGCGATGCCCGTTTGGTTCTCAGTGGTGCTGATGGCAGCAGCCTAGAGCGGGTCATCGATGTGGCCCCTAGAAAATACGTAACCCAACACGTGAACGGTGTCGCGTCGAAATACGTGAACCCAAAGCCGGAAACGCTCAAACGCATTCGTGCGGAAGGTAAAATAAAAGGCAAGGCCCGCCGCTTGAACACCGAAGGCGAATGGTTCGCGGATGATTTTGTATGGCCCGTCACCGGTATTTTGACCGGAACCTTTGGTAGCCAGAGATTTTATAATGGAGAGCCGCGTAGGCCGCATTTTGGTGTTGATATCGCGCGTCCAACGGGCACCCCCGTTCAAGCGCCCGCACCCGGCATCATTCGGTTGGCAGAACCTGATATGTATTTTGAGGGTGGCTTGGTTTTTCTAGATCACGGACACGGGCTTATCAGTGTGATGATGCATCTCAGCCGGGTCGATGTTGTGGTTGGGCAAAAGGTTGAGCAGGGAGATATCATTGGGGCGGTGGGCGCGACGGGTCGTGTGACTGGGGCGCATTTGGACTGGCGGATGAAGTGGCAAAAAGCGAATGTTGACCCAGCTAATTTAGTGGGGCCAATGCCTAAAAATGTGCCGCAAAAGTCACCGGCGAAACCAATCGCACGCCCTCAGTAAACCTAGCCCTTTTTGGTGAAGCTCCAGCGATCATGTAGCCAAAACCACTGGGAAGGGTGCTCGCGAATGCGGGCCTCTAAAAAATCATTTAGCTCTTGAGTGACGCGCGTAATCTCGCCCAAAGCCTCTGCCTTGCTATCGGTTTCAATCGGCTTATGCACTGTTAGCGTAAAGCACGTGCCATTACTGCGCACCAAACTCACAGGTACAATGGGCACTTGATTGCGATAGGCAAGGCCTGCGGGGGCAGAAGTTGTCATGGCCTTCTGGCCAAAAAAGGTTGCCTCAATGCCATCATTAAGCTTTTGATCGATCAGCATCATGACAAACTTTTTGCTTTTGAGCAGACGCAGGATAGAGCGGGCACCTTTGGCCCCTTTTGGAATTTGTACGGCGTCGCTTACCTTGGCGCGAAGTGCTAATATTTGATCGTCGATAAGCTGATTGTTGGCGCTCCGGTAGACAGCCCCGCTTTCAATTCCTTGCAAATGGGCGATAAGCGGTAAGATTTCCCAATTCGCAAAATGACCCGACACAATCAATCCGCCGCGCCCCGCATCTGCAACGGAAGTTAAGTGTTCAAGGCCAACAATGTTCAATCGGCTTGCGTTTTTCGGCAATATGAATTTATCGAGTAATGGGTATTCAAAAAGAGTGCGGCCAAAATTTTCCCACATATCGCGAACGATCTGATCACGGGTCGGACCGTCTAACTCCGGTAATGTTCTTTCCAGATTAAGGCGTGCCCGGCGTGTCACACCAACACGCGGCCCAATGGTGCGCCCCAAAAAACCCCCTAAGTTTGAGGCGGCGGTAATGCCGAGCGGGCGAATGAGCGTGAAGACAATACGGGCAAGAGCTGCTTCAAAGCGGTGGGAGCAGCTTGGGGGGCTGGTTTCAATGCTCACGGCTAAGCCCCGTCCTGCCGCCCGCCGGGCGGAATATAGGTGTGGGAAATACGTGCAGCCGCAATGGCCTCTTTCAGCAATAACAGCAAGCCGGGTTTGTCATCGAAGGCTACGCGGATGGGAAGCACGAGACTGCGCTCTGCCAATATGCGGCACATTTCCTTGGAGCAACAAAGACGCGCTAAATCTTTTTCTGTCGTCACCAACTCGGCCTTGAGCTTGTCGGCCCATGTAATCAAGCCTCGGGCTTCGCGCTCGGTGTAAATGTGATGATCTGCATATGATGCCGTTTCCAAAACGCTGGCACCAATATCTGTGAGGCTGGCAAAAAACTTCTCAGGACGGCCTATGCCTGCATAGGCAATCAACCGGCGTCCTGTAAGTGTTAGCACCGAACTTAAATCAGGTTCAATGCGCGCGCGGAAAACAGGCACACCATGCGCCTGCGCTTCATGGGCTAATTGGTCGCCCGGCGCACCCGGCCCCATGATGATGACAGCTTGTGCGCGTTTAAGCCCGTCTGCAAAGTGCTCGCGCAATGGGCCAGCAGGAATGAGCCGCTTATTGCCAAGGCCCGCTTGTCCATCGATGACCAAAATAGAGAAGTCTTTATACAGACCATGATTTTGAAACCCATCATCCATAATGATCAAGCTGGCATCGACAGATTTGGCAAGCCGCGCTCCGGCGACACGGTCACCAGATTTGATCACCTCCGCCGTGCGAGCCAGCAGCAATGCTTCATCGCCAACTTCTTCAGGGGATTGATCACATGGGGACACCACAAGGGGACCAGCTTCACTGCCGCCATAGCCACGTGTGAGGAAAACGGGTTTCTCCGCTTCGTCCTTCAACATGCGCCCCAGCTCAATAGCAACAGGTGTTTTGCCAACACCGCCAGCTGTGACATTGCCGATGCAGAGCACAGGCATACCCGCGCGTTCCGAAATAGCAAAACGACGCTTGGCGCTGCTCACCGCACCAAACAAGGCGCTGACAGGGGCCAAAGCGTAGGGCCAAATTTTATCGCCAATCGTCGGCGCAGTGCTATGGGGATACCAAAAGGTCGGCGTGTCCATTAGTTTGGATCTCCCAAATTTACGGGAGTTAAGGCAGCGCGTGGAGGGGGCAGGAGCGGGGTGATGTGTGCCCATACCTTATCCGTGACCCCAGCAAGGTCTTGTGCTGCCTGTAACGCGCGGTCAGCTTGCGTGGTGCGCTGGGCCTCGTCTTTAAGGAAAAGGGCGATGCGAGCTGCCAGCTCTTCAGCGTTCTCTACAATATCGATTGCCTGTGCAGCTTTGAATGTTTCAATAACTTCTTTGAAATTGTCTGTATGGGACCCGGTGAGCAAGGCACAGTTTAACCGCGCGGCTTCAAGGAGGTTGTGACCGCCAATGGGAACAAGAGAGCCGCCTACAAAGACGATGGGGCAAAGAGCGTAAAACAATCCAAGTTCTCCCAATGTATCGACCATCATAATGTCACACACTTCTGGCGGAAGATAACTGACAGTGCGGGTTGCAACCCGCAATCCTTGTGCATCAAGCATGTCACCAATGTTGACCCCTCGTTCCGGGTGGCGCGGCACAAGAACGGTTAAAAGATCCGGGAACGTTTTTTTCAAAAGGATATGAGCTTGAGAAATAATGTCTTCCTCACCCGGATGAGTGCTGGCGGCAAGCCATAGGGGGCGACCGGCAACGGCCTGTCGCAGAGCTTCCAATTGCTCTGGAGCTGCAGTGGGAGGCGGCGCGTCAAACTTCAAATTGCCAGCGGAGTGCACCGCGCGGGCCCCTCGCGCTTCCAGCCGGAGCTTGCTATCTGAATCTTGAGCTAAGATCAGCTCAAAGGACGTGAGGATGGATTTCAGAAAGCCAGACGCTTTTCCCCATCCTTCATAGGAGCTTTGGGAAAAGCGAGCGTTGATGAGCCCCATTTTTACACCGCGCTTGGCCGCCATTAAAATGAGGTTTGGCCACAGCTCAGATTCGACAATAAGTCCAACATCAGGCTGCCAATGATCGAGGAAGCGGGCAATATAGGCAGGAGAATCCAACGGAATAAATTGATGGATGACATCGGCTGGCAGGCGCTTGGCCATTAAGTGCGCAGACGTCAGCGTTCCGGTGGTGATCAGAAGGCGAAGGTCTGGCCGAGACTGGCGAAAACGATCCACAAGCGTGAGCAGGGAAACAGCCTCCCCCACACTTGCCGCATGAAGCCAGACCAAATGGCCCTTTGGCCGGGACGTGCGCGTTATGCCCATGCGTTCAGGAAGGCGAACAGGGTCTTCTTTCCCTTGTCCTAAACGCCGCTTAAGAATGAAAGGCGCAAGAGGGGTTAAGAGCCAAGTGGCTGATGTATATAAAAGATGTGCCGCGCTCAATCTGCTCTCCGTTTGCCAGCATGTCGCCAGCACTCATTCCGGTTCGTCGTGTCTATCAATTAGAGTTTAGCATCACTTTACTGAGACGCCACGGGCAGTCCAGCCAAGCGGTCGGCCTCTGCATTAACATCATTCAACGCTTGTTCGACCTGTTGACGGTAAACCTCCAACATTTCCGCATCCGCATCGCCGGGCACATAAATAGGCTCCCCCCAGACAATACCACCCTGCGAGAAAGGGAGGTTGATCTTCAACTTACTCCAATTATTCATTGTGATGCGCCATTTAGTCGATAAGGCGACAGGCACGATGGGACGCCCAGATAAACGCGCCAGGGCCACAATCCCTGGGCCGGCGACACGTGCAGGCCCAGGGGGCATGTCGGATGTCATAAAAATTGAGGCGTCAGAGCGTAGGGCGCGAACCATTTCGCGCAGGGCCACCGCGCCCCGTTTGTTTTTGTTCTTCGCCCGTTTTTCTTCGCCTTTGGGAACGCCGGATCCCCGAATGGTTGTGAAACCCATATTCTCTAGGAAGCGGGCAAGGAGTTGTCCGTCGCCGTGCATAGAGACCAGCGTTTTGATAATCCGCCAATTATGCCAGAAGGGGGGCATCAGAAGGTTTTGCCCATGCCATGTGGTGACGATGAAGGTGTCTTCGTTCTTCCAAAAGTTTTCTGCCACATGAGAATTGCGGGTTTGGAAGCGGCACGTAATTGCAACAAATTTTACATATGAGCTGGCAATGCGCGCAAGAATGCGGTGCGTAATTTCCGACTGCATGATGCGTTTTCCAAAAGACATATTAATTCCCTACGGTCAGTTCAGGCGTTTCATCCGTGCGATCAAACTGTGTGCGATAGAGTTCCGCATAAAGGCCGTTGAGTGCAACCAACTCTTGGTGCGTACCCTGCTCTAAAACGTGGCCGCCTTCGACAACATAAATTTTATCCGCATGCATAATAGTCGATAAGCGGTGAGCAATCACCAAGGTGGTGCGCCCTTCCATTAAGGCGTCGAGGGCCTTTTGTACTTGCAGTTCTGAAGCCGTGTCCAACGCTGACGTCGCTTCATCAAGCAGCAAAATCGGTGCATTTTTCAGGAGCGCACGGGCAATGGCAATGCGTTGGCGCTGGCCTCCAGAAAGCTTGCTGCCCGCTTCCCCAACCCGCGTGTCATAACCTGCTGACAACTGAGTAATAAAATCATGAGCCGCCGCTTTGCGTGCCGCTGCCTCAATCTCGTCTTGGCTGGCGTCAGGGCTGCCGTAAGCAATATTGGCGCGAACAGTATCGTCAAACAGGAAGGGGTCTTGCGTGACCAGTGAGCTTGCTTGACGCAAAGAGGATAAGCTGACCGAGCGCACATCTTGCCCGTCAATCAGCAAGCCGCCTTCGGTCGCGTCATAGAACCGAGGGACCATGTTGAGTAGGGTGCTTTTGCCAGAACCACTTGGTCCGACTAAAGCAACGCTTTGGCCGTGTTCAATCTGTATGTTGATATTTTCCACCGCTAAGGTGCCATCAGGGTAGCGCAGCGAAACGTTTTGAAAGTCCACCGCCGCCTTGGAAATCTCAAGATCCTTCACGCCGGGCTTATCAACGATCAGCGGCTCACGGTCGATCATCGGGAAGAGACGACTAAGGGCCGCAACGCCGTCTTGCAGCATTGTAAATTGGTTCGCGACGGCCTTCAGCGGTTGGTACGCAAGCATCACCGCCGCCATAAAGCCAATGAACGCATCGACGGTCAGTTCACCTGCTTGCACCTGATGCTGCGCGTAGAAAATCACCAAGGCAACGCCAATCCCCGTCAGAAATTCTGTGGTTGGGCTGGCTGCTGCCTTTGCCTTCACCGCTTTCATTTGGTGCGCAATCAATTTGCTGATGACGCCAGAGGCGCGTTTGATTTCACTATCTTCTTGGCCGTAGGCTTTCACCACCCGCAAGCCGCCCAGTCCTTCAAGGATAAGTGCAGAAAGCCCGCCCGTTTCGGCGAGGGTTTTTGTGCTGGCTTTACGATTGCGTTTGCCCAGCTTACGCACATTCATTGCGGCGAAGGGAATGATCGCGCTCATGAGCAGCGCCATGCGCGGGTCAAGATAATAGAGATAAACCCACAACCCAATGACGGTGAAAAGGTGGCGCGTTAAATTCACGACCGTTTCGGTCATCGTGCCGCGTATGCGGTTTGCATCGGACATGAAGGCCGAAATAAAGCGACCAGAGTGGGTCTGTTGGATCCAAGACAAGTCAGCCCGCATGAGGCGCGCAAACAATTGTGTTTGAATTTTCTCCACGACCTTATGCCCGGCATAATTCAGCTGCACACCAGAAATATAAGTGGCTAAGGCTTTCAGTCCCATAACCACAACAATGCCGATGCAGATGAAATAGATCAGAGGAATGTCGCCATTGTCCGCATTGGAAAACTCTAATCCAAAGGGCAGGCTGGACGGCGTGGTATCAACGCCGGGTATATCCACTAAATCGGTTTCAACGGTGCTTTTGCCGCCATTTTTGTTGGTCTCAATCCAAATCAGAAAAGCGGTCGCAATTTGTATCATCGCCGGAACAAGGCTTGTGGTCGCGGCCACCACAAGGTTGGCTGAAAAGGCAAAGAAGAGCCGCCATTTGTGCGGAATCAAATAGTCTTTCACGACACGGGTGATGGCGCTCCATGCGCTGATGTCCGACGCAACAAGGGCGGACGAGGTGGGAGCTTGCACTGATTGGGAAGTATCTTGGTTTGTCGTGCTCAACGTCGTCCTCGCCTACCATAATGGGCAAATAAAGTGAAACAGGCCCTACAGAGGGGGCTTGAGGGTGATCCACACCTGAAGATATGCGGAAATAGTATTATTCCGATAAGTCGCGATTTAGTAGCATTTATAGCTGTAGATCGATAGCCAAATTGCACTTTGAAAGCTGTTCGCAATGGTTGGCTTTTGCCCGTTCTAAAGGCAAAAAGGGCAAAAAGCCTAGGTTAAGAGCCAAATTTAATCATCGAAAAGGGCGCGCGGCCTTTCAATATCTGGCAAAGGCATTAATCGCTAGCGTGATCATGGTTCTCCGGGTCGAGGATCCGGTGGAGGTGAACAATGAAATAGCGCATCCGCGCATTGTCGACAGACCGCTGAGAACAGCCCTTCCATGCATTAAAGGCAGTGTCGTAATCGGGGAAAATGCCGACTAGGTCCAAAGCTTCGACATCTGCGAAAGTTGTATCTTCTAGGCTTTCCAGCTCTCCGCCAAAGACAAGATGGAGCAATTGTTTGTCAGTCATTGGAATTCCTCAAGTTGGGTTCCGTGCCTATCTGCCGATAGCAGATCGTTAGGGCAAGGGAACAGGGGCGACCCGTTCGCTCAGGACTTGATAGAGCGTAGGACCCGATGAAAGAAAGCTTTTATGTCCAGTATGAGTTTTATTATAGATCAATCGGCGGCCATCATGAGTGGTAAGTTTGCCGCCCGCTTCATGCACAATGATATCGGCCGCCGCAAGGTCCCAGTCATTTTTTGTGTTAAGCGCCATAGCCGCATCAACCGCCCCGCTAGCAACGAGGGCGAGGCGGTAAGCAACAGAGTTGCGATCGACAATTTTCATCTCTGGCCACGGGGTTGGCCACGCGGGATGTTGAAACAGCGGCCCAAAAGCGGCCATTTTGCAGCCTTCAATCTCTTTGGTTTTCGAGGGTTTAATAGCATCACCATTCAGGCGTGCGCCGCCGCCCAATATGGCTTCATAAAACTCGTCTAATGCGGGATTATAAACAATGCCGCTTTCTACTTGGCCTTCGGTGACCAAGGCGACGCAAATGGTGAAATGAGGTTTGCCGCGAATAAAAGCGCGTGTGCCGTCAATCGGATCGACCACCCAAACCCGTTCTTTGCCTAAACGGCTTTGGTCGTCCTCTGTTTCTTCGGACAACCAGCCATAGTGTGGGCGTGCTTCATGAAGGCTTTTTTGAAGGAGATCGTTCACCGCCAAATCCGCTTCACTCACCGGTGTATCATCGCCTTTGTGCCATTTTTCGTAGTCGCCGCCAAAATACTCAAGCGACAGACGGCCAGCATCACGCACCACGTCACAAGCAAGAGCGTGGTCTGCCAACAGGCGCTCAGAAGGGGGGGACTTAACTACCGGCAATCGTCATTCCTTCAACAAGAACAGTGGGCGCATTAGTGCCATAGTGAAACTCAAGATCGTCGGCGGCGGTTAAATTCATAAACATGTCTTTAAGGTTGCTCGCCACGGTGATTTCGCTCACCGGGAACGTCAGCTCCCCATTTTCGACCCAGAAGCCGCTGGCGCCGCGACTATAATCGCCGGTGACGCCGTTCACACCCATGCCGATCATTTCTGTAATATAGAGGCCCGTGCCCAGGTCTTTGAGAAGGTCCGTGCGCGAGCGTGTGCCCGCCTCCATATAGAGATTGGTCGTGGACGGAGACGGAGGGCCGCCAATGCCACGAGAGGCACGACCATTGCTTTCTAAATCAAGCTGGCGTGCCGTGGCGCAGTCAAGTAACCAGCATTGCAGAGCGCCATCCTTTACCAAATTGAGAAGCCCGTTCCCTAAGCCTTCGCCGTCGAAAGGTTTCGAGCGCAGGCCCCGTTTGCGTAGCGGGTCATCGATAATTTGCACCCCTGTTGGAAAGATTGCCTCGCCCATCTTGTCTTTCAAAAAGCTTGTTCCCCTGGCCACAGATGAGCCCGAAAT
>JARGNZ010000024.1:0-25564 GCA_029209985.1 Parvibaculaceae bacterium
ATACTCGCAAACGCCTCAAGGGCTCTGGCGCGGGCGAATTTTCGCTCAATGATCGGGGCCGGGTAGGTTTTTCCTAAGCGCACACCTCCCTGTTGCAAAATGTCGCTCGGCGCGTCCCACGGGTGATGTATATATTTTTTTGGCATGCCCGCTAACTCAGGAACATATGTGCGCACATAGTCTCCCTCAGGGTCAAACTTCTCACCCTGTAAAATCGGGTTGAAGATACGGAAATAGGGAGCGGCATCGGCTCCACAGCCCGCAACCCATTGCCAACTTGCCGTGTTGCTTGCCGGGTCCGCATCAACCAATGTATCCCAAAACCAAGCCTCTCCTTCGCGCCAATCAGTGAGCAGTTCTTTTACGAGGAACGACGCGACGATCATTCTGACACGGTTATGCATCCAACCGGTTTGCCACAGTTGGCGCATGCCCGCATCGACAATTGGAAAACCTGTCATGCCTTTTTGCCACGCTTTGCGTGCGGCCCCATCCCCCTCCCGCCACGGAAAGTTTTCAAAAGGAGGACGCAGAGGTTTATGAGGGAGAGAGGGGAAATGGTGGAGCAGGTGATATGAAAAATCACGCCAAGTAATTTCTTTCAAAAAATGCTCGCCGTCGGTTTTCAACGCAGGATTCGCATCCATCGCATGGTGCACGTGATGCCATATGAGGCGGGGGCTGATTTCCCCAAACCGCAAATGCGGTGACAAATGAGAGGTTCCCTGTACCTGACCTGGACGGTCCCGCTGGTCTTTATACCCGAGCAGCCCGGCTTCCATAAATCCCTCTAACCTGTTCCGTGCAGCGTCTTCCCCCGGCACAAAACGGTCGGCCAGACCAGCGGTCCAATCTTTCCCCTTGGGCAACAACTCCAAATCGGCAAGAGACAGGGAAGCTGGAGGGCGACGCGGGGCGCGCAACTTTGTTGGTGCTGGAAAAATCTGCGCGGGCACGCCGTGGTTGACACACGCGCGCCAATAGGGCGTGAACACTTTATAGGGGTTGCCCTGTTGGGTCTTAATGTCCTCAGGCGGAAAAAGTACGTGGCCGCCAAAGCGGTGCACCGCCACCCCCTGCGTCCCTCCCCACGCATGCAAGTCCTCTTCAAACGACTGCTCGCCGGCGTCATATCCATGTTGGAGATAAATGCGGGAGGCACCTGTTTCTGTAACAAGTGATTGTAAACATTCACGGGCATCCCCGCGCCGCACAATCAGCTTCGCCCCAACCTTCTGCAAATTTTCAGCGAGTGACACAAGCGAGTGATGCAACCACCACCGAGAGGCCCGCCCAAGGGGCCTGCCTAGGGCCTCATCGAAAATAAACACTGGCAACACAACGCCGCCGCTTTCCGCAGCCCGTGCAAGGGCTGGGTTATCGCCCAGCCGCAAATTGTTGTGAAACAAAACAATGCAAGTATCCATCTGCAGTCTTACCATCGCTTACGTTAGAGGCGCACTATCTGATAGCACCGTCCGGCTGACAGCACCGTCCGGGCCTCGTGCCTGGGCCGATTAAATGCCTATAAATGGCTGAACTAGCTTTGCGCCCAAGCTTTTAAAGCGAAGCGGTGCATCGGTCACAGCGAGGCAAATACAGTCTTCCCCTTCACCGGCCAGTGGTGTGTGTTCCACATCCCCATCTGCTGTTTCAATATCACCGCGTCGAAATTCGCCCTGATGTGTTTTGAATGACCCAGTTAGAACCAGCGTCAGCTCATCCCCATTGTGTCCATGGGTCGGCACTGGCTTCCCGGCGGGCACCTTCAGAAGACGCGCCTGTGCCTGCCCATCTTTTGTTTCAATTGGAATGTGCAAGACACCCTTACCCAAGCGGCGCCATTTAAGGGCATGTAAGTCTCCCCCCACATAAGAGCGCAATGGCTCTGGAAGCACAGAAGGCACCCACACCACCGGTTCTTTCACTGTCACCTCTTGCTCAGGTTGTCCGTCTATTTTTTTCATCAAGAGATCAAAAGCATCTTCAGTGAGCGCCTCTGGGGGCAAGCTTTCAAGCAAACTTCCGCCCATGCGTTCGTGTTCGCTCACACGTTCTCGACATTGCGGGCACAATGCCAAGTGCGTCGCCACAATCAAACTCCATGCTTCAGGGGCACTTCCTGACGCATAGGCAAGCAATATTTCATCTGGAATATGATGGTCAATATTCATTCGCTTAATCCACTTGTATACATCTGATCATCATCAATTTTCTTTCGCAGTTTTCCCAATGCCAATCTTAATCTGGATTTCACCGTCCCGAGGGGAAGGCCCAATTTCTCGGCTATGGCGCCATGTGCCATATCTTGAAAAAAGGAAAGATGCAGTAATTCCATTTGCTCCTGCGGCAACTCATCCATTGCCTTGCGAAGCTGTTGTTCTGATTGTTTCTGCTCCACCGTTATATCGGCAGGACGTTCTTCAGCAGGCAGAAGACTCGGATCGTTTTGGTCTAGCTCGGGATGGCTTTCACGCCGGAACGCATCTATTCGTAGATTACGTGCAATCCTAAAAACCCACGTTGATGGCGCTGCCTTCTCAGAGTCAAATTGGCTCGCCTTATTCCAAACCTTCACCATAGTTTCCTGCGCAAGCTCCTCGGCTTGCTGATGTGAGCAGCCTAATTGTACAATGTATGTTTTCACCCTCGGTGCAAAATGATCAAACAAAACTCTAAAAGCCAAACGGTCTTGGCGCGCTCCAACGGCCAAGAGACAATGAACAAGATCGTCAGCGCTAAATACATCAGCAACATCATTCGCCATCGACTATTCACGGCCTCCCTGGAGCGTATTTCGTAAACTTACCCGCATTAATCGCAGGCAAACCCCACGATCAAGCCATAATACTATGCTGCGCCTCAAGGTCTTAATCTACTATACGCCGCATGTTGTCACTTAGATCACTCTACACTAATATATTTAGAGAGATAAAAATAGGCGCTCGAATTGATCCAAACGCTGCGCCACCGCGTACTGAACTTACAACCCCTTAAAGGAAGTAAGCCCGTGCCAATAAATGTGAACGCCTCACCTACTTACAACACAAGTACCCATGCCACAGTAGCGCCTAAGACGATTGCAATCATCGGTTCTGGTATTGCAGGCATGTCTGCCGCTTGGATGCTCAACCGTAGCCATGACATCACTGTCTTTGAAGGCGCCGACCATATTGGGGGCCACTCCAATACGGTGAATGCGGGATCAAGCGACCATCCTATTCCCGTAGACACGGGGTTCATTGTTTATAATGAACAGAACTATCCCAATTTAACGGCTTTGTTCGATTATTTAGATGTGCCGACCAAAGCCTCCAATATGACCTTTGCGGCGTCCATCGATTCCGGGCGATTTGAATATTCAGGCACGGGCTTAAACGGCCTTTTTGGGCAACGCGCGAACATGGTCAACCCCCGTTTTTGGGCGATGCTCTCCGACCTCTTGCGCTTTTATCGCACAGCCCCCCTTTTGCTGGATCACTCTAAAAATTTGGACATAACCCTTGGCGCTTTTCTTGCGGCCAATGGGTATTCAAAAGCCTTTACCCGCGATCACATTCTGCCTATGGGCGCGGCCATATGGTCCACCACGGCGCAAGATATGCTTGATTATCCCTTAGCTGCTTTTGTGCGATTTTTTGAAAGCCATGGGCTCTTAAAGCTTGTTAACCGTCCACAGTGGCGGACAGTCGATGGCGGCTCCACAGAATATGTGCAACGGCTCACAAAACCCTTCTCTGATAAAATCATTCGATCTGCAGCCTCCTCCATCCGCCGACTGGGAAACAAAGTGGAAGTGCAGACCCAAAATGGTGCCTCCCACATTTTTGACGACGTGGTCATTGCCACCCATGCAGATGACGCGCTCTCGCTGTTGGCAGACCCAAGCGATGCGGAACGCCGATGCCTTGGTGCGTTCAGATACACCAAAAACGAAACCTATCTCCACACGGATAAAAACCTTATGCCAAAGAGGAAAAGGGTTTGGTCGAGCTGGAACTATATTGATGATGGCAAAGGGGCTGAGGACAAGAACCTCACCGTCACCTACTGGATGAACCACCTACAGGGAATCGATGAAAACCACCCCCTCTTCGTGACCCTTAACCCCCACATCGCCCCCAAAGAAGAAACGATCCTTCGCACGTTTTCTTATCAGCACCCGCTTTTTGATAGAGCCGCTATGAGTGCACAGCAAGATTTGTGGAGCCTCCAAGGCACCAATCGAACATGGTTCTGCGGCAGTTATTTTGGATATGGTTTCCATGAGGATGCGCTGCAATCGGGCCTTGCGGTGTCGGAAGAACTTTCCGGGGAACAGCGCCCGTGGCAAGTGACAAACCACACGCCTCGCATTCACACACACAGTCCTCTTCCATTAGCGGCGGATTAATCATGCGCACCTGCATATACAAAGGAAGTGTACATCACACACGACGGCGCCCTAAACAGCACCGCTTACACTATCGCGTGTTTTCGCTCTTCATTGACCTAGACGAACTTCACTTGATAAATGCGGAAAATAAAGTGCTGCGCATCAACCGCCCCGGCCTTTTCTCCTTTTGGGAACGCGACCACGGCAAAGGTGATCCTGTTGGTTTGAAAGACTGGGTTCTCAGCCACCTTGAACAATCAGGCTTTGAGACAGACGACGTTTCTGTGTGCCTGCTCTGTTATCCGCGCATCCTTGGGTATGTGTTTAATCCCTTATCGGTCTACTATTGTTACGACCGTCACGGACAGCTCATGGCCTCACTGCATGAAGTGAACAACACATTTGGAGAGAAGCACACATATATTCTTGGCCGATCAACCAGCCCACATGCCGCTTCATACCAACAAACAGCACAAAAAAATCTAGCCGTATCGCCCTTTACAAAGATGGAGGGCGTTTATCAATTCAAGATGAACCTTCCCAATGAAAACCTTCATCTACACATTGGGCTACATGATGGTCAAGGACAGGTGATGTCGGCCTCCTTTACCGGCAAGCGCCATTCCATAAGTGAACGCGCTTTGCTCTTAGCCTTCATTCAATACCCACTGATGACGTTAAAAGTGATGCTTGGCATCCACGTTGAGGCCTTACGTTTATGGCTCAAGGGCATTCCGCTCATCACCCGGACGCCCGCTGCAGATCCCATTAGTTACTCTCATCAATCAACGACCAAGTCACATATTTCTGCGGACTAATTCGTCTTTCGATTCAGGAGAAGCACCTTGTTTACACAAATCGTCATACGCCGCCTTCTAAAGAAAACACAATACGGCTCCTTAACTGTGACCTTCCCCGGTGGCGATCATTATCAAGCAACAGGCCCTCATCCGGGGCCTTCCGCCCATATTGCCATCCATAATCTGTCGTGCATTTCCCAGCTTTTTTTCAAAGGTGAATTGGCATTTGCAGAAGCCTATATGGAGGGAGATTGGTCTACAGATACCCTGCCTGAACTCATTGAGTGGGGCGTTGCGAACCTTGAAGCGTTTCGGCCCAACCGATTTTTGTCTTTTTTCATCGAACGCTCTGGGCGCATGGTCCATATGAAAAACTCTAATACGATCGAGGGGTCCAAGCGCAACATCGCTTTTCATTATGATTTAGGAAATGAATTTTATGGGGCATGGCTGGACCCTTCCATGAGTTACTCCTCCGCTCTCTTTGATGCTGGCGAAAGCGATATGACCGCAGCTCAAGAGCGCAAGTATCACAAGCTCGCCCAATCTATAGAGCTGTCGCCCGGGGACCACGTTTTGGAGATTGGGTGCGGCTGGGGTGGATTTGCTGAGATTGCGGCGCGTGACTACGGCGCTCATGTTGTCGGATTAACTTTATCGCAAGAACAGGCTCAATTTGCACGCGACCGTTTGGACGCAGCCGGGTTATCCGAGCAAGTGGATATTCGTCTACAAGACTATCGGCACGTAACTGGAAAATTTGATAAGATTGTTTCCATTGAAATGTTTGAGGCGGTGGGCGAAGAGAATTGGGCGACGTATTTTCGCGTCCTGAAAGAACGCTTAGCACCAGGCGGCAAGGCGGCTCTTCAAATCATTACGATCGATCAAAGTGCCTTTGACAAATACCGGCAGCGTATCGACTTCATTCAGAGATATATTTTTCCCGGCGGCATGTTACCGTCCAAAGAAGCTTTAGCCTTGGAAATTTCCCGAGAAGGGCTCGCACTGGATAACAGTCACTTCTTTGGAACCTCCTACGCAGACACCCTCATGCAATGGCGTCAAAAGTTCACGAAAGCTTGGCCGCAAATAGCTGAGATGGGCTTTGATCAGCGGTTCAAACGCATGTGGCTTTTTTATCTTTGTTATTGTGAAGGGGGCTTTCGCGCTGGCCGTATTAACGTCGGGCAATTCACGCTTACAAATACCTGAGAAAATGTCTGATGACGCCCCTGCGCGCCCCGCACTCTATAAAGCGATTTTTCTGCGGATGAATTTCAAGGCCCCGCCAATGATGGGAAAATGCTCATAAAACTCACGGGCGGCATCCCAATAGTCCACGTGCGAACTGACAAGCCCTGCTTCATTAAATTCAACTTTTGTCATGCCCTCAAAGCTCCATGGCTTTCCCCGCAAGGTGGCCTGCATACGCCATTGCAGCAGTCCAACTTCTCCCGACATTGCATAATGGTGAATGTCAAAATCGACCTCTCCGAGCGTCTCGTACATATGCGCAAAAATCTGGTGCATTTTTTCAAGACCAACAACCTGATTAAAGGGGTCACTGAAGTAGACTTGACCATCAACATGCTTGCTCATCTCCGCAAGTGTTTCCTGATTGAGTCCATCCATAAAGTCTGCGTAACGTTTAATAGCTGATGTCATCGGGTCACCATGCGGGATGTAAGAAAAAAGAAAAGTCGGTTTGGTAGCAGGCGTAGGCACTTCATAATGACGGCAAATTTCCAAGGAAAAACAATTTCAAATTGCTCATTGATGAGACCGCTATACATGGCCTCTGCCGCCTCTTCTGAGGTCACTAAAAAGGGCATTGGAAAATCATTTTTACCGGTAAGAGGTGTTTCAACGAAACCCGGATTGATAAGCGTGAGCGCGACATTTTCTTGTTCAAGCTCTGGCTTCAACGCTTCACACATATTAATCAGTGCCGCCTTTGTCGCCCCATACGCGGCAGATGTCGGAAGACCCCGATAGCCTGCAACCGAGGATACGACAGCAATATGCCCGCGCCCTCGACGGCGAAATTCTGGGATCAACACACCAAGACCGTTGACCGTTCCCATCAAGTTGGTCTCGACCAAATCACGCACGATGCCGACATCAAAGGTCTTGGCTGTCATCGGGCTATGTGTCCCTGCATTGAGCACGGCCAAGTCAATAGCACCCAACTTGTGTTCTATGTCGTTCAAAACCTGCTGATTGGCAGCGGCATCGGTTATGTCGAGCGGGAGCGCATGAATACGGTAGTCCTCGCCCTCAAGAACCAGTGACCTTAGATCCGCCTCTGTGCGCGCACTTGCGGCAACCGTCCAGCCTTCCCTTGCCATCTTCAGAGCAAGAGCCCGTCCAATGCCTTTACCTGCACCTGTAATCCAAACGATTTTTCTCATTGGCTTGCCTCCCCCACTTCTGTTGGAAAACACTTTCGACAATGAAGTTCAATAAGTGACCCATCCCCACCGGGAAATTGCATATGCACCCAACGACCTGTGCCGTCGTACCAAACTTCATTTTCAATGGCCCCGTCGTATTTATACCTTGTCGCCTCTATCAGGCCGCGTTCCGTTTGCACTTTCTCCACACCTAAAGGCACCAAACGCACATCGCTCACACGGCCCGTAATGGTATTGATCAATTGCGTGCTGGCTTTCACGCCCGCATTCCAATGATTTGTGGGGTATATCCCTAATGGCGCTGCAAACGGCCCATTCGGTCCTTCGCCTTGCAAAAGCCCCTCTGCGAGCTGTGCCTCAACCGTACTCGTATCGCCATTTCTATCTGTTCGGGCCACAAGGGAGATGAGCTGGCCGTCTTTCCAAAGTGCTTCGGAGCGATACGCCATCTCAAAAAAAGTTATAAAAAGTGCCCCAACCTCTAATTGAAAGTCTGTGACAACAACAAGCCCCTCAGTGGTCCGCTCAAAGGTCACATTATGCGATCCGATCAGAGCGCCATTGCGCATGACATCGAATGCGATGGTGTCGCCATATAAGAGCGACACCGGCAAAATCGGCTCAAGGCCAACAGCAGTGTTGGGGGTGGGGGCGGCGCTGGCATTCTCAGTGAACAGAAAAAATGCCAAAACAAGTGGTATAAGTTTCTTTTCCATGACCTCTATACGGCCACGCCCTCGCTTTGGATCAGATTAGTCAGGCATTTAATTATCTCTGCGTGATGCGGTAACAAAGATCGCTGCATGGCCCTGCCTATAGGCAGGGATGGCCAAATGGCTAACTCGCCATTGCTCTGATTAATTGTTTTGCGAGGCTTTTATAGTCTTCGATCTCTTTCACTTCCTTTTTCACCCCTTCCAACGCCAGACGGAGCAAATGGGCAAAATCTTTGGCTGAACGGTATGCGGGAGGCCGCGTGAACCCCTCCTCTTTTTCAGCCATCAAAATGGCTTTAGCCAGAAGTTCAACAAATTGAGCATTAAACTCATCGGCGAGATCTCCGGCAAGGGAGAGGTAAAGCTCCGCAATTTCATCTGCGTGGGGACCAGAGTGACCGACCTTTAGAAGATGCACATCGCGCACGATTAATGCGTTTTCCAGCCTTCGTCCAAATGGCTTTTTTCCCTTGAGTGCTTCTTTCGCAGCCTCAATAGCTTCCAAGTGCACAGCCTGCGCCAGCTCCCTAAAAATATGCTCTTTATTTCGATATGTTTTATATAGAGCAGGCCGCGAGATACCCAATATTGCCGCGATATCCTCCATTTTAGTGCGTTCATATCCATAACGACTAAAGGACGTCATCGCCGCTTCAAGAATCTTTTGCTCACGTTCTTGACTTGAATTTTTCATATTCGGCTCCATTTAGTGCCTATACTAAATTACATAGTGACATATATAGTATTTTTGTCACTTATCATTGGTAGTGGAGAGGTGAAAGAATGACGTGGATTTTGAGAGGTGGCGCTGCACTCACGGGGCTGATCATAGTAATACTGGTTTCTATTCGTTTCATCTATGGGGGTGGCGAAGAGTACCCTCATGTTAACACACCCCCGACCATTGATGACCAGCGTGTGTCTGCGCCTATTCAACTTCCCTACCCGCCCGGCATGGTTGCTAGCTCTTCAGATGGCCGGATATTCTATACCTATCACATGCTTCATAAACCCGAACGTTTCTCGCAGGCGACGGTTTTTGAGTGGGTTGAGGGCAAAGGCGTCCCTTTCCCCAATCAGGCACTGCAAGCAGAGTTTCACGGCGCTATGGGGGTCAGTGCTGATCAACAAGGCCGCCTTTGGGTCATCAAACCTGGGGCGCTTGAAGGGCGGCCCACTCGGTTAATGGCCATCGACATGTCGAGCGGTGCACTCGTATTGGATCATGTTTTTCAAGAAGATGAAGCTGGATTTGCGCAAGACATGCGTGTTTCCCCGGATGGAAAAACAGTCTTCTTAGCGGACACGGGCCTTTTCAACTTCACAAAGGCTAACTTGATTGTTTTTGACGTAGAAACCAAAACATCCCGCACCGTGCTTAAAGGCCACCCCACGGTCAGTCCTCAAGATTGGGTGATCCGCAAAACCAATGGCGATCCATATAAGCTTGCCTTCGGCCTCCTGTCCTTTGTGGTCGGCGTCGACGGTCTCGCTCTCTCCAAGGATGGCATGTGGTTATATTTTGCCGCCATGTCTCATGACAGTGTTTACCGTGTCCCAACCACCGCGCTGCTTGATGCCTCCTTTACCCAGAACGCATTAGCGGAGAAAATTGAATTTGTTGGTCACAAACCAATGAGTGATGGCATTGAGCTTCTTGCGGACAACACCGTCATTCTTACCGATGTAGAAAACGGAGGCTTAGCCGCTCTATCGCCCACTGGAAACCTATCGACCATGACCAATGATCCAACCGTTGACTGGGCAGACAGTGTGACCGTGGCCCCAGATGGAGCCATTTGGTTCACCGATAGTCGCTTGACGGACCTTATTGATCAATTTGCAAATCCGGCAGATCAAGCCACGCTGCTGGAGCGAGGCCCTTATTCAATTTACAAAATCGCGCCATAACGCCCGCTGACCCGGGAAGCGGATGTTTAGGACATATGAGCCTGTAGCATCTCCAAAAGGTACCAAGCTTCATGAACTGCTTCCCACAATGTAGGCAACCACAATTGAGCGGTTGAGGTGGTCACTGTAGATGTACCATATGATGGGTGTCGCGGTATCAACATCGAATAACAACGACACGGTCACAAAACCCGGACAGAGATTTCAGCATAAAGAACTGCTAAAAGACGCTCTCTTGTCCGTCAAGCGTGACAATTGCGATGCATTATATACGCGATCCGGTACCTACAGAGTTATTCGAGAACGTCTCTAAACCATTGAGTTTGGGAAGGATTGGTGGA
The DNA here is from genome assembly GCA_029209985.1 of Parvibaculaceae bacterium. Taxonomy (GTDB): domain Bacteria; phylum Pseudomonadota; class Alphaproteobacteria; order Parvibaculales; family Parvibaculaceae; genus NORP139. The sequence continues at coordinate 10,561 of JARGNZ010000024.1, forward strand.
GCTAAGCGGGATCGAACCGCTGACCTCTTGCATGCCATGCAAGCGCTCTCCCAGCTGAGCTATAGCCCCGAAAACCAATTCGGAGACCCCTGATCGGAGCCAAGCCAAAACGGTGGGCCGCTTTGGAGGGCGGAACATAAAAAGGATGGGACAGAAGATCAAGCAAAACTTTTACTCTTAAAATTCTCTCTTCTAACAGGGCTGAAATTGGTTATTTGAGCTGGGATGCTTGACCTTGCCCCCTCGCCACCGCAGGCTGTTCTTGGCCACTTCCGTGCCAGAACGAGACGAGCATGAGGGACAAATGAGAATCAATAAAGCGCGCATTGCCGCCCCTACACCGGATCAATGGAGCAAAGAAGGGGCTGAATTAATGGCGCCTTTTATCAAATCTGGCAACGACATTAATATATTCCGTACACTAACTAACCACCCCTTGCTGATGAAAAAATTCATGACCTTTGGCAGCTATATATTGGGGAGTGCGACGATCAGCGCTCGGTTACGGGAAGTCGTTATTTTACGTACAGCCTATTTGTGTGACGCGGAATATGAATGGGGTCAACACGTCCGGGTCGGCCGAGAAGCTGGACTTGAAGATGACGTGATCCGAGCCATTAAGGACGACCCTTCTAGCCCCCTTTTGAGCGAGCTGGAACGTCTGGCCATACAGGCAAGTGACGCCTTGTTTGCTGACAAGTTTATTCCTGACGCCCTGTGGGCTTCCTTAGAAAAGCATTTGGGGGAGCAGGAAATGATGGACCTTGTTTTCACCATTGGACAATACACCATGGTGGCAATGGCGTTGAATAGCTTTGGGGTGCAGTTGGAAGAAAATGCCGTGGGGTGGGAGATTTAGCGGACCCTTTTTGCGAGGCCGCTGCTCTTTTTTGCACAGGCCCACCGACCCGTTAAAACAACAAAACCCAGCCAATTCAAGAGGTTATACGCTCTTTTGGCTGGGTTTCATCTCTCAAGCAGAGCGCACGACCCACAGCCGCTGCGCGCATGTGCTGCACAGCTTGCCGAGACCGGCACTTCAAACCGGGCGGAGTGCCCCTCGACCCGGTTGAGTGTCTCTGATTTTAGCTGTCGTCGCCGCGGCCTACCTTAGGCACGAAACCAGATACATCATCGTCATCGTCTTCGTCATCATCAACGAATGGACCATCGTCTTCATCGTCGTCGACATCGAGGGTTTCTTCTTCTCCTGAATCGAGAAGATCATCCTCTTCATCGTCGCCATCGACGGTGTCGGTCGCGCTTTCATCGATTTCGTCCAAAGCGACAATGTTTTCGTTTTCGCTTTCGATTTCCGTATCATCGTCCTCAGACGCTTCGGGCGCTGCTTTGGGGGCAGGCGTGGGCGCTGGTTTGGCACGACGGCGTGGCAGAGGTTCAGGAATGAACTCTGTTCCGCACTTTGGGCACGTTGAAGGGTTTTTATTAAAGTCGTAAAACTTACCGCCGCAACTCGTGCATTCGCGCTTCGTTCCTAATTCAGCTTTTGACAAGGCTCTTGCCTCCGCACTTCAGTCCACATCAAATCTCAAATTTCCCATTGCCACGATACGACGGTCCTGTCAAAACCTAATCATTCTCGTGACTCATATGGGTCATCGCATAAAATGGATAGACCACAGTTCGACGTTTTGGGGAAGAGTCTTTTTCAGCCTTTTTTCGTTGCGTCGCACAATCTATCCCGTCACCTTCAAGTCAGGCAGTCACCACATGCGCCTCACCGCCCACTCTTCCAAGGATCTTACCGGCACCTTAGCCGTGCCCGGCGACAAATCTATTTCGCACCGCGCCATTATGTTTGGCACTTTGGCGGTGGGCGAAACCCATATTACTGGCTTGCTGGAGGGCGATGACGTTCTCGCAACGGCCGCCGCCTGCCGTGCCATGGGCGCCACCGTCACGCGGGTTGGCGACGGTGAATGGCGTGTGGACGGTGTGGGCGTCGGTGGTTTGAAAACTCCTGAAGCCCCCTTAGATTTTGGTAATTCAGGCACCGGCGTGCGGCTGGTGATGGGATTGGTTGCGGGGCATAATATCACCGCCACCTTTATTGGGGACGAAAGCCTTTCCAAGCGCCCCATGGGCCGGATTGTCACTCCGCTGAGCCAAATGGGCGCAGAATTTCAATCGCGTGAGGGGGGCAGATTACCGATCACCCTCAAAGGGGCAGAACATCCTTTACCCATTACCTATGCAAGCCCGGTCGCTTCTGCACAGGTTAAATCAGCGGTCCTACTTGCTGGGCTTAATGCACCGGGGCAAACCACGGTTATTGAACCAGCCCCCACCCGCGACCACACCGAGCGGATGCTGCGGGCCTTTGGTGCCACTGTGACCAGCGAAGCTGGACCCAACGGAGAGCAAGTTGTCTGCGTCACCGGCCAACCAAATCTATCCCCCTGCCCCATCGCGGTGCCGGGGGATCCCTCATCGGCGGCGTTTCCTGTTGTGGCGGCCTTGTTGACACCAGGCTCTGACATTACGGTCACGGGGATCACTCTCAACGCCCACCGGGCCGGGCTTTATACGACCTTGCAGGAAATGGGCGGCAACATTGAAATGCTCAATGCGCGCGAAGAAGGCGGCGAACCTGTTGCGGATTTACGGGTCCGCTACAGCGCGCTCACTGGCGTTGAGGTGCCGGGCGACCGCGTGCCCTCTATGATTGACGAATACCCTATTCTTGCGGTGGCCGCCTCTTTTGCGAAAGGGCCTACCACCATGCGAGGGGCTGAAGAGCTGCGGGTTAAAGAAAGCGACCGGATTGCCGCCACGGTGGCCGGTCTCGAAGCGAACGGCGTTTCCTATGAAGAATTTGAAGACGGGATGATTGTGCACGGGTGCCGCACGGATACCACAACAGGCGCGGTGCCCGGTGGCGGTTTGGTGATCACCCATCATGACCACCGCATTGCGATGTCCTTTTTGGTGATGGGCTTGGCCGCTCAAAACCCTGTCACGGTGGATGACGATGCGATGATTGCGACCTCATTTCCAAGTTTTGTGCCCCTGATGCAAGAGCTTGGCGCGACGCTGCACTTGGAGAATGACGCATGATTATTGCAATTGATGGCCCTGCGGCTGCGGGCAAAGGCACTTTGGCACGGGCCATTGCGGATAAGTTTTCTTTTGCATATTTGGATACTGGTTCGCTTTACCGAGCCGTGGCCCACGCGGTTTTGCTGGCAGGGGCTGAACCCACCGATGAAGCGGTCGCGATTAAAGCGGCACAAAACCTTGATGTCGCCCAGATCGATCCCGTTGCCATTCGCACCCCTGACGTCGCAGCAGCGGCCTCTGTGGTGGCGGCCATGGTGCCTGTGCGGGCAGCGATTCTCCAATTTCAGCGCAAATTTGCCCAAACGCCCCCCAATAACGCAAAAGGGGCGGTTTTGGATGGCCGGGACATTGGAACAGTGGTCTGCCCGGAGGCGGATGCGAAACTTTTTGTCTCCGCAAGGGCAGAAATCCGCGCCCATCGGCGCTGGTTAGAACTCAAGGGGTCGGGGTCTGAGCTTTCTGAGGCACAAGTTCTAGCGGATGTGAGCGAAAGAGACCGCCGAGATCAAGAACGGGCGCACTCTCCTTTGAAGCCTGCGCAAGACGCGTACTTGCTTGATACGTCAGATTTGAGTATAGAAACAGCGTTCGAGCAGGCTCTCACCTTTATTGAGGGTTCAAAAGGGTAATCGTGCGGCTTTCTTTATAAAGTTCGCACTTTTCGTGCTTTCTAATGGATGGGGCTTCGGTTCTGCTCATGGCGGGCTTATCCCAATGCTTTGCTGGCTTTTGCCCGTTTACTGGATTGAACATTTATTTTCACCTGCTCCAAGGCAGCTCATTGCCCCTTGGAGAAGCCCGCGAGAGCTAACCCTCTTTCGGCCGAAGCTACTATCCGTCTTAGGAGACTTTCATTTTGTCTGACACACTTAACCCTACTCGCGACGATTTCGCCGCGATGCTTGAAGAGAGCTTCTCTTCAGGTTCTGCCCTTGAAGGCACTGTTGTTAAAGGTACGATCGTTGCCGTTGAAAACGATCTTGCAATTATTGACGTTGGTTTGAAAACCGAAGGTCGCGTTGCACTCAAAGAATTTTCTGTTCCCGGTGAAGAAGCTAACCTGGCTGTTGGTGACGTTGTTGAGGTTTTCCTCGATCGCATCGAAAATGCCATGGGCGAAGCTGTTCTCAGCCGTGAAAAAGCACGTCGTGAAGAAGCTTGGGTTCGTTTGGAAACTTCCTACGAATCTGAAGCACGTGTTGATGGACGCATCTTTGGCCGCGTTAAAGGTGGCTTCACTGTTGACTTGGACGGCGCTGTTGCGTTCTTGCCGGGTTCACAAGTGGACATTCGCCCTGTTCGTGACATCACCCCATTGATGAACATTCCACAGCCTTTCCAAATTTTGAAAATGGACAAGCGCCGGGGCAACATTGTTGTTTCACGTCGCGCTGTTCTGGAAGAGACACGCGCCGAACAGCGTCAAGAGCTCATCCAAAACTTGGAAGAAGGCAACATTCGCGAAGGTGTGGTCAAAAACATCACCGATTACGGTGCATTCGTGGATCTTGGGGGCGTCGACGGTCTGTTGCACGTTACCGACATCTCTTGGCGCCGGGTCAACGACCCACGCGATGTATTGACCATTGGCGAAACTGTCAAAGTTCAAGTCATCAAAGTGAACCCAGAGACACAACGCATCTCCTTGGGCATGAAACAGCTTGAAACCGATCCTTGGGACGGTGTTGCTGCGAAATACCCACTGGAAGCACGCCTCACGGGCCGCGTGACCAACATCACTGATTACGGCGCATTCGTTGAGCTGGAACCAGGTGTTGAAGGTCTTGTCCACGTTTCAGAAATGAGCTGGACTAAGAAAAACGTACACCCAGGCAAAATCGTTTCTACGAGCCAAGAAGTTGAAGTTATGGTTCTGGAAGTCGATCCTGTTAAGCGCCGCATCTCTCTTGGCCTGAAACAGTGCATGGACAACCCATGGGAAGCTTTCTCTGGTCAATTCCCAATCGGCACACACGTCGAAGGCGAAATCAAAAACATCACCGAATTCGGTCTGTTTGTTGGTCTCGAAGGCGACGTCGATGGCATGGTTCACTTGTCCGATCTGGACTGGAACCGTCCGGGCGAAGAAGCGATCCAAGAATTCCAAAAAGGCCAAGTTGTTAAAGCTATCGTGCTCGACGTTGATACAGACAAAGAACGTATCTCCTTGGGCATCAAACAGCTCGACGGCGATCCTTTTGAATCTTTGGGTGCGATCAACAAAGGTGAAACCATCTCTTGCACAGTCACTGAAGTTCAAGAAAACGGTATTGAAGTTAATGTTGGCGAAGAAAACGTCACCGCCTTCATCCGTCGTTCTGACCTCAGCCGTGACCGTGGCGAGCAGCGCCCAGAGCGCTTCGCTGTTGGCACGAAAGTGGAAGCGCGGGTCACTAACATTGACACCAAAGCACGTCGTATTTCCCTCTCCATCAAGGCGTTGGAAATCCATGAAGAGAAAGAGGCCGTTGCACAATACGGTTCTTCCACTTCAGGCGCGTCACTTGGCGATATTCTCGGCGCAGCCTTGAATAAAGTTAAAGACGACGACTAATCAAAATTTCGGCTAAACGTCCTATTTGATGAATTGCATCTAGGATTAGTTTACCGGTTCTGATTATGATGGGGCTCCAGTTTTGGGGCCCCATTTTTTTGCCCCCTCTTTATCTGCCCCGTGGCGTTCGCTTTGCAGTCGCCTGAAACCTTTGGAGCCTCTCATGAGCCTGAATACGGATGCATTGATCGACCGCCGACGCCTCAAACGACGCCTTACGATGTGGCGCATTATTGCGGTTGTCGCCGTGGTAGGTGCGGCTGTTCTGCTGGCCCCTGCCACCGGATTTGATGCACGCGGCGCGCATGTGGCGCGCATCCATATTGATGGGGTGATTATTGATGATGCAGAGCGCCTTTCCCTGATTGCAGAAGCGGGCGAAAGCGCCAATGTGAAAGCGATTTTGCTCTCTATCAACAGTCCGGGCGGCGGCACAACGGCTTCTGAAGCTCTTTATGAAACCGTGCGCAAAGCCTCCAAAAATAAACCCGTTGTTGCGGTGCTGGGCACGGTCGCGGCCTCTGGTGGCTATGTGGCGGCTATTTCGGCCGATCACATTGTAGCGCGGGGCAACACGTTGACCGGGTCTATTGGGGTGCTGTTTCAGTGGACCCAGTTGGAAGGCTTGTTGGGCAAATTGGGGGTCAAAATGCAGGATGTAAAATCCAGCCCCCTTAAAGCTGAGCCTGATGGCTTTGGCCCTACACCCAAAGCGGCGATCAAAGTTTTGCAGGACCTGATCGATAGTTCTTATGATTGGTTTATTGGGCTGGTGATCGAACGGCGCGGTTTTGACGATGCAACCGCCCGCAAATTAGGCGACGGGCGCATTTATACCGGTTTCCAAGCCAAAGAGCTTGGGTTGGTCGATGAAATTGGTGGCGAAGAGGTTGCTTTGGCGTGGTTGGCTCGGGAGCACGACATTGACGCTGACATTTCTGTAGAAGATTGGGAGGTCGTTGTAGACACGCCCTTCTTTGCGCAGGCTGCCTCTGCGATGATTGAGGCTGGTTTTGGTTCGTTCTGGGACGCAGGGGAAAAAACTCTGCAACTAAAGGGACTTACGCTTGACGGGCTGGTGAGTGTTTGGCACCCTAATAGCTGACGTTGTCGAAAGATATGCGTCTTCAGTAGGTTGGCGTTTGCCATGCACTGTTGGGGCCTCAGCCCCTCAATGTTGAAGGCGAAGATGTGGTGAACAGGGGAGCCGAATATGATTAAGTCTGAGCTGGTTGCAAAGCTTGCACAAGCTAATCCGCATCTCTACCAACGAGATGTCGAGCGGATTGTCAGCACAATTTTTGATGAAATTTGCACGGCCCTTGCGCGGGGCGACCGGGTCGAGCTGCGCGGCTTTGGGGCGTTCTCTGTTAAAAACCGTCCGGCACGGGTTGGGCGCAATCCGCGCACAGGCCAACCAGTTGAGGTGGCCGAAAAGTTCGTGCCCTTCTTCAAAACCGGCAAAGAGTTGCGGGAACGGTTGAATGCGGAACCCGGCACTGCCCCAGACGCGGGACAGACGACACCTGAAACAGCGCCCTCTCCTTCCGGGTTCGGCGGCTCTGACGTTTAAGTTTTTGCAAAGGAGGTGCGCCTCGTGAAATTGCTCTCTTGGCTCATTACTTTGCCTTTGGCACTGGTGACTGTGTTTCTGGCCATTGCCAATCGGCACCACGTGTCGCTCAACCTTGATCCGTTCAATCAAGAAAACCCCGCCTTAGCCTTGGATATGCCGCTGATTTTTGTGATCTTGGCCGCTATCTTTTTGGGCCTGATTGTGGGCGCAAGTGCGGTTTGGGTCGGCCAAGGCCGCCACCGCCAAACCGCCCGCCAAGGCAAGTCGGAGCTGGCCGCTTTGCGCGAGACACCCGCACGGCCAGAAGGCGATGCTGTGGCATTGGACTTTGCCCGCGACTAGACGGCTTTCATTTTTCATTTGAGGGACGGGGTGCCATTGCCCTGCGTTCGCCTTCTTCTTTCACGCAGCACGTTATGGATGGCGCGGAGGCAGAGGAGAGGTGGATTGCCGGAACAAGTCCGGCAATGACGCTTCTTTGGTGGGTGATGGGAGTGGAATTAGGGATGTGGCAGATGTGGCAGATACGCCAGATACGCCCGGTTCATTCCGATTTCGCAAAAGTCCCCTCCTCCCTCATCCCCCGCCTACACCTCATCTTCGGGCTTGTCCCGGAGATCCATGGGGCGGCAGGGAGAAAGCTCAACGGATAGTGGGCCGGGCTGCTATCGGGTGAGGATGCTTCCGACGCGGCGTTATGGATGACGCAGAGCCAGAGGAGAAATGGATTGCCGGAACAAGTCCGGCAATGACGGGTCTTTTGGTGATGTTGGTGCCGGAAATGTCGTTGCCCGCTCGCGCCCCTTCTCCTGCTTCCCTCCCCCCCCAAAGCTTGCTATACCAGCGCCAGAATTGTGCCCTGCCAAATCCTTGAAGGGTGCCTACTGATTGGGAGCGCCCTCATGTCCTTTCAAAACCCTATTTTTGTTGCCCTCGACACGCCGGATCCTGCTGTTGCGGCCGCAAGTGGTGGCCAAATTGCGCCGCACGTGGGCGGGCTGAAGCTGGGGTTGGAGTTTTTTTATGCTGCGGGGCCGCAGGGCTACGCGCAAGTCGCGGCAACAGGCGCGCCGATCTTTTTGGACCTTAAATTACACGACATTCCCAATACGGTTGCGGGCGGCATTCGCTCTTGTTTGCCGCTCAAACCTGCCATCGTCAATGTGCATACCGCCGGGGGCCTTGCGATGATGCGGGCGGCGACAGATGCGGCAAGTGAGGCAGGCGACGCGCGCCCGCTAGTGGTGGGGGTGACTGTGTTGACCTCGCTTGATGAAACTGATTTGGCGGCGGCGGGCGTGGCTGGAAATGCCTCGGACCAAGTGCGCCGATTGGCGGCCAATGCACAAAAGGCAGGGCTAGACGGGGTTGTCTGCTCGTCCCACGAAATTGAGGCGTTGCGCAATGATCTCGGGCCTGATTTTAAGCTGATCGTGCCGGGCATTCGCCCTGCGGGGGCTGATGTTGGCGACCAAAAACGCATTATGACCCCAGAACAAGCGATGGGCTTGGGCGCTGATATTTTGGTTATTGGCCGCCCTATCTTAAAAGCCCCTGACCCTGTGGTGGCGGCCCAAGCGATTGCCGCTTCCCTTGTCGCCGCCCTGGCCGCGCAAGGTCAACGCTGATGGGTGCGCAAGTTAAAATATGCGGGATCAAAACGCCTGATATGATGGAGGCCGCCCTGCGCGCCAAAGCCTCTTATGTGGGCTTGGTCTTTTTTGAAAAAAGCCCGCGCCACGTCGATTTTTCGACTGCCCATGAGCTGGCCAAGCAGAGCCGTTATGCCGGGGTGTGGAGTGTGGCGCTGAGCGTTGACCCAACCAATGCCCTCCTCGATGAGATCATTACGCGGGTTGAGCCGGAAATGATCCAGTTGCACGGCACGGAAAGCCCGGAACGCGTTGCGGAAATTGCCGAACGCTGCCGACGGCCTGTCATGAAAGCGCTTTCTATCAGCGATGCCCATGATTTTGCCCAAGTTGGCGTTTACGAAGAAGTGGCAGATTTGTTGCTGTTTGACGCCAAACCGCCTAAATCTATGTCTAATGCTTTGCCGGGGGGCAATGGGCTGGCTTTTGACTGGTCGCTCATTAAAGGACGCACACCCAAAAAGCCGTGGATGCTTTCTGGCGGCCTGTCGCCTGATAATGTAGCCCAAGCCATTGCCGCTACGGGCGCGAAAATGGTGGATGTCTCTTCGGGCGTGGAAAGCGTACCGGGGGAAAAAGACGCTGAATTGATTGCCGCTTTTTGCGCTGCAGCTCAATCAGCTGACGAGACAAAATTTTAAGGGGGGCCTTGAGCCCCTGAATAGGAGTGCTGAGTTGAGTTCAGCTGTGGAAAATACGTCTTTACGGACAGGGCCAGATGAGAATGGCCGGTTTGGCATTTTTGGTGGGCGCTTTGTGGCCGAAACTTTGATGCCAAATATTTTGGCTCTTGAAGAAGCCTATCATGCGGCCAAAGCTGACCCAAGTTTTGAGGCCGAGCTGGTCGACTTGGCCAAGCACTACACCGGGCGTCCGTCTCCGCTGTATTATGCTGAACGGCTCACCGAGCACCTTGGCGGCGCGAAGGTTTATTTCAAACGCGACGAGCTTAATCACACAGGTTCCCACAAGATCAACAATTGCTTGGGGCAAATTTTGCTGGCCAAGCGTATGGGGGCTACACGGATTATTGCCGAAACCGGCGCAGGGCAACACGGTGTTGCAACAGCGACTGTGTGTGCGCGATTTGGACTGCCGTGCGTTGTGTACATGGGTGCCAAAGACATTGAACGCCAGAAGCCGAATGTGTTTCGGATGAAATTGCTGGGCGCTGAAATTGTGGCGGTTGAAAGCGGCACGGGCACGCTGAAAGATGCGATGAACGAAGCCCTGCGCGACTGGGTCACCAATGTAGACGACACGTTCTATATTATTGGCACCGCTGCTGGCCCGCACCCCTACCCTGAACTTGTGCGCGACCTCCAATCCATTATTGGACGTGAAGTCAAAGAGCAGATGATGGAACGCGAAGGCCGCCTACCGGATTCATTGGTGGCGTGTATTGGTGGTGGCTCTAATGCCATCGGCTTGTTCCACCCTTTCCTTGACGACAAAGACGTGCGCATTGTCGGCGTTGAAGCGGCGGGCAAAGGCATTGAGACGGGCGAGCATTGCGCGTCTCTCTCTGGCGGGGCGCCGGGCGTGTTGCATGGCAACCGAACATATTTGCTGCAAGACGATGATGGCCAAATTTTGGATGGTCATTCGATCTCGGCAGGCTTGGATTATCCAGGCATTGGCCCTGAGCATAGTTGGTTGAAGGAAACAGGCCGGGTTGAATATGTTTCCGTAACCGACAAGGAAGCCCTCGACGCCTTCCAATTATGCACCCGCCTAGAAGGCATTATTCCTGCTCTTGAACCAAGCCACGCACTGGCGCATGTCACCCGCATGGCTCCGGACCTTCCCAAGGAGCATATCTTGGTGATGAATTTATGTGGGCGCGGCGACAAAGACGTGTTTGCAGTAGCTGAACATTTGGGAGTGGACATCTAATGAGCGCTCCTAAAACAAGCACCCGTGTTGAGCAAAAATTTGCAGCCCTGAAAGCGGAAGGGCGTGCGGCACTCGTGACATTCATCACAGCGGGCGACCCTGATTTAGAAACATCCAGCGCCATTCTTGCGGGCCTGCCTGCAGCCGGGGCTGATGTGATTGAACTGGGCATGCCATTTACCGATCCCATGGCTGACGGCCCGTCGATCCAACGCTCGACCATTCGCGCCCTTAACGGCGGCCCCAAGGCCAACAAGGGCCAGACAATGGCCAAGACATTGGGCATGGTGGCCGGGTTCCGTAAGACGGATACGACAACGCCAATTATTTTGATGGGGTACTACAACCCAATTTATCATTACGGTGTGGATGCCTTTTTGGCAGATGCAAAAGAAGCTGGCGTTGATGGCTTGATTGTTGTCGATTTGCCGCCGGAAGAAGACGCAGAACTTTGCCTGCCTGCTCTGGCTGCGGGGGTGAATTTTATCCGCCTTGCAACACCAACCACCAATGATAAACGCTTGCCGTCTGTGCTCGCTAATACAAGTGGGTTTGTCTACTACGTGTCCGTGAACGGCATTACTGGCGGTGCGGCGGCGGATGCCGCGACTGTTTCCAAAGCGGTTGCGCGGATCAAAAGCCATACAGATCTGCCTGTGGCCGTTGGCTTTGGCATTAAGACACCCCAAGCTGCTGCTGCCATTGCACGCGTGGCAGACGGCGCGGTTGTTGGTTCTGCCATTGTGGACCGCATCAAAGAACACTTAGATGACACAGGTGCGCCAAAAGCGGGCTTGGTGGAAGACGTTCTCGGCTTTGTTCGAGACCTGAGCGACGGTGTGCGCGGCGCGCGCGTTGGCGACGCACAATAGATTATCGAAAGAACCGGCTATCGCTGGATTTGAGTATCGAGGAGACGCAGATGAACTGGATTAATAATGTTGTCCGCCCGAAGATTACAAATGTCTTCAAGAAGCGGGACACCCCAGATAATCTTTGGCATAAGTGCTCCAATTGCGGGGAAATGATCTTCCATCGTGATTTTGCGGCCAATCTCAAAGTATGTAGCAATTGCAATCACCACGCACGGCTGGAGACAGATGCGCGGCTTGGGCAACTCTTCGATAATAATCAATACACGGTCTTTGATGTACGTGAGGTACAACACGACCCGCTGAAATTTCGCGATCAACGCAAATACCCTGACCGGTTGAAAGACAACCGCGCCAAAACGGGCAAGCCGGATGCGGTGACCGTTGCCCACGGGCCGCTTGATGGCACGGAAGTTGTTGTTGCGGTCCAAGACTTTGCCTTTATGGGCGGGTCCTTGGGCATGGCTGCGGGGGAAGCGGTTGTACGCGGTGCTGAAGAAGCACTGGCGCGGCGCTGTCCTTACATTTTGGTTGCCGCTTCCGGCGGGGCGCGGATGCAAGAAGGTATCTTGTCCCTAATGCAAATGCCGCGCGCAACCGTTGCAGTGCAGTTGCTGCGTGAAGCGGGCCTACCTTTCTTGGTGGTTCTGACAGACCCGACAACAGGCGGCGTGATGGCGTCTTATGCGATGCTTGGAGACATTCACATTGCTGAGCCGGGCGCGCTTATTGGCTTTTCAGGCCCACGGGTGATTGAACAAACCATTCGGGAAAAACTTCCTGAAGGCTTCCAACGCGCTGAGTTTTTGCTTGAGCACGGCATGGTGGATATGGTGGTGCACCGCCACCAGCTGAAAGAAAAGCTTTCTAAGCTGGTGCGTGTGCTGATGCATCGCCCCGGTACAGACGGATCGATGACCCACATTCCCATGCCTGTTGTCAGTGACGAAGATGCGGGCACCCCGCCTGCTGTGATCTAGGCCCTATTTCTCTCTAGGCGACACAAGGATTAAAGCGGTGAGCGCTTCTTCTGACACTCCTTCTCATGGCGCAGGCCAGACCGATCAGTCGAATTTCAGCGACGTTATCCTTGAGCGACTGGGGCAGTTGCACCCTAAGTTAATTGACCTGTCTCTAGACCGGGTGCACCGGCTGCTTGCCGCATTAGGCCACCCGGAACAGAAGTTGCCGCCTGTTGTTCACATCGCAGGCACCAATGGCAAGGGGTCCACATTATCTTATGTTCGCGCGATGGCCGAAGCGGGGGGGCTTAAAGTTCATGCCTATATTTCCCCTCACTTGGTCCGATTTCATGAACGTATTTATGTTGCCGGACAGGACATTAGCGAACCTGACCTTGTGGCAATATTGGAAGAATGCGAACGCGTGAACGCCGGTGCGCCAATTACCTATTTTGAGATCACGACGGTTGCCGCGCTCTTGGCTTTTTCACGCACTCCTGCGGATCTACTTTTGTTGGAAGTTGGCCTTGGGGGCCGGTTGGATACGACTAATGTGATTGATGCGCCTGCGGTGAGCGTGATTACACCCATTGGCTTGGACCACCAGCAATTTTTAGGCGATACGCTGGTACAAATTGCCGGAGAAAAAGCAGGTATTTTGAAAGACAATTGTCCGGCTGTGATTGCACCGCAAGATGATGCGGTGCGCGATGTTTTAGAGCGTGCCTGTGACAAGCTTGGTGCGAAACCAACTTTCTCCGGTCAAGATTTTCACGCTTACGAAGAACATGGGCGGTTGGTTTATCAGGATGACTTTGGATTGCAGGACCTGCCGTTGCCGCGCCTGATGGGACGTCACCAAATCGACAACGCGGGCACAGCCTTGGCGGTGTTGGCTGCTTTGCCGCCCGCCCTTTCTGAGCGCATTGACGATGATGCCCGCGCGCAGGGTTTGCGCACTGTGCGGTGGCCTGCCCGTTTGCAACGCCTGAAAACAGGACCGTTGCTTGACCTTGTGCCAGAGGGAACCGAGCTCTGGCTTGATGGGGGCCATAACCCGGCAGCAGGCACCGCCCTTGCCCAATCGCTGGCTGAAATGAATGACCGAGACGGCAAGCCCCTGCATATGATTATGGGCATGTTGGAAACAAAGGATGCCACTGGTTATTTGCAGCCCTTTGAGGGGTTGGCGCGCAGCTTGCGCACATTGACCATTCCCGAAGAACCCGGCAGTGCGTCCGCACAATCTCTGGTCGCGGCAGCAACCCGGGCAGGACTGACCGCGCAAGCCGCACAGGACCTTGACCATGCGTTGCAGGACATTACCGCCATCACCGCAGGCACCCCGGCGCGCATTTTGATTTGTGGCTCGCTTTATTTAGCCGGACAGGTTTTACGGCAAAACGGCTAGCAGCTTTTTGCCCACAGCAACTTGCTGACATGCCTTGCCCTCCTCGTTTTAGATCCTATTTTTCCTTGCAAGATTCTCCGTAATTCCGCAGGATCATTCAGGGGGAGCTTCCAGTTTGAGTGGGGGGAAGCGGCTTACAGACTCCGAAACCAATTCGCCCTAGCGGCATTCACAATAGCAGGGATCAATCAAAGGTTGCCTCATCAACCAGATCTGATTGATCGATGCTCATTTTTGATTGAGGAATTTGATGACTTATCAGCCGCATATTTTGGAGCGCGGAGCGAGTACCGAATTAACAACCCAAGATGGTCACAAATGGATCGTCTTCGAAGAAACCGGCTATGCCCGGATTGATCCCGTGCCCAGCTTTGAAGACACCGTCACGATGCAATTAGATGCGGGCGACGGATACGTTGAGGGATACCGGAAGAAATTTGACAGCAAAATGCGCCGCTCCAAAAAAAGAGCCAAGTATTTAAGATCAAAAATGAAAGGCTCAAAAGTTCTCGATGTTGGCAGCAATGTCGGGTGTTTTGTGGCCACCAGTCACGCCTTAGGATTGGACGCCCAAGGCATTGAAATTAATCCCGTGCTGGTGACAGAAGCAAAGCGCCTGTTCCCAGAATGCAAATTTAGCGACATTGCGCTGGAAGACTACCAAGCCTCTGGGGAGGTGTTTGACGGCATCTATTGTTCAGAAGTCATCGAACACGTGCCCGACCCCTTCGGCTTTGCGGTGAAGCTTTTTAACTTGCTGGACAAAAATGGCGTCTTGTTTTTGACGACCCCGAGCTTGGACGAATATGCCACGGCGGGCGATGTGCATCGGCACATGGGCGCCCCGGACCACAAACTTTATTTCAACAAGGCCAACATCATTGAATTTATGCTGGACGCAGGCTTCTCAAAAGTAAAACACCGTTTTGCGCTGGGCAAAGGCCTTCAGGTTATTTGTTACAAATAGATTTGATGCGTGTGAGACGATGGCTTTAGGGGG
>JARGNZ010000024.1:25664-51337 GCA_029209985.1 Parvibaculaceae bacterium
CAGAGCTAGAGGAGAGATGGATTGCCGGAACAAGTCCGGCAATGACGAGGCTTTTTTTGGGGGTGAGGTGTAATAGACAAAAGGCCGGCCTCTGGGAGGCCGGCCTTTTCGTTTCATACCAAATGGATTAGATGGATTCTTTGATCCACTCGGCAATTTTGTTCTTTGGCAAAGCGCCAACTTTTGTTGCGGAGACTTGGCCATCTTTGAAAATCATCATGGTTGGAATGCCGCGCACACCGAATTTTGTTGGGATGTTTGGGTTTTCGTCGATGTTGATTTTGGCAATGGTGACATTGTCGCCCATTTCAGCAGCCAGCTCTTCCAAAGAGGGGCCGATTTGCTTACAGGGGCCACACCATTCGGCCCAGAAGTCCACAAGAACGGGACCAGACGCATCAATCACATCGTTTTCAAAACTGTCATCTGTGACTTTTGTGGTGCTCATAATATACCTCATTAAATTGGCTTACACCGCAAGGGGAAGCGTGTGCTGTTTGAATTGAATCTAGGAAGCCTATAGGCGAAGGTCAACCTTACTCACAGGGGTGTGATCATTCGCTTTGCTTTTGTGGCCAAAAAATTACTTAAAAACCTTTTCCATCAGCCCTGAAGGGATTTCCATCAAATCAGGACCATCCGTCCATAAAAGCCAGCAAGTGACCTGTTTTTCGGGGTAGGCCCGTTGCAAAAGTGCCCGATAAGCGGCCATTTGGGCGACATATGCCGGGGCAATGTCCTGCGTCGATTTAGCCGCTGGCCGGTTGGTTTTGAAATCAATAATGGCAATTTCTGTGGGTGTTTCTAAGAGGCGGTCTACTTGCCCGGCCATGACAACGGTGCCGCTTTCTCGCATAATTTCACCCGTCAGAGGCACTTCGGCACGGGACCCCGGCCCAAAGAGAGCCGCGAATCGCTCATCTTCCAAAATAGGCAAAGTGGCAGCGGCCATTTCGGCGCGTTCGGCTTCACTTAACCCATGCAGCGTTTGTGCAAGGAATTGCTCGGTGGCCGCCGCGCGCGTCTCTGACGGCAAGTCTGGCAAGAGTTGCAACAAGCGATGAATGAGACGGCCCCGCTTATAACGATCTGGATTGCTGGCTTGAAGCGGCGACAAGGCCACCGGCTCTTCGACACCATCTAATGGTAATTGAGAGGGGGCCAAGGGGCGGCTTGGGGTTGGCTCGCTTGCAGGAGACGCGTTGATCCACAGAGGGAGCGACGTTGGCGTTTGCGTTAGAGGCGATGTTGGGGCTAGGGAGGCGGCACCGTTAACGGCCTTCGTTGGCACCTTACCTAAGCGCCACAGGGTGTGGCCGCCCTCTTCTATTTTGTCGGCTTGCGGGCAGATGGCTGTTGCCGCCAGATCGTACCAGCAGCCGTCGGGCATCCCCCGGCTGTTTTCATACCCGGTAATATAAAGCCTGTCTTCGGCGCGCGTCATGGCGACATAAAGCAACCGGCGATACTCTTCTTCGCCCCGGTCCGCAATGCGTTGACGAGCGGCACTGGCGTTGGCGTCATCATGCTTTTTCGCCCCCACCCACAACGGCGGCAGTTCTGGTGCATCAAGGTCGTATAGTTTTGCTTGCAAGCCGCTGGCGGTTGGCAAGGTGCAGGTGTCAGGTAAAAAGACGATGGGCGCTTCCAAGCCCTTGGAGCCATGCACGGTCATGACGCGGACTTCGTTGCGGCCTTGGTCATGCTCGCGTTTAATCTGCACTTCTGCGCTGTCGAGCCAGTGGAGAAACCCTTGCAAGGAGGCTGGATGGGCCCGTTCAAATTCCAAAGCGAGCTGTAGAAGTTCGTCCATCGGATCGGCCGCATCGGGGCCTAATTGGGCCAACAGTTTTTCCCGGCCCTGTTCTGCAATGAGGATATCTGCAAAAAACTCGTAAGGGCGCACCCGGTCAGCTTTGGCCCGCACATGCGATAGAAAAGCAAAGGCTTGGGCAATGTGGGGGGCATTTCGTTCTTGCTGCAAAATGCTATGCCACAAGGTGTGGTGGCCCCGCTGATAGGCAAGATCGAAAAGTTGTTCTTCGCTCCACCGCAAAAGAGGAGACTTGAGCACTGTCGCCAGTGTCAGATCATCTTCAGGGAGCAAAGCAAACCGAGCCAAAGCGAGCAGGTCCATCACCGCAATTTGCTCGGTCAGAACCATGCGGTCGGCACCGGCCACGGGGATGGCGCGTTTTTTAAGGGCGCGAATGAGGTCTTCCACCAAAGCATTCCGACGACGGACTAATATCATCACATCGCCGGGGGTGATGGCGGGACCGTTTTCATAAATCGGCTCGCCAGTATCCATCCACTCTTTAATGCGGTCTGCAATGCGGGCGGCAAGCCGAGCCGTGGGATGGCTTGGGCCGGTAAAATCAAGAGGCACATCCCAGGGGTTGTCGTCTGCTGCGTCTTCAGGTTTTTCCGTCTCCCACACTTCAACAAGGCCGGGCATGTCGTCGCGTTTGGCAAGGTGCTTCGGTGCAATGCCTTGAGCAGACAAGCCCCGGCGGGCATCTGGGGAGGCGAAGGTGTCATCCACGGTTTTCAGCACATGCGTAGCAGAACGGAACGAGAGCAACAATTCGACCGGGTGCCACGCCAATTTGGCGGCTTCCACCCGCGCGGCAAAATGTTGTTTGGCCGCATCAAATTGCGCGGGGTCAGCGCCTTGGAAGGAATAGATGGATTGTTTTTCATCCCCCACCGCAAACACAGTGCGAATGCCTTCGTGAGCCCCGTCGCCCGCAAAAAATTCTTCCGCCAAGCTTTTAATAATGACCCATTGGTCTGGGCTGGTATCTTGGGCTTCATCCACAAGAATGTGATCGATGCCCCCGTCTAACTTGAAACGCACCCATGCAGACATCGCCGGATTTTCAATCAGCTTGCGGGTTTTCTCAATCAGGTCGTCATAATCCAAAAAGGCATGACGGGCTTTTAACTCTGAAAAACGCAAGATCAAGGCTTCGGCAATGTGCAACGCATGAGCTGCCGCCGTATAAAGCTTCATGGCCCGTAAGCGATTAGCGACACCGCGCAGACGCTCACGCTCATCTTCCAAGACATCTAAAAGATGTGGGTGGGCCGTGGTGAGTTTCTTGGTGACGAGGGACTTGCGATCCTCGCCCGTGGTGGTCACAAAGGCGCTGGCATACATGTCAAACGCGGCCTTTAAATCTTGCGGGTTGATATAGGCGCGTAGACGCTCGGCTTGCTTTTGGTCGTTGGCCCCAGACCCGGACAAAAGCGTAATGGCATTTTCTAAATCCTTTTGGGGTGTTGCCGCATGGGCCTGCGCATACATGTGCTCTTCGGTTTCGCCCGGATGCACCCCTAGCTTTTCGCGCAAGCCGTTGAGGGCGTCCTCGGCGCTGGTTTCATTCAGCACATATTGATAGCGGCTGCGACGGGTGAGGATGGCATCCATCAATGCGCCCAACCCAAACTCGCCCGATTGCGCGATGATATAATCAAGGGCTTGCTCGGCGGGAGTGAGCGGTGCACCCTCTTGGGCATGAGCCCCAAATTCGGCCAATAGCTCACTGCGTGCTTCGGCTAAAAGTTCGGCAGCACTCCGCTCATCGAGAATTTGAAAGTGCGTTGAGACGCCTGCTTCCAACGGGAAGCGCCCGAGGATTTGCTCGCAAAAGGCATGGATGGTCTGAATTTTCAGCCCGCCGGGTGTTTCGATGGCACGGGCAAACAGCAACCGTGCGGCCCGCACTTGTTGGCTGGTTGGGGGATGGCCCTCCAATGAGGTGAGGGCGGCGCGCAGCGGTTCCTCGTCCATCACGGCCCAATCGCCCAACTGTTTGTAGAGACGGGCGGACATTTCAGCGGCAGCGGCCTTGGTATAGGTCAGGCATAAAATACGGTTGGGCTGGGTGCCTGCAAGCAACAAACGAGAAATGCGCTGAATGAGGACGTAGGTTTTTCCTGAGCCTGCATTGGCTGACACCCACGCGGAGGCATCGGGACGCGAGGCTGCCGCTTGGGCGCGGGTGGTATAATCGAGAGGTGTTTCATCGAGCAGGTTCATTCGCCCCCCTCCTCTTGCACAGACCATTCCTTCACGCGTGCCAAATGATCAAAGTCGAGCGCGAAATGGATCAGCTCTGGGCGCAGGCGCGACACGTAAGGGGTGGTTTCGTCTTCATATTGAGTGAGTAGTTCGATGAGGCCCGCCCAAATCTCTTCGATCAAATTTTGAGGACTGTCTGAAATTTTTTTGAAGTCCCCAGCAGCGTCTCCGCCTTTAAGCTGAACGTATGAAATTTCACTGACCGATGCGCGGTCTAAGCCATCGTACCCGCCTTGATCTGCAATGGCTGCTTGCAGAGCCAGTTGCGGGGAAAGCCCTGCCTCCACTTGCTTTTTGGACGGCGGCTTGCCGGTTTTATAATCGAGGATCGCCAAGGTGCCGTCATCGCGTTGCTCTATCCGGTCTGCAACACCCGTTAGCTTGTGAGTGCGGGCACCTGCGTAAAGCTCCACCTCCCCGCGAATTTCAGAATACACACGGGTCAGCCCCAAACGGCGGGGGTCTTCAAATGTTTCGATGATCCAAGGGATCATTTGTTCAAACCGAGGCCACCAGATGGCTTTGACAGCTGGGCGGTCTGGGGCTGTTTGGAAAACCTCCTCGCCGATGCGGCGTAATTCAGCTTGGGGGTTTTCAGGTAAATGAATTGGATAGGTTTTTGTAAATCTTTCCATCACCGCATGGATCAACGTGCCGTGCTCTGCGGCATCTGCGTTTTCATCCAAATCTCGCAAGGCCTGCAGGTTCAAAACTTTACGGGCGTAGATGGCATAGGGATCACGCATCAAAGTTTCAATTTGAGTTACAGAGAACTGATCCGGACGGGCGGCGACGGGCGGGCGCGGCACTGGACGCTCTGCCGCACTGACCGACGCCGGGTTATCCATTGCCTTGGCCCACTCAATCCATTTGGGGTCTGCAAGTGCGGCGCGGCTGGTGCCAAGCCCTGTGAGCAAACTATCCAACCGCAACAACCAACGAGAGGCCACGGTTGGCGCCCCGTCCAATTTGTCGGCACGGGTGATGTAGACTGTAGGAGCTGCCAAGGCTTGAGCAAAGTCATGTGCGGACAAGCCAATGCGCCGCTCTGGTGGTTCCATTGCTAAATCGTGACGCATGGGGCGCGACAACCACGGGTCCACATCTGCCCGCTGCGGCCAGACGCCCTCGGTTAACTCCCCCAGCACCAGCACATCAGTGCGTTGCAGACGGGCTTCAAGTGGCCCCCAAATGAACAAACGCGGATGCTTGCCATAACGGGGGCGCACCATTTTGCCCAACGCCAATGTTTCAATGTAGCGGGCAAAAAGCTGCGGGGTCAGGTCAGCCAGTTGGTCATTGGCTTCCAATAAGGCCCCGAAAAACTGAGCCGCTGTTTCCCCGGCTTCGCCCCACCACAGACGTTCAGCACCGGGTGTTTCATCGCTGGTTGCCAATTTTTCGGCGGCTTGAAGATGTGCTTGGATCAACTCATGGCCGGGCACTTCTTGTTCAAAGGGCACATCATAGAGGGCCAGCAAAGGCGCTAACGCGTCTTCTAATTGAGCGATCAAGCCGCGTAAGGGGGCTTCAAACGTCGGCGTTGCTTTTGGGTTGCGCTGTAGGCGTTGCACCAGCTCCCCTTCCACCGCATTGATTAATCCGGCAATGCCGACGGCTGGCCGGGGGCCGCGCAACACTTCGCGTTCCAACAACCGTGTGACATCGCGTAAATCTGCGGGAGCCATGCCAAGGGCGGCCATGGGATGTTTGAGCAAGGCCAGTAGCGGCACGGGCGCAAGGTCTTCGGCTAAAGCTTCTGCCAGCAAACGCAAAAACACCAATGGCCCGGTTTCGTTTAAGGGCGTCCCGGCGGAATCGTCAATCTCTACGTTCCAACGGGAGAGTTCGGCTGCGACGCGGCGGGCGAGGTTTCGATCTGGTGTAATGAGGGCAGCGGTTTTGCCAGGTGTTTCTAACACCTCTCGCAACAGCAAGGCGATGGCGGTTGCTTCTTCGCGCGGGGAACTGGCTTGAATGAAGCGAATGCCTTCCAACGCTTTGTCGGCGGTTGGCTTGAGGGCGGCAATGCTTTGCTGCCATTGATCGGTTGTTTCGGCAGGGCGCATCAACTCCGACAGGATGGTTTCGCGCGCATGGTCACGGGCACCGTCTGGGGTGGCAGGGTCACTTTGAGCGCCGGGCCAAATGGGAACATCGGCGCGGGGCACATTCAGCCTATCTAGGAGTTCTTTTAATCCATATTGAGGATGAGAAGGACCTAGCTGCGCCCAGCTTTCTGCATCAAGGCATTGGTCCAAACCGGGCAACACCACAGCCCCTTGCGGCAAATGGGCGATGGTGGCGAGCAGACGCGCAACCGCCTTAATGGAGCCGGTTGAGCCAGCGGCAATGACCGGGCCTTGGGGCGGCTTTTTTTGCCACGCTTCGCATTGCGCATTGAGCAAGGCTTTGCGCCGAGCGGCGGGATCGATGGCCCCGCGCTCTTTCAAAATGTCGGGCCAGAACTGAGTGACGATTTGGAGAAACTCAAGTGTGAGCTGCCAGTTTTGCGCATAGGTATCTGGCACCAAATCTTTGAGCGCGGTGAGGGCCACTTCTTCTGTTTCGGCAAGATCTAGGAAACGACCCAAGTCTGCGGCTAAGGCGCTGGCCTGCGGGGCATTGAGCGGACCGATGAGGTCTGGGTTGTCCGCCCGGTTGCGCCACCGCTCAATGAGCCTGGCCAGCGTAAGGTGACGCTCAAGCGCGGGAATGGCAGGAGGGATTTCGAGTTGCATCCCCGCCCCGCCCGGCTCTGCCTCGATGCCCGCAAGAAGGCTGAGCTCGTCCTCTTCGACTTCGCCCAATGCTTGAATACGTGGGAGCAACATGGGGCGGCCATCATTGGCCCGCAGAAAGGCTTCGGTCAGACCGCGCACAGCACGGCGGGTCGGCACCAACAAGGTGATGTCGGTGAGGGCAATGTGTGTGCCCAAGGTGCCGCCTAAGCTGGGGTCAGCGCTCAAGGCTTTGGCGAGCGCATCTTGGAAAGGGGCGCTTGGGGGCATGGTGAAAAGGGTCGGCGATTCGCTGCTCATGCAGGCAGGTTAGCACGGCGGGCGAGCTTTTGTAGGGGTGTTTGAGGGGGGGATGGCCACCGTGGGGGGAGCGGTTGCGGAGGGATGGATTGCCGGGACGAGTCCGGCAATGACGCTTATGGAGGTGAAGAATGAGGCCGACAGGGTGAGGGCGTCACCTATTGCTTACTGTCATCTTCGGGCTTGTCCCGGAGATCCATCGGGCGGCATATGTGGAGGGGGTGTAGTCACCGTGAGAGGAGAGATCGCGGAGGGATGGATTGCCGGAACAAGTCCGGCAATGACGCTTCTAGGTGAGGATGGATGACAATGACGCTTCTAGGTGGGGTGGGTGGTGATGACGCAGCGAGGTCTGGGACTAGAGGGCGGTTTTCATGAAGGTTTCGGCTTGGGTTAAATCGCCGGGGGTGCCGACGTGCATCCAGACGCCGTCCATGCGCAAGCCGAAAAGGCGGCCTGTGTCTATGGCTTGATCCCAGAAGATGTTTGTTGAGAAAACGTCTTTTCCTTTAGGCGCGCCGTCTAATAATTTTGGATTGAAGATTTGCACCCCGGCGAACATGAAGGGAGCTACTTGCAGTTCGTGGCGGCGGGTGAGCCGACCGTCAGCGTCCATGGTGAAGTCGCCGCGCCGGACCTCACCGATTGTATTGGTGGCTGGGGCGATCATCAAAAGGGCATCCATTTTTTCAGGGTCCCAAAAATCGATAAGGCGTTGAAGAGCAGCCCCCTGCCCTTCCATCCACACACTGTCAGAATTGAACGTGAAGATGGGGTCTTCGCCTAACATAGACCGGGCTTTCAGAAGGCCGCCGCCTGTGTCGAGAATTTTTTCACGTTCGTTGGCGATGATGATGCGCGGCGTGGTGCGCGATGCTAAATGCTCTTCAAGCATATCGGCTTTGTAGTGCACATTGACGATCACTTCTTCCACCCCAACCGCCGCCAATTTGTCCAAGGCATGATCGATCAATGGTTTGCCTAGAAAGGGCACCATGGGCTTTGGCATGGTGTCGGTCAGCGGGCGCATGCGGGTGCCAAAACCTGCGGCCATGAGCATTGCTTTTTTAATTGGCTCTGGTTTTTTCGGTTCTGTTTTGGGAGATAGGTCTGTCTTCGTCATGTTTTACTCTTCCGCCTGTAACGGCACGGCCCGCATGTCTGGTGGGACATGGGTATCTAACCAATTTTTAAGCGGCGCTAATATGGGATGTTTCAAATTACGTTCCATGTAATTTGAAACACGCGGCAAGTGCGCCAAATAAGCTGGCTTCCCATCGCGTTGCCACAAACGCACAAAGATGCCCATGATCTTTGCATTTCGTTGCGCCCCCAAAATGGCATAGGAGGTGCGAAACTCTACCTCATCAAAAGAAGGGTCAGCCTTTGCTTGTGCGCAATAATAAGCAAGCATCTCATTTTCGCGTTCAGGCGACACATCTTTGCGCGCATCTTGTAACAGGGACATGACATCATAGGCCCGCGAGCCACATTGCGCGTCTTGATAATCGACCATGCCGACACGCGCCGCGCCCTCACGTTCTGGCAACCACAGCAGATTGGGGGAGTGGTAATCGCGGATCACCATGACGGGGGTGCCACAAGCGGCTTTGGGAAAGAGGTCTTGCCACAGGGCGCTGTAGGCCACGCGATCTTGGGGGGACAGGGACGCTCCAGACTTTGCGGGAATATACCACTCGGGCAGAAGCTCCGTTTCGATGGCCATGGCTTCTTCATCGTATGCAGGCACGTCGTAAGTGCTGCCATCTGGCAAGGGCAAGGGGCCGGGGGTGCCTGCGGTATGCAGCACCAAAAGGGCATCGAGCGCCGCGCGGTAAATATCCTCTAAGGTGGCGGTGCCAAAGCCCTCGTTGCGATCGATTGCCGTGCCATATAGGCGATCGCCTAAGTTTTCCAGCAGCAACAAACCATTGTCGACATCATGGGCGATTAATTTTGGCGCGGAGAGACCTTGAGCCTGTAGGAACGCACCGACGGCCACGAAAGGATGCGTGGTTTCAGCAAGATGTGCGATGGCGCTGTAAGGTTTATTATATTCGGGCAATAATGGCCCATCGGGTTGATTGGGCGCGTCCATGAGCACAGCTTCTTGTGTGCCGAGCTTCAACCGCTCATACCGCCGGGTAGAGGCATCTCCTGCAAGAGGAGATCTGACAGCCTGCGACCAACCTGCTTTTTTCAACAGGGCTTTGATCAAGGTTTCACGGTTGTTCATAGATCGTCACTCATCGTGGTAGTGTTAAACAGAAAAGGTCGCCAATTTTTCAAGTCGGGGCGTCCAGCGGGTGTGGCCCTTTGGGCCGATCCATAGCTTAGCGACGCGGCCCGGCAAGTCACTGGTTGTTTCACTTGCTTGGGTGCTTGGCGAGATATTGGGCTGGTCAAAAAACACATCTAACCGGTCGGCTGGCAAATCCTCGCCCATGCGGCCCGGCCATTCGATGAGCACCAAACTGTCGACCATGGCATCCTCTACCCCAAGCTCGACCACTTCGTCTGCGTGGGTGATTCGGTACAAATCCACATGCCATATTTCCACATCAGGGGTTTCATACGTTTGAACCAAGGTGAAGGTGGGGCTGGGCACGTCTTCTGAGTGCCCATGCGCCGCCAGCTTTGCTTGGATGAGGGCACGGGCAAAGCTGGTCTTTCCGGCCCCTAAATCTCCCCACAATGCGATCACATCCCCCGGTCCAACCCATTTGGCCAAGGCGGCCCCCAAGCGTGCCGTTGCGTCCGCATCCCTTAACGGCAGGATGAGCGCGGGGGCGGCGTCATGGGCAGGCAAGGCATCCGCCGCCGGGTCGAGAGCGTGATTTGGGGTGGAATTGGGGCTGGTGGGTGTGGTTTTCTCGGTCATACTTTCTTGTACGCGGGGGATGTGCTGGGCTGCAAGGACCAAGGGCCCCTAAATGGGGGAAAGTGAGAATTTACCACAGGGCCCAAAGCTTTGAAATTCAGCTCAATGGCCGATATAAACGGAACGCGCCTTGATTTTAGCTGATTTTGAAGGCATCTTTAATGCCAATTTTGAAGATGACGCAGGCGTCAACTTTGTGTATAAGGCGGGGTCTCCTTTATGGAGGGGAGACGCTCAAGGCTATGGCCGCTCAAACATGCTGGGGGCTGTGGCCCGGCAGCTTAGGTTAAGTGGCCAATGGGAGAGGGAAGTTAGGCAGTATGACGAACCAAGTGGTTATTGTTGGTGCAGGGCACGCAGCAGGACAGGCAGCGGCCAGTCTGCGCCAAGAAGGATATGACGGCAAGATTGTGATGATTGGTGACGAGCCGTATCTTCCCTATCAACGCCCGCCTCTTTCCAAAAAGTTTCTGGCTGGTGAGCTGTCTATTGAGCGCGTTTATTTTAAGCCCCCGGCTTTCTATGAAAAAGCTGACGTGGAGCAGAAGCTCAATACAACCGTTACTGAAATTGAGCGCGCACAGCGCACCGTGCACACCAGCACAGGCGAAAGCATTCCCTATTCAAAACTGATCTTGGCGACCGGCAGCCGTGTGCGCGAATTGAACGTGCCGGGCTTTGACCTCGACGGTGTGAACTATCTGCGCACGATCGACGATGTCTCCAAAATTCAATCCAAATTCAAAGAAGGCAATAAGCTTGTTGTTGTCGGCGGCGGATACATTGGCCTTGAAGTGGCGGCTGTGGCTGTGAAGCGCGGCATTGATGTAACTGTCTTGGAAATGGCGCCCATGGTGATGGCACGGGTTGTTGATCCGATCGTCTCTTCTTTCTATGAGCGCATTCACGCTGAAGAAGGCGTTAAAATTGTTAAAGGCGCTGCGGTTTCATCCTTTGAAGGACAAGACGGCAAGCTGACCCGCGTGAATTGTTCCGACAACACAAACTTTGATGCTGACTTTGTGGTGGTGGGCGTTGGCATTTTGCCAAATGTTGAGCTTGCCCAAGCTGCTGGCCTTGATGTGGAAAATGGCATCATTGTGAATGAGTTCTGCCAGACATCAGACCCTGATATTTTGGCGATTGGCGATTGCACCAACCACCCGAACCCTTTGCTGGGCGAACGGTTACGGTTGGAAAGTGTGCAGAACGCCCTAGAGCAGGGCAAAACAGCTGCCGCAACCATTTGCGGACGCGAGCTTGTGTATGCTCAAATCCCATGGTTCTGGTCTGACCAATATGATTTGAAATTGCAGATTGTTGGCCTATCGGCTGGCTATGATGAAGCTGTTGTACGCGGCAACCCAGATGATGGGCGCTCGTTTGCAGTATTTTATCTAAAAGAAGGCAAGATGATTGCGGTGGATGCTGTGAACCGACCTCCGGAATTTATGATGGGCAAACTCATGGTCGCCGGTGGCGCCAAATTGCCTGCAGAGACATTGCGCGATGAAAGCATTAACATGAAAGAAATGGCGCAAATGGCAAAAGACGCTAGCTAGGACGAACCAGCTGGCTTGTGAATTGACGTTTAATTGAAACCCAAAAAGCCAAAAAGGCAGGGTAAAGAGGACACCGATGGCGAAGATTACATTTGTAGAATTTAATGGAACAGAACACGAAGTTGAGGCCGAAGAAGGCACAACATTGATGGAAGCTGCGATCAACAATATGGTTCCCGGCATTGATGCGGACTGTGGCGGCGCGTGTGCATGCGCAACCTGCATGATTTACGTGCCTGCTGAAATGGCTGCAAAAATACCCGAAGCAGAAGACATGGAAACCACCATGATTGATTTTGCGGAAAATGCAGATGCCACTAGCCGTCTCTCTTGCCAAATCACTGTGACGCCTGAGCTTGACGGTGCCAAAGTGAAATTGCCAGAAAGCCAACACTAAGCTGTTTTCAAACGCAGAGCGATTGATACGAATAAAGGGCGGCTCTCACGAGCCGCCCTTTATTCGTTATGAGCTTCAGGCTGTCGCCTGCCCTCTTAATCCGCCGCAGAGGCCAAATGTTGGCTGTCTGTGAGGTCGTGGTTTTGGATGGGCAAAGAACGGATGCGTTTGCCCGTTAAGCTGAACAATGCATTGGCCACCGCAGGCGCGATGGGCGGCGTGGCTGGTTCGCCCAACCCGCCGGGATGTGCACCGGGTGTTTCCACAAAGGCGATGTCAATGACGGGAGCATCGGCCATGCGGATCATTTGATAATCAGGGAAATTTTCCTGCATCACTTGGCCGTCTTCGATGGTGATTTCACCGTATAAAGCGGCGGTCAAACCATAAACGATGCCGCTTTCAACTTGTGCACGGGCCCCGTCTGGGTTGACTACATAGCCCGGATCAACTGCGGCCCAAACTTTATGAACACGCGGCGCCCCGTCTACCAAGGACACATCCACCACTTCTGCCACTAAGGACTGGAAGCTTTCTTGAATGGCGATACCGCGCGCATGGCCCGGCTCAAGAGCCCCCCCCCAATCTGACATTTCGGCGACTTTATTAAGCACCGCCAGATGACGTGGTTTGTCTTTGAGTAGGTCCCGGCGGAAGATGTAAGGATCCTTGCCGGTTGCATGAGCCAACTCGTCGGCAAAACTTTCATTAAAGAACGTATGCTGCGTATGAGCGACAGAGCGCCACGGACCGTAAGGCACATGGACTTCACTTTCCACATAGCGGATGTTTTGATTGGGCACCGCATAGGGAATGTGAGACGCTTCAACCGGCTCGTCTTTACGAACGTATTTATTCTGCCATCCATCAATATTGTTATGGTCATCAATGGCGGCTGTCATATGCGCTGTAACAGCGGGACGATAATAATCGTGCTGCATGTCTTCTTCGCGGGACCAAACAAGCTTGACCGGCTTGCCGACTTGCTTTGCGAGTGTCACAGCTTGCGCTAGAAAATTGGGTGATCCGGCACTACGGCGACCAAAGCCACCTCCCAGCATGAGCGGATGCACGGTGATCTTGTCGTCGTCCATCTCGGCCACACTTGCAATGAACCCGCGTGTGCCCAAAACGTCTTGGGTGCCTGTCCACACATCACACGTACCGTCCTCATTAAACGCAACGGTGCAATTCATCGGTTCCATTGTGGCGTGCGCCAAAAATGGTACGCGGTACACGGCATCTAAGTGGGTGTAGCTTGCGCCCAGAGAAGCAGCGATATCGCCCTTCTCCACGTCGGCTTCTCCTTCGTTCGCTGCAATGTCGGCATCAAATTGCGCGTTGATGCTCTCGGTAGAGACATCTCCAAAATCACCGGCGGTAAATTCAACATCCAGATCATTGGCTGCGTTTTGCGCCCGCCAATAAGAGTCTGCCACCACGGCAACCGCATCCCCCATTTCAACCACATCAATGATGCCGCGACGTGAGGCAATGTCGCCTTTGTCCACGCTCACCAACTCGCCGCCGAATACAGGCGCTTGGCGAATGGCTGCATAGACCATGCCGTCGACTTTGGCATCAATGCCATATTGCGCGGTGCCATCGACCTTTGCGGGAATGTCCACCCTTGGTACAGGTGTGCCAATGATTTTGAAGTCCGCGTTGTTTTTCAACGGCGGCGTGGTGGACGGCGTATATTGAGCCGCAAGCGTTGCCAGCTCGCCATATGTTGCCGACTTGCCAGACTTCTTGTGCACAACTTTAGAACCGGCTGCTTCCAATTCAACGAGCGGCACATTCCATTTTTCACCGGCGGCCATGATGAGCATTTCGCGGGCGGCCGCCCCTGCAGGGCGCATACCGTGGTGACCTGTAAAGCGCACGGCGGTTGACCCGCCTGTGATTTGCAAGTTCATCATCTCAGCAATTTTGAATGTTGAGAAATTGGCGATGCCTTTGATGGCAGAGGGAATGGTTGCGCCATTGGATAGAAACGCTTGACCCAACGGTCCATTTGCGAAAATTTTCTCGCCTGGTGCTTGGATCACTTCAATGGTTTCCCAATCAGCTTCCAACTCTTCAGCAGCCATCATTGCCACGGAGGTCAGCACTCCCTGACCCATTTCAGAATGGGGCACGAAGATAGAAATTTTGTTGTCGGCACCAATGCGGATCCACTGGGTGACGAAGTGCTCGTCTTCTGACCCGTGGGCGGCTTGTGCGACTTGCTGACGCGACGGTGAAAGAACACCGTAGCCGACGAGAAGAGCCCCACCGGCGGCAGCGCCTCCGAGCAAAATTTGACGTCTTGAATATTTGGACATATCGCTCTCCTTAACCGACTGCCACAGAACGGATGGCCGCTCTGATGCGTGGATAGGTGCCGCACCGGCACACATTGGTCATGGCATCGTCAATGTCAGCATCGGTCGGGTTTGGATTTTCTGATAGCAAGGCGCTGGCGGCCATCAACATACCAGATTGGCAATAACCGCACTGGGGCACTTGATGATCGATCCAAGCCTGCTGCAGAGCGGTGAGGTTTTTCTCTTCATCGCTCAATGCTTCAATGGTTGTGATTTCTTGGCCCACCGCTGCAGACGCAGGGAGCGTACACGTGCGCACGGCTTGACCGTTCACATGGACAGTACAAGCGCCACAGGCGGCAACCCCGCATCCAAATTTTGTGCCCGTCAAACCAAGCTCATCGCGTAATACCCACAAAAGCGGCATATCTGGCTCGATATCCAATTCGCGGGCTTCTCCGTTCACCTTCAGGGTGATGGCCATCTTATCCTCCTTGCCCGGTGGCTCTGAGAGCTTCGGGCCTGTTTCAACAGACGGGAGATGGTCCCAGCCTGAGGGGTCGGTTTAACAGGATGTGCTATTCGGGCTTTTGTCGGTCGTTTATGTGGTCGGTGCCCTTTAGCTCTTCTAATCCACCATATAGGGATAAATTACGCATTCACGAGTTTGTGATCGCGTTTTAATTTTCCAATCGAGCGATTTATGGCTTTTGCCCGCCTTTTGCAGCGATTAGGCCTCAGTCAGGGCGTCGGCATTTTTAATCGGCAAATGGCATGTGACACGGGTGCCTACATTGGGTTCTGATTCTAAGGTCACCCAACCCCCATGTAGCTCGATGAAACTTTTAACCAGCGACAGGCCCAACCCAGCCCCGCGCGGGCTTTCTGGCCCCCCATCGCGGGATTCAAAGCGGTCAAAGACCGTGGCTTGATGTTCTGGTTTGATGCCGTCGCCCGTATCAGAAACATAGAGCAGAAGCTCATCTTCTTCACGTTGCGCGCCGATTAATATAGCATCGCCGGGACGAGTGAATGAGAGAGCATTGGACAACAGATTGATCATGATCTGTTTGATCCGGCGCTCGTCGGCTTCAATCGTGCCAATGTCAGCGGGACATTCAACTGTGAGCGATAGCTTGCCTTTTTGTGCTGTGCGGGTGGCAAATTCTTCGGCCGCTGTCAGCACCTTGGTGATGTCTACCGTCGAGACTTCCAACGTCATAGCACCGGCTTCAACGGTGGCCAGATCCAGAATGTCATTGACCACATCGAGAAGCTGATGGGAACTTTCGAGAATGCCCGCCATATATTCTTGCTGTTTTGCGTTCAAGCCGCCGAACATTTCAGCTTCAAGAATTTCGCCAAAGCCAATGATATTGGTGAGCGGTGTGCGCAATTGATAGGACATGTGGCTAACAAACTCAGACTTGAGACGGTCAGCGGTTTCCAAGGCTTCGTTACGATCGCGCAAGGCCCGCTCAATACGGGTGCTGTCGGTCACATCTACATAAGCCAGTAGCGTTGCCCCATCGGGTAAGGGCACCAACGCATAGTCTGTGACGTTGCCATCTGGACGCTCAATGCGCCCGGCAACTTCCGTGCGGGCACGGCCAACGCCAGTGATAAAGGAGCGGACCTCGTCCCACATTTCCCCGTCATCATAAAGCTGCGAGCAAGCCAAAATAATATCATTGATATGCGGGCTTTGATTAAGCTCATCTTCTTCCAGCCGCCACGTTTGGGCATAGGCAGGGTTGAAGAGTTTCAGCTGCCCATCGGTGCCAAACACCGCAACGCCCTCGTACAAATTATCTAGGGTTTCGCGCTGCACCTCTTCAAGGGCTGTGTAGGAGCTTTCCAGATTGACGCGCTCGGTGACATTTTCATACAAATAAATCACCCCCCCAAATGGATGGGGTTGGGTGACGGCGCGAATGGTGCGCCCATCAGGCAGGTGCCAATATTCCTCGCTGGCTTCTGGGGCCGTGTATTTTTCCAGCCGTTTCGATTTCCATTCTTGGTAATTGGCTTGCTCTGGCAAACGACGCCGGGTGCGCAACTCATCCAAGACGGCACTGTCGAGCGGTTCGCTTTCCAAGAAAGAATGTTCCAGCGACCAAAGGCCTTGGAAGGCATCATTGAAAAAAGCGAGGTGTTGGTCTGGGCCAAAAATGGCCACAGCGGTTGCCAAATGATTGAGTGTGCTGGCGTGCGCACCAATATGGCGTTGCAGCTCTCCTTGCGTATGCTCCAATTCGGTCACATCAACGGCAAGGCCAGCGGTGCCCTCATTCAAAACGGATTCACGGATGTTCAGCGCGCGCCGCTCTCCCGCCACCACCGTATAGGTGCGGTGATCGGCTTTGTGCATGTCTGCCAGCTGGCGGCGGCTTTCGCTGCGCGCTTCTTCACTCAACAATTCTTGCCCTTGTTCAATCACTTCTTGGGCAGAGGCACCTTCTACCGCGTGCACATACGCCGCGTTGACCCATACCAAACGATCTTCCCCATCCCGTCGCCACGCGGGCAAGGACAAGCTATCGGTATATTCGGCAAACTTTTCTCGGGCACTTTCAGCGGCACGCAGACGTTCAGAGAGGCGGACGACCTCCGCACGCTCGCCAGTGACATCCCGGAACCACAGCACCGCTTGGGCACCAGCGGGGCGGCCTTCAGCTTCAAAGATACGCCCATCACGCGATTGCACCACAAGTGAAAAACGTGCGCCGCGCGAACGCAAACGGTCTACGGCTTGGCGCAACAGGTCGGGATGCTCCCCTTCAAGGCGCGACAAGAGATACTCAAAATCAAGTTCTCCCGTTGCTGGGTCTGCAAGACCGGCAGTTGCCCCCAAAATGCGCGGACGGGCTTGCAAGGTGCCCGGCTTGGCCACCATTGTTTCTGGCGTCCAAATGAAAACAGCATCCGGCTCTGCCGCTAAAATGGCTTCGGCGTCATCGATGCGTGCGGCCAAAGTGGACACTTGCATATCCGCATCCATTGCCCCTTTAGAGGCCCGCCGTGAGGCGCGCAATGCCCACAGGCAACAGGTGGCGCTTAACCCTAAAGCGCCCACGGTGATGCTGGTGTTGAGCGCCATGGCTGGGTCCACCGCCATTTCCGGGGAAAAACCGATGGTCTCCATAAAGGGTGAAATTGCCTCGGCGTAATCTGCCAGCCATGTTGAGGCTTGAGCAGACGGAGCCGGGTCTGCAGCAAAGGCGGTGGTTGCTGTCGCGGTAACCGCAGACGTGCCAACAGTCAGGCCGCGCCAAGAGGGCATAGGGATCCATCGCCCCTGCCCGTTGCGCGTTCTGTTGTCTGCCTGAGCTGAACCAGCCCCTTTATGTACTCGACGTGATGACCGCATCAGTCTGGTCACGCCCCCTCTCATAACCATACCCTGCCCTTTTGAGGAGCAAATATTCAAAGCCGAATCGGCGTGTGCTTCTGGGTTTCAGCTTACCAGCGGAACGAAGAAAAAGGCCACAGAAAAGCTTAACGCCTCGGGTGGGTATCGCATGTTTGCGCGATGCGGGTTGCATCCGCCTGTGAGGAGAGATGGATTACCGGGACAAGCCCGGTAATGACGCGGGTGAAGGGGCGTGATGATGTGGCGTGGGCGCGGTGTGATGATGTGGCGTGGGCGCGGTGTGATGATGGCGACTGTGCGCATTGAGGAACCGCCCCCCCGAAGCGTCACCCTCGGACTTGTTCCGGGGGTCCATGGAGCGGCAGTACGTGCAGTTTGCAGAGGGGCGGACAGGGGCCAGACATGCGAAAGCCCGGCGCGAGGCCGGGCTTTCGTCAATGCAGTGGTCGGCTTGCGCCGAAAACCAGATTAGTAGCGATAGTGCTCTGGCTTGAATGGGCCTTCGACCGGCACGCCGATGTAGTCGGCTTGGTCTTGAGACAAGGTTGTGAGCTTGATGCCCAATTTTGCCAAGTGCAAGGTGGCCACTTTTTCGTCGAGGTGTTTTGGCAAAACTGACACGTCGTTTTTGTAAGACGCGTGGTTTTCCCACAACTCGATTTGAGCCAAAACTTGGTTTGTGAAAGACGCGCTCATAACGAAGCTTGGGTGGCCGGTGGCACAGCCCAAGTTCAACAAGCGGCCTTCAGCCAACAAGATGATGCGTTTGCCATCTGGGAATTCGATTTCATCCACTTGTGGCTTCACATTGTGCCATTCAAAATTGCGCAACGCGGCAACCTGAATTTCACTGTCGAAGTGACCGATGTTCCCAACAATCGCCCGATCTTTCATCGCCCGCATGTGGTCGATGGTGATGATGTCTTTGTTACCTGTGGTCGAAATGAAGATGTCTGCAACCGGTGCAAGCTCTTCCATTGTTGAGACTTCGTAGCCTTGCATTGCAGCTTGCAGTGCACAGATTGGATCGATTTCAGTGACGATCACACGGGCCCCTTGAGAGCGCATGCTTTCGGCAGAGCCTTTACCCACATCGCCAAAGCCGCAGATCACGGCTGTCTTGCCGGCGATCATGACGTCTGTCGCGCGTTTCACACCATCGACAAGGCTTTCACGGCAGCCGTAGAGGTTGTCGAATTTAGACTTGGTCACAGAGTCGTTGACGTTGATGGCTGGCATCGCAAGAGTGCCCGCTTTTGCCATTTCATAAAGACGCAACACACCTGTTGTTGTTTCTTCTGATACGCCACGAATGTCGTCGAGCAACTCAGGGAACTTTTCGTGGATGTGAAGGGTCAAGTCGCCCCCATCATCGAGCAACATGTTTGGTTTCCAGCCATCTGGACCCGTGATTGTTGCTTCCAAGCACTCAATGTATTCTTCTTCCGTCTCGCCCTTCCATGCAAACACAGGCACGCCTGTTGCCGCGATCGCCGCAGCTGCTTGGTCTTGGGTGGAGAAGATGTTGCAAGATGACCAGCGCACGGTTGCGCCCAAGGCTGTGAGTGTTTCGATCAACACAGCGGTTTGAATGGTCATGTGCAGGCAGCCCACGATACGCGCACCCGCAAGAGGTTTACTTTCCCCAAACTCTTCGCGCAGCGACATCAGGCCTGGCATTTCGGTTTCAGCAATGGCGATTTCTTTCCGGCCCCAATCGGCTAAGGAAATATCGGCAACTTTGTAATCTTGAGCTGTCATGGCTAGCGATGCTCCGCGTTTTATGGTGAGGCCCAACATGGGCCAGCTTGATTTCACCCGCTGTATAGCAGGCAGCGGCCGGAACGACAAGGGCATATAAAGAAATCTTTATGTCTTTCTATGCCCTTGATTGATAGAAGGTTAAGGGCCGCGCGCTCCCCCTCTCGGCTGAGCCCCCCGCACCTGCTTGCGTCATTGCCGGGCTTGTCCCGGTAATCCATTTATCGGCGGAACTGGGCGGGCTTTAAGGGGGAATGCGGGGCGGCTATGGGCATCTCTCGCCGTTGAGGACGCGGTGGGGTGGATCCCCGGAACAAGTCCGAGGATGACGGTGGGGGGAGGAGAGGATGAAGATGGCGGTTGTGTGACTAGCACTCTTCGCCGAAGCGGTCGTTGATGAGGGCGGTTAGGGCGGTGAGGGCGTCTTGGGCTTGGGGGCCGGTGACTGATATATGGATGCTGGTGCCTGTGGCGGCGGCAAGCATCATCAGGCCCATGATGGACGTGCCGCAAACGGTTTGACCATCGCGGGACACTTCTACTTGGGCATCAAAACTTTCTGTACATTGAACAAATTTGGCAGAAGCACGCGCGTGTAACCCTCGAGAATTAATGATCCCGACTTCTGCTTCTACCGCTTGCTCCCCCATCGTATCCCTCACATCATGCTGAGCTTGCTGATCTCAGCTTGCTTCTCCGGCCAATACTTTGCTGGCCACAGAAATATATTTCCGGCCTGACTCTTGCGCTTTGTCCACGGCTTCAGACAAGCTCATTTGTTCGCGCACGCTAGCCAATTTAATCAGCATGGGCAAATTAATGCCCGCGATCACTTCTACTTTGGCTTTATCCATGATGGAAATGGCCAAGTTAGAGGGGGTGCCGCCAAACATGTCGGTGAGCAGAATAACCCCGTCATCCTGATCAACTTGGTCCACCGCTTCCAAAATATCGCGGCGGCGCTGCTCCATGTCATCGTCAGGGCCGATGCAAATGGAAACCACATGTTCTTGTGGACCCACCACATGTTCCATGGCGGCGACAAATTGGCTGGCCAATTGGCCATGGGTGACAAGTACTAAACCGATCATTGAGGGCTCTTTCCGGCAATCTACTGCAAGGGGACCATCGTGCTCCCAAGATTGAGTGCATGACAAGCATTTGATGCACGGATTTGGTTAAAAAATGCAAGTCTTCACCGAAAAATACCGTCCTCTTCTGGAAAACCGCGTTCTGGCAAGCAATCGAGCGCCCAACACACCTTAAGGGGACTGGTGATATCAAAAGCTGAAATTTTAATTTTTGGCACTTTTGATTCCATTACGACCTCAAAAGCCGGTTCTGGCAGCCGGGGCATTTCTGCCCGGTCAACTAAATCCACGATCAATTTCACTGGAATGCTGCTCACAAAGGACTGTTTGATAAGCCCCAGCCCCCGCACTTCCAGCAAGCCTTCGAGAACCGCCGGGGGACTGGCCAGCAGTTCAGAGCTTGGCTCAGAGGTCGCGCGTGTGAGCACAACCCAATCATCCGCAATGAGTGTGGCCCCTTCCTCATGGATCAGCCGCAAGGCCATATCAGACTTGCCCGCCCCAGATGGTCCGCGCAGCACAACCGCCGCCATGCCGTGGGGAGTGCGGCGGGCAACACAGGTGGCGTGAATTTTATGAGTTTGGGACATGTGGTCGCCTTAGGATGAGGGCATTTAAGGAGCTGGTAATTCAACAATAAATCTAGCACCGATTGGCGTGTCTGAAACTTCGGGGTCTGCACTGATGTTTTCTGCCCAAAGGTGGCCCCCATGGGCTTCCACAATTTGGCGTGCAATGGAGAGCCCCAGACCGGAATTGCTGCCGAAACTATCTGGGCGATCGGTATGAAACCGGTCGAATATTTTTTCCACGCTATCGACGGGAATACCCGGTCCTTGGTCTTCGACGGTGA
This sequence comes from Parvibaculaceae bacterium, assembly GCA_029209985.1. GTDB lineage: Bacteria > Pseudomonadota > Alphaproteobacteria > Parvibaculales > Parvibaculaceae > NORP139. Next base: position 47,020 of record JARGNZ010000024.1, read on the forward strand.
TGCGAACGGTGGCTTTGCGGCGCGTTGCCTTGAGCAAAACACGGCCTTCGGGCGGGGAAAAGGATAAGGCATTGTCCAAGAGGTTTCGCAACACTTGGCCAAGGCGAGTATCCACTCCCTTCACGATCAACGGTTCACTGGTACGTGCGCCCAGATCAGCCTCAAAGGCAATCGTGCGCCCTCCGGCTATGCCTGCGGCTGTATACATATCCACCAAGGCGGGCAGCAACACCTGCAAATCGATTTCTTCTAACTCTTCGCGTGACAGCTCAGCATCAACGCGGGAGGCTTCGGAAATGTCGGTGATTAAACGGTCCACCCGCTGGATGTCGTGCTGGATCACTTCCATCAAACGGTCGGTCTGGTCTTGGGTTTTGACCAAGGGCAAGGTTTCGATGGCGGAGCGCATGGAGGTGAGTGGATTTTTTAATTCGTGGGCCACATCGGCGGCAAAACTTTCGATCGCATCAATGCGGTCATAGAGCGCGCCGGTCATGTTGCGCAAGGTGCCCGACAGGTCGCCGATCTCATCGCGGCGTTCTGTGAAATCGGGGATCTCTACCCGCCCTTTGCGATTGGCTTGGCCTGCGCGTTCTGCAGCCGCCGCTAAGCGCCGGACAGGCTCAGCAATCGTGCCTGCCAACAGGACGGAAAGCAAAATAGACACCGACATGGCGATGAGGAAAACTTCGACAATGGCCAGACGTTCTGCCCGCACGATGGCGTCAATGTCATCGCCCTCGGTGGACAAAAGCAAGGCCCCCATCACGGCCTTAAACCGCTGAACCGGCACGGCGACGGAGATGATGAGTTCTTTTTGGCGGCCCGTACGCTCTTGGGTTGCCAACTCGCCGTTTAGGGCACCGGATACCTCATCATAGATCCGCCCATTTTGTGAGCCGGCTTCTGTGTAGCGGGGCAAATCGCGGCCCGGCATGAGTTGATAGAGCAGTTGCAACGCCCGGTCGACGAAGGTGAGATTGTCTTCCCAATTGGGCGGGGGCAGCTCAAAAGAAATGATGCGGCCTGAGGCGGTGAGCTGACGGGAATCGAGCACCAACCAGCCATCTTTATCGTACAGGCGGGCTCTGGTGCGGGTGGGCAAAATGAGACGGCGCAAAATAGGAGCGGCGTGTTCGGCAATGATGGGCACATCCCGGTCGATGACTTGATCGGGATTGACCCACTTGCGCGCGCGCACACTGTTGGCAAGCGGATCGATGGTTTCGGCTTCAAGATTGGCGGTCGCGGTTTCGGCCAATGCGCCCGCAATAATTTCAGCTTGGGTGAGCAAGCTGAGTTTGCGCTCTTCAATCAGCCCTTGGCGAAATTGATTGAGATAAAGCACACCGCCCACCAAGACGGCCATGCCTGCAATGTTGAAAAAGACAATGCGGCGGGTGACACTGGAAAAACGCCCGCGCGCCAGCATGTTGGTGAGCGCATTGGCAACCGGGCGCAGCCATTTCATCACCGGAGATAGGTTGATCCGTTCAATCAGCGCCAGCACGCTCTTTGGCATCTGCTTGCGCACACTGTCGCGCAAACGCGGACGGCGACGCCATGACGACTTGGTTGATTTAGAAGATTTGGCAGCTTTGGAAGATTTCGTCGTGCGGGACGAAGACGGGCCACCTTCTTGTGCAGAAGGTGGCTTGTCTTGCGATGTCTGCGGCCCGGGTGCATGTGAGCCGGTATTGAGAGGGCGATGCCCACCAAAATCGGTCATCCGATATTAAATCCTGTCACGCTTCTTTGAAGCGATAGCCTACACCATAAAGCGTTTCAATGCTTTCAAAGCTATCATCGGACTGCTTAAACTTTTTACGCAGACGTTTGATGTGACTGTCGATGGTGCGGTCATCCACATACACTTGGTCATCATAAGCTGCATCCATGAGTTGGTCGCGGCTTTTGACGTAGCCGGGGCGCTGGGCCAAGGCTTGCAGAATGAGAAATTCCGTCACGGTGAGGGTGACTTCCTGGCCTTCCCATGCGCAGGCATGGCGGTCTGGATCCATCACCAATTTGCCCCGCTCCATAATTTGAGCGGTTGAGCGTGGCTCGCCCCCATTGGCCGCACTTTCAGCACGGGCAGCGGTGCGGCGCAGCACAGCTTTCACCCGTTCCACAAGCAACCGCTGGGAAAAGGGTTTGGCGATATAATCATCCGCGCCCATTTTGAGGCCGAACAGCTCATCGATTTCATCATCTTTGGAGGTGAGGAAAATGACAGGCAATTCTGACTTTTGGCGCAGACGGCGGAGAAGCTCCAACCCATCCATGCGCGGCATTTTAATGTCAAAGACAGCCATATCCGGCGGCGAGGCTTGCAAGCCCGCCAGCGCTGACGCCCCATCGGTATAGGTTTGAATGTGGAAGCCTTCTGCCTCCAATGCAATGGAAACGGAGGTGAGGATGTTTTGATCATCATCCACGAGCGCTATGGTAGGCATATCCCCTCTTTCGTCCTTCAAGTTCTTGAGCCCCCTCTTACATCAAGAGTTAGCAGCCAAGAGTGTGCCGCTGCGAGGAGATGCCTCCCCGTGCCGGGCAGAGTGACCGGCTCCCCTGCTTAGGTGGGGTTTAAGCCGAAAATAAGGCCCAAATGGACCATAATCTGGGCGCGAGGAAAAGGCCTAACCGATCATTTGATGGAAATACCCGCAATAAGCCTACCCCTCGCCGTTCTCGACGTTTGACAAAGCAGCGCGGGCGAGGCTGAATGCACCCACAATAAATTAAGTTTGAGGGAACGACGATGAAGAAGGTTTTATTGGGATTGGGAGGACTGCTTGTTCTTCTTGTGGCCGTGATTGTGGTGCGGGCCTATTTGGCGGGCACCGACACGCAGGTGGCAGAAGTAGACATGCCGCTTTCTATTACGGTGGATGCACAAGCCGCCGCAGAACGGTTGGGGGAAGCCATCCAGTTCAAAACCATCTCATCCCAACAAACTGCCGATGACCCCGACTCCGTTGACTACACCGCCTTTGTGGATTTCCGCAATTGGCTGGCGGCAACTTACCCAGGGTTCCATGCCACCGCCGAACGCGAAGTGGTGGGCGGCTACAGCTTGCTTTTCACTTGGAAAGGCAGCGACCCTAGTCTCGATCCTATTTTGCTGATGTCCCATATTGATGTGGTGCCTGTTATTCCCGGCACCGAAGACTATTGGGAAGAAGACGCCTTTTCAGGAAAAGTGTCTGACGGCTTTATCTGGGGACGTGGGACAATCGACACAAAGGGGTCTTTGATCGCCATGGTCGAAGCAACCGAATTGTTGATGGCCGCGGGCTACACCCCTAAGCGCACCATCATGTTTGCTTTTGGCCATGATGAAGAAGTCGGCGGCCCACGCGGCAACGTTGCCATCGCCAATTTGATGAAAGAACGCGGCACGCGCTTCTATTGGGTCGCAGATGAAGGCGGCGTTGTGTCTGATGGTTTGCTGCCCGGCGTTGACGGTTTGGCGGCTATGATTGGCGTGGCTGAAAAAGGCTATGTGACATTAGAGCTGACCGCCCACGCAAAAGGGGGGCATTCTTCCATGCCGCCGAAAAAAACCGCGATCGGCCGCTTGGTCACCGCCATTGACCGGCTGCAAAGAACCCCGTTCATTCCCAAAATTGACGGGGCAACCGAACAGATGGTTGACGCCATTACTGGCCCTTCCCCCTTCCGCTCGCGCTTGATCATGGCGAACCGCTGGTTGCTGGATGATGTGCTGATCTCTGCGCTGAGTGTGTCGCCCACATCTGACGCGCAAATGCGCACAACCATTGCCCCCACCATTATTGACGGCGGGAGCAAAGAAAACGTGCTGCCACCAATCGCCACCGCGAAGGTCAATTTCCGGATCCACTCCCGCGACAGCATTGCTGATGTGGTTGCGCATGTGAAAGAGGCCGTTGATGACCCGCAGGTCGATGTTGAAATTTTTAACGATGCCCGCGAGCCGTCTTTCGTGTCTGACACGGATACGGATGGATATTCAATGTTGTCTGACGCCATTGTCGCCAGCTTTGACGCCCAGTTGATCGCTCCCTATCTGGTGGTCGGCGGCACAGACTCGCGCCACTACTCCGAGGTAGCAGACGACATTTATCGCTTCATTCCAATTGTCATGGGTAAAAATGATATGGCCCGGTTCCACGGCACCAATGAACGCATCACGGTGGACAATATGGGCCGCGCGGTCGAGTTCTATGGCCGCTTGTTGGAAGCTGCTGGGAATAAATAGCACGGACGTTTGCGTTTTATTTAACACGGACGGATTGAGTGGAAATAATAAAGGCAGAGGGAAACCTCTGCCTTT
>JARGNZ010000025.1 GCA_029209985.1 Parvibaculaceae bacterium
TCATTGCCGGGCTTGTTCCGGCAATCCATGTCTCCTCAAAGGTATGCAAATGGGTCGCGATGCGCGGCGGATTGTTGTGCAGCACGAGATTTATTTTTTGCGGATCGCTGGATTACCGGAACAAATCCGGTAATGGCGGGGCGAGGAGAGTGAGATCGCAGGGGTTCTTGTTGTGGAAAAATGTTTTCTCCACCCTAATTTAAGCTGATGTTCATATTCCTTAAAGGCTAATGGGGGAGGACCTTAACACCCTAAAATTAGGATGCTTCCATGACCTTAAAAACACGTGCTCGGCTCGGTTTAGGCATTGCTCAACAATCCTTTGGGGTTTTGGGACGCCATAAATGGTTGGCTGTTTTTCCTTTTCTCAGTTTGGTTTTTACGTGTTTCTTTGCCGCCGTGGTGGCTTTCGGTGTGTTCGAGGTTGCTATCAACACGGATATTCTTTCGGCTGAAACAGACTTTGTGTCGTCTGTCGCCTCTCAATCGGGTGCTGTAGACAGTTCGGGCGCTGTAGGCAATGAGGCGACCCCGCTTTTGAGTGCGGTTGGCTTAGGGGTTGTGTTTGCCCTGTATCTTTTCATCGCGTGTATTTTTACGTTCTGCAATGTGGCGCTGGCCGCGTGTGTGTTGAGCATTTTTAATGGCAAGGCAACAGGGGTCGGGGCGGGGCTGTCGCTTGCAGCGGCTCGGCTGCCGTCTATTCTGGGGTGGTCGGTATTGGTCGCCCTTGCGGGGACTGTGCTACAGGCGATTGAATCACGTGGGTCGACGTTGACGAGTGTCTTGTCACTATTTGCCGGACTTGCATGGCGGGTGGCCACGTTCTTTGTTGTGCCGATTATTGCCGCACAAAATACCGGGCCGGTATCGAGCGTTAAAGAGTCGGTTCATATTATGCGGGACGTGTGGGGAGAAACAGCGACGACGAACCTCGGCGTAAAAGGCGTTAAACTGTTGATCTTGGTGATCGTCGTTGGTGGCTTGGCTCTCACTCATTTTCTCTTTGGTGTGGATGGTCTTTTGTTGGCAATTCCTGTCATGGCGCCCTTTGTTTTGGTGGCAGGATTGTTTTTGTCCGCCATTGGGACCATTGCCCGCACCGCGCTTTACTATTACGCCACGGAACGAAAAGCGCCGCCGCAATTTGATGAGGCGGCGCTTGGGGATGCCATTACGCTTAAAAGCTGAGGGGCAGGGGTTTAAGTGAGGTGCCAAACGCTGCCCATCGCTTCAACTTTCCCCTTTATGCGTTGGGGCAGGGGGGCGCGTTCTAAGAGGATGGTTTCATAGACCGCTCCGTAATGCGCTTCGACTTCCTTTTGCGTGATGGAAAAGGGCGGGCCAGCCATGCGGCTTTGATCATACTCAAAGCAGAGAAGAAGTTGGGGGGCTTTGTTTGTTATTGCTGTGAGGTGGCGCGTGTATTTCTTGCGGGTTTCTTCAGGCAGGGCGACAAGGGCTGCGCGGTCGTACACGGCGTTGACGGGTCCCAGCTCTTCTTGAGTAAGGTCAAAAATATCCCCCACAAAAATATCGATGCGGTCGCTGCTGTAGCGTTTCAGCGGTCCTAGTTCTGTAATGTTTGGGGTGAGGTTGAGGCCGTCAAAGAGTTGCTTGATGGCAATTTCACTGAGTTCGGCACCGGCGACGCGGTAGCCTTGATCCAGCACCATCCAAGCGATGTCGAGGGTTTTACCGCATAGGGGAATGAACACGCGGCTGTCTTTGGGCAGGTGCAGTTGGGGGAAATACTTTACCAATTGCGCATCGGCTTCGCTTTGATGAAACCCGATCTCATTCTTTTGCCATTTTTGATGCCAAAACGTCGCTTCCATAAGGCCTCCAATATTTAATCAAAATTACAGTGCGCCGAAATGCTCAGAGTGTAGCTGAAGATATTTGGCGGTTACAATTTGTGTACCCTACAAGTTCAAGTTAACTTGAGGTCAAGCGAAATGTTGGGAAAAGATATGGATATTGGTGAAGTTGTTGAGCGTTCTGGATTGCCCGCATCGACGTTGCGGTATTACGAAGAGAAGGGGCTTATTCGTTCTACTGGTCGCCAAGGCATACGTCGCTTGTTCGATCCAGATGTGGTGGATCAGTTGGCCTTGATATCTTTGGGGCGCCTGGCGGGATTCTCGCTTGATGAAATTGGTAAGATGTTTACCCCCTCTGGGCCACATGTTGACAGAGAATTGCTTTTGGAAAAAGCCGGTGAGGTTGAGCAAACCATTCGGCAGCTCAAAGTGATTGCGAAGGGCTTGCTTCATGCAGCCCAATGCCCGGCACCGTCGCATTTGGAATGCCCAAAGTTTCAACGAATGATGCGGGGGGCTGTTAAAATTCAAAGTGAGATGCGGGAGCGGCGTTAAGGGCTGAGAGGAGAGCGGTGAAGACGGGGTTAATCACCACTCTCCTCTAGTCATTTCTGTGCGGCTGCTTAATTGGGGGAAAGTGCGTCGCAACAGAAATGAGTTCTAATCCCTTGAGCTATTGAGTTTCAACCGAGGGGCGTTTCAATAGCGTTGGTCTTTAGAGAGCAATGATTGGGCCAGTTTTAAGTGGCTTGTGAAAACAGAAAAACCCGCAGAGTTGCGGGTTTTTCTTGAACTGTATGGAAGCTTCTGACTGCGAGCCTTTGCAAACTGCTTATTTCAGTGTGTGGAGGTTGCAAAGTGGGAATGCTTTCGCAAAATGCGAGCCTGTGCGGGACCTCAAGGTCTTAGGCGGCATTCTCTTCATGGCGGTACGCTGAAGCAGGAATAGATTCGTTTGCCTTTAGGCTCGTATCTTTCACATACACGGTAGAGCAGTAGGGACAGATGATTTCGTTCTCGTTGCCCATGTCCAGAAAAATGTGGGGGTGATCGTAAGGAGGCTTTGCGCCCATGCATTCAAATTCGCTCACGCCAATGCGGATTTTCTCAACGCCGTCGTCATTGCTGAATTTTGGATTTGTGCCGGTATCGCCTGCCATGATTTTGCTCATCTATTAAGTGTCGGGTTGGAAAGAGTCTGCTCGACTGTAACGGTGAGGTCAGTTTTTGATCGCTGACTCGGTTGCTAATCTAGCGGGTCAGTTGCCTAAATCCCAGTCTAAATTTGAAGACGGCGTAGATCGTGGTGTGATGCCTTTATGCTGGGCTGACATATGGTACAGGGATGGCTTGCTGATTATATGTCAGACGTGCATAGTTGTTCAAAGCACGCCACAAAGAGCGTGACCAGTCGGGAGGAGACTGTATATGAGCGGTACCGGTCAGTCTGGCTTGGGTGAAAATCCAAGCCTGCAAAATTCTACGTCAAAAGATAGGCTGTCATGGGGAAGGCTTGTTGCATTTGCCCTTCCGGCAGCGCCGATATCGGCTCTTGGGTTGCCGCTGGTGGTCCACCTCCCTCATTTTTATGATCGCCATACAACGCTCACGGCAGCAGCCGTTGGGCTTATCTTTATGATCGCACGGTTTTGGGACGTGTTTACCGACCCTGTGCTGGGTTTGCTTTCTGATAAATTTGAAACGCGTTGGGGCCGACGTAGACATTGGATTGTGGCTTCCGTTCCCATCATGCTGATCTCGGTTTTCATGGTCTTCATGCCGCCTGAAGGGGCTGGTGCGCTTTACCTGACGTTCTGGATGTTCTTCCTTTACGTTGGATGGACCTTGCTCACAGTCTCGCACATGTCATGGGGTGCTGAATTGACGCCGGATTATCATGAGCGTAGTCGCGTGCAGGGTGTGCGTGAAATGCTTCTGATTTTTGGCATGGTGTTCGTTTTGGTTCTGCCTGTGCTCAGCGCGTATTTGGTGCCTGCCGAAAGCCGCCCGGAGGCCGTTACGCTGATGGGCTGGTTTGTGATTATCTTTCTACCCATTACCGTGTGCATTGCTGTCTCGTCTGTGGGCGAAGTTAAAACACCGCAACCAGACCACTTTACATGGGGTGAAGCGGTTGCCTTGGTTAAACGTAACCGTCCGTTGCAAATTCTGCTGTCGGCTGACCTGTTTTCAGGCATTGGTAATGGCATTGTTTCCTCTCTCTTCCTCTACCTAGCGCTGGATGTCTTGATGCTGGGGAATTTCTCCAATGTCTTGCTGTTGGTGTATTTCATTTCCGGCTTATCGTTTGTTGGGCCGGCTATATGGCTGAGTAACCGGGTGGGCAAACATAAAGCGGCGATTTTTTCTTCGCTCTTTAGTGGCCTGACGGTCCCGCTCATCTTCCTTCTGCCAGAAGGGAACTATGTCCTCTCCGCATTGTGTTGGACAGTCTTGGGCGTGAATATGGGCGCTGGGCCTTTTCTTTTCCGGTCGATCATGGCTGATGTTGTGGATCATGATGCGGTTGAAAGTGGGCACCAACGTACCGGGCTGTTTTATGCGTTGCTCACGTCTACCAATAAAATTGGCTATGCCATAGCGATTGGTATTTCGATGGCGTCGCTTGATTGGCTAGGCATTGAAACAGGTAAAGAGAATACAGAGGAGGCCCTTTTTGGGTTGCAGCTTATCTATATTCTGCCTTCGTTCACGATTTCACTCATTGTTGCATGGTTGCTCTCCTATTTCCCACTTGGGGAAGTACAGCAGCGGGCAAACAGAGAGATATTGGCGAAACGTACCTTAGATGCGGCGGCTGAAGCTATTGCCGTGCGTACAATTGAGCCGGTTAATGTGAATAGTGCTGTTTCTGAGGGTGCTCCGAGAACAGATCCTTAAAACTATCTCCCATATCCTGCGTATGGCTTGGTGCTTGCCGCACCAATACGCAGAGATACTGGGCTGTGCATTTGTGAATTCCACATCAGGGAAATACCGACATGAGTTATCAGCGACTTTCTAATTGGAAGCTTATCTTCTTTTCAGGTCCTGCTATTCCGATCGCTTCTCTTGGGTTGCCGCTAACCGTTTTTTTGCCCCAATATTATGAAGGGTCTATGGGGCTTAGTCTGGCAACGGTTGGTACTGTATTTCTGTTGGCGCGCCTTTGGGATGTTGTGACAGATCCCTTGATGGGGGTTTTGTCCGACCGGTTTCCCACGCGTTGGGGGCGGCGGCGTCACTGGATTGTCATGTCTGTTCCGCTTCTTATGTTGTCGGGCTATATGATTTATTTCCCGAGTGGGGAGATAACAGCTCTCTACCTCTTCGGCTGGCTTTTCGTTTTATATGTCGGGTGGACGATGCTGACTTTGTCTCACATGTCGTGGGGCGCTGAGTTGGATATGGACTATAATGAGCGTTCACGCATTCAAGGCTTTCGTGAAGGTTTTCAGGTCGCAGGTACGCCGCTCATCATGATGGCTGCTATCTTTGCGGTGTCTCCTGAGGCTTCGAAAATTTTGCAGGCTGAGCAGAGCATTCAGGCGATTGGTGCGTTTTTTCTTATTCTGCTGCCTATCGCGGTGGGGCTTGCTGTGTCCCAAGTGGGAGAACCGTTTAAGCATGATCTAAAGTTTGTTGAGGCCTCTCAAGAAACTTTGTGGCAACGGATTAAGGGGGGGATTACGCCCCTGCGCAAGAACCGGGCTTTGTTGCTGCTTGTCACGTGTGACTTTTTCTCTGGCTTTTCCAGCGCGGCACTGGGCACTTTGTATCTCTATGAAGTTGAATTTATATGGCAGTTGGGCGATCTGAAATATGCGCTTCTGCTTGTGTATTTTGTTGCGGGTGTCCTTTTTGTGCCGGTCATTTTGAAACTGGCTAAGGCATTGGGTAAAAACAAAGCAGCGTTTTATGCCGCTGTTTTTAATGTGGTGCTGACCCCCTTCATTTTGCTTTTACCGCCAGGTGTTCTATGGATTCATGTGATCGCGCTGATTGTTATGGGAGTGAATGTTGGCTCTATGGCGGTGCTCTATCGCGGTATGATGGGCGATGTGTGCGATGTGGATGAATTGGAAACGGGCGAGCGACGGACTGGTCTGTTTTTCTCCATGCTCACATTGAGCCAGAAGGTTGGCGCGGCGATGGCGGTCGGGGTCATGTTCTGGATTTTGGATGCCGTGGGCTTTAGCTCAAAAGGGGAAAATTCAGAAACTGCCTTAACTGGTTTGGCGCTTCTTTTTGTTATTGCCCCTGTCGTGTGCAATTTCATTGTGGCGTTCTTCATGTGGCGGTTTCCGATTGATAAAGCCCGCCAAGAAGAAATGCGCGCCGAGATTGATGCTCGACGCGCAGATGTTCTCTCTTCAGAGGTGCATTTGGTTGAGGCGTTGGAAACCGAACAGCGTGTACCGGAGGTTTAAGAGCGGTTGATGTGGGGGCGGCTTAGCAGCACCCACATCCACCTATCTCACGCACACCGTCTGGGTTGAATGCCCGCGCGACGAAATCCTGCGATTGCGCGCCCGTTTCAGTAAATTGCGCTTTGGCGGCTTCTTGCATGTCCGTGTCCAACATGAAATCGATGGCTGTCATGGCGAGCGCTTTTGCGCCGTCCAGACAGGCCGCGTCGCCTTTGTCTGAAGCTGCCCATTTTGCAAACTCAGGATTGTGGATCACTACATGGGGCGGTGCGCACGACAGCATTGGATGGATCGATGGTACACGGTGGCTAACATTGCCCATGTCGGTGCTGCCTTGCGAGCTTGAGGGAAGTTTTTCGAGCGGGAAAAACTCACGGCCCAATTGTTTGGCATTGGTTTCAAAGGCATCAGCAATTGGCCAACTGGTTTTCATTTCTAAATAGTCTGCTTGGGCCCAAGTTAGCTCTACCTGGCAACCTGTTGCTAAAGCGCCTGCTTCAAAGCAAGCAATCACACGCGTTTTTAGTGCGGCCAGTTCAATGGCGTTGGCGGCGCGGATGTAGAACAAGCCCTCTGCGAGGCCGGGTACGATGTTGGGGGCGCTGCCGCCTTTAGTGATGATGCCGTGAATGCGCTCGGTCTGTTGGATATGTTGGCGCAGTTGGGCAATTGATTGATAGGCTGTGACCAAGCCATCCAGCGCATTACGACCTGCGTGGGGCATGGCGGAGGCATGCGCTGTTTTGCCGTGGTAGGTGGCTTGCACTTCAGAGATGCAAATGCAGGGCATGGTTTTGAGGTCAATCCCAGCAGGGTGCATCATCATTGCAGCGTCAAGGTCGTCGAAAGCCCCTTGTTGGGCCATAATTTCTTTGCCGCCGCCTTTTTCCTCTGCTGGGGTGCCTAGATATCGCACGCGGCCCGGCAGGTTGCCATTCAATGTGGCGAGGGCGAGGGTGGCACCAAGGCCGGTGGTGGCGATGATGTTGTGGCCGCAGGCATGGCCGATCCCCGGCAATGCATCGTATTCTGAGAGAATGCCGACTTCCGGGCCTTTGGTGCCGAAATGTGTCGCAAAGCCGGTTTCTAGGCCAAATGCGGCGCGGGTGACGGGCAGGTCAGCTTCTTCTAATTTGCGTGTTAGAAGTGCGGCGGCCTTTACCTCATGAAAAGCCAATTCCGGGTTAGCGTGTATTTCATGACTTACAGAAATGAGTTCCGGTGCGAGTGCATCAATCACACTGGTGACTTGTGCTTTAAGCTCTTCTTTTTTGTTCATTCTACGTCCTCCCTCGTTTGAAGTGATGCTAGAACAGGATGGGCAGGATTTCCAGTTTGGTGGATGGGGGCGGATATGCATAATCCCTCCCGTTCAGCGTTTAATGAGGTGCAGCATGGAAAAGTTTCGATCAGATGGTGTGGATATTGCCTATCAGGTTGAAGGTGAGGGCGCGCCGATTGTGCTGGTGCATGGGTTTGCGTCCACTCATGCTGCAAATTGGATTAATCCGGGGTGGGTGGCTCAATTACGCGATATGGGGCGTCAAGTTGTGATGTTTGATTTGCGCGGTCATGGCGAAAGCGGATTGCTTTATGACCCAGAGGCGTATCGACTGACACAGTTAGCGCAAGACTTGAAAAACCTCATTGCCCACCTTGGGCTTCAGCGCCCAGATGTGATGGGCTATTCGCTGGGGGCCATGATTGCACTGCGCCTCGGCGTGGATGCCCCGGATGTGCCGGGTTCGATTGTGGCGGCGGGTATTGGTGACACGCTTTATCGCCCGCCTGAACACATTGCCCCGGTTGTCGAGGCTTTGTTGACTGATGAGCCGGATAGCATCACGGATATGGCGGCGAAAGCTTTTCGGATTTTTGCAGATCAGAACAAGCAAGATCGCCGTGCGCTTGCCACGTGCTTTCAGCGCGCGCGTGAACCTTTCACCCCAGACGTGCTGGCCCAAATCAAATGTCGGGTGTTGGTTGTGGCGGGTGAAAAAGATGTGCTTGCTGGAGATCCCTACGCATTGGCGTCGTCGATCCCTTTGGGGGAGGCGGCACTTATCCCCCGACGTGACCATATGCGGGCTGTGGGGGATAAGGTATTTTTTGAAATTGTGCGAAACTATTACGCTTAGCGTTGGCTGAAAGACGAAAAGCCTAAGTGCATCCCAGCGTCTGTGATCAATGTTTCGCCGGTGATGTGTTGCCCGCCTTCTGTGGCAAAGAACACCGCAGAGTCGGCAACATCGTCTGGGGTGCCTGCGCGTTTGAGGGGGGTGGTTTCTTCTTGGTCTTTGACAATCGCGTTGAAGGTTTCTTGGCCAAAGCGGTCGAGGAACCAACCGGTGCCGATGAAGCCGGGGCAAATGGCATTGACGCGAATTTCTGGTGCCAGAGAGCGGGCAAGAGATAAGGTCATTGTATTCAGCGCGCCCTTGGTGGATGCATAGGCGACTGAAGATCCAATGCCGGTGACGGCGGCAATGGAGGACACATTGACGACAGAGCCATAGCCTTGCTTCTTCATGGCCGGTGCACAGGCGCGGATCATTTGATAAGGGGCGACGACATTGAGTTCGTAGAGCCACAGGAAATCATCTTTTTGGAGCGCATCCAAATCTGCATGGTCGGCGAATTTTGTGGTGCCGGCATTGTTCACTAAAATATCGACACGCCCCCAAGTGTCCAATGCGGCTTGCACGAGACTTTTACAGTCTTCGTCTTTGCTCACATCGGCTTGCACGGCAATCGCGTCAGCGCCCTTTAGCTCGCAGGCTTCTTTGACCGCCAGCGCTTCGCCTTCACTTTTTGTGTAATTGATCACGACGTTGATGCCGCGCGCGGCCAATTTCATGGCAATGGCTGCGCCTAAGCCCATAGACGAGCCTGTGATGATGGCAACTTTTCCTTTGAGGTCCATTTTCTTCTCCCGAATGGTTCGCCCGCTTGGGGCTGTATTCGGGGAAAGCCTAGCTGTATCGCAAGGGGGCGGCCAGTCTTAACTCACGCTTGAAAGGGAATGGGGTCTGCTTAGGATTATTTTTCTGGGGGGTAGAACCGTTTGGCCGGATCGCTGAGGCGTGTGGCAATGCGGTTTTTGGTATGGGCGGATGTGTGCAATTTGATGCGCACGCCGTCGGTAAAGTGCCCGACAACTTCACCTCGTGAAAACCCAATGCCGGGCGCATCGAGTGCAATTTCGTCGCCTAAGTCGGGAAGGGGAAGCACTTCAACCACTGCACCGCTCGCGGACATTTCATGGATGATGCAGTCTGTGTCGGTGCTGGCAAATACAATGCGGCCCTCAATAAATGTGTCTATCCGAGGGCATTCTCGGCGTTCGATTGGGGGCCAATCTTGCATCTGCTTATCCTCAATCCTGTTGGAGCTGTTTTAAGTTAACGTGATCTTGCCTTGTGGAAGTTGCCAAAGCGTTTCTAAAAACGAACAATTTGAAATGATGGAAAATGGAGAAACAGAGTGATTTATAAGGGCAAGTCGAAGGCTCTAATTCGAAGGTTTTGGTTTTAAGGTATCTCTTCAAATCCTTCAATTCTGTGTATTTGAATGGGAAATATGCCATTTTATCTATATTGCCTTTAGAGGGAATAACTATATAAGTTCCGCCCATGAGACAGGCAGGCACCATCAGATCTTTTTCATTTCTGACATTCGTTGCGTTCTTGATGAGCGTGACGCTGCCTTTCTATGTCGGCTACACGACACCACAAGCGGCGGCTGCTCAGACAGAGGTTTCGTCGAGCACCGACGGAACTTTGCCTTTTGGTGATGAAATTCTGATCTGTACTGCGGACGGATTTAAGTGGGTAAGCTGGCAAGATCTTCAAAGCGGAAAAGAGCAACAAGAGCCGCATACGCAATATGAATGCCCGCTTTGTTATGTTTCGACCCATGGTGCTAAGTACACTGTTTCCGCCCAAACGATAGCGATCACCTATCATCAAAATGTTGAGCATACTTCATTTGATGTGCCGAACATTACGATGATGAGCCAGTTTACGGGCCGTGGGTTCCGTACGCGTGCGCCGCCTCACATAGCCTGACTTTCATTGCATTTTTATTTTGTAGGCAACCCATCCTTGGGGGTGTTGGCGTGTCTACAGTGTTCATTCATGAATGAGGCTACCATGCATAATTCTAGATTATGGCTAGGCGCATTGTGCGCTAGCACCATGCTGAGCGGAACTGCGCAAGCTGAAGAAACAATCGTGCTCGATCCTGTCATTGTGACAACGACAAAAGACACATCCAAATTAAACCAGAAAACAGAGGTTGGCAGTTCGCTGGGCCTCACACTAAAAGAAACACCGGCAACGGTTAATATCGTTACGCAGGATGAAATGCAGGCACAGGGGCTGTCTGATCTGATCGAAGTCTATAATGCGATCCCCGGCGTGATGTCGGGTAACAATCCGGGCGAGCCGGGCATGTTGTCGATGCGGGGTTTTGGGCGCAACAGCACCGGGTATTTGATGGATGGGGTCAGAACAATTGATCCGGTTCTCATGGTGCGCAATTACGACTCGTATCATTTCGAGCGGGTGGAAGCCTTGAAAGGCCCGGCCTCTGTTGTCAGTGGCACGGGGGCCTTGGCAGGGTCCATCAATGTGGTCACACGCAAACCGACACTCGGCGAGGCCTCACGAGAGGCATTTATGAGCTACGGTAGTTACGATAGCTTCCGGGTTGGGGGCAGTGTTAATCAGCCCATTAATGACAAAACGGCCGTTAATGCTACGCTCACTTACGGTCAAACTGGTGGCTATATTGATGATACAGATTCAGAGAAGCTTGGGTTTACTTCCGGTGTCGTCACTCAGGCGACCGAGCGTTTGAAGCTTTCTGCATCTCTTGATTATTTCCAGGATCGTTTTGAAACAGCTTACTACGGGACGCCGTTGATCCCGCTGGCTTTTGCGCAAGATCCAAGTGGTGAAGTATCGTCAGCCAATGGCTACGTATTAGATAAGGCGATCAAGTATAACAACTACAATGCCACGGATGGATTGATGAAATCCTCATCCATTTGGTTGCGGACCAATGCTGAATATGCACTGTCAGATAGTTGGACAGTGAACAATGAGCTTAGCTACTTTAGCGCGGATCGTTCTTGGGAGGATGTGGATTATTATACTTTCGATGTGAATACAGGGCTGCTTAATCGGGATGCTACGATCATTACCCATGACCATCAATTTTGGGCAGACCGCTTTACCATTTCCAATGACAGCACCCTTGCAGGAAAGCGCAACCGCTTTACAGCTGGGTTAGAATACATCGCCACCGACTTTTCTTCGAAGCGTCGGTTCGGCACGACCACAGCGGTGGACCCGTTTAATCCAGTGCGCGGTGTGATGCCGACGGTCAACAATGTGAATTATTACTATCTCCAAAATTACGATAGCAAGGTCGAAACCTTTGCTGTTTTTGCTGAAGACGCCTTCAATCTGACGCCTAATTGGTTGACGGTTGTTGGGCTGCGTTATGAAGACATTGACCTGACCCGTGATGTTGCCAATTTGGTTGCGAGTACGACGAGCACGTTTAAGCGTAACTACGATAGTCTCTCGTGGCGTGTCGGGACGGTGTATGACGTGAATGAAAATGTTTCTTTATTCGCGCAGTATAACCAAGCGACCATGCCGCTTGCGACCCTTTTGCTCAGCAACAGCTCAAACTCATCTTTTGATCTGTCGACGGGCACGTCGGTTGAAGTGGGGACGAAGTCTTCTTTCTGGGACAACCGCGGCGTCATCACCGTTTCCCTCTTCCAAATTGAGCAGGATGACATTCTGACACGCGACCCCAATAACCCGGCGTTGACGGTTCAAGGGGGCAGTCAACGGTCCCGAGGCATTGAGTTTGATGTCACTCTTGATATCACAGAACAATGGACCGTGGGAGCCAATGCAGCATTCCAGAAGTCGGAATACACGGACTTGCTAGATGGGGGCGGCAACTCCTTAAAGGGCAACCGTCCTTATAATGTGCCGAGCCGCACGTTTAACCTCAACACGGCCTACACATTGGAATCTATTCCTCTGACAATCGGCGGCGGTATGCGCCATGCGGGTTCGTTTTATACAAACACTGCGAACACCATCGAAGTGGCAGGACATACATTGTTTGACGCTTCATTGGCCTATCAAGTGGGCAACGGGACTCTCACGTTGCGCGGCAAAAACCTGACTGACGAGTTTTATGCTGATTGGTCTGGGTACAGCAGCACTCAAGTGTATGTGGGTGAACCGCGTACGTTCGAGATGACTTACAACCTTATATTTTAAGGGGTCTGAAAATGACGGTGCAACGCAAACAAAGTACCTATTATAACTTGATCTGGCGCTGGCATTTTTATGCCGGACTATGTGTTGCGCCGTTTCTGCTTATCTTGTCATTGACGGGGTCTATCTACCTTTTCAATGATGAAATAAATGACGCTCTATACCCGGAGCTGCGCTTTGCGGAGCAAGCAGGGGCATCGCTGCCGATGAGCCAGCTTGTTGATGCGGTTCAAACCGCTTATCCGGGAAGCACGGTCACGCGGATTTATTCAGCAACCGCGCCCGACCGGACTACAGAGCTGTTTGTCACGACGGCGGCGGGTGAAAGCTTACGGGCCTTTGTTGACCAGGTTTCGGCTACTTTTCTAGGCTCATATGTGTATGAGACCACGCTGATTGGATTATCCGACCAAATCCATGGTTCGCTTTTGTTGGGCGACTTTGGCGACGCCATTGTGGAACTGGCAGCGTGCTGGACTTTGGTGATGATTATTTCCGGGCTTTACCTTTGGTTTCCACGTACTCAAACACGTACTCAAAAAAGTGGGAATTGGTGGCCTCGTTTACAGTTGCGGGGGCGGGCATGGTGGAAAGATATTCACAAGATCACAGGCCTTTATACTGCGGTTCTGATTGTCTTTCTCGTCATTACAGGTTTGCCTTGGGCGACGGTATGGGGGTCTAAAATATTGACGCCGCTGACCAATGCGGTTGGGCTGGGCTATCCTGATGGCACCCGGCGCCCGCTTGGGGTGGCACGCAGCGCACACCATCATAATTTACCTTGGACGTTGCAACAGGCACCTGTGCCTGAGTCTGATGACACATCGTCTATCGCGCCGCTCCCCCTTGATCAGATTATCGATATTGTTCACGCTCAGGGGATGCCGGTTTATCGCCTTTCGATGCCGCAAGAATCCAAAAGCGTGTATATGGCTTACACCTATCCCAACCAGCCGGAAGGGCAGCGCACGTTGCATATTGACCGTTACAGCGGGGAGGTATTGGGGGACATTCGATTTGAAGACTATGGCGGTGTGGCAAAGGCTGTGGAGTGGGGGGTGGCCATTCATATGGGGAATTACTTCGGACGTAGCAATCAGATCCTTATGTTGGTTCCGTGCCTTGCCAGCATCCTCTTGGTGATTAGCGGGATTGTTATGTGGTGGCGGCGCAAGCCTGAAAAAGGTCTTGGGGCGCCAGCGTATTTACAGCATGCACCGCTTTCAGTATCGCTTGCTTTGACCCTTGTTGTGTTGATGGTACTTTTTCCGCTGTTTGGCGGTTCGGTCATTCTGATCCTGCTTGTTGAAAAGATAGCTGCATGGGGAAGACGGCGTTATGCTGCGGGGTAGCAGCGCTCTATCTGTGGCGTTGAAGGGGCCTATCGGTAAGGTGGTGGGCAATGGAAGGGATGAACATTTATGACGTTTTTTGATTTTCGGGCTGTTCTTCTGGTGGGTGGTTTTCTGGGGGCCGGATTGATGTTCGGTTTTTTTACCGGTGCGGCGGCCGATGAGGTGAGCAGCAGCTATTCCAGTTTGGACTTGGATACGTGTGAGACCATTGAACAAGAGCCTGAATTTGGCACCACGACATGGCGGTGTGAAGGCCAGGCGGGTTACACGGTTTATCCCACAGAAGCAGACCTTCGATTCTACTTGGCATTTGGCAAAGGTGAGGCGATGGCGACCACTGGTGGTGCCACTGTGCCGCCCTTTAATCATTTAGGCGGCATGTTGGAGTGGCGAGTGGAAAACCTGAAAGGGGCGTGGACGCCGTTCGCAACCATTGTGCGGTATCATTACAGTGGCGGTGCAGAAGAGCCGAAGGGCCAAGTTCTCGTTGTGTCAAAGTTTGATGATGGCGAAACCTGCACTGTTGGATACGTCAATGCGCTTGCAGAAAAAAATGCCAATTCTTTGGCACGCCGTCTTGCTGATGATGTTGCTCGGACGTTTGTGTGTTCTCGAGATCAAGCGCACTACGTGGGGAAAGGAGCCAGCGAGCTTTGGTAAGCTCGCTGGCACTTGGCACGTGCTTTACTTGCCTTTGAAAACTGGTTTGCGTTTTTCCATAAAGGCCGTGCGGCCTTCCGCATAGTCTTCGCTTGCAAAACACTCGTTGATGAGGGCATTGCATTTGTCTTCATCAAAGTTGCTTGGTGTGATGCAGGACTCGTCTACAACTGTTTTTGCGGTCATGACAGTTAAAGGGGCGTTCTCAGAAATCATGCTGCAATAGGATTGCACGTATTCAGCCAAGGCCTCTTTGGTTGTTACGCGATTGATGAGCCCCATGCCCATCGCTTCTTCATGGGTGAAGCGGCGCGCGGTGAAGAAGATTTCTTTTGCATAGGACGGGCCTACAGTATCGACCAAGCGTTTGGTTCCCTCGTGTCCGTAAGCTAGGCCAAGCTTTGCAGCAGGAATACCGAACGTCGAGCCTTCACTGGCAATGCGCATGTCGCAGGATAGGGCAATGCCAAGGCCACCGCCAATGCAGTAGCCATCGACCATCGCAATGGTTGGTCGTTTTGCGGCAGCAATGCGGTTGAACGCAAATGTTGAGACATCTTCATAGTGTTGGATGCGTTCTGGTGAGGAGCGTGTTTCTTCAAACTGTGAAATGTCAGCGCCTGCCACAAAGGCTCGGTCGCCCGCACCGGTCAGGACAATGGTGCGAATTTCTGGGTCTGCTTCAAATTCTTCCAACACGATGGGAACAGCTTCCCACATGTCTAAGCTGACTGCATTGAGGCGGTCGGGATTGTTGAAAATGATCCAACCAATGCTGCCTTCTTTGCGGGCGATCAACTTGTCTGTTGGTGAGGGCATGATGGTTCCTTAAGCTAGAGGTGTTGGGCACACGTCGAATTGAGTGGCATATATAGCCGGACTGTACCCCTTTTGCCAGCACGCCGCGCGGTGCCAAAAGGGATGTTTTAGGCGTTGTTTTGGAAAAAGGATGTGATGTCTTTGTAAGCTTGCGCGTCCTGCATTAAAAAGAGGTGGCCCCCTTCGTAAAGCTTCAATTCTGCATTGGGCAGACGGGATAGCATTGCGTGCTGGGTTTCGGGCCGTGCCACGGCATCAAACTTTCCTGCTGCGAGAAGCACAGGACATGCAATCTGGCTCAGCTCATCCCAACAATCATGCAAGCTGCGGGCTTTGAGTTGTTTGAGTGCGCCTTCTTGTCTGTTTTCTTCATCCCTATACGGATCGTCCGTCATGAATTTTATCATCATTTGATAAACGTCTGGGTTCTCTTTAATCCATTCGGGGGTTTGTCGCGTGTCGTAAAGGGGCAGCATTTTTTCCGCGCGGGCGCGTGGTTCCATGTCTGCGACCTCATGCAAGGGATAGGATGCGCCTCCCGCGCCGCCGGGGGAGGTGCAGGCAAGCACAAGGTTTTTAACTTTGTTCGGGTGCTGCACGGCTAAATGCTGGGCCACCATGCCGCCAAAGGAAACGCCCATGACGTTGACGTTGTCCCAGCCCAATTTATCTAACATGGCGGCAGCATCATCGCCGTATTGGGCCATCGTATATTCTGCATCTGGTTTGTCTGACTGGCCTAGTCCGCGTTGGTCATAGGAAACAACATCAAAATTATTGACCAACGGGCTGTCAAAAAAGTTTGGCTTGCGACGGAGGTCGCTGCCTGTGCCAGAAATAACGAGAAGAGGGGTGCCGTCTTGTTTTTGTGAGCGTTCCCAATAAAGGTTAAGGGAGCCAATTTTTTCTTTAGGCATAAATATCCTGATTTTTGGAAGGCTAGAATGAGCAGTGTGGGATGAAAATAACAAGAATCCTAGCATAAGAGGGGGCGCATGGGTTGAAATTGGGACGTTTGGCAGGTTTACAGTATTTGGCTGTCTTATTATGGGGCAGAGCTTGTTTTGCCATTGAATTCCTATCCCCATAACTTATGTGTTAAACTCGTGCAGATCATCGGATTAAGCTTGTGGATGGTCCCAGCAATTTGTTAGAGAATTGCCTATATGCAAGACGTGCTGCTGGTTTTGGCGGGCGTTGGTTGGAGGAGGCTCTATGTCGAAAGTCGTTGAGAACATCAAGTCATGTGATCCTGTGTGGGACCGTTTGTGCGATGAAGCGCGCGACATCGCGGCGCAGGAACCTGTCATGTCGAGCTATGTTTATTCGACGGTTCTCAACCACGATTCATTCGACGAAATGATGAGCTTTCACCTTGCGCGCAAATTGGCCAATGAAGACCTGAATGCGATGGTGTTGCGCGAAGTATTTGAAGATGCTTTTAACGCCGATCCTGAAATTTCAAACGCAGTGCGTGCCGACATTGTTGCCGTGTTTGACCGGGACCCGGCATGCCTTTCTTATATTCAACCTTTGCTCTTCTTTAAGGGGTTTAATGCCGTGCAATCGCACCGCCTTGCCCATTGGCTGTGGCAGGAAAAACGGGCAACGATGGCGTTTTACATTCAAAGCCGGGTATCGGAATTGTTTGGTGTTGATATCCACCCAGCAGCGGTTTTGGGCAAAGGTCTGATGATGGACCATGCAACCGGTGTTGTCATCGGTGAGACGGCTGTTGTGGGTGATGATGTCTCCATGCTGCACGGGGTCAACCTTGGTGGAACGGGTAAAGTTGACGGCGACCGTCACCCGAAAGTTGGCAACGGCGTTCTGCTTGGTGCGGATAGCAAAATTCTCGGCAATCTGGTTATTGGCGATTGCGCACGGGTTGGTGCGGGCAGTGTGGTGCTGGCTGATGTGCCTGCCAATTGCACTGTTGCGGGTGTGCCCGCCAAGGTGGTTGGATGTGCAGGCTGCGAACAACCGGCTCGTGCAATGGATCATATGATCCGCGATGACGAAAAGTCGGCAGACTAATTTCCCAATCTTTTCTTTGTGTTAAGGCAGCCTGTCTTGAAGGGCGTAGAAGAGCATGCCTGCCATCATGCCGGGGTAGCGCAACAAGGTGCCGCCTGGGAACTTGTGGATGGGCACATTTGCCATCATATCAAAGCGTTCTGCGGTTCCTGAAATGGCTTCGGCGGCTAATTTGCCTCCCAATGTCGCCATGTTGATGCCTTGGCCTGAATAGCCGTGGGCATAAACAATATTTGGCTTGAGATGCCCGAAGTGCGGCATGCGGTTGAGGGTGAGGGCCAGTGTGCCGCCCCATGCATAGTCAATCTTTGTGTCTTTGAGCTGTGGGAAAACACGCAGCATTGGTTTTCTGACGAAGTTTGCAATGTCTTTGGGGAAGCGGTGTGAATAGTTCTCACCGCCGCCAAAGAGCAGGCGATTGTCTGTAGACAGATGATAGTAATCAATCACAAACTTTGTATCGGCAATCGCGACGTTATCTCGGATGAGGGCGCGGGCTTGCTCTTTACCTAAAGGCTCGGTTGCGATGATGAAGTTGTTGATGGGCATGATGAAACCATTCACACGCTTTTCCAAGTTCCCTAAATAGCCATTGCAGGCAAGAAGAACGTGGGACGCGGTGACGGTGCCGGTTGCTGTTTTTACGGTGGCTGGGTCTGTGTGCGTGATTTCGGTGACTGCACTGTTTTCGTATATCTGCGCCCCGTGGCTTTGGGCTGCACGTGCGAGGCCGAGCGCATAGTTGAGGGGGTGCAGGTGCGCACTGCCTTTATCGAGCAAGCCTGCCCAATAGCGAGTGCTGTCAACTTGCTCGCGCATGTGCGAGCGATCAAGCATTTCGAGTTGATCGTAACCATAGCGGTTGGTGAGGCTGTCAAACTCCTCTTCCAGTTCCTCTATGTCGCCTTTTTTCCATGCGGCATGGATGATGCCGGGTGTGAGGTCGCACTCTATTTTGTAGGTGTCGATAATGTCTTTTACTGTGGCAATGGACTCTTTTGCCAATTCCCACATGCCTTGGGCGGCTTCTTTGCCCAGCATGTGTTCCAGCTCGTGCTGGGTTTTGCGGTGGGTGCTGCCCAGTTGGCCACCATTGCGCCCTGATGCGCCCCAACCAACGCGCTGGCTTTCCAGCACAACCACACGGTAGCCTTTTTTTGCCAGATGCAGAGCGGCTGAAAGACCCGTATAGCCTGCGCCCACAATACATACGTCGCATTTTGTCTCAGTGGTGAGTTGCGGGTGCGCCTGCATTCCGACGGCTGTGTCAGCATAGTAGGAGGGCGGGTAGGTGCTGGGTGTGCTTGGGTTCTGGGTCATGGGCTGATGATAGGGGCTTGGAGGCATTTACGTAAAGAGGCAGGAGGGCGGGGAGCTGGGTACAGGTTATCATTTTAAACAGCTTGCTTTCCGTAAAGTTTACGATGGATGGCAGGTTCTGCTTGGCATGTGTGGACGGGCGGGCCAAACTGGTGCCAACAAAAGAAAGAAAGGGAGAGTTATGACACGGTTGGCAGGTAAAGTTGCGTTGGTCACAGGTGCTGGTATGGGACTTGGGGCCGCGATTTCAGAGGCGATGGTGCGCGAAGGAGCAAGCGTCATTTGTGCAGACATTGACCGGGATGCGACAGAAGCGGTTGCAGACAAGCTTCAAAACGCTGGCGGCAAAGCGGCATTCCAAGAATTGAATGTGACCGATGAGGCTGCGTGGGAAGCTGTGGTGCAGCGGACGCAGGATGTTTTTGGGGGGCTTGATATTGTCGTTAATAATGCGGGTGTCGCGCCAGTTGGTAAAATGCTCGAAGATCTGACGCTGGATGAATGGCGTCGCACACTTTCGATTGATTTGGATTCCGTTTTTCTGGGATGTAAACACGCCATTCGCGCTATGAAAACAAAGGGCGGCTCGATCATTAATGTGTCGTCCGTTTTGGGCATGGTTGCCACGGATAAAGGGGCTGACTATTGCGCGGCTAAAGGGGGTGTGCGCCAGCTTACTAAGGCGGCTGCGGTTGAGTGCGCGTCGGCGGGCTATAATATTCGTGTGAATTCAATTCATCCCGGCTTCATTGATACCCCTCTTGTGAAGGGTGCTATTGCGCGCGGTGTGGAAGCAGGCACCATGGGCAGTGACAATGAAGCATATGAATTATTGGCGATGCTTCATCCGTTGGGCCGCTTGGGGTATCCAAAAGAAATTGCTGATGCGGCAGTGTTCCTTGCAAGTGGCGAAAGCAGCTTTATGACGGGGACGGAAGTCGTGGTCGATGGCGGTTATACCGCGCGCTAATTTTTGCAGTCGACTTAAAAAGAAAACGAGCGGCACTTGGGTGCCGCTCGTTTTTTTTGACCTTATGAAAGGTGCTGCGTCTATTTTCTATTCAGCGTCGTGCTTCATCATGTCGTGCATGGAGTGATCCATTTTGTCTTCCATTTCTGTTTCCATGGAAGATGCAGGCATTTTGTGTTCGCCTGTTGGAGCTGCTGACGGTGCTTTTTTCATCGCTTTCAGGGTGACTTCTTTTTCGCCAGCCTTCTCAAATACGAAAGTGAGAGGGACTTCATCGCCCGCTTCGACCTTAGTAGTGAGGCCAATGAGCATGAGGTGCATTCCGCCCGGTTGGAAAACTAATTTCTCTCCATTGGGGAGGGGAGCTGTTTCCATCTGGCGCATACGCATGATGTCGCCGTCCATGGTCATTGTGTGGATTTCGGTAGCTTTGGCCACAGGGGTGCTGACAGACAGGAGGGTGTCAGAAGGGCCGTGGCTGTTATCCAAGGTGATATAGGCGGCGGTTGTTTTGCCAGCACCTAGGCTTGCTCTCACCCATCCATCGGAGATTACGAGGCCGACATCTTCATGGGCTTGTGCTGCGCTGAACGGTGCTGCGGCCAGTGGTAGCGTGACCGTGCTTGCTAACAGAAGGGCGGTGCATACTTTCGTGAAAGTAGCACGCGAGGAAGAAACCAGCGATTTCATTTTGTAAGACCTCGAAGTGGTGTATCGGACAAATTTCATTTAATTCTACAGTAGGACAATTTCTTTTAGCACATATTATTCAAACATATATGGACGAAGAGACGCAGGTGGCGTTGCGCCGGGCGCTTGTTGTGTTTACAAAGGAGGGGCTCGGAGGACGGGATTGAAAACAACCATTAATGAGACGGAGTTACCGTGGATAAATCTGAAATCCGCCGATTGCAGCAGTACTTGCGTGGTCTATTCAAACTAGATGCTTTGATTTTGCACGAACGTGCGAACAAAGACGATTCTGTTGAAGTGAATGTCGGCGACGAATTCATCGGCGTCATCTTTAAGGACGAAGATGAAGGCGAAACCTCATATCAGTTTCAAATGGCTATCTTGGATATTGACCTGCCAGATTGATAGGACTGCCTGCGGTGCCTAGCACAGCACAGTGGAAAATTGGAAAACGGACGTCCGGGGGGCGTCCGTTTTCTTTTGGGTGTACGCATAAAGAACTATCAGCCTGACGCCTCTACTGCTGCTGGTCGTGTTGAGAGTTATTTAGGGGCGCTGGTCAGTATCACAGGGCTGTTGAGGCTGGCGTCTTTCGAACCGACGTCTTCCAAACTATTCTCATCTAAGTCGAGGGCTGTGTCGTCTAGGCTGCCCATTTGGCCAATTGCTTTGTTCGCCTTGGCTTCCCAGCTGCGCACGAGGGCAACCAACATGTTGTCTATCTCCCGCCATTTGGTTTGGTAGGGGCGTTTGTAGCGATAGGTCAGCATGGTGCCATCGGAGAGAGACAGGGTGCGGGAACAAGAAGGGTTCACGATGACGCCGGTTTCGCGAAAACACATTAAGAGCAAGGGTTCGCCGGCTTCGGGCCAGAAAACAAAGAGGTCTTGATCGCGGTAGCCGGACGTATCAACAAATGTGTAGTGCTCTAAAGGGTTTTCTGGTGTGGCCTGAGTGGCAGATTCAAAGTAACGCACATAAATTGAATCGAGCCTGCGGGTTGCCGGTAGGGTTTTGCCGCGCTCATGAATTCTAAAGTGCACGACATTGGCATCGGCTTCATTGCTATCAAAGAGATGTTTTTTCTCTGCGGTGAAGGGGGTGAGATCCATTAAGAGCGCGTGAAGTGCAATCTCTTTTTGTTTGCCGCCGGAACGCTGGGCGGGAATGCGGGTGTAATTTACCGGCACGTTAAACGTCAGGTCGCCAATCGTGGTCTCTATTGTGTGGGTGCTGGTGCTTGCTTCTGGGTCTGTTCCCAAAATTTCACCCGTTGTCGGGCCAAAATAGTAATACAGAAAAAAAACAGAGAGAATGAGCACGGCCCCCCCAACGATGGCAGGCAATAGCCATGCGGGTCTTTCATGCACGTCATCAGTGTTGCTCATGCCTGTTTTTGCTCCTGCGTATCTTGTGTGGCAAACGAGTCGGGGTGTCTCTATTTGGCATTATAGACGCAATCAGTGTTGTACCAATGGAGAAGCAACAAAGGGGAAGTCTTTTATTTGTTTCTAATCGAAGGTGCGGGTGTGTCAGGCCACAAGGCTGGCCTTAAAGTGTTTGCTTTTGAGACAGCGCCATGAAATGGGACAAATAAAGTGAGACAAACCTCGCGTTGTCATTTGCACGAGTTTTTCTAACCATTTGAAAGATATGGAATATTTTCTCTGGCCTCACTTTTTATGTAGCCGGTTGTGTTTGGTATGGCCCTTGCGATTGGGGGTGCATGGAAATGTTCGTATTAAAAACAATTATGACGTTTGGGTTGGTGCTGCACTTAGGTGGGCCTGTGGATGCGGTGATGGTGTTGTTGGGGTTTCAAGAGCCACCAGCCCAGGTCGTGCGATGCGCTGACCGACCTGCGTTGTGCCAAATGGAAGTGGCCTCTCTTTCTATCGCTTCTTCTGAATGGTCTGTGTCGGGTGAGCAGGGCGCAGCGGCCCAAAAACTGGGGCTGCGCTCCTCAACGGTTGATGCGGTGCCACATCGTACTGGTGTGACCTTGAGTACGGGGAACGGTTCCGCAATCGCTCGGCCTATCAGAATGCCAATAGGGCTGGATGTGAAAGTGGACACGCGGTCACACGCGGCACGTGTATCAAATGAAGACATGTAGGCTAAAAATTGACTAAAGTGGTGGCTGGGGTCACTGAAAACAAGTTGTGCAAAATGCGCAGATGCTGATGTGCCAGAGGGCACCAAAGACAGAGAGTATGGGGTATGAGCGAGCTAATGGTTCTATTTATGACAATCGCGGTGGGGTTTGTGGCCGCAGGTTTGGTTGGCAGCATCTATCAAGTCGCGACCCAAAAACAAATCTCCTTTCAAATGTGGGAGGAAAACACGACTGGTTTGGCGGTGGGGGTTCTGGCGCTCGTGGTGGCGGGGCCAAATGTGATTTTACGCAATGCTTTACGGGCGCAAGTTATTGAAAACCGCCCCCCTATGTGGTTGGGGTTAAGCGCGATGATTTCCTCTATGTGGAGTTTTTTGGTCGGATTATTTATTCTGAATTTGTTTCTACTCTGAATTAATCGCTTAACCTGTTGGGTGAAAACCCTAGGCTTTTCGCCGGAAATATTTAATGCATTTACAAAAAATTGACGCGCTGCGGGAAAACCCCCGTGGCGCGTAAATTCTTTTGAAACTATAGCGTTATCGATACCTTGACATATTGTCAGCTCGATCCTATCTATTATGTGTGCAGTGCAGCAATGTGTACTGCGATAGAATTTGAGAAGGATTTTGATATGAAAGACGTGATCTGGAACGCTGTCTCCTTTGTTGCTGTGGTTGCCTTGGCGATTGCATATGAAACGGGTGCTGTAGCTGCTGGAAACGCTTTTTTCGGTCTATTCGCGGTTTTGGTGCTCTACACAGCCAAGCAACTTCTTACCCATGAGAACGAGCAGGTAAGTGACGCTATTAAGGGCCTCTTCATGCGCCCGCAGTCACACGGCACGACGGCAAGCTATGTGTCTTACCTTGGTATGACAGCGCTTGGTTCAGTTGTTATGGCCCAAATGGTTTTGGTTTCTTAAAGAAACCTTCTGAAAGTCGGGACGGCTCCCGGTGCCACATCCGCGATCTTTCGTGATCTGATGGTGGGGTCTGGTGTAGCTCCGTTCAACCTTGCTTCGGCGGGGTTGGCAGATAGGTCCCCAAAAATATCCGCCCCTCATTCAAGCCGAATGGGGGGCGGTTTTGTTTGAGCTGAGGCCCTAGGGCGCATAGGTGCTGGGTAATGGGGGGAGAAGCTAGGCCCTGACTTTGCGCGCTATGCCCTTAAAACCCATGCGCCCGAGCCAAAGCGCGACCACGCCACCGGCCCATAAAACCCAATCTAAAGCCCATAGAAATAGATTTTTGACGGTTTTGAAGGCACGCAAGCTGGTTTTACCTGTGACTTCAATAATGCCGCGTGTTTTGGTGCCCAATTTTCCGGTCATTTTGCCAAGGCGGGCCAAATCTTGCGGCGTGTCCACATATTTCATCATCCGCACCGCTTCTGATGGATTCGTGGTGCTTTCCAAATAGGTGATGTTTTTGAAAATCGGGTCTAGCTTGCCGGTGGATACTGATTTGGCATAATCGTCTACAGCGCGCCGGGTTGCGCTGATGTCGCTGAGGTCAATTTTTGTCAGGGTTCGGCGTAGGGCAGGGAAGTTGACGGCTTCTTTGACCAAGCGCCCCATTGTTTTGCTGAATTTCTTGGTGAGTGTTCCTGCTTTTTTGGCGACTTTCATCAGTGAAACGCCCACGCGGGCCGGTAAGGCGCCACCGCCTGTCGCCACCGTTGCTGTGGTGGCTGCAAGTCCGACCACAGATAAGCCTAGAACGAAGCTGGAATATTCTTCCCCTTGGACGAGTTTGGTGCCCTCGCGGCCAATGTCGCGCACGTCGCCAATCACGGTGAGGTCCGAGCTGATTGCCCCTACGAAGCCCGCCGTGTCACTGCCTTCTCCATAGATAAAACCCTCAAAAAAGCTCCCGGTTGTGCGGCCGACTTGTGCCAGCAGGGTGCTTTCAGCGGCCAATAGGTCTTGGGTTGCTTGGGTGAGGGGAATGTCAGCGTAGTTTGCAATATCTGCATACATGACGGCATCACTGTACGCATCGTTCTCTAAGGCGGTGGTGATGATGGAATTCATTTGGGCTGGGGGAATGCGTTCGCGCAGTTCAGCTTGTACGAAGGGGGCGTCGGGGATCCAAGCGTCTATTGCTTCACCTGAGATCCAGCCTTCCTGATAGGCGTACATAAAGCCCACGGGCGCCAGAATGAATAGTACAAACACTGAGTTGAAAAAACGCATCGAAACCCCTTTCACCCTGTCCCGCGCTTAGGGGTGCTCAACCTTATGGCACCGCCTTTTGCCGGGCAGTCTATTCTCTCCAACAGACATTGAACGTTGGATGAACTGTTTTTTGAGCCTAGCCGACTTGTCCGCCTCCATCACGTGAAATGACGACAAGAGAGGGTCTTGGCGGGGTTTTTGGCTCGAAATCGGGCCAACGTGTTGCTGGATCGTCATAGGTGGACGCGCGTGCGAACGGTTTCCAATCTCCCGTGCCGTCTGAACCGGGGTGTTGGACGGCGACAAAAAGGGCCTCACCAGAGGGGGAAAAGCAGGGGCCACACATTTCAGCACCTATCGGCACTCTGAAAAACATGCGGGCTAAACCGCGCAATTCACCTTCTGTTTCTAATGCCCAGATGCCGTCTGCGGTGCCTGATTTTTTGGCCCATGCGTGGCCTTGGTCGGTTGCCACCCAAAGCCTACCTTTTGGATCAACCGCCAAATTGTCGGGGCAGGCGAACCAGCCATTGGGTGATGTGTCGGGGTGCCAATCGGCCTGTACGGCGTCGTCGGTTGGGTCGCCACAGGTGACGATAAGGTCCCAGGTGAATGCGGTGTTTGCAGCATCTTTGTTGGCATAGGTTAGTTCGACAATCTGTCCCCACAGGTTGGCCGCGCGTGGGTTTGGCCCGTCTTGCTGATCTTGAGTTCGGTTTTTGTTGTTGGTCAAGGAGACGTAGACTTTGCCGGTATGGGGGTTGGGCTGCACATCTTCTGGGCGGTCTAGTGGTGTGGCGTTTACAAGGTCGGCGGCATACCGGCATTCGATCATGACGTCAGCTTGGCTGGAAAATCCGTTCTTTTCGGTCAACTCTCCTGTGCCATAAACCAGTGGTATCCATTCCCCGGTGCCATCTTCTGCAAAGCGAGCCGTGTAGAGGGTGCCGTCGCTGAGTAGCTGCATATTTGCAGCACGGTCGTCAGGGTTGAATTTCTTTGTACTGATGAATTTGTAAAGATACTCAAACCTTTGATCATCTCCTGAATAGACCACGACGCGGCCATCCTCTGTGAGCGATGTTTCGCAGCCTTCATGTTTGAAGCGACCGAGGGCTGTGTGTTTGACAGGTGTTGAGGTGGGGTCGTAGGGGTCGACTTCAACAATCCAACCAAAGCGATTGGCTTCGTTGGGTTCTTGTTCAATGTGAAAGCGTTTGTCGAACGCTCCCCATGGATAGATCCCGCGCGGGATGCCTAAGCGTTTGTAGTTGCGCTCTTCTGTATGGCCGTCCACGTTGCCGGAAAAATACATGTGGAAGTTTTCTTCCGCCATTAAATAGGTGCCCCATGGGGTCATGCCGCCCGCGCAATTGTTGAGCGTGCCAATGACTATGGTGCCGCTTGGGTCTACATTGGTTTGTAGGCGTGGGTGGCCACTGGCGGGGCCATCGATGGTCATTTGTGTGGCCAGTGTGGAGATGCGGCGATTGTAAGGGCTGTTGGGCACGGCCTTCCATGCGCCGCTTGTCCGCGTAATTTCGACGATGCTGCCGCCGTGCGCTGCCATGGAAATTTCGGCAATCTCTTTGGTGTAGGCCGCACGTGGGTCTTTTGCTGTTGCCAAGCCGGGATGCATCAGCCGGTCTGTTGTGTATTCATGATTGACGCAGAGCAGGGCGCGGTCGCTGTTGGGGCGCTCAAAGGGGAGAGGGGTGAACCCGACATAATCGTTGTTGTAACCGAATTGCTTTAACTGTGCAGCGGCTGTTTGGTTTTTTGGATCAAATTCTGGGGCATCTTCAAACAAAGGATCCCCCCAGCGGATCAATATGTCGGCCTTGTGGTCGGGGGCAACATGGTGGGTTTCATCTACCCCGTGGGCAATTTCGATGAAGTCAAAGCTTGAGGCTTGAGCCGCGTCACATGCAGCCAATGCAAATGCGCTGGTTGAGAGGGACAGGGCAAGGCCGGTTTTCCCAAACCCGCGCAGGGCATCGCGTCGGCTGATCCGTTTTTGCCAAACCTGACCTAAGGTCGGCGGGTTCGGGGCGCCGGCTGCCCGCTTAACGGGGTGGTCGTCATCTTCTTCAATGGCTTGCTCGAGGGTTGTGTTTGCGGGCAGCGGATGCAATTGGTTTGGCTCTAGGCCAGATTTTGGCGCGAGATCTGATTTTGGGTCGGTGGGCATGTCGGTGTCCCTCTTTGATGGCTCAACCTAGCAGAATTTTTCTCAGTCTAGCGGGTGGGCGCGTCATGTAAATGACAGCCGCACGTGGGCGTGTCATAGTGCGCAAAATATTGGGAGAATAATATGTCAATTTATGCACTGGGCGACGTCCGTCCGATCTTGCCAGCCAAAGGGTCCTATTGGGTTGCCCCGGATGCGCAGGTCATGGGTAATGTCGAATTAAAAAAGAATGCCAGCGTCTGGTTCAATGTCACCATTCGCGGCGACAACGAGCGCATTACCATTGGTGAAAACTCCAATGTGCAAGACGGTTCTGTATTGCACACGGATGTTGGCTCCCCGATGACATTGGGCAAGAACGTCACGATTGGCCATATGGTGATGCTGCATGGGTGCACCATTGGCGATAATTCTTTGGTTGGTATCGGTTCTATCATTCTCAACAATGCCAAAATCGGTAAAAATTGTTTGATCGGTGCGAATGCCTTGATCACCGAAGGGAAAGAGATTCCAGACAATTCAATGGTGTTGGGATCACCGGGTAAAGTCGTCAAAACCTTTAGCCAAGAAGAGGGTGAAGCCTTGCGGTTGTCGGCAGACCATTATGTCGAAAACTGGCAGCGGTATGCTCAAGAATTGGTTGCGATTGATTAGGCATCTTGGGTGGCCCATTTGAGCTGGCCCGTTGAATGGGCATCGATATTTGCCAATAGGCTAGAGGTTTTATGAGCATATTCCCGACATTGCTGTGCCCTTTTTTCATGCTCCGGTTTTGGGGCGTGTTGGCTCTGCTAGTGGCGGGGATGCTCAGCCTTTCTTCTTATGCGCATGGGCAAGCGCCCTCGTTCTCTGGTCGTTATGATGGGCTGGGGATCGGGGCGGACGCCGTGCTGAGTTTAGAAGAGTTGGAGGGGCGCGTTGTCGGGCGCCTCACGTTGAAAGACAATCAGTCATTCTCACTTAATGGTCGGCGCAGTGGAGATGTGGCGCAAGGCTCATTAATGCGCAATGCCCTCAAGCAATTTTTCTACATTGAGCCTCGGGCATTGGGGGTGCAACTTCTCATCATTCCAGCGGGGGAGGACGGAACGCCATTGCTTGCGAAAGGCCAAGAGCTGTCCTTTATTCGCCAAGGTGTGCAACTGCCAAAGCCTGTCTCTTTCCAAAAAGCCCCCACCTCTAGCCCATTGGCTTTGCCTCGTTTTTTGGATGAGTTTCGGAATTGGTCCCCGCAAGATTTGGCCCGTGTCTATGTCGGCTTGGAGGCCAAAGACCAAGGACTGATCAGCCTATTTGATTATGCCAGTGCGGAGATATTATGGCGGATATGTGTGTCAACGCCTCCGCATGAAGACCTCTCAGCGGTGCAGCTTAATCGTCTGCTGACGCGCCAAGCAACCGATTGCCGTGCGTATCTTAAGATGATTGCGAAGGTGCGGGACAGCGGCCAAATTGATCTCTTTATCCGGCGGGCTAATT
Source organism: Parvibaculaceae bacterium (assembly GCA_029209985.1). GTDB lineage: Bacteria > Pseudomonadota > Alphaproteobacteria > Parvibaculales > Parvibaculaceae > NORP139. Next base: position 28,384 of record JARGNZ010000025.1, read on the forward strand.
TTCAGTTTGAATTGATCCGTAAGACTTATGAGTGCAATCGCGCTCAGAAAAGTAAAAGTATGTGTCATGAGGTGAATGCGTTAAGCGCGCCGCTCATTAGTGAATGGCGTCCTGCTATTGCAATTATGGAGGGGTTGGTGACACCGCACCCCGCGATTGGGATAACTGAGGCAAGTGGGGTAAATGGGGCAAGTGGGGCAAGTGGGGTCACTGAGAACACACCCTTGTCTAAACCGCGTGTGATCTCAAAACGCGCGCCGTCTCACGTGCCAAGCCCGGCTGTTGTTGAAGATAAGGGAGAGACTGTTAGGGGCCTGCGGTCCACGCTTGAGACTTTTGCCCCTCTGCCCCAAGAACGTCCAACCTTTGTCGAGGTGGCGGACGTGGTCGCTCAGGGTGCCTCATCGGTGCGGCTGCCGATGCGAAGGCCGCACCGTTAGGCATGATTTTAAGCTGCGTTTTCGTTTTTCTCGTCGTGTTCTGTGGTGGTTGACATGGCCCCACGTGGGCGACGCCAGACGCGGCGAATTTTTGCATCTGTTTCTGGGCCGTAGTTGATCCACGCGGTTCTATCTGCCGTGGCATCTACCACAAAAAGCGCATCCCCATTCGCGATCAATTGGCTGAGGTGGTTCAAAATGCCCGGTGCTGTGGTTTTGGCATTAACGATCCAGATGTTGGGCGCAATTTTGAGCGCAGGCCCTAAAGACATGATCGCTTGTTCTACCGCTGCGCCGTGGCGTGAGCGGATGTCTGTTGTGACAATGAAGTTGCTGGTTTCAGCTTTTTTGCGGCGATCGATTTGCCCCTTACCCGTGCCGTAGACGGGACGGCTGTCTTCCACGGTTGCGGGGGTTGATGACATGTTGCCTGAGCGTTTGTCGTCGAAGTAGGCCGCAAAAACGCTTACCTCACGCGCGGCTTTCCATGCCTGAGACCCTTCGGGCGCAATTTGGCTGTCTGCAACCACGCGGCCCTCTGAGATATATTTTTCCATGGCCACATAGGTGTAGGGGCCATAGGTTTGCTCGCCATATTTCAGGACCCAATGGTTGGTTTGTGTTCCGTCGTCATTGGTCGGGGTTTGACCTTTTTCAGATTTTGCACTCATCGTTCGTTCCATTCGTGATTCGACTGATCGCCTCAATTTTCCGACAAAAGACCCGCTATGCCGGTTCTTACTGAAACTCCCTAAAAGTGAGGTGTGTGGGTGCCAATGGGACGCTGCGTCAAAACCGAAGCGCTTGCTCCAGTTGATTTGACGCGGCACATTAGCTGCCAAACGGGTCTCACTCCTTTGGGATCTCCTAAAGTAAACATCAAAATAACAGGGAGGCATTAATGGCTGATTATGATTTTTGCCAAGTTGAGCGCGACGGGCATCTTTTTATTGTGACAATTAATCGTCCACAGGCGATGAATTCACTCCACCCACCGGCAAATTTTGAGCTGGAAAAGGCTTTTAACGAGTTTGCGGCCGATCCAGATCTTTGGGTTGCCATCATCACGGGGGCCGGAGACCGGGCATTTAGTGCGGGGAATGACCTGAAATGGACGGCTGAAGGCAAAAAAATGGAAGTGCCGGAGACCGGTTTCGCGGGGCTGACCTCTCGATATGACCTTAATAAGCCAGTAATCGCGGCTGTGAATGGCGTGGCCATGGGCGGTGGCTTTGAAATCGCTTTGGCGTGCGACCTGATTATTGCCTCAGATAATGCGACCTTTGCGTTGCCAGAGCCGAAAGTTGGCTTGGCAGCTTTGGCGGGCGGCTTGCACCGTTTGCCGCGTCAAATCCCTGTGAAACAAGCCATGGGTATGATTTTGACCGGTCGCCGGGTGGGTGCTGAGGAAGGCCAGAGCCTTGGCTTCGTCAATGAAGTGGTGCCTGCGGCTGAGCTGTTGGACGCCGCCAAGCGGTGGGCCGCTCAAATTATTGAGTGTTCGCCCATGTCCATTCGCGCTTCCAAAGAAGCTGTTTATCAGGGGCTTGATGAAGCTGACTTGGCAAAAGCTATTACGGCTCATTATCCAGCCGTTGGTGCTCTTTTCAAAAGTGAAGATTTGATCGAAGGGCCAACAGCTTTTGCGCAGAAGCGGAAGCCTGTTTGGAAAGGGCGCTAAGCGCTTTTAGTTTTATGATGACGCAAAGGCCTCGCTTGTTAGCGGGGCCTTTTTTGTGACGGTGCATCTCAATACGTTCTTAAAATCTTGCTTGAAACATCCCCTTAAACTGCCACCGGCTCCGATGCTGGGTGCAACGGAGCCGGCTTCGACAGGACCAGACCTTGGGGGAAGGTCTAGTCGGGGGGTCTCTTAGTCTCTTAACGCGCCTGACGTGTCACGATAGAGACGGAGCGGAATGGCTGCTGATACGTCAGCCACGCGCTTTTTCTTAATGGTATCCCCTGCACGATTGCTCAGTTTGGCTGGACGCGCTTGGGGCGCTGCGGCCACAGTATCGGCTGGTTTTTTACCGGGAAAGAGGCGGTCCTTCATGCCTGTAGGAGGCAATTCGGCGGTGCGCATAGATCCCTTTGCTTGACGGTCGGCGTCTAGGTTTACCCAGACATAAGGGTGGTGACGTGATTGGCGTTTCACCCAAGAGTAGGGAGCGTCTGCCCACAGGCTTACTTCCCAGTTTTGGTTGTCGAGCACGTATTCGCCTTGCTGCGTTACCGCAAGAAGTACGGCGTGACCGGCACCATCCCATTGCTTCACCACGCTGAGCAGCAATGAACTTGCAGGCCAGCCGCGTTCAATCAGAAGCTTGCGTTTAAGCAGCGCATAATCTTCGCAGTCTCCGCCATTAGAGGTCGGGTAGGACCACCATTCTGCACGGTCGTGCAGGGCGAGGTCTTCTACCGGACGTACTGTGCGGTTCACGTAATCATTGACGTGATTAAGCTCAAGCCATTTCTCGGTCGATAGGTGTACCGGTGGCGCCAAGGCAGTTTCAAACGCTGCATTCTGCACGCTTGCTGTTTGGCTTTGGCATTCTTCGGGGTTTCGCAAGCAAAACCCGATGTAGCCAAATGGCGGTACAACTTCTTGCCCGACTGGCATGGCGGCACTTCGACCTTGCGAAGGCAGCCCTTTAATTGACCCCGTAATTGTTGTTGTCTGACATCCACCCAGATACAGAACAAACCCAACTGCGAGTAGTAATCGCAATGTAAACATAATATCTAACCCCAGATTTATGATCCTGTGGCTCGATACTGTCACTTACGTCTTCACTAACATGTAATTGTGGTTGCGTTACTTTATGTAATGTTGAGTATATTTTATATATAGTTTGACTATATTTCGTGTAAAACAAGTTTCTTGTTTTAATTGCAGTTGAAACGAATTTTAGTTGAATTTTGGGGAATGCAATTTCAGGCGGTTCTGGGCCGGTTTTATGGTTTCTCATTTCTTAACGGCTTGGTATTGGGAAATGTCTATCGACTATTTGGGCAAGAAGGTGCCTGCATCCGTTGCAACCTTGGGCGCATTGTTGGCATGTATTTTTGTTGAAAATTTCTGCAATTTTGCTGCAGCAACAGGTTCAGTCTCAGCTTCTTTGGGAAGGGAAGCTGAACTTTGACTTGTTTTAAGTTTGTGTAAGCGGGGGCTGTGCGGCTGGTTTAGAGCTTACCGAATGGGCGCGAGGCGGCCATTGGGTGGTTGGGTACATTGTCAAATTGAATGCCCAGCCCTTCAGGTGCATGGCGGACAACGTGGCCTTTCATGCGGCCAATTGTGACAGGGCTTCCAATTGGGAGGCGCAAATGGGTGCCCACTAAAACGCCGCTTAAAGACATGTCGAGCACCTTGCAATCAATTTGCTCGCCGTTTTCCAAAATGATTTTGGAGGTCGTGCCTAATGAACGGCTGTCGGGCATGTGTCGGGGGAATTGACGTAAGTTTTCTGCCTTCTCCCCTTTACCTGCTTGCATTTTAGATAACCATTGAATGCGCTCTTCCACTTTTGCGCGGTGGGTATCTGGTAGTTTTAATTCTATGGCAAAGCCTTCGTTGAGGAACCGGCGCACGGGGCCTTCAAAGCGGCCCAGGTCATCTAGATAGATGATGAGGTGGTCGTTGATCAGCACTTTTGCGTCTGATTGTAGGGCGATGCCGACCAACGAAATATCTGTAACTTTGCAACTAAACTCTTGGCCATCAGGCACCATCAAGCGTCCATTGACGCTGACGTGGAACCGCTCGTTGCGGCGGCGATCTGTGTCGCTTGCTTGGTCAGCAGATGTCCCGTGCATAAGTCAGACTCGTCATAAAGTTGTCGATCAATTATTTAAAGTTTGGACCGGGTTGGTTAATAACTTCCTATCGACTGGCAAAAATGTGCATTCTTGCGGTATAAGTTTGGGGAAACCCTCTCTTGGTGGCTCTGAGGCATGAAACCTGCCGAGGGGAGGCGTGTGTAATGCGAGCTTTGGAGGCCTCTTGGTCGGGGGTGTTTGAAGCGGCGGAAGGAATTTGAACAATGTGGCAAGTGAGAAACGGGGCGGGGTACGCACTGATGAATATCCAAGGGCAAGGATCTATTAACCATAACCGATCCCGGTTTTCTGCCGTGCGCGCTTTGTTAGGGCTGATGCTTGTGCTGCCGCTTCTGTCGGCTTGTACGTCTTTGTTAAAAGAGGCTGAGGGGACGGCTGCGATTGGAACTGTGTTTCAGAAAACGCTCTACAGCAGCAATATGTCTTTGGCTCAGATGCGGTCAACGCAAGGGGCTGATCAAGCGGCTGAATTTTATGCCTCGCGGGCTCTTTCCGCAGCACCGGGGTCGGACTTGGCCCCTCTGGCGGCCCAAAGTGCAGAGCAAGTGGATGCCAAGCGGCGTTTAGATGCTGCCTTTGCATTGGGCGGGCGTGATAAAGTGGCTGAGTTGATGGCGACGACGCAAACGGCTTATGATTGCTGGGTTTATGAAACCAGTGTTGATGTGGCTTCAGCAGCAGGGCTTGCGTGCCGGAATGATTTTGTTGCGCGTATGGTGCGATTGGAAGAGCAGCTTGCCCCCAAATTGGTTCAGCCCGTTGGTCCGAGCAAAGCAACTTATACGGTTTACTTTAGCTTTGACGAAAGTTTGATTTCGGCTGAGGCGCTGGAGGTGCTGACGGCTGCGATTGACCAAGCACGCAGAGAAGGCCATTCCCGCATTCATATCGGTGGTTATACGGATACCGCTGGCAGTGCGGAGTATAATGATGGTCTTTCTGTGCGCCGGGCTCAAATGGTGGAAACTGTGCTGATTGAATTGGGTGCGCTGGAAGAAGCGATTGAGATTATGGGGTACGGCGAAACATTTCCGCAGGTGCAGACTGGTGATGGGGTGCGTGAGCCGTTGAACCGTCGTGGGGTGGTGACATTACTCCCTTGAGTGTGTACACCCTAAGTTAGAAATATGTGATGAGAAGTGCCATTTTGCGCGACATTTACTCAGAAATTTAGTTTCTTTTTTGTCAGTAGGCGCTATCGTCCAAATAAATGTCGCTTCAAGCGGCGTATCATAAAGGCTGCTCAAAAGCTGTTCGGGGAGAAGTTCATGGAACATTTTGATTATATTATTGTTGGCGCGGGTAGTGCTGGCTGTGTGTTGGCAAACCGCTTGTCTGCGGACCCGACCAAAAAGGTTTTATTGCTGGAAGCTGGCAGCAAAGACACGGATATGATGATCCATATGCCTGCAGGTGTTGGCAAATTGATCAGCACTGACAAAGTGAACTGGTACTACAATACCGAAGAGCAAGAGCACATGAATAACCGCAGCCTGTTTTGGCCACGCGGTAAAGTGTTGGGCGGGTCTTCTTCCATTAACGGCATGATCTACATTCGCGGCCATGGACGTGACTACGATATGTGGCGCCAAATGGGATTGAGTGGCTGGGGCTTCAAAGATGTTTTGCCTTACTTCCGTCGTGCTGAAGGCAATGAAAATGGCAATGATGATTTCCATGGTGGCGATGGTCCTCTTGGGGTGACAAACCACCAAAATACCAATGTTCTTTTTGATGCGTTTATTGAGGCGGGCAAGCAAGCTGGCCATCCGTACACATCAGACTTTAACGGTGCCCAACAAGAAGGCGTTGGGAACTACCAGTTGACGATTAAAAATGGTCAACGGTGTAGTGCGGCTAAAGGGTATTTGGTGCCAGCTTTGAAGCGTCCAAACCTTGAAGTGATTACCGAAGCCATGACCTCGCGCATTTTGTTCAAAGACAAGCGGGCGATTGGTGTTGAGTACATTCAGCAACAAAAAATCAAACAAGTTTATGCCGATGTTGAAGTTCTGCTTTGCGGTGGTGCGGTCAATTCACCGCAAACCCTTATGCTGTCAGGCATTGGTGATGGCGAGTATTTGAAGAAATTCGGCATTGATGTCGTTTCGGATTTGCCAGGCGTTGGCCAGAACATGCAAGACCACTTGGATGTGATGATCCATACCGAGTGTTTGCAGCCGGTGACCTTGCACAGCCAGATGAACCCGCTACGGGCGTTGAAAACGGGCTTGCAATATATCCTCACTAAAAAGGGTCTTGGCACGTCGAATGGGTTGGAAGCAGGGGCTTTCTTGAAAACCCGTCCTGAACTCGAAATGCCGGATATTCAAATCCACTTCCTTGCTGCGATCATGAAAGACCATGCGCGCGGCGAGTCTGGTGGGCATGGGTTTACGACCCACGTATGTCAGCTGCGTCCAGAAAGCAAAGGCTTCATTGGGCTGCACAGCACCGACCCTTTCCAGCACGCTCTTATTCAGCCTAACTATCTTGAATCCCAAACGGACCGGGATGTGATGCGTGAAGGGCTACGGATTGGCCGGGAAATTCTGGAGCAGCCAGCGATGGCCGCTTATACGGGCAAAGAGCAAGCGCCGGGGTCTCACATTCAAAGTGATGATGATATCGATGCGTGGATCCGTGACAATGCAGAAACCATTTATCACCCTGTTGGCACAGCCAAAATGGGCAACGACAGCAAAGCGGTTGTGGATGAACGCTGCCGGGTGCGCGGTGTAGAGGGCCTTCGTGTTGTTGATGCGTCTGTGATGCCGACATTGATTGGCGGTAATACCAATGCGCCAACCATCATGATTGCTGAGAAAATCTCAGACGATATTTTGGGTAAAGCGCCCTTGCCGTCCGTAGACGTTTCAATTGCAGAAGATCGTGCTTTGGCCTCTGCATAACATCGCATTTATGACGAATTTTAACGGGTCCCTTCGGGGGCCCGTTTTTTGTGTTTTACGTTTCCTAAATCCAAATATGGTCATCTAAAGGATGAAGGGAGCCTCCGTGGCCGGAAAATCATCAAAAAGACGCATCAGTCAATCCAGTCTTTGGCAATCTCTTGACGACCATAAAAGGTTTGTACAAAGAGAAGCTGGTGGTAAACGACTGATTTTGTCTTACCAAAAAGCTGAAAACTTGGACTTTGCTCAAAGCGATTTGAGTGAAGCTGAACTGGTTGGCATGGAGGCTGTGGGCGCTCATTTTTTTGGTGCGAAAATGGTGCAGGCCAATTTGTTCGGGGCCAACCTTCAACGGGCCAACTTGGTTGGTGCAGATTTGAGCCGGGCAGATTTGCGTGGATGTAGTTTGTACCGCGCTGATTTGCGTGAGGTAGATCTGACGGACGCTGATCTGCGCGATGGTTCCATCATGGAGCAAAGCGATGATGGGGAGTTGAGTTATATTGATCGGGGAGACCCATCGGCGCGGTTAGATGAAGCTAATTTGAGCAGTGCCAATTTGGCAAATGCTCGGTTGGGACGTTTGGTCGGGCATGGTGCCGATTTGAGCCAAGCCAACTTGGAGGGTGCACGTCTCAAAGGCTGTGATTTATCGGGTGCTAATTTGAGCGGTGCGGTGCTCACTGGGGCTGATCTCAGCAACGCAAATCTGACGAACTGTGATTTGCGAGGGGCGAGCCTGACAGGATCGGTTTTAGATGGATGTAATCTGGACGGGGCAAACCTCACATCCGCACAATTCTCTCGCGGGGCGTTAGACGATGTTGCGTCTATGGAAGGGGTGTCTTTACCGGCTGGACGTGAGACTTTGGGGCAGACGATCAGCGAAATAGTTGAGCTTCACCGTAAGTGGATTGTGACCGCCGGGCGGGAAGGGAAACAAGCTAAGTTTGAAGGGATTGACCTGACTGGACTGGATGCTGCCGAAGTTGAATTGTCGGCGGCTAATCTTACCGGGTGTTTGCTGGCGGAATCGCGATTGATTGATGGCAATTTTTCCATGACAGACTTTAGCAATGCGATGCTTGCCAATGTCGATTTTGAGGGGTCGGATTTGCGCGGGGCTTGTTTTGTGGGTGCTATTATGCACGGCGCACGTATGGCCTATGTGGATCTGTCTTCCATGCCGATTGCAGGGGGGCACGGGCGTATATGGCCCAGCAATTTTACGGGCGCAAACCTGTCTGCCAGTGAATTTACCGAGGCAAATTTGACCGGTGTTAATTTTGAAGGGGCGACGCTGATTGGCGCAGACCTACGCGGGGCGATTGTCAAAGGGGCAAGCTTCGTGGATGCAGATTTAACCGGTGCAGATTTGCGCGAGATAGATTTGTCTGTATGCGATTTACGCGGCGCTATTGGTGTGCGCGACCGATTGGCAGAAGCCATCAACCGGATTACGGGTCACTAATTTTCGGTCACTCATGTCCCCAACCATTCATTTTTTTGTCGCGCTATTAAAAACGCCCCGCCGACGTTTTGTCGAAGCGGGGCGTTGAAATAAATGGGGGACAGAGCATCCCATCAAATTTTTCTAGTGGGCATCATCGGCAGTTGGTGCTTCTGATTTGATCAGTCTCAAATAGGGACGTTCTGACTTTAAGCGCGCGCGGCGTGTGGTTAAAGAACTCACCATTGAAATAGGGCGCGGTGGTGCTTCTCTTGAAATGCGGCTGGCAATTGCGGCAACGGCTGGGGCAACTGGCATTTGTGCAGGATCAAGCAATTGCATACGGTCAATCCATTGGCGGGTGAGGACGTGTTCGCCCAGCCATGGTAGATCGTTCATGGGAACGGCCGCGCCTAGAATGCGCGTGATTTCGCCGTTCTCTTGGGCCAAAGGCAGCAGCATCATTTCCATATTTACTTGGCGTTCGTCAGCGGTCTGAGCGGTGTATTCCACCAACCCTACTGTTGCGCTACTTGTCACATCATTGAGGAGGTGCGTCATGTTTTCGAGGCACTCATCTTGCCACATGGAAAGCAGGTTATGACGCCGAAATTCCATGCCGTATGCATTGCACAAGCCTGTGCCTGCAAGGCGGAAACGATAGGACCATTTGTCTGACCGTTCCAAAATGAAAACGTAAGGTAGGAGGCGTTTGATTTCGCGCGGTTCAATTTCGCTGCGGCGAGGTGCAATCCGTTCTGATCGAATTGAATTCCAATATTCAAACAGTGCTTTTGTCGTTTTGTGTTTCATTGATCTTGCTCTGTCCCAATTCCGTCCTCTCTATAGGCGATGCGTATCGGCATCCTTCTAAAGAGAGTAAGGCGTCGGGAGTCCCCGATGTCTGTTTCACTTGGCTGTCTGGCCGTTTCGAATTGATACATTTTCCGAAACAATCAAACTGATGGGCTAGGAAGAGCAGAAAGCGTGCCAAGCATTAACATTTGAGCGGGGATTGTGGGGGCGAAAATCTCACTCATACTAAAAACTCTCATAAAAACAATTAGTTACACTTTAGGTTTGTTTGGGGTGATGAGTTGTAAAACTTAATGCGGTTTGTAAAGTTTCTCTGTTTTTCCCTCATTTTCGCTCATCGGTTCTCAATGAAATACACTTGGGTGTGTCTTGAATGGACGTGTTTAAGTGGAATCTTAGGAAGATGTTAGCGATGTCTTTCAGGAAGTGCTAGCGCTACTTGATACTTCCTCTTGCGCGAAGTTAAAAAAGATAGGGGTGGGGTGTTGGATCAAATTTGACGTAATATTGAACGATCAAATGAGCGATCCAAAAGCGGCACGGGATATGCATTTTCTCCAGCAAACAATGAAAATATATGCTTTCAGCGCAATTGGAGTACCAAAATGGAACAGAAATTCGATATTCGTGGTGTTGTCCTTGCCGGTGTTGTCTCGGTTTCAGCCATTGCTTTGATGTCCCTTGTTGACGCACGTTATGGACCAGTGTCTGCGTGGGAAGATGATGGGTGTAATTCAGGCTGTGAGCCGGAGCCAGAACCAGAAGATTGTGGTTGTGATGACGGTGGCGGCCATGGGCATGGCGACAAGACGAAAGTGAAAGTTGATATCGACATGGACCTTGAGGTGAACGTCGATATTGAGAACAACATCACAGTTGATGCGTCTTCAAATGCAAACGCAAATGCGGGGGCACGAGCTGCTGCACGTGGTATTGGCCAAGCATCTGCGGTTGCAAATGCACGGGCAAAATCGGGTCGTCGCCGGACTGGTGGGGGCGGCGGTACGTCAATCGTATATGCGCCCAACATTGCTGGCCCTATCGGTAATTTGAATGTCGTGGTTGAAAAAGACGTGCGCGAATTGAAACCGGTTCAAGCCTATTGCTTGGATGCCAAAGGTTTGCAGGAAGCCGCGATCACCAAAACAAGTGGCCAGACCATTGATGTAGGCACCTATCAAGGGGAAGTCTTTCAATGTGTCGCAGGCACTATGATGGTGGCCACTATCGGTAAAATGAGCGAAGGCTCTATGGCTGATTATACTCGTGGTTACCAAATTGAATGCCAGGACGGGGAAGCCCTTTCTGTTAATGGAACAGGACGCCTTGCTTGTACCGCAGCGTCTGGTCCGATCTATACAGCCAATGCATCAAGTGCCCGGTTTGCGCAGGTTATTTTGCGCAAAGGCGGCCGGTCACGCCAATCTGTTGCCGCCGGCGGTGGCATGACCCACTTTAGCGGTGGCGTGGGCTACTAAGCTCCAGCACTGGCACTTATCGGTTGATAAAAACCCCTGAAGCTGAATGGCTTCAGGGGTTTTTCGTGGGTATTTTCTTTTATATATAAATGTCTCCCATACCGCACAAATGCTTCCCCTCACACCCACGTCATTGCCGGACTTGTTCCGGCAATCCATCTTTCCTCAGGGATGGCCTATCTGGTGTCGGCGGGACTGTCGTTTGGTAGGGCGGAGAGGGCGTGGAAACGTGACTATTGTCCCTGCGGCTTCTTGGATCTCCGGGACAAGCCCGAAGATGACGCTTTGGGGCGTGGGGATGAGGGAGGTGGTTGTCTAGGTGTGTACAGTTTTGCGGGGGGTACATTGGTGGAGGCCCGTTGTCCACCAGCAACCACGATCATTCCACAAACATCTCCCACCTCTCGTCTCCCAGCACCCACGTCATTGCCGGACTTGTTCCGGCAATCCATCCCTCCTCAGGGATGGCCTATCTGGTGTCGGCGGTACTGTCGTTTGGTAGGGCGGAGAGGGCGTGGAAACGTGACTATTGTTCCTGTGGCTTATTGGATCTCCGGGACAAGCCCGAAGATGACGCTTTGGGGTGTGGGGGAAGCGATGATGCGGTCTATTGAGCCTTGGCGTTGGGTTTCTTCACGCACTGGCGCTCTCAAATAGGCACAAAAAAAAGGAGGGTCGAAACCCTCCTTTGAAGTTGGCTCTCAGGCTATCAGGAAGTGAAAACCTCTGAAGAGGTTTTCGTCCCCCCAGATTAGTTTACACCGCCACGCAGACCTGAGTTGAAGGTCGGCTCAGCGTAGTAGTTGTAAGGGCTGGAGACAGCGCGTTCTGGTGTGGTGGTGGCAACACGGGCTGTGTAAGGGGCCGGGGCTGCTTGTGCAGAACGCGTGTTCGCAGTGTTTGGGGCTTTGAAATCGATTTTACCCATTGGGTCGTTCTTGTTGATTTCGCGGCATGTTGCAGGGCGCACGTTGTGCAAAGGTACCATCATTTCCAGTACGGCGCGTTCGATGACAGAGCGGACGGCAAGTTGAAGTGGCTCAACTGAATATTCGTCGACCCCGATGTCAAAGATGTTGCCGCCGAAGAAGTCAAACACACCTGCGCCGATTTCTTGGCCGATGATTTGTTTCTGGTAAGACACAACGTCCACCACTTCGAGGGTTTTTGAATTTACCAAGCGCAGGTCAAGACCGATGTTCATTACGAACAGGTTCATGCTGCCAGAGGCTTGCAAGGGTGTTGCGCCGGTTTCAGAGAACAAACCATCTACACGACCGTTGCGAATGTCGTAGTTCAATTCTGTGATCCCACCAACAAGGTAGTAATCAGAACCAGGCATGACACCTGCGTTGATGCGGCGATAGTCACCGTCTGACGCGCCGATCAATTTGTTGTTGGCGTATTTCAATTCCAATTCGGTGATGGCTGTATCGAAGCGTTCGACCAAACGGATGCCGGATTTGTTCAATGCGGACATGGCCATCAAAGCAGCGCCTTGGGTGACCTTGTGGCCGCCCTCGTCTTCTACTTTACCAGTGTAATCGCGGATGTTGCCAACAGCAACGCGCAAGGGGCTGCTTGTTTGGCGAATTTGTGTGCCAATGCAACGCAGTGCGCTTGAATAAGGTGTTTCATTGTCGATAACTGGTGCGTCACCGATGGGGGTGGTGTAGCGCCCGTCTTCGCGTGCGTTGGGGGAGATGCAGCCTGTAAGCGCTAGGGCAAGGCCGACAACGCCGAGAACTTTTTTGGGTGCTGACAGTGTCGTCATCAAAGACGTAACTTCCGTAAACATAGTTGAACTCCTGAGTGCCTGATATGCGCCATTTTTGGCTGCGTATTTATTGTTGTGAACCTAAGAGAGCAACAGGCATGCCAACACGGGTGGTTGCAGGCTGGGGGCGGAATTCTGCGGTTTTCATAGTTAACAGCGTTTAAGGAAATCTCTTGCGTGTCCCAGTTCGTGTCACAATTCGGGACAAAGGGCGCTTTTTGTTAAATGTTGAACGACCGCTTTGAGGCGACGTTTCAAATTGGAACAAATGCCGTGTTTCGTTTGGGGCGCGGCGGTCATTATTGGATATTCAGCGCCAATCGTTTGCGTAGAACCTAGGGCGTTGGGGGCACTTATGTTACCTTTTCCAAAAATGGGAGGTGAAGATGGCGACGTTGGAATTTTATTTTGATTGTTCAAGCCCTTGGACTTATTTGGCCTTTAGTCAGATTGAAGCGGTGGTAGAGCGCACGGGGGCTGAAATCCTTTGGAAGCCGATCCTTGTGGGCGGTGTTTTTAATGCGGTGAATAAGGATGTGTATGAGACACGGGCAAACCCACATCCGGTGAAGAGCCGCCATTATGTAAAGGACCTGCGCGATTGGGCGCGATTTTGCGGCATTAAAATCGGCAATCCGCCTGTTTTTCCGGTGAATTCTGTAAAGGCCATGCGGGGGGCTTTTGTGGCGATGGACGAGGGGAAATTGCCTGCCTATGTCGGGGATGTCTTTAAGACTTATTGGGAAGATCTCGAAGATATTTCGCAAGATAGCGTGCTAGAGACGATTTGTGGCCGGGTTGGTTTGGATTGGGCGTTGTTTTCGGCACGTATAAAAGAACAAGACATCAAGGACCGTTTGCGGCACAACACGGATGACGTGATTGCACGGGGTGGCTTTGGCTCTCCGACGATGTTTGTAAACACGGATGATATGTATTTTGGCAATGATCGGTTGCCTTTAGTGGAGGCTGCGCTGCGGAATGTCTGAATTTGATCCAACTCAAGGTGTTCGAAAAGAACCCCCCGCCTTTAATGTGCCGTCCGTTATACTCGGGCTCTTGTCCGCCATGTGGCTGGTTTATGCCTTGGTGAGCTTTGAGGACATGCAGACGCAGATTAACGTGATGGCGCAGTATGGATTTATGCCTGCTCGCTACACGGGCACCGAGGGCGTTGTTTACGGGAATTTCCCCGGTGGCCTGTTGTCTGACATTTTGGGCTTTGTGTCTTATGCGTTCTTGCACGGTAGCCTGACACATATTCTGCTTAACTCTGTCTGGTTGGTGGTGTTTGGTACGCCAGTTGCGCGCCGTATTGGTGTTGTGCGTTTTCTCAGCTTTTATTTAGTGTGTGCGGCATTGGCAGCTATTTTCCACATGATGCTCCATGTCGGCAGTACCGGCGTTGTGATTGGCGCCTCTGGTGCGGTGTCGGGTCTTATGGGCGGGGCGGCACGCTTTATCTTTTTGACACCGGGGCCGTTGGGCGCTTTGCAGGGGGGCACACCCAATGGGCAAGCCCCGCGTGCGCAAGCCACGCTGTTCCAGTCTTTGAGCGATCGCCGTACGCTCATTTTTGTTGGTCTATGGGTTGGCTTAAATTTCCTCTTTGGTGTGTCTGGGCTTTCTCCAAACGGGGCGACGGTCTCCATTGCGTGGGAAGCGCATTTGGGAGGCTTTTTGGCTGGCCTTTTATTGTTCGGCTTTTTTGATCCCTTGCAACGGTCTGCTTCAGGCGGGCCGGGCAATGTCGGCTATGGCGAGTGGCGCGATAAGAAGTAGACCCCTCGTTTACGGGCAGGGGACAGGTTGGGGATTGAAAGGGGCGCAGTAGCTCCCCATATCTACAGAGTGCCTTGGTGCTCCCCCCGGCCCTTGGCACGGCCCCTATGCTGGGTCTTGCGATGTGCGCTTTGCAGGGCCTGCGTTAATCATGGAGATGAATATGAGTGACATGTCTGCCTCTAGTGATCCGTCTGCGGAAGGTGAGCCTTCGCCTAAGGACGACGTAAATGAGCCGCTTTGGCAGCGCCTGCTTTACATGCTCGGCTTTTGGTTCCTCGGCAATATCGCTTTTTCAGTTGCGATCTTGTTGGGAGGTGTGCAGTTCATTGTTGTCTTGCTGAAGGGTGAGAAAAACGAAGAATTGGCACGGTTTAGTCGCAACCTCATACAATATGTTTGGGGATGCTTGGCCTTTGTTGTTTTTGTCAAAGAAGACAAGCCTTTTCCGTTTTCACCCTTTCCCAGTATAGATGAGGAAGGCGAGGCGTAAGACGCCGTCTTCTTTCTCGTTTCCGTTCCTTGCGTTCAGGCACCCACGGTTTTCCGTGGGTGTTTGCGTTTAAGGAGACAGATTTTGTTCTTGTAAGATGCGATAGTTTTTGCTGAAAAAGCCTTCGATGAGAATCCCCGCTGTGAGAGCAAAGCGGTTCTCTGCATCTTCTACGGTGCTGTAATATCCAGCCATTTCTAAACTTGTTAATCCGTTGACCACGGCCCAAAGAGCATCGGCAATCTCTTGGGTGGGTACATCTGTGCGTAAAATATCAGCTTCTTGGCAGGCGGTAATCGCGCTCAAGAGCGATTGGAACGAACGCTGTGCAGCAATTTCGCGGGCGGGTGTGGGCTGTTGGGGATTGCCCTGCTGTGCATCGGCGGCTTGGGGTTCGGTAATACGGATGATAAGGGCAAAATAGGCTGGGTTTTCTAGGGCAAAGGCGCGGTAGGCGCGGCCCAAGGACCGCAGCCAGATGAGCGGGTCGCCGTCGTTGGGCACGGCTTCTTGTTTGAGAGCAAGGCGCAGGAACGCCTCTTCATATAGCGCATGGAGCAATCCATCTTTGCCGCCATACTGGGTGTAGATCGCCATTGTCGTCAGCCCAGCTTCTTTGGCCAGTTTGCGCAGTGAAATACCGTCTGGTCCTGACGTCAGTAGCATTTGAGTGGCCGCATCCAAAAGTGCGCGTCGTTGCTCTTCGGCGGGGCGGCGCTTTTGGCGGTTTTCTTTTGGTTTGTCTTTGGACACTGCCGGGCCTGCCGCTGATTTTGTATCACTCATGCTGGATCTCAATTTGGTGCGCGTTTCCTGATAGGGCGCATATTGCTTTGTTTAACATACATATTTGAGGTTTCGTCGGCCTGTTCATAAAACTTGTGCTCCTGCTTTTGCAAATTTGATTGTCGGCTGGACATAAATGAAGAGGCGGTGTGCTTGATGTTGACAGGGGATAATCTATATAACAGTGTTATAAATAGAACGTAACCCGACATGCTGAATCGCGTAAGCTTTTGGCGGAGGAGACATTGATGACAAAACCATTTCCTAATATCGCTGTTTTGCAGGAAAACTTTGCGCCTGTAATGGCTGAATGCACTGCGCCAGACCTCATTATTGAAGGCGAGCTGCCTGCTGGGCTGTCCGGCACGTTGTACCGTACTGGGCCGAACCCGATGTTTCCCCCTTTGGGCGATAAGCATCATTGGTTTTTAGGGGAAGGCATGGTGCATGCTATTCGCATTGAAGATGGCAAGGCGTCCTACCGTAACCGTTGGGTAGAGACTGACCTATATTTGGCGCAACGCAAAGAAGGGCGGCGTCTCAAAGACACGACCTTTGAAGGGGCAGGGGTTCCTGGTTTTGATCACATCAGCCGGAATGTTGCGAATACAAACATCGTTTGGCATGGAGATAAATTGCTCGCCATTGATGAAGGAAGCTCTCCGGTGGCTATGGACCCGTTCACACTGGAAACTAACGGCCCGTGGGACTTTGATGGTAAATATAGCGGTCCCATGACGGCACACCCGAAGATTGATCCTGAAACAGGGGAGATGCTTTTCTTTGGATATATGGCCAGTGGGCCGGGCAGCAAAGACTACGCCTATAATGTGATTGATGCGTCGGGCAAGCTCACAAAATCTGAAATGTTTGAAGGGCCTTATGCCTGTATGATGCATGATTTCATCACCACAGATGAACATGTCATTTTCCCGCTTTTCCCTGCCACCATTGATGTTGAGCGCATTATGAATGGGGGGCCTACGATCGCATGGGACCCAGAAGAACGCTCCTATATGGGGGTGATGGCGCGCAATGAGGGCGTTGACAAAATCCGGTGGTTTGAAGGTGAGCCTTGCTATGTGTACCACCCGATGAATGCGTACACCGTCAAAGAAGGGGGCAAAACCAAGATTGTCGCGGACATGATGAAGTATGACCGTGTGCCTTTGTTCCCGAATGCAGACGGCACAAAGGCGAGCCAAATTGGGTTGGATACAGGCAAGCTTGTGCGATGGGTTATGGACCTTGACGGGAATACCAACAGTTACACAGAAACCCAATTAAGTGAGATTGCTGGCGAGTTCCCGCGTCTTGATGAGCGTCGTACTGGTTTGTCCTATCGGCACGGATTTCACGCCGCCCTGTTTGGGAAAAAAGAAGTTGGGTCTCCGTTTGATACGATTGTGCATGTTGATGTTGAAACTGGACAATCGGTTACCTACACGCCGGGACCGGGCAAATATGTGCATGAACCCGTGTTTGTTCCGCGTTCCCCAACTGCTGTTGAAGGTGATGGATACGTTGTGACGTTGGTTTACGACAAAGAAACTAATCTGTCGGATTTCATTGTGTTGGATACCGGAGATATTTCTAAAGGCCCCATCGCAACCGTGCATCTGCCCATACGCGTGCCCTTTGGCTTCCACGGTAATTGGCGTTCTGATTGATTATTAGACCACAGTCTTTGTGAGGGAGCGCCTATTTTGAATATGCGCTCCCTTCTCATTTCCTCCCACGTCTCCTCTCGCGTTATTGCCGGACTCGTTCCGGCAATCCATTTTCCGGCAGGGGAGCCTATCGGTTGGTGCTTTGTTGTTGCTACCTGATTGCGCTTTTTCCACCTCTCGTTGGTTGATAGCTGGATCCCCGGGACAAGCCCGAGGATGACGCTTTGGGGTAGGGTAGGCGCTGGGGTTCAATTTCGCGCCTCAGCTCACGCCTCCTCCTACGTCATTGCCGGACTTGTTCCGGCAATCCATTTTCCGGCAGGGAGACCCTATCGACTGGCGCTCGGTCGTCGCTACCCGGTTGCGCTTTTTCCACCTCTCGTTGGTTGATAGCTGGATCCCCGGGACAAGCCCGAGGATGACGCTTTGGGGTAGGGTAGGCGCTGGGGTTCAATTTCGCGCCTCAGCTCACGCCTCCTCCTACGTCATTGCCGGACTCGTTCCGGCAATCCATTTTCCGGCAGGGAGACCCTATCGGCTGGCGCTCTGTCGTCGCTACCCGGTTATGCTTTTTCCACCTCTCGTTGGTTGTTAGATGGATCCCCGGGACAAACCCGAGGGTGACGCTTGGGGTGGGGCGGGTGGTTTTAAATTATTGTTGCCAAATGACGACGGCCTCGATAAATATGATAATGCTTCTTATTAGTAATAATGAGGGCGTATTTAAGCTCGTAATGCCGTTTAAGTAAGGACTGTAGGCTCGCCGCGTCATGACCAATGTACTCGCGATATATGTCGCCCATCGTGGGGCGCTAGTGAATTATGCGAGTGGCATTCTTGGGGATTCAGCGCGGGCAGAAGATGTTGTTCAAGAAGCGTTCTTGCGATTTCGCGCGGCAGCCAGTGGGCGGGCTGCTACCGGGGGTTTGCTTGATGAGCCGGTTGCTTACCTTTACCGCATCGTGCGTAATTTAGCTTTAGATGGCTATCGCCGTAAAACCATTGAAGAGCAGTATGTTGATCCGCATGCGGGCGACGAAATAGAGGCCATTGCTGAAAATAGGTCTACGCCTGAAGAGAGTTTGATGGCGCGGCAGGAATTGAAAAATGTTCTTGCGGCTATGGAGGAGTTGCCTGAACGTACACGTATCGCCTTAGAAATGAGGCGGTTCGGGGGCTATAAGCTCAAGGAAATAGCTGAACACTTAAACCTGTCTATTCCCCAAACACATGAAATCATCGCGCAAGGCATTGCTCATTGTCGGCGTAAAGTACGGCCGGGATCCTGATGATGCGCACAATAATTCACCGAAAAATACAGAGCCAAATGCGTTTACTTGTTAGGACGGCACGCGAATTACCGATCAATGACGCGTGCGCGGCTCGTTCACTCCTGAGGCCCTATAAAACAGGCGGGCTCAGGGGGCTGTCGGCTCGAAGGAATGAGTATGATGGGATCTGAAAAAATAGAAGCGGATGCCACTCTAGAGGCTGCGCGCTGGCTGGTCGCATTGGAAGACGCTTCTGATGACAAAGATCTGCATGCAGATTTTAATCTCTGGTTGCAGGCAAGCCCGGAGAATGCAGCTGCATGGGCTGATACGTCTGCTGTTTATGACGTGATGGGGTACGCAGATCCTACTTATGAGGACCAGTGGCCAGAGAAGGCGGCACAACAGGGCAGCCGCAGTTGGCCGCTTAAGTTGCCGGTTCTTACGGTGGTCCCAGCTCAGAACCGCCGCTTTGTGTCTGTTCTGGTTGGGGCCTTGGCAGCTTGCCTTGTCTTGCTTATGGGGCCGACTGTCCTTGTGAGGTTAGAGGCGGACCACATGACAGACACGGCGGAAGTGCGCTCCCTGCAGCTAGAGGATGGCAGCCTTCTGTCGATGGGACCTGAAACTGCAATTGCTCTTGATTATACCGCTGCAGAACGTCGGCTGCACTTGCTTGCTGGAGAGGTTTTTCTCCATGTGAAGCCGAACAAGCAGCGTCCTTTTCGCGTTATTGCACGCAATGTCACCACCACAGTGTTGGGGACGGCTTTTAATGTGCATTTAGGTGATGAGGGAGCCACCGTAAGTGTTCGTCAGGGGCTTGTTGGCGTCGGGTATGGCAATGAGCCATCTGGCGGGGAACAGCTGACGCCGGGTGATTGGGCGCAGGTAGATGAGGATGGCGCATTCCAGCGTGGTCATGGACCGGGCGAAGAGGTTGGGGTGTGGACTGATGGACAAATTGTTGTGCGTGACCGGCCTTTATCAGAGGTGGCGGATGATTTGCGACGCTATTACCCGGGCTTGATTGTGTTGCGGGGGAGCGGCCTTTCTGAACAGCGTGTATCGGGTGTTTATAATTTGAGCGACCCTGTCGCCGCACTGCGGGCTGTTGTCAGCGTGCACGGGGGGGTGGTGCATCAGGTGACCCCTTGGGTGTTGCTCGTGACAAGGGGTTGAGTACTGTTTCTGCTGGTTTTGAACCTTCAAAAATGGCCACCTTCAGCGCAAATATCGCAGCGGTTGTCTCATTTGAATTATTTTCCGAAAAATCTAATCCAGTCATCGTTACCTAATTACAAAGCTCGCAACTAAGACGCACTTGCATTTGTGCGGGGCGTGGGGCTGTAAATAGTTGGCAATGATCGGGGACACGGTAGTGGAAGTTGTAACGAGTAGACGAAACGTGCGGGGGGTCGTGCGATATGGGTTGTTGATGACAACAACCGCTTTGATGACGGTTGGGGGTGCCTTTTTCGCGCAAGCCCAAGATGCAAAGTTGGCTGATGGAACAGTGCACGCAGCATTGTTAAGTTTTAATATTTCTCCTCAATCGTTGACAGATGCCTTAGCCCAATTTGGGCTTCAGTCCGGTATGCAGGTGTCCGCAAATGCTGACCTACTTCGTGGTAAATCTTCCCCAGGAGTTTCAGGGGCCATGAAGCCTGAGGATGCGTTGGCTCAAATTCTCAAGGGGACCAATATTGCGTACAGTTTGTCAGACGGTAAAACTGCATTGCTTTATGTGGCGGGTTCAGCGGAAGATGGTGCTGTTCAATTAGAACCCATCCATGTGCTGGCGACCAACTCAAGTGGTCATGGTGTTGGGTTTAATGGGGCACCTGATGATGTATATACCGCGTCTAAATCGATCAGTGTTATTTCGCGCGAAGCGGTGCAGAAGGCAGCTGTTCGAGACACGCGGCAACTGTTTAATACAGTGGCGGGCGTTTATTCTGGTGATGGGCAGGGCAGCTTCCCAACAGTATCTCCCAATATTCGCGGACTTCAGGATTCTGGACGTGTCATTGTGTCGATTGATGGGGCACGCCAAAATGCTCAAGACGGTGGCCGGTACGGTGCAGCAGGTATCGGTAGCTTTGGCATGGCCATGGTTGATACCGCCTTTATTCGATCTGTTGAAGTGGATCGCAGTGTTGATGCCACGAGTAATATGGTGGGTTCTTTAGGTGGGGGTGTTGAGTTCCGCACTGTTGAGGCCGATGACATTATTTCTGATGGTAATACTTGGGGCTTTGAAGTCAGCGGGACTGGCGGGACGAATGCGTATAATTTAGATGCCTTTGCGCTTGGAGCTATGCATATTGACGAGCACTTCTCTTTGACTGTTGGGGGAAGTCGTCAAAAATTTGGTGCATATGAGGCCGGCCAAAACGGTCCCCCTGTTAGTGGCCGATCTGACCTTGTCGATCGCGACAACACGGGTCAATTCGTGAAAGTCGAAATGGCCTATGACGACTTTGATGCGTCATTGGCTTGGGTGCGTCAGGAAAAGAATTTTGCTTACTATGTCAATATTATTGATGAGATTGGGAGTTCGTTCGATACAACCAATAATACCCTTGTGGGGGATGTGCACTGGAACCCTGATAACCCTTTGATTGACCTTAAAAGTAAGGTCTGGTTCAACCGATTTGACTCCCTTGAAGATCGCGATGAGCGACCTCTTTTTACGGTGCAAACAGACATCGATAAATCTTTAAGCAGCATTGGTTTCTCTGTCGAGAATACATCTATGTGGGACATAGGGGCGGGTGCCTTGAGGTTTAATTATGGCCTTGAGGGGTATCGTGACGAGGGTAAAAAGAGTGCCTCTAGTTCTGTCATTGATACAGATCCGCGTATCGCATCAAGTTATGGGGCGTTTAGCCCTGCTGGGAGACGTGATAATGCCAGTAGTTTTCTGAACGCCACTTATGAACCTGTTGAATGGGTGAGTGTGACGGGTGGCCTTCGGTATGACTGGTATCGCTTAAAAGGCAGCCCTACATTTTATAATTTTTATACGGACGTTACTACGGTAACGGCCCAACATGTTTTGACGCAATATGATGCTAATGTGCAGCTGATGGGACAACCGGCAGTAGATGCCATTTTGGGGGCTATTCCTCCCTTGGAGTTTATTTGGAAAAACACTTGGGGTGAAATCCTTAATGGCCGATTTGTCCAAGAAGGTAATACTGATAGTACTTTAACCCCTGTTGAGAATGAACATACGCTTCATATCGACCGTTCTGAAGGTGCATGGCTTCCTTCGGCCACCATTTCTTTTCAACCGTTTGATTGGTTGGAGCCTTATGTAAGTTATTCTAAAAGCTTGCGCCCCCCAACTTTGACAGAAGCCTTTATGTCAGGGAATTTTACACCCTTTGATGGGGTGGGTGAGAACTCTGCTCCAAATGTCAATTTGCGGCCTGAACGGGCGGAGACCTTTGAAGCAGGTCTTAACATTCTAAAAGATGATCTGTTTTTGAAAGACGATCATCTGCGTCTGAAGCTCTCTGCTTTTCGGCGTGTCATTGATGACTATATTGTTATGGGGCAGATCATTACAGCACAGGAACCTGACCGGCCATACACCGCTTTTGTAAATCTTGCTGGTGCCTCTGTGATGCGTGGTTTGGAGTTTGAAGGCAGTTATGAT